>NZ_CP015225.1:2018750-2691666 GCF_001623525.1 Pseudomonas fluorescens | reverse complement strand
GGGGTTCGCCACCAACCAGGACAGCGCGGGATAGGCGGTGAGGATCGCCAGGACAGTCGCACCGAGCAGCAGGGGTTTACGTCCGACCTTGTCGGAAAGCGCCCCCATCACGGGCAGCCAGAAGAAATTCGACAAGCCGATGCAGACCGTGACCAGTAGCGCATCCAGGTCCGACAGGTTCAACTCGGCCTTGCCGAAGGTCGGTGTGTAGGCGGTGATCAGGTAGAACGATACGGTGGTCATTACCACCAGCGCCATGCCGGCCAAGACAATGCCGAAGTTCTGACCGATGGAGCGGACAATTTCCGACAGGCTGGGGCGATGTTTTCTCGCTTGGAACTCAGGTGTTTCTTCCAGTGAGCGACGGATCACGAATATCGCCGGCACAATCATGCAGCCCACCAGGAACGGCACGCGCCAGCCCCATTCGCCCATCTCCTGGGGGCTCAGCCAGTGATTGAGGCCGACCCCCAGCAGGCCGGCAAACACCACGGCAGCCTGTTGGCTGGCGGATTGCCAACTGACAAAGAAACCTTTGCGCCCCGGCGTGGAAATTTCTGCCAGGTACACCGATACACCGCCCAGCTCAACACCGGCGGAAAAGCCCTGCAGCAATCGCCCCAGCAGCACCAGCAGCGGTGCCGCCACGCCGAGGGTGGCGTAACCCGGCACACAGGCGATAAGCACCGTGCCGGCGGCCATCATCGCCAAGGTGATGATCAAGCCTTTGCGACGGCCGTGGCGGTCGATGTAGGCGCCGAGAAAAATCGCTCCGAGGGGGCGCATCAGGAACCCGGCACCAAACGTGGCCAGGGACAGCATCAGCGAGGCGAATGCACTGTCGGCGGGGAAGAACGTCTTGGCGATGGCCGTGGCGTAGAAGCCATAGACCATGAAGTCGAACATCTCCAGGAAGTTGCCGCTGACAACGCGAAAAATCGCCTTGCCGTTGCTCGTTTGGGAAGACATGTGTAGGTACTCACTCTGGCAAATCTTGTATGGAGGCACTGCGTCCCCTGTGGGAGCGCTGGAGTTCATAATGGCGGTCGCGGTTTTGAGGGGAGATGAAGATTTGTTAACTGGACGATGGATTGGCCTTGTGGTGCTGGCCGGCGTGTTGTCGGGTTGCGACAACGGCGACACCCTGGAGCGCTTCGATGGCCCGACCATGGGCAGTCATTATTCGATTCAGTACGTCAGACATTCCGCCGGGCCCACTGCGAAAACGGTGCAGGTCGAGGTGGAAAGCATCCTCGCCGAAGTGGATCGGCAACTCTCAACCTATCGCAGCGACTCGGACATCGAGCGTTTCAATGCGCTGCCGGCCAATAGCTGTCAGGTCATGCCTGGCCCGCTCCTGGAGTTGGTCGGCGTAGGTGAGCAGTTGTCGGTTCAAAGCGACGGCTCCTTCGACCTGACTGTGGAACCGCTGCTGAACCTGTGGGGCTTCGGTCCTCAGTCTCGCGAAGAAAAAGTACCGACCGCCGAAGCCTTGGCCTTGGTGCGCCAGCGCGTCGGTCATGGTCATTTGCGCATCGAGAGCGACCGGTTGTGCAAAGACGCCGCAGTTGAAGTCGACTTCAACAGTATCGCCGCGGGTTATGCCGTCGACCGCATCGCCGCCAGGCTCCAGGCCCTGGGCATCGACAGTTACCTGGCCGAAGCCACCGGGGAACTCAAGGCCGTCGGGCGCAAGCCCGATGGTTCGGCCTGGCGCATCGCCCTGGAAGAGCCCCGGTACGACCGGCAAGTGGCCGAACGAGTCATCGAGGTCAATGGCTACGGGGTTTCCACCTCGGGCGACTACCGTAAGTATTTCGAGCAGGGCGGCAGGCGTTATTCCCACACTTTTGATGCCCGCACCGGTGCGCCGGTCCTACATGACCTGGCGTCCGTCACGGTGATTCATCCTTCAGCGTTGATGGCCGATGGACTATCGACGCTGTTGCTGATTCTCGGTCCTGAACGGGGTTGGGACTATGCCGAAAAGCACGGCATCGGGGTATTTTTTGTACTGCGCGATGGCAATCGTTTTGTCTCCCGTACCAACGATGTGTTTGAACGGATCAGCGGCGGGAAAACCCAATGATGACAGCCTTCAGGATGTAGGCGACCTGTGGCGAGGGAGCTTGCTCCCGCTTGAGTGCGAAGCGCTCACAAAAATGGGTCTGCTGCGCAGCCCAGCGGGAGCAAGCTCCCTCGCCACAGCGATTTGGGCAGGCTCCGACAGCGTTTTGAAAGCGTAGGTGTGGCGAAATAGCGCAGGCAAAACTAGCCTACGACGCGACCAAGGGGTAATGTGCGCGGCGTTGACGCTTCTATAGACTGTGGCCGGGCTCGTGAACCGGCCCCAAATTGTTCCTTCATGCCGCGGGCCGGCATGATTTAGCCGTCGGCGCCAAGTGTGGTGCCGCGGCCTGTTCTGAGGAGTACGCATGGCTGTCTACAACTACGACGTGGTGGTACTGGGTTCCGGCCCGGCGGGGGAAGGCGCGGCAATGAACGCGGCCAAGGCAGGGCGCAAGGTGGCGATGGTCGACAGCCGTCGGCAGGTCGGCGGCAACTGCACCCACTTGGGTACCATCCCGTCCAAGGCCTTGCGTCACTCGGTCCGGCAGATCATGCAGTTCAACACCAACCCGATGTTCCGTGCCATCGGCGAACCGCGTTGGTTCTCCTTCCCGGACGTGCTCAAGAGCGCTGAGAAGGTGATCTCCAAACAGGTGGCCTCGCGCACTGGCTACTACGCCCGCAATCGCGTTGACGTGTTCTTTGGCACCGGCAGCTTTGCTGATGAGCAGACCGTCGAAGTGGTCTGCGGCAACGGCGTGGTCGAGAAACTGGTGGCCAAGCACATCATCATCGCCACCGGCTCGCGCCCGTATCGCCCGGCCGACATCGATTTCAACCACGCGCGTATCTACGACAGCGACACCATCCTGAGCCTGGGTCACACCCCGCGTAAGCTCATCGTCTACGGCGCTGGCGTGATCGGTTGCGAATACGCCTCGATCTTCAGCGGCCTGGGTGTGCTGGTGGAACTGGTGGATAACCGCGGCCAGTTGCTGAGCTTCCTGGACTCGGAAATCTCCCAGGCCCTGAGCTATCACTTCAGCAACAACAACATCACCGTGCGCCACAACGAAGACTACGACCGCGTCGAAGGCGTCGACAATGGCGTGATCCTGCACCTCAAGTCCGGCAAGAAGATCAAGGCCGACGCCTTGCTCTGGTGTAACGGTCGTACCGGCAACACCGACACCCTGGGCCTGGAAAACATTGGTGTGAAGGTCAACAGCCGCGGCCAGATCGAAGTCGACGAAAACTACCGTACCTGTGTACCGAACATCTACGGTGCCGGTGACGTGATTGGCTGGCCGAGCCTGGCCAGTGCCGCCCACGACCAGGGCCGTTCGGCCGCCGGCAGTATTGTCGACAACGGCAGCTGGCGCTTCGTCAACGACGTACCGACCGGGATCTACACCATTCCGGAAATCAGCTCGATCGGCAAGAACGAGCAGGAGCTGACCCAGGCCAAGGTGCCGTATGAAGTGGGCAAGGCCTTCTTCAAGAGCATGGCGCGGGCGCAGATCGCCGGCGAGCCGCAAGGCATGCTGAAGATCCTGTTCCACCGCGAGACCCTGGAAGTACTGGGCGTGCACTGCTTCGGCTACCAGGCGTCGGAGATCGTGCACATCGGCCAGGCGATCATGAACCAGCCGGACGAATTGAACACGTTGAAGTACTTCGTCAACACCACGTTCAACTACCCGACCATGGCCGAAGCCTATCGGGTAGCCGCCTATGACGGGCTCAACCGGCTTTTTTGAGCGGCTCCGGCCGGTGGCCTGAGCCGGCCGGGGAGACCGATTTCAGCAATTCTCGAGGGTGGCAGTGGCCAAACCGGGAAAGTCTGTAATCAGGCTGTCAGCGCCAAAATCGGCGAGCCTGCGCATCAGCGCGGGCTCGTTGACGGTCCACACCGACACATGCAGCCCCTGGCGCTGCGCCTTGATCAGGCGTTCCGGCGTGCACAGGGTCCAGTTCAGCGCCAGAATCTCGCAGCCGTAACTCTGGGCGACCTTCAACGGGTCGAGCCAGGCGTATTCGGCCACCAGTCCGCGGGAGATGTCCGGGGTCAGGTCCAGGGCTGCCTTGAGCACTTCCCGGGAACTGGACGTGATGGTGATTTTGTCCAGCAGCCCGAAACGCTGGGCCATTTCGCGAATGCCCAGCACCGTAGCGGCGGCGCGGGTGCGCGAGGCGCTTTTGACCTCCAGTTGCCAGTGCTCGAAATCACACTTCTCGAACAGCTCCTCCAGGCGTGGGATCGGGCACGGCTTGATCCAGCCCGGGCCACCTTTGCGCGCATCGTAGGTCACCAGCTCGGCGGCGGAATGCTCGACCACCTTGCCCCGGCGATCGGTGGTGCGCTTGAGGGTCGGGTCGTGGATCACCATCAACTCGCCGTCCATCGAAAGGTGCAGGTCCAGCTCGCAACGGCGTACGCCGTGCTTGAGGCACTCCTGAAAACCGGTCAGGGTGTTTTCCGGCGCTTCGCCCTTGGCGCCGCGGTGGCCATAAATGAGGGTCACGGTTCTTCCTTATTGATACCTGAGTCGTTCTGTTCCCGGGCCAGGCGCCGCTCTTGCGCCTGTTTCTGCAGGATGTAGCGGGCCAGCAACTGGCGCTGGGCGTCGGTCGGGCGTTCGAACTCGGTGCCCACGTCGAAGCCATCGCCCTTGGGGTCGCAGTGGGTGACCCGCGCCCGCAGCAACAGACCGAGGGCTTGCGGCATCAGCACCAGCTTGATCGACAAATGGGTGCCGACGGCGATTGGCGTGGGGTATTGGAAGTCGACGCCGCCTTCGGAAATGATCACCGGTTGCGGTTCGCCGATTTCGCCGAGCACCGTCAGGGCGATGACCTGGCTGAGCAGGTCGATGCGTTTGTTCATTGCCTTGAGGTATGCCGCGATGCTGCGTTCGCGCTCGCTGATCTGGCGCAGCAGGTGCTGTGACTCGAATTCGCTCAGGTGCAATTCACTGAGCAGATTGAACAATGGAGAAGCATCCTGCAACACTTCCTGGCCAGCAGCTTCAGGAATGGACAGGGGCCGAATTTCCAGTGCGATCGTGTCCTCGATACGGTAGTATTCGCGGCGATCTTCTTCATCTAATGTCGACATGGCGAACCCATGGTAGCGGCGGTGGTCTGAGTGTAAAGCTGGTTTGTGACCCCCGCCACAAGGACGTTCCTTTTCCCTCCGAACAAGCCCCGACATGTTCAGACCTCTCTTCGTATTTATCGGCACGCGTTATACCCGTGCAAAGCGTCGCAATCATTTCGTATCGTTCATTTCCCTGACGTCCATCATCGGGCTGGCCCTTGGCGTGGTCGTGATGATCGTCGTGCTCTCGGTGATGAACGGCTTCGACCATGAGATGCGCACCCGCGTGCTGGGCATGGTGCCCCACGCGACCCTTGAGTCCGGCGAAGCCATCAGCGATTGGCCGAGCCTGGCCGCCAAGGTCAAGCAGAACCCGCAGGTGCTGGCCGTGGCGCCGTTCACCCAGATGCAAGGGCTGCTGACCAACGACGGCAAGGTGTCCAAAGTGTTGCTCAATGGCATCGACCCCGGGCTCGAGCGGCAGGTGTCGATCATCGACAACTTCATGCAGCAGGGAAAACTCGATGACCTGGCGCCAGGCAGTTTCGGCATCGTCATCGGCGATAAGGCCGCGGCCAAGCTCGGCGTTGCCATTGGCGACAAGCTGACCTTCGTCGCCCCGGAAGTCACCGTGACCCCGGGCGGCATGTTCCCGCGCATGAAACGCTTTACCGTGGTCGGCATTTTCCATGTCGGCGCTGGCGAGCTCGATGGTTACCTGGGCGTCACCAATCTCCAGGACCTGGCGCGCCTGCATCGCTGGAAGCCGGATCAGGTCCAGGGCCTGCGGTTGAAGTTCGATGATCTGTTCCAGGCACCGCGTGTGGCGTGGACCATCGCCCAGCAACTCGGCGAAGATCGTTACTACGCCCGGGACTGGACCCGAACCCACGGCAACCTGTACCAGGCGATCCGCATGGAAAAAGCCATGATCGGCCTGCTGCTGTTGCTGATCGTTGCCGTGGCGGCGTTCAACATCATCTCCACGCTGGTGATGGTGGTGAACGACAAGAAGGGCGATATCGCGATCCTGCGTACCCTCGGCGCCACGCCGGGGCAGATCATGCGGATCTTCATGGTCCAGGGCACGGTCATTGGCGTGATCGGTACGTTTGTCGGCGCCCTGGTCGGGATGTTCGCCGCGCTGAATGTCAGCGCCGCGATCGCCGCCCTTGAAGGCCTGATCGGGCACAAGTTTCTCAACGCCGACGTGTACTTCATCGACTACCTGCCATCGCAATTGCAGGTCGATGACGTGTTGATGGTCTGCGGCGCCGCGTTGGTCCTGAGTTTCCTCGCCACCCTGTATCCTGCCTGGCGTGCCGCGCGCACCCAGCCTGCGGAGGCGTTACGTTATGAGTGAGTCGGGCATGAGTGAAAAAGCAATCTTGAGTTGCCGCAACCTGGGCAAATCCTACGAGGAGGGCCCGGAGTCGGTGGTGGTGTTGTCGGGCCTGCAACTGGAGCTGCATCCTGGCGAGCGCGTGGCGATTGTCGGCACCTCCGGGTCGGGCAAGAGTACCTTGCTCAACCTGCTGGGCGGCCTGGATACGCCAACCGCCGGCAGTGTCTGGCTGGCTGGCGAAGAACTTTCGGCACTGAACGAGAAAGCCCGTGGCCTGCTGCGCAACCGTTCCCTGGGCTTCGTCTACCAGTTTCACCATTTGCTGCCCGAGTTCACCGCGCTGGAAAACGTCTGCATGCCGCTGTTGATTGGCCGCACGGCGATTCCTGAGGCCCGTCAGCGCGCCACGGCGTTGCTGGAGCGGGTAGGGCTGGGGCATCGCCTGGAGCACAAGCCGGCCGAATTGTCCGGTGGTGAACGCCAGCGCGTGGCGATTGCCCGGGCCTTGGTCAACAAGCCTGGGCTGGTGATGCTCGACGAGCCGACCGGCAACCTCGACTCCCACACCGCCCAAGGCATCCAGGATTTGATGCTGGAGCTCAGCACGTCGATGCGCACCGCGTTCCTGGTGGTGACCCACGACATGAACCTGGCCCGGCAGATGGACCGCGTCCTGCACTTGCAGGAAGGTTGCCTGACGCCCATCTGACCGACCGAAACCCGGTACTTGCTGCAAGCGCCGGGTCTTTTATTTTCATACGGTGCCCCGCGAATGTTCAGACCGTTATCGATCTTTATCGGCACGCGCTATACCCGCGCCAAGCGCCGCAATCGCTTTGTTTCGTTCATCTCCATGACCTCGATGATCGGCCTCGCCCTGGGTGTGCTGGCGATGATCGTGGTGTTGTCGGTGATGAACGGTTTCCAGCGCGAAATGAGCTCGCGCATCCTCGGCATGGTGCCCCACGCCACGATCGTCGGCGTCAATCCGATCGACGACTGGCAACCGGTGGCCGCCGCGGCGCTGAAAAATCCTGAAGTCACCGCTGCGGTGCCATTCACCGAAATGGAGGGCATGCTCAGCCATAAGGGCTCGATGCAGCCGATCCAGATCAGCGGTGTCGATCCGGCCCAGGAAGGCAAGGTGTCCATTGTCGCCCAGCATATCGTCCAGGGGCGTCTGGATGCCTTGAAGCCGGGCGAGTTTGGCGTAGTGATCGGCGAAATCACCGCCCGGCGTTTTCGTCTGAACGTCGGCGACAAAATCACCCTGATCGTGCCGGAAGTCAGCACGGCCCCCGGCGGCATCACCCCACGGATGCAGCGGCTGAATGTGGTGGGTGTGTTCAAGGTGGGCGCCGAGCTGGACGGCTCCATGGCGCTGATCCACCTGGCCGATGCCGCACAGATGCAGCATTGGCAGCCGAACCAGGTACAAAGCGTGCGCCTGGCGGTGAAGGATTTGTACGCGGCGCCGAAGGTCTCCGGTGACATCGCCACCAACCTTGGCGCGGCCTACAAGGCTGACGACTGGACCCACACCCAGGGCAGCCTGTTCAGTGCCATGAAAATGGAAAAAACCATGATCGGCTTGCTGCTGCTGATGATCGTCGCGGTGGCGGCGTTCAACATCATCGCCACCCTGATCATGGTGGTGAACGACAAAGGCGCGGACATCGCGATCCTGCGCACCATCGGCGCCACGCCGCGGCAGATCATGGCGATCTTCATGGTCCAGGGCACGGTGATCGGCGTTGTCGGTACGCTGATTGGCGGCGTGCTGGGGGTGATCGCGGCGTTGAACGTCAGTGCGCTGGTGGGCTGGCTGGAACGGGTCAGCGGCCAGCACATCTTCAGTTCCGACGTGTACTTCGTCAGCAACCTGCCGTCGGAGCTGCAGCGTGGGGACGTGGTGCTGATCTGCTCGGCCGGGTTCATCCTGAGCTTCCTCGCCACCGTGTACCCGGCGTGGCGTGCGGCGAAGATCGAACCGGCGCAGGCGTTGCGGTATTCCTGATACCCCGTGAAGCCCCCTCGCCACGGGAATTGGGCACGGCGTGGGTTAAGGGAATGCCTCGAATCAGTGTCAGTTTCAAGAGCAAATCGGTTGCTCGAGCGGGATGCTTTTGTGGCGAGGGAGCTTGCTCCCGCTGGGCTGCGCAGCAGCCCCCTCTCAAGCTCACTCAATCAACCTGATCCACCGTGTCGCCGGGTTTTAGGGCCGCTGCGCGCCCCAGCGGGAGCAAGCTCCCTCGCCACGGGAATTGGGCACGGCGCGGGTTAAGGGAATGCCTCGAATCAGTGTCAGTCTCAAGAGCAAATCGGTTGGTCGAGCGGGATGCTTTTGTGGCGAGGGAGCTTGCTCCCGATGGGCTGCGCAGCAGCCCCTCTCAAGCTCACTCAATCAACCTGATCCACCGTGTCGCCGGGTTTTAGGGCCGCTGCGCGCCCCAGCGGGAGCAAGCTCCCTCGCCACGGGGAATTGGGCACGGCGTGGGTTAAGGGAATGCCTCGAATCAGTGTCAGTTTCAAGAGCAAATCGGTTGCTCGAGCGGGATGCTTTTGTGGCGAGGGAGCTTGCTCCCGCTGGGCTGCGCAGCAGCCCCCTCTCCAGCTCACTCAATCGACCTGATCAACCTGATCCACCGCGTCGCCGGGTTCTAGGGCCGCTACGCGCCCCAGCGGGAGCAAGCTCCCTCGCCACGGGGATTTGTGTCAGGGCTGGCTTGTCTTTGGCAGCTCTATCAGGAACCGCGTCCAGCCATCGGCCGATTCACAGCGGATCTGCCCGCCATGGGCGCGGATAATTGAGCGGGTGATGGCCAGTCCGAGCCCCGCGTGTTCGCTGCTGCCCTCCTGGCGAGCCGGGTCGGCGCGGTAGAAGCGGTCGAACAGGCGCGGCAGCAAGTCCGCTGCAATTCCTTCGCCACTGTTCTCCACACTAACGCTCACTCCTTGAGTCGCATCGACAATGTGCACCCGCACTTCGCCGTCAGCGGGGGTGAAGCGCAGGGCGTTGTCCAGCAGGTTGGAGAGCGCCCGGCGCAACATGTTGCGGTCACCCTCTATGCGGCCATCGCCCTCGCGGCTCAGGCGGACGTTGGTGTCTTCGGCCAGCGGCGCGAAGAAGTCCAGCAGCACGTCCACTTCCTCGGCCAATTGCAGCGGTTCGCGATTGAGCGCCAGCAAGCCGTGGTCGGCCTTGGCCAGGTACAGCATGTCGTTGACCAGTTGCGCCATCCATTGCAGCTCTTCGAGATTGCTGTGCAACGCCTCGCGGTAATCCTCCAGGGGGCGTTCGCGAGTGAGGGTGACTTGGGTGTGGGTCAGCAGGTTCGACAGCGGCGTGCGTAATTCATGGGCGATGTCGGCAGAGAACGCTGAGAGCCGCTGAAACGCATCGTCGAGGCGTCCGAGCATGGCGTTGATGCTGTGGGCCAATTCCGCCAGTTCGGCGGGCATTTGCTCTTCGGGCAGTCGGGCGTTGAGTGAGCGGGCCGAGACACTGCCGGCAATGGCGCCCATGCGTCGCAAGGGGCGCAAGGCCCGCCGGGCGGCCCAGGCGCCGAGCAGGGCGGTGGCCAGGGCCGAGAGGCCGACGGTCAACCAGATCAGGCGCTGCATGCGTTGCAGGAAATGCTGGTGGTGGGTGATGTCCAGCAACAGGGTCAGTTGCGGCGAATTGGCTCGGTTGGGGTACAGGGGCGCGTTCAACACTCGGTAATCGTTGTCGGCATCGCTGAGGGTCGACAGGCCGGGTTGCTCCGGCAACTGGGCCGGAATCCGGATCGAACTGTCGTACCAGCGCACACCATCGCTGCCCTTGATGCGCAGCGCCAGGTCGGCCTGACGGCTCAATTCATCTTCCAGGCGGCGCTCGGTCTGCTCGGCGTCAAGGTCTTGCAGGGCCCGGCGCAGACCGATCAGCTTGCCTTCGAGCAGTTGCTGGTCCAGCTCGATGAAATGCGCCTCGCTGCCGCGGCTGAACAACACCCCGGCAAACAATGACACCACCGCGGTGCAGGCGGCGAACAGCAGCGCCAGGCGGCTGCTCAGCGACCACCGGCCCCTCACAGGCTGCGCTCTTCAAGCACATAGCCCATGCCCCGCACGGTGTGGATGAGTTTGCTGGGGAAGTCATCGTCAATCTTGATTCGCAAGCGCCGGATGGCGACTTCGATGACGTTGGTGTCGCTGTCAAAATTCATGTCCCAGACCTGGGACGCGATCAGCGATTTGGGCAGCACTTCGCCCTGGCGGCGCAGAAGCATTTCCAGCAAGGCGAACTCCTTGGCGGTGAGGTCGATGCGTCGGCCGCTGCGTTCGACACGACGGCGAATCAGGTCCAGGCGCAAGTCGGCCAGTTGCAGGCTGGTTTCCTGTTGCGTCGAACTGCCTCGACGCAACAGGCTGCGCACCCGTGCCAGCAACTCGGAAAAGGCAAAGGGCTTGACCAGGTAATCATCGGCGCCCAGCTCCAGGCCGTGTACGCGATCCTGTATCGCATCCCGCGCGGTGAGAAACAGCACCGGTGTATCCAGCCCGGCGCCACGGACGGCTTGCAGGATCTGCCAGCCATCGCGGCCGGGCAACATCACGTCGAGGATCAGCAGGGCGTATTCACCGCTCAAGGCCAGTTGCTGGCCGGTGATGCCATCGGCCACCAGGTCGGCGTTGAACCCGGCTTCGCCCAGGCCTTGGCGCAGGTATTGGCCGGTTTTGGTTTGGTCTTCGACGATCAGCAGTTTCATGGGCAGCTCAGGGCATGGTTTTAACGTGGGCGTTATACCGCAGCGGCCAGGGCCGTGGCACAACCTGACAGAGTTGTAATGCAACTGTCAGTCAATTGGCAGCCGCACCGATCTAGAGTCTTGGGCAAGTTGAACCTTACCTTGTCGGAGTATGAATATGTTGATGGTAAACCGTCTGATCCTGGCCGCCTCTGTGTGGGTATTGAGTACCTCGTTGTGGGCGTCTCCCGGTGCGCACTTTGATTTCGGCCAGCCCGCACCGGCGGCCAAGGCCAGTCGCACCATCGAGGTGGTGATGGGCGACATGTCGTTCAATCCTGGCACGCTGGATATCAAGGCAGGCGAGACGGTGCGGTTTGTACTCATCAATAAAGGCCAGTTGTTGCACGAATTCAACCTCGGTAACGCCGCGATGCATGCCCAGCACCAGCAGGAAATGCTCAAGATGCAACAGAGCGGCATGTTGACGCCGACCGGGGTGAAGCCGGGAATGGACCATGCCTCGATGAATCCGGCCTCGATGGAGCACGGTGGTAAAGACGGCATGATGCGCCACGACGACGCTAACAGCGTGCTGGTTGAGCCGGGCAAGTCCGCCGAGCTGACCTGGGCCTTCGATAAGGCTACCCGGCTGGAATTTGCCTGCAATGTTCCCGGTCATTACCAGGCCGGGATGAAGGGCGACCTGACAGTCAGTCAGTAAGCACTCAAAGGCTGCGGCAAAGGCTGATAGAATCGGCTGATTCTTCAGTCAGGTTTCCGTCATGCATCCCGCAGCCGAACATTCGCCGCTGGGCAAATCCAGCGAATACATCGCCACGTACACGCCGTCACTGCTGTTCCCGATCCCGCGCACGGCGAAATGGGCGGAATTGGGCCTGACGGCCGAGACCCTGCCGTACAAGGGCGTGGATTTCTGGAACTGCTTCGAACTGTCGTGGCTGCTGCCGTCCGGCAAGCCGGTGGTGGCCATCGGTGAATTCGCGATCCCGGCGGATTCGCCGAATATCATCGAGTCCAAATCCTTCAAGCTGTACCTCAACTCCTTGAACCAGACCCCGTTTGCCGATACCGCGAGCCTGGAAGCGACCCTGCGCCAGGACCTGTCGGCGGCTGCCGGTAAAGCAGTGGGCGTGCGGATCCGCAGCCTCAAGGATGTGGAGCGTGAAGGTATCGTGGCATTGCCCGGTACGTGCATCGACGATTTGGACATCAGCGTCGACTCCTACGCGCACCCGCGCCCGGAACTGCTGCGTTGCGATGCCTCGCGCATCGTCGAGCAAAGCCTGCACAGCCATCTGCTCAAGTCCAACTGCCCGGTGACCAGCCAGCCGGACTGGGGCAGCGTGGCGGTGGAATATCGCGGTGCGGCCCTGGATCCCGCCAGCCTGCTGGCCTACATCGTCAGCTTCCGCCAGCATTCGGATTTCCATGAGCAGTGCGTGGAACGGATCTTTCTCGACCTGCAGCGCTTGCTCAAGCCGGAGAAATTGACGGTGTACGCGCGGTATGTGCGTCGGGGCGGGCTGGATATCAACCCGTATCGCAGTACTGAAGACGTTCAACTGTCGAACCATCGTCTGGTCCGGCAATGAAGCTCTAAATGTGGGAGCTTGCTCGCTCCCACAATGGATTGCATTAAAAAGCCCCGCTCTTGATAGCAGGGCTTTTTGCATTTAAAGGGTTCAGATCCCCATATTGCCCAAAGCTTGCACAATGTTGCGCAAGGTCCCGGCAAGGGTGGGGTGTTCCACCTCGAAGCGCTCGACAGCCAGGTTTATATTGTCGGCGAGGTTGTTGTCCGGCGCTTTGGTTTCCAACTCAAGCTCAAGTTCGATTTTTTGCATCAGCGCGTGTAGGTCATCGCGCTCGACTTCGGAAAGTGGTGGATTCTGTTCCAATTGCTCGCGCAGTTTGTTGAGCTGTTCTTGCAATTCGCGGGCAGGCATTGGCGTACTCCCTTTATTGATAGGCACTGCCATGGACCGCGACGCTGGGTCAAAAGTCCATGGCCTGCCTTAAGAGTAATCTACCGTCGCGCTGCCTGCATGATCCCGGTCATGGCTTCTCGCCTTTGAGTCGGCGCAGGCTGATGTCCGCCAGGCAAGTGTCGAGTTCGCCCAGGTGATCGATCACCGAATGCACGCCCAGGCCAAATAATTGCACGGTGGCCTTGGCGCGCTTGGTTTCCCGTTGCTGTTGGCTCAGTGCCTGCCATTCGATGGGTGCCAGGCCGCACAGCGAGCCGCAGGACGCCAGGCCGATGGTCCACAAACCGGCGTTGAGCCCTGACTGCAACAACCGGGGTTCGCCACTGACCAACACGCAACCGTCCAGTTGCTGGACGTTCAGCGCCATCAGCGCCTGCCAGCAGGCATGTGGCGCTGGCCAAGGATTAATTGTTGCTGGAAGTTGCGGCGGTTTGATCCACGTCGGCAATGAAGCCGCCAGGGCATGACTGGTGGCCGGTGGCAGTTCATCGAGCCAGGCGCAAGGAATTCCCTGGTCCTGCAGGTGATGCAAACTCTCAAGTGCGCCAGGCGTCGGCTGTGCATGCTCGACCGGTGCTGCCCCAGGCTGGCGAATGCGCGCCCCGAAATCCACCAGGCATCCACTCAGGCCAAACAGTACGGCGGTCAGGCTGGGGACGGGGAGGGGCAGGGCTTCGGCGCGGGCCATGGGAACATCCTTGAAATAACCAGCAGCCTAACGGCCCTCCATGACAGTCCCGTGACAGCGAAATGAAGGCAGCAGATGACAGAAGGGTCCTAGAATCAGCTTCTTTTTTTGAATGCTGCCAGTAGGACTTTTCCGCCTTATACTAGCCACCTTACCGCCTGGGCTCGGCGCCCTTGCCTGATTAATCCAAGGAGTTTTCCCCTATGCGCTGGAGCCATCGTCTAGCTCAGCTGTGTTTGTCTGCCAGCGTCATGCTGGTTCCGTTCGCTGCCCAGGCCGCCACGGAAGAAGATCCTTGGGAAAGCATCAACCGTCCTATCTTTACCTTCAACGACACCATTGATACCTACGCGCTCAAGCCACTGGCCCAGGGTTATCAATATGTGACGCCGCAGTTCCTCGAAGACGGCATCCACAACATGTTCCGCAACATCGGTGACGTGGGCAACCTGGCCAACAACGTGCTGCAGGCCAAGCCGGCCGCTGCCGGGGTCGACACCGCCCGGTTGATCTTCAACACCACCTTCGGCCTGCTGGGCTTCTTTGATGTGGGCACCCAGATGGGCCTGCAGCGCAGCGATGAAGATTTTGGCCAGACCCTCGGCTACTGGGGCCTGGATAGCGGGCCATATGTAATGCTGCCGCTGCTGGGGCCAAGCACCCTGCGTGACGCGCCGGCCAAGCTGGTCGATGACTACACCGCCCCGTATCGTTATATCGATAACGTCTCGGTGCGTAACTCTATTCGAGGCCTGAACGTCGTCGACACCCGCGCCAGCCTGTTGTCGGCCGAGAAGATGGTGAGCGGCGACAAGTATGTCTTCATCCGCAACGCCTACTTGCAAAACCGCGAATTCAAGGTCAAGGATGGCCAGGTCGAAGACGATTTTTAATTCCGACCTGTAAAACCACGAAGGCGGCCAAAAAGGCCGCCTCTGTGCTTTGGCGTCGTGTTTGAGCGGGTTTGATCCTTCCATTGAGTTACGCTTCGCTCGGTTCTTATAACTCTCTGTACTTTGACAAATAAAGACGGCAAGCGGCTATCTGCCTGAGCTTGAAACGCCCCGCGGATGGGAGTACCGTCTGCGCCTTAGAAGGGCACCTCTGGTGTAGTTGTGTGTAGGGCAAAGGCCTGAAACCGGTACGACAGAGAGGCTAGAAAGCGAATCCAGTAGTGCGTGCAAGGCCAGACGGTCCAGCCCGCTACGCCAACCTAATTCTGGCGCCGTTTGCCCACATGCCAAAAACCAGTGCCACGCTGCTGATAATCGATGATGACGAAGTGGTGCGAGCCAGTCTCGCAGCCTACTTGGAAGACAGTGGTTTCAGCGTCCTGCAGGCCAGCAATGGCCAACAGGGTCTTCAGGTATTCGAGCAAGACAAGCCCGACCTGGTCATCTGCGACCTGCGCATGCCGCAGATGGGCGGACTCGAACTCATTCGCCAGGTCACCGAGATTTCCTCGCAGACCCCGGTGATCGTGGTTTCGGGCGCAGGCGTGATGAACGACGCGGTCGAGGCGTTGCGCCTGGGCGCGGCGGATTACCTGATCAAGCCCCTTGAAGACCTTGCGGTGCTCGAGCACTCGGTGCGCCGGGCCTTGGACCGCTCGCGCCTGTTGGTGGAAAACCAGCGCTACCGCGAGAAGCTGGAAACCGCCAACCGCGAGCTGGAAGCCAGCCTGAACCTGTTGCAGGAAGACCAGAACGCTGGGCGCCAGGTGCAGATGAACATGCTGCCGGTCAGTCCCTGGACCGTCGACGATTTCCGTTTTGCCCACCAGATCATCCCGTCGTTGTACCTGTCGGGTGATTTCGTGGACTATTTTCGGGTCGACGAGCGGCGTGTAGCGTTCTATCTGGCGGACGTTTCCGGCCATGGTGCTTCTTCGGCATTCGTCACGGTGCTGTTGAAGTTCATGACCACGCGCCTGTTGTTCGAGTCCAAGCGTAATGGCACTCTGCCAGAATTCAAGCCTTCTGAGGTCCTTGGGCATATCAACCGAGGCCTGATCAGTTGTAAGCTGGGCAAACACGTCACAATGGTCGGTGGAGTCATCGACGAGGAGACTGGTTTGTTGACCTATAGCATCGGCGGCCACCTGCCTTTGCCTGTGTTGTATACACCAGACAGTGTGCGTTACCTGGAAGGGCGTGGTTTGCCGGTGGGCCTGTTCAACGAGGCCACCTACGAAGACCACGTACTGGAATTGCCACCGACATTCAGCCTGACGCTGATGTCTGATGGCATTTTGGACCTTTTGACAGAACCTACACTCAAAGAGAAAGAAGCGGCCTTGCCTGAACGGGTGAGTGCAGCGGGCGGCAGCCTGGAAGGCTTGCGTCAAGTGTTTGGATTAGCCACGCTCGGGGAGATGCCGGATGATATCGCCCTGTTAGTGTTGAGCAGGAACCTTTGATGAGTACCGGTAGAATCCAGTTCGCCGAGCAGGACGGCACCTTTGTCCTGAAGTTTGTCGGTGAAGTGCGCCTGACTCTGTGTTCGGCGCTGGATGCGACTATTGAGCGGATCTTCACTTCGTTGAATTTCAACGCCATCGTGATCGACCTGACCGAAACCCGCAGCATCGACAGCACCACATTGGGCCTGCTGGCCAAACTGTCGATCCTGTCGCGGCAGAAGGTCGGCCTGCTGCCGACTGTCGTCACCACCCACAACGACATTACCCGTCTACTGCAATCGATGGGCTTCGACCAGGTGTTCAACATCGTGGGCGACCCTGTGCCGTGCCCGGAATGCCTGGACGACCTGCCTGACCAGGACCAGTCCGAAGAAGAAGTGCGGATCAAGGTGCTCGAAGCCCACAAGATCCTGATGGGGCTTAACGATTCCAATCGTGAAGCTTTTCATGACCTGGTGAATGCGCTGGAAGGGCCTTGACCTCTGGGTTTTGCTTAGGCTGACCGGCCTCATCGTCGGAACGCCGCCCGGAGCAAGCTCGCTCCCTCATTGGAATGCAGTCACCTGGCTTGCTCGCGATAGCGTTTATCGATCCGCCATTCCCCTCAGGCCAAGCCACATAAAAAAGGGCGAACCCACCAAGGTTCGCCCTTTTTGCACGCCTTGTGAATCAGCTCAAAGCTTGGCTTGCAGCAACGCCTCCAGCTTCTCCTGGTCCCGGGCAAACTGACGAATACCTTCTGCCAGTTTCTCGGTCGCCATGGCGTCCTCGTTGGACAACCAGCGGAACTGCGCTTCATTGAGAATCAAGCGCGCTTCCCCGGCTTGCCCTGGCGCCAGCTTGCGCTCCAGCTTGCCTTCGTCGGCGGCGAGTTTTTCCAGCAGGTCCGGGCTGACGGTCAGGCGGTCGCAGCCGGCCAGTTGCTCGATCTGGTTGAGGTTGCGGAAGCTCGCGCCCATGACCACGGTCTTGTAGTCATTGGCCTTGTAGTAGTTGTAGATGCGCGTCACCGACTGCACGCCTGGATCATCAGCGCCGGTATAGTCGTTGCCATTGGCTTTCTTGTACCAGTCGTAGATACGGCCCACGAACGGCGAAATCAGGAACACCCCGGCATCGGCGCAGGCGGCGGCCTGGGCGAAGGAGAACAGCAGGGTCAGGTTGCACTGGATGCCTTCACGCTCCAACTGCTCGGCGGCGCGAATACCTTCCCAGGTGGAAGCGATCTTGATCAGCACGCGCTCGCGACCAATGCCGGCCTTTTCGTACAGATCGATCAGGCGATGCGCACGCTTCAACATGGCCTCGGTGTCGAACGACAGGCGCGCGTCCACTTCAGTGGAAATACGCCCCGGGATCACTTTCAGGATTTCTTGCCCAACCGCCACGGCAAAACGGTCGCTGGCCAGGCCCACATCGCCCTTGCAGTCCGCCACGCAGGCGTTCAACTGCTCGGCATAACCTGGAATGGCCGACGCCTTGAGCAGCAGGGAAGGGTTGGTGGTAGCGTCCACGGGCTTGACGCGGGCGATGGCCTCGAAGTCGCCGGTGTCGGCCACGACGGTGGTGAACTGTTTGAGTTGTTCCAGCTTGGAAGTCATGAGCGTGCTCTGTCCTATGGGTCCGTTGACATTACCCGAGGGCTGGCAGCCACTCAAGGGCGTGAAGGGGGATCGACGGGCCCCAGCGGCAACAACCTGAAAACGGCTGTTTGAAAGGCCGGGGCGGTATCGGTAGATACGATGCCAAAACAGCGCGCAGGTTCAAAGCAAGTGACGGTTAACGCCCTTCCAGCAGTTGCCCCGCCTGGTCGAGCAGCGCCAGCGGATCCTTGGTCTTGTGGATATCCACCGACAACAACTGCCGAAACCGCCGCGCCCCTGGAAAACCGGTACCCAGCCCGAGCACATGACGGGTGATGTGATGCATTGCGCCACCGGCGGCCAAATGATCGGCGATATAAGGCCGCAACTGCGCCAGCGCCTCGGCCCGGCTGATGATCGGCGCGGTGCTGCCGAACAGCTGTTGATCCACCTCGGCCAGCAGGTACGGGTTGTGATACGCCTCGCGCCCCAGCATCACACCGTCGAACGTCTGCAGATGCTCGTGGCAGGCCTCCAGCGTCTTGATCCCGCCGTTGAGCACAATCTCCAACTCCGGAAAATCCGCCTTCAACCGCGCGGCCACGTCATAACGCAGCGGTGGGATGTCGCGATTCTCCTTCGGCGACAACCCCTCCAGAATCGCAATCCGCGCATGCACGGTAAAACTCGTGCACCCGGCCTCACGCACCGTCCCGACAAACTCACACAGCTGCTCGTAACTGTCCCGCCCATTGATCCCGATGCGATGCTTGACCGTCACCGGAATCGACACCGCATCGCGCATCGCCTTCACACAATCGGCCACCAACCCCGGATGCCCCATCAGGCACGCGCCGATCATATTGTTCTGCACCCGATCACTGGGGCAGCCGACGTTGAGGTTCACCTCGTCGTAACCGTGCTCCTGGGCCATACGCGCGCAGGCAGCCAGATCGGCAGGCACGCTGCCGCCCAGTTGCAGGGCCAGGGGGTGTTCGGATGGGTGATGGCGCAGGAAGCGTTCGTGGTCGCCGTTGAGTAGCGCGCCGGTGGTGACCATTTCGGTGTAGAGCAGGGCGTGCTTGGAGAGGATGCGTAGGAAGAAACGGCAGTGGGCGTCGGTCCAATCCATCATTGGGGCCACACTGAAGCGTCGAGACAGCGTAGGTCGCGTATTTACTGGGCTAAGGCTCTGTTTTTCTAGCATTTTACTCAACGTGTTCTGGGCGTGATTTCGGGCGCTTTCAGGCGTTTTTTAGGGCTCGGTGGTACGATTTACCACTTTTAAACTGATGCGTACCACTTTCGATATGGCAACTATCAGGGCAAGAAAATTGGCGGATGGGTCTGTTAGCTACACGGCTCAGATCCGCATCAAACGCGACGGAGTACAAGTCTATCAAGAGAGCCGGACCTTCGCCCGAAAACAGGCGGCGCGGGCCTGGGCACGCAAGCGCGAATCCGAACTGGCTGAGCCTGGTGCGATTGAGCGCGCAAACCGTAAGGGTATGACGATCAGGAAGATGATCGAGCAGTGCCTGGACGAGTACGAGAAAATCCGGCCTCTGGGCAAGACCAAGAGCGCGACGTTGAAGGCTATCAAGGATACTTGGTTGGGCGACCTCGACGACTCGGCCCTGACTAGCCAGAAGCTGGTGGAGTTTGCACAGTGGCGGATGAGCAAGGTGGGTGGAGCCGTACAGGCGTAGCCGAATTCAGCGGCCTGAATCGGCCGGGGAGGATGCAAGCAGGGGGTCGAATCCCTATCTACATCCCCCGCCAGCCACCACTCATTTAACTGCGCAGCCTGCACGAGGACAGAGACCAGCCCTATACCCTGCCGCATCCAGAAAGCTGGGACTGATACTGGCAATGCCGGTCACATGTTGCAAATGTCTTCATTCGCAGCGCCATATTGGGTCACGCCCGCGTCGGCGGCGGGAGCCCTCAATCAGGTGTTTACTGCAACGGATCACTCGGCGACAGTGGACCCTGGGCCTAATAGGGCGCCGCTATTTATCCTGCGCACGACCTGAAACTCATCGATCAACTTCTGAACGCTCTCATGTCTGGGTACCCGTATTCCTTTACCTGACTCGGTTTTCTGAAGGTATCGGTCCGACAGATCCTGAAGGCTTGAGCCTAAGGTGTAATCCTCAGCTTCTATCATGTCCTGGAGGAAGTATTCGATCGACCTCATCGCTTGGGGATAAAGAATAATACGAGTTTCAGCCAAGCCGGCTTTATACGGTTCCATCAACTGTCCTATCTCAGTACCTTTGTGATTGCGACCTCCCCAATTTGAAATTTGAGCCGTGCCTTTATCGACGTAATTATCAATGCTTTCTTGTGAGAGGAGCGATCCTCCGCTTTTTTGAAAGTACTCGTAGTGTTCGCGCTGAAGCCTATCCATAATCTTCTCAGGGCCAAGATTTATTTCCTTTGGGAGAATGCTAGTGCCCGCGCACAACGCGATACAAATTTCATTGAGCTTCTTCAGAACCTTGCGGTTAGGGTGTTCAGCTATAATTTCTTTCATTGTGCTCAAGAATTTAGGGGTGAGACCAAGATTGTTATAGTGAGCAGCGACGGTATCGATCTGACCAGTAGATTGCCTATTCAAAATATCGATAGCTTTTACATCAAATCTACCCTGAGATGATCCAGTGTATTTCCCATCATCCCCTTTATAATGCTTTGCATCATAGGATCCTTTGCCAACCTGATGTGTTGCCGTTTTTTGAATTGCATTATCCGTCGTTAGAGAACTGGCCTTGATTTTGTCAATTTCAGATAGGTAATCGCAGGTGATCTGAACATATTTGATGAATAGAAAGTAGTGCCTGGCCTTTTCTTTTGCATGATTCTTCAATACATCTCGCAAGGGACCACTAAAAATGGCATTGCTGCTGGGGCTGATCTTTATCCGGCTAACTTGCGCTGCCCCTAGGGCGGTCGTGGAAATTATTTTTGGTCCCTTAGTATATAATCCGCTCATAGCGCTCCCATCGATCAGATTCAATAAGGCCAGCAAGATCCAATAGTAAGTACTGTAATCCATACCGCCTGATGTTCTACATTAAACATTCAGGATTGTAGTCTTGGCTCGAAGTTCTTCCAGTCTGTAGTCAAAATTAGCCTTTTCCGGGCATCCTGCCGAACGCACACAATCGGTTACGTTTCTGACTCGAATGGCACTTACTTAACCTTCTTCGGGTGCCTACTCCTCCGTACGTCCGCCTTTGCCGATCGACTTTGCATTAACCCTGGGTAGGGCTTGGGTCTTCGTTTTGGAGCGCGGGGCTCTGTCCTACCAGGCCGGTTTCCGGCACGTTTGTAGGTAATCAATTTGTGTTGACTCAATCAGCAACTGAAACTTGCACAAATTCAGCAGATGCAGGCGGGTATTCACTTGGCATGGTTTCGACTCCTTTCGAGAAAAAAAAGCAAAGTGCCGGTAGTGTCCCTGTCAGGCAGTTATTACGGCTTGCTTGGAAATTGCTGCAAAGCGAAGAAGTTACGTTTGTAGGAGCATTGGGAGGAATCTGAATCAACAAGGCAGGGAGCCGCAGTTTATCAGAGTTAGAGGGGGAAGTGAGGGACCTGTCGTTTTGATCTGCTCGTAATGGTCAGATAGCCAAAAAGTTGATTCGTATACGGTGTTTATACAGCGGCTCTCGCAAATAAAGTTAACTCCTGTACAAGCTTCTCTTTTGGGCTGGTTACTACGTCATTTTGCATCTGACAGATCATGTGTTTTATAAAGTCCGTCCGACTTAACTGCGACCGGGTCTGGAGATCGTCCAGCTCAGAGGCGATATGCGCGTTCAGCTTCAATGACAATCTTTTGCTTTCTTCTTTGTGAGGGCAGACGTTGAATAAATGATCGAGATGAGTTTCCTCGTCGACAGCAGTGCATGCGGCTTGGCCCCAAGTGAAAATTGTCCTTTCTCCAGCTCGCTGTTCCCTAGCTAAAAAATCGATATAGAGGCTTAAGAACATTTTTCGATGTTTAGTCGCAGCGGCAGTGGTGATTACGTGCATAGCCTGATCCAATCGATCAAGATACGAAGCAGGGAGCCTCGTTTCGATAGATACGACTGCAGCTTCTCTAGCCGCTTTGATTGCCGGAGTGGACTGCGCGGGTATCCCTACGACCTGATCACATACGTCACACACTGAAACCAAAACGCCCTTTGCCTCACCGAGACCATCGTCGAATGGTACGTTTCTGCGGGTAAATGTCGTCTGCACCAAGCCTTCGCAGTGACTGCAGATCGCTCGACTCTTATCGCCCTCTTGATAAAACTTCATAGTCATTAACTCATTGATGAACGCTGATAAACCATACATCTGGTGCGATTACGTAGAATTTTACGTACCAACCGCTGTATTTGATCAGGTGAACATCCACGCCTTTTACCTGATGGTGCTCGGAGCACGAGTGGTGGGAGCCATCGCATCGTGCAACGATGCTGATTACCTCCTGGGGGGTTACCTGACCGGTCGCCAAGAGGTTTTTGACGGTGATGCTGCCCCGCGCTTCATGCTGGAAGTCCCCATTCTTAAGCGCCTTGATCAGGGCCGACTTTGCCGCTTTGAAACCCATGCGCCGACGTCACTCCGTGTCAGTTGTACGAAATTTATCGTACAAAATCAAGTAGTCAATTCATTGGCCGACGACGACCACTATTTTTTGTGCGGAGGCTGACTTATTCCGCAAACACTTAGATTTTTTGTATCAATATGCCTGCCACAAACCCGAGTCACTGCTGTGGGGGGACGCCGGAACTATAGGCTTCCTGACAAAAATTCAGCAAGAAATTGGTGCGTAGGAAACTTCCCTAAATTATGAGCGAGAATCGATTGCAGAATCGCTAGGGCTGCAGAGCCTTTGGTTTCAAACGGAATCGCCTGCTACGCGCCCTAGTAGTCTCGGTCACTTCATCTGATAGCGATTTCACCTCAAAAAAACTAAGCAGAGCGATACCTTGTCTCACTGGCTCATGCTCATACTAATGATGGATTCGGTTTGGATATCAACCAGGCTTAACTCACCATCGGAAAATGCGCAGCCAGTGTCGATATATACGACATTGCCCAAGCGCATAATGCTGGGTACTGTTGAATGACCAACATAGAGTCGGTCTATTCCTTTAATGGGCGTGCGGTCGTTTTGCTCGATTTTTTCTCTGGCATACAGGGCTGTCTTCAAGGCTTGTCGCTGATGCTGTGCCCCCGATTTTCCAGTGATAGCATCTTTAGCTTCTTGCCAGTCATCATTACTCCTTATGACAGGAACTTCGGCATGGACTATTCCAATTGTTTGATCGTTTGCTGAATTGATTTCAATAATCAATGGCAGTGCCAGCATGGCTTTTAAAAGCTCATGCTGGACGGTTGGTTGTAACTCGTAGAGCCAGGCACCACCGTTTCGGATATGTCGGGGTATGTCACCATGGCCGGAAATGCAGTCAATAAGCATCTGTTCATGATTGCCGCGCACGGCATGGAACCACGGCTTTTTAAGCCAGTTCAATACGTCCATGGAATCGGGGCCGCGGTCGATAAGGTCTCCCACGGAAAAGATGCGATCCAGCTCAGTGTTGAAGTCTAGTTTGTTCAAGGCTGCTGTTAGAAGTTTGAAATGCCCGTGAATGTCGCCCACCACAAAGTCGCGACCTTTTTTGTTGGGTGGGAAAGATCTCGTCCTGTACATTCTCAGTGCTTCAGCAGATGTTGATTGGCGATGACTGTATCACTTGGCGAAATAAACCGTAAGTCGGTGAGCGAGGGAATAACGTTGTACGGTCAAGCTTGAATCGCCTGCCCGATACATTTCTCAAAAACCTGCTCCATAGGCCCCATGACGCCGTTATAAGCCGCAATGTTGGCAAAGATCCACTCGTCCTTCTCAATCCCCCACCAACTGATTTCAAACCCGGCATTCATGATGAGGTGTTCAAACAGGATGCGTTGCGCACGACCGTTGCCTTCGCGGAAGGGGTGTACGACGTTGATGTCGGAATAGGCCTCTGCAACGGCGACGATCAGCTCAGCCCGCTCCATGCCCTCGAACCAGTTGGCCGCCGCCATGCTCATGAAGATCTTGTTGGCTTCCGCTTGCATGTACTGGGGTTGGCAAAAGCGGGTGGCTTGTTTGGACATGCCAACGGTGCGCAACTCGCCGGCCCATTCGAACAGGTCCGAAAAGAGGATTCGATGAATGTTTTGAAGGTAGGCCAGGTTGTAGGGAGGAGGGCTGAATTCGACGTTGTCCGCTGCGATGGCCGAGAGCTGTTGTTCGGCTTCGCTTAGGGTCGGTTCGTCACGGATATCGAGTTTGTTGCGAAGGACCGCGGAGCCGGGGTAGCAGTAAGCGTCTTCACCGACTCCATATTTGTCAGCCATCAGGTTCTGGTCTGGGCGAAGGCCTTCAAGACCTCTTCACGCGTTGGCATTTTGCGTTCGCCGTCCGCGAAGGTCGTTTTGAAACCTTCCAGACGGAGGCTGGCCGCGTAGTTGGATCTACGCGTCCTGGCGGCATAGGCCTTTTTGGTTTCAAGGCTGATATTGCCCATGGGCTGGACCTCAAATCGCGCTGGTGGGCGGATTATAGCCCATCCCGTTGGCGTGGCCTACGTTGCGCCTGGACGAATCAGGTTTGACTGTGCGAGGCCGTTTTCGGGCTGACTATTCCAGATTGTGAGCAATCTTTGATAGCAGGCCTGGCGCAGTAGATGGTTGATGACGGTTTGATCTGCGTTTCGATGGGTTTGCTTATATCCCCCCTGGGGGGATAGGATGGCGAGCGTAAATTCATCGAAACCCAAGGCTCAAACCATGACTGAGCACGACCACGAACATCCCCACCAAAGCCATGCGGCGATCATCAAACGTCTCAAGCGCGCGGACGGTCATTTGCGCAGCATTATCACGATGATCGAAGAGGGCCGTGAGTGCGTCGATATCGCCCAGCAGTTGCATGCGGTGGAGAAAGCGGTATGCCAGGCCAAGCGGACGTTGATCCAGGATCACATAGATCACTGCCTGGAGGACACCGTTTCGTCGTTGAATAAAGGCGAGCGCGCGCCGCTGGAAGCCTTCAAACAAATCACCAAGTACCTCTAGGCCTGACATGCCCAATTTTGCTGAATTGCTGCAACAGGGTGGCACGCACGCCTGGCTGTATTTCCCCAGCGCTATCTTGCTGGGCGCCTTGCATGGCCTGGAGCCTGGTCATTCGAAAACCATGATGGCGGCGTTTATCGTGGCGATTCGGGGCTCGGTCAAACAGGCAGTGTTGCTAGGCCTGGCGGCGACGCTGTCCCACACCGTCGTGGTGTGGCTGGTCGCCATCGGCGGCATGTACCTGGGCCAGGGGTTGGACGCTGAAACCACCGAGCCGTATTTCCAACTGGCATCCGCTGCGCTGATCGTTGCCATCGCGCTGTGGATGCTGTGGCGTACCTGGCGTGGCGAGCGGATGTTCAGGTTCCAACAGGGACATGACCACCACCATCATCACGATCACGATCACGATCACGATCACGATCACGATCACGATCACGATCACGATCACCACCACGAACATGACCACGGGCATCCCGAACCCAAAGGCCTGGTGCTGTCGCTGGAGGGCTATCAGGATGCCCACGAGCAGGCACATGCCAACGATATCCGTAAGCGCTTCACCAATCGGCAGGTCACCACCGGCCAGATCATCGTGTTCGGCCTGACGGGCGGGCTCATTCCTTGCCCCGCGGCCATTACCGTGCTGCTGCTGTGCTTGCAAGTCAAAGAGGTCGCGCTGGGTGGCCTGCTCGTCCTGTGCTTCAGCATCGGCCTGGCGATTACCCTGGTGACCGTGGGGGCTGCGGCGGCCATTGGTGCACGACAGGCTTCCAATCGCTGGCCTTGGCTGGGCACCGTTGCTCGCCGGGCACCTTACTTGTCCAGTGTATTGATCATCGGCGTCGGTCTCTACGTGGGCATCCACGGCTGGATCGGCTTGAACGCGTAGCCTCCACCGATCAGTTCGCACCTTCTGGCGCAGCGGGTGCGTTGCCCAGTCGCTGCAGCGAAGCGCCTTCCAGGGTTTTCCACAGCTTACGCATCGTTGGGTTGCGATTGGCAATCGCACAGTACGAGCGAATCTCCAATCGCGTGCTCCATTGCTCGCTACCGGCCCGCACCAACAGTCCACGCTCCAACTCGTCGGCCACTGCACTCTGCGGCAGCCAGGCCACGCCGTAGCCCTCGATGGCCATGCGCATCAGTAGCATCGCCATGTCCGCTTCGTAACAGCGTTCCAGGGTGATCGGTTCAGGGCCGTTGTTGATGACGATGTCCGCGACGCGCCCCAGGAACGTCGTTGCCGTGTAGGCCAGGTAGGGCACCGGTTTGCCGGCGCGTCCGGGCAGGCGGAACAGTGGTTCGCCCTTGCGGTTGGGCGCGCACAAGGGTATGAACGCATCGTGGCCGAGCACCAGGCTGCCAAAACGCTCGGGGTCCAGCAGGATGGGGGCAAGCGGATGGTGATAGACCATCATCAAGTCGCAACTGCCTTCCTCCAGTGCAATGACGGCGTCATGAATATTGGCGGCCACCACCCGGGCGTTGAACTGTTCGTTGTGTTGCTGGAACTGCGAGAGCCACTTGGGCAGGAAGGTCATCGACAGGCTGTGGCCGGCGGTGATCTGGATCGAGCGTCCGGGCATTCGTTCCACGTCGCGCAGCGTCGAGCGCAACCTCAGTAGTCCGGCGAGGGCCTCTCGGCTTTCATCGCAGAAGGTGACTCCCGCGGGGGTGAGTTGGACAGGGTAGGTGCCCCGGTCCACCAGCTTGACGCCCACCCATTCCTCGAGTGAGCGGATACGCCGGGACAAGGCCGATTGCGTCACGCAACGAACCTCGGCGGCGCGGGAGAAGTTTTTCCATTCGCCAATCGCCAGAAGATCATCCAGCCATTTGAGTTGCATATCGAGAAACTCCCCCTGTGAGAGCGCGATTTTACTGCGCAATCTCCCGACATAGCGCGGCCTTTCGCTAACTATTCCAAAAGCGCATGGGGTTAGCAGGATTACTCATCATCTCTGCGAATCGGCTCCTTAGAATCGATCCTGCCAAGTAAAAAAACTCCAAGAACTACTTGAGGACAGCTCCGTGAAGAAGAATAAGCTCCCACGTCGAATTGCCATGGGCATTGCCCTGGGCGTACTTGTTGGTTGGGCGTGTCACCATTTCGCAGGGAGCGAGCAAAGTGCCAAAGAGATCGCCAGTTACTTCTCGATGGTCACTGATATTTTCCTGCGCATGATCAAGATGATCATCGCGCCGCTGGTTTTTGCGACGCTGGTCGGTGGTATCGCTAGCATGGGTAATTCCCGTTCCGTCGGCAGGATCGGGGCTCGGGCGATGGCCTGGTTTGTCACCGCCTCGGTCGTCTCGCTGCTGATCGGCATGGGGCTGGTCAACCTGTTTCAACCCGGTGCCGGGCTGAACATGGACGTGGCCCAGCACGCAACGGCGGCCGTGCCGGTCAACACCGGCGACTTCAGTCTCAAGGCGTTCATCGGTCATGTGTTTCCGCGCAGCATTGCCGAAGCGATGGCCAACAACGAGATCCTGCAGATCGTGGTGTTCTCGCTGTTCTTCGGCTTTGCACTGGCCGGCGTGAAACGGGCGGGTTACACCCGTATCACCGATTGCATCGAAGAGCTGGCGAAGGTGATGTTCAAGATCACTGATTACGTGATGGCGTTCGCGCCGATTGGGGTATTTGCCGCCATCGCCTCGGCCATTACCACCCAGGGGCTTGGCCTGCTGGTGGATTACGGCAAGCTGATTGCTGAGTTCTACCTGGGAATCCTGATTCTCTGGGCGCTGCTGTTCGGTGCCGGTTACCTGTTCCTTGGTCGCTCGGTTTTCCACCTCGGCAAGCTCATCCGCGAACCGATTCTCCTGGCCTTTTCCACCGCCAGCAGCGAGTCCGCCTACCCGAAAACCATCGAGGCACTGGAGAAGTTTGGTGCGCCCAAACGCGTGTCCAGCTTCGTGTTGCCTCTCGGTTACTCGTTCAACCTCGACGGTTCCATGATGTATCAGGCGTTCGCCATCCTGTTTATCGCCCAGGCCTACAACATTGATTTGAGTTTCACGCAGCAGTTGCTGATTCTTCTGACGCTGATGGTCACCAGTAAGGGTATGGCCGGTGTCGCCCGAGCTTCGGTGGTTGTGGTCGCGGCCACGTTGCCGATGTTCAATCTTCCCGAGGCGGGGCTGCTGTTGATCATCGGCATCGACCAGTTCCTCGACATGGCCCGCACCGCCACCAACGTGGTGGGTAACAGCATTGCGACGGCGGTTGTCGCCAAGTCCGAACCCCACGAAGAGGCCGACGAGGACGAGGGCGCAGGTGCCCCGGTTCGGTCGCGATCCGAGCCGGTGCCGGTGGCTTGAGGATACGTTCATGAAGGCTAAAGCGAAGTCGAGTCACAAGGCTTCTGTGGTGCGCAAGTTGGGCATCGTCGGTGGGCTTGGGTCTCTGGCCGGAGGCGATCTGTTCTTCAAGTTGGTCAAGTCCCGGGCGGTGCTCGAGGATCAGGGGCGCTACCATTTCCTGTTCGAACAGCACCCGTTCAAGGACGTGCTGCTGCCGCTGGACCAGGGCGCGAGCATGACGTCGCGCAAGTTTTATGTGTTTCAGGTGTGCAAGTCGTTCGAGGACAGTGGCTTCGATGCGGTGATGCTCCCATGCTTCGCCAGCCATACCTTTCGCGCTGAAATCGAGGAGGAACTGGGCATTCCCGTGCTGGACATGATGGCCGCCTTGACCCGGCACGTCAGCCACACGGTGCCGCCCCAGGCGACGTTGGGGGTGATCGCCTCCGACTTCGTGCGCCATTGCGGATTGTTCGAGCGATATTTCGGGAAAGACTTCCGGATTGTTTACCCCGACGCAGACGCTCAAGTGGGGTTGATGGAGGCGATGTACGGTCTCAACGGCATCAAGGACGGTCATCTCGAAGGCGTGCCGCTTGAGGCGGTCTATCGGGCGTGTCTTTCATTGCAGGCCCAGGGTGCGACGGTGATGCTGCCCGGCATGACCGAGCTGTCCCTGGTTTGTGCCGACTTGCAGCGTCGCGGGATCACCGTGCTGGACATCAATGAGATCTACGCCGACTTCGCGACGCTGGACCAGCAGCCCAGGCGCCCACCTTTCAAGCTGGGCATCGTGGGAGGTGTCGGGCCTGCCGCCACAGTGGACTTCATGGCCAAGGTGGTGGCCAATACCCCGGCGGGAAAGGACCAGGACCACATCAAGATGGTGGTCGAGCAAAACCCGCAGATACCGGATCGGACGGCCAGCCTGCTGCGCGATGAAACCGACCCGACGATGGCGATGTATGCCACCTGCAAACGTCTCGAAAGTGCCGGCGCCAATGCCATTGCGATTCCCTGCAACACCGCCCATGCCTTCGTCGAGCGGATCCAGGCCCACCTGAGGGTGCCCATCGTGAACATGTTGAGTGAGACGGTGGAGTGGATCGCGCGGACCTATGGTTCGGGCAAGGCGATTGGCCTGCTGGCGACTTCCGGTACGGTGCAGAGCCAGGTCTATCATCAGGCGGCGCGCCATGCCGGGCTCCAGGTCCTCACGCCAGGTGTCGATTACCAGGCGATGGTCATGGACGCCATCTACGGACCGCGGGGTATCAAGGCCGGCTTCACACAGGGGCTCTGCAAGGAGCAACTGTTGCTGGCGGCCGAGCATCTGTGCGAGCTGGGGGCTGGGGTGTTGATCCTGGGGTGTACGGAGTTGCCGCTGGTGCTGGCGCATTGCGATGCGTTCGATATCAATGGGCACAGGGTGGCGCTGGTTGATCCGACGATGATTCTGGCGTTGAAGTGTGTGACGTTGGCGCAGAGGGCTGACAAGCCGATGAGTGTTCTGAAAACGTCGAAGGATGTTGCTGCTACCTGATGGTTGAAATTTGGCCCTTGTGGCGAGGGAGCTTGCTCCCGCTTGAGTGCGAAGCGCTCACAAAAGGGGCTGCTACGCAGCCCAGCGGGGGGAAGCTCCCTCGCCACAATGAGTCAGGCCACAATGAGTCAAACCTGAATCTATCAAATCACCTTGGTGTGGTTGGCCGGCCCGCGCAACGCCGCAATGTCCCGCTTGGGCGGCACACCAAACAAACGGGCGTATTCGCGGCTGAACTGGGAAGGGCTTTCATAGCCCACCTTGAAGGCCGCACTCGCCACGTCCACGTGTTCATTGAGCATCAAGCGTTTTGCTTCGTTCAACCGCAGCCACTTCTGGTATTGCAGTGGGCTCATCGCCGTGAGCTGACGGAAGTGGTGGTGAAACGTCGGCGCACTCATTTGCACCCGCGCCGCGAGGTCGTCTACGCGCACGGGTTCGGTGTAGTTCAATTTCAACCAGTCGATGGCCTTGGCGATCCGGTAACCCTGGCTATCGACCGAAACGATCTGCCGCAGTCGGGCAGCCTGGTCGCTGAGCAGCAGCCGGTAGTGAATCTCACGCTGGATCAACGGCGCCAGTATGGGGATCGCATCGGGTTCATCCAGTAACCCCAGCAGGCGTGCGAATGGCGCCAGCAAGTCGGGAGTCGCGGTGCCGATTCCCGCGCCGATCCCGACCGCTCGATCACGCGGCGGCGGCAGGCTGCCTTGGGCGATCAGATCGGCCACCATGCGCAAGTCGAGCCTCAGGACCAGGCCCAGACAGGGCTGTTCCGGGCTGGCCTGCAGCACTTCGGAATTGGCCGGGATGTCCAGGGAGGTCATGAGGAACCGCCCGGTGTCGTAGCCATAGGCTTCGCCGCCGATCCACACCTGCTTCTCGCCCTGGGCCACCAGCACGATGCTCGGTTCGATCATGCAAATCACTGGCGGCGCCGGGGCTTCGCGCCGGAAGAGGGCGAGGCCGGGAATGGGCGTTTCGAAGTCGCCCGGGTGTGGTGTCCAGGCGCTAATGACGGCGGTCAATGTCTCTTGTACGGATCGGCGTTGGGCGGCCATGTCGGCTCCGGGTGTCATCTCGGCTCAAGCGCTATAGGCAGAACATTAACGTGCTAAACGAAGCGCTGCCTATACGCGACGGAAGAACTCATAGGATCAGGCAAGCATCTCAGCGTAATGCGTTAACGGCCGGCCGGATCGAGCGCTGAAAATACTCCCTCACTCAATTCACCAAGGCGTCTTCCAGGGCGACGTCGAGTATCGCTTCGCGGTCGATAACGCGACTTCGACCGGCTGATAGACGCGTCAACGGATTGCTCGCGTTAGCAGTCTGCCTGAGGCGGTGGTGTTGGATGTGCCGCCGTCATCGCGAGCGAGCTCGCTCCCACAGATCCATCAAGCAATACAGGATTGTCATTCAATGACCGATAACCCATTGTCACAAGACCCGCCCGCCTGGGGCGCGGTACTTGCCATGTCGCTCGCCGCGTTCGTGCTGGTTGCTTCGGAGTTCATGCCGGTCAGCTTGCTGACGCCGGTAGCGGCCGATCTTCACGTCAGCGAAGGGCAGGCCGGCCAAGGCATTGCCGTCTCTGGCGCCTTTGCCCTGATCACCAGTCTGTTCATCGCCTCGATTGCCGCCCAGGTCGATCGCAAATGGCTTCTCCTGGGGCTGACATTGCTGATGATCGTTTCAGGCACCGTGGTGGCGTTCGCGCCGAATTACCCGGTATTCATGCTCGGTCGCGCGTTGATCGGCGTGGCGATTGGCGGCTTCTGGTCGTTGTCGGCGGCCACGGCCATGCGGCTCGTGCCGGACGATCAGGTTCCGCAGGCTCTGGCCATCGTCAATGGCGGCAATGCCTTGGCGACGGTGGTCGCTGCGCCGCTGGGCAGTTTCCTGGGGGCGATCATCGGTTGGCGTGGCGCGTTTTTCTGTATCGTGCCCGTCGCCGCCATCGCCCTGGTCTGGCTCCTGCTACGCCTGCCCTCCATGCCTTCGCAGGCGAAGCGGGGCGGCACCAATGTCTTCAAGTTGATGACCCGGGCACCGGTCGCGCTGGGCATGCTGGCGGTCAGCACATTTTTCATGGGCCAGTTCATGTTGTTCACCTACCTGCGTCCGTTCCTTGAAACGGTGACACAGGTGAGTGTTTCCATGCTGTCCTTCATGCTGCTGGTGATCGGTGTGGCGGGTCTGCTGGGCACCTTTCTGATCGGGGTCTGCTTGAAAAACAACCTCTATCGGACGCTCATCGTCATCCCGCTGTTGATGGCGGCAATTGCCATTGCCCTGGTGGGGTTCGGCGGGTCGATAACGATCGCGACCTTCCTGCTCGGCCTTTGGGGCCTGGTGGCCACGGCGGCGCCCGTAGGTTGGTGGACCTGGCTTTCGCGAACGCTACCGGAAGATGCCGAAGCCGGCGGCGGTCTGATGGTGGCGATCGTCCAGCTCGCCATCGCCGCGGGCGCGACAGTGGGCGGCCTTCTGTTCGACCTGAGTGGCTATTGCGCGACCTTCGAAACCAGTGCGGCGGTGTTGGGTGTTGCCGCTGTTCTTGCGGTGCTGGCTGCTCGGTCAGCGGTTCGGGAATCTTCATCGACTACACAAGCAACGCCCTACAGCACGGTGGGTTGAGATAAATATCCGTCAGTCGAGGAAGGACCTGGTGTAAACACAATTGAAAGGGCGACCTCAAGGGTCGCCCATTTGCGTTAAAGCCCCAGGCCTTGCTCTACCAGCGCGAGCAAGGTGTCCTCGTCCAGCATGGCGGGTTCTGGACACGGTTGTCCGCTCAGGCGCAGTGCCTGGATATGCCAGAGCGATTCACCATGTTCGCCAAGTTTGCGCACGATGCAGTGTTCCTGCCCCTTCATATGAACTTCAATACATCCCTCTCCCTTGGACGAGAAACGTGCAATGGGGTCGAATGAAATGCGCTGATGATTGCCTTCGATCACCAGTTGATCGATGGCGTAGCTGTACGTCGAACCGCTGGAATGACTTTCAAATACATGGGTGGGGTTGCGCCGAATGTCCAGGCCCGCCTCGCACACGGGCGCCAGCCAGATTTCGATCTGGCGATACAGTTCGTAGACCTGGGCGGGCCAGTGTTCGATCGCCAGGTCGGCGCAATTGTCGGTATCCGCGCGGGTTTGCTGGGTTTTCCTCAGTTTGGCCGCTAGCTCGTCTGCCTTGCTCATGTCGATTCCCTGTCGTGATGATAGGTTGAGCTTAGCTGATGGGCTGGGGTGTTCATTTGCGCTGGGTCATGGGGTGGTATGGGGAGCAAGCGCCTTCACGACATGTAAGCGGTGACTAAGATTCGGTAACACTTAAACTGCCAAGGCGCTGATCACGTGTTTCGGATCATTATGAATCGCTCGCAGCAGCGCTTTGGCGGGGCCGGTTGGCTCGCGTCGTCCTTGCTCCCAATTGCGAAGCGTGCCCAATTGGACGTCGATCAGTGCTGCGAATTTGGCTTGGGTCAGGCCGGTAGCCTTGCGTATTTCTTTCACTTGCAACGCGTCGACGATGAATTCCCGGGACGGCTGGCGTTCGCCTCGGACGATTTCATCCATCTGTTGTACGCTTTCCATCAGCTCATCGAAAAATTTGCTCATGGTTATCTCCAGTGCTCGACAATCATTTTTAATGCTGTGCGTTGATCGACAGTCAAATCTTGCTGTTCATTTTTCGGGTATATCATCAACAGCGCGATCCGCGAGGCATGGACGAAGTGGTAGTAGATCACCCTGGCCCCACCCCGTTTGCCATGGCCTTTGGCTGCGATGCGGATCTTTCGGATCCCTCCAGTGGCTTCCATTACATCGCCAGCGGAAGGATCACGGACCAGTATTTTCTGTAGGACAGCGAAATCATCGTCATCCATCAGTTCTTTGACTCGACGGGTAAAAATTGGAGTTTCAATAAAAATCATTGCTAATGTACGCCAGTGGCTTACTTTTGAGCAATCCTATTGAACTTCACCTTCCGATTCACCCCGTGAGTTGTAACCAAATTCGGGAATGCCCCGATGATCAGGACAGCACACAGGACCGAGCACCCACCATGCGCATGATAGTTCTGAGCAACAACGACCTGGGACCTTTGCGCGATGCGCTCACCCTGGCCGGTCTACCCATCGACGATCTGGCGTATCCCGGTCGACAGTTCTTCAGCTTCAGCGACCAAGATGTTGTTGTGGCGTTTGGTGGCATCGAGGGGGAGGGGGCTGACCGGTTGCTGCGCTCGCTGGTTGTCCTCGAGGGACAGCGGGGGAAGGGCGTTGGCGCGGCGGTGTTGGCCGCTATCGAGGCGTTTGCAAAACGTGAGGCTGTAGGGCAGCTCCATCTGCTGACTGACAGTGCCGCCGCGTTTTTTACCGGCCAGGGCTATCAGGCGCGGGACCGATCGCTGGCGCCTGCTTCGATCGGTGCGACGGCCCAATTCAAAACCTTGTGCCCGGCTTCGGCGACCTACCTGGGCAAACGTCTCGTCTAGCGCAGCAAGTGCACCGCCAGCCCAGCCAGCCCGCACGCGATCAACACCTGGATCACCCCCAGCTTGTAGCGAAACAGCGCAACGGCCGCTGCGATTGCGATGATTGCCGACGGCCAGTCCAGGGCACCTGCAAAACCATTGGGCCAGAGTACGTGGTAACCGAAGAAGCACGCCAGGTTGAGGATCACCCCGACCACCGCCGCGGTGATCGCAGTCAGCGGCGCGGTGAATTTCAGCGTGTTGTGCGTCGACTCCACCAATGGGCCGCCGGCCAGGATGAACAGGAATGAGGGCAGGAACGTGAACCAGGTCACCAGTGTGGCCGCGACGGCCCCGGCGAGAAACGCCTGTTCGGGACCGAACACCTGCATCACGTAGCCTCCGACGAAACCGACGAAGGCCACGACCATGATCAGCGGCCCGGGCGTGGTTTCGCCCAGGGCCAGGCCGTCGATCATTTGTGTCGGCGTCAGCCAGCCGAAGTGTCCGACGGCACCCTGGTACACGTAGGGCAAAACCGCATAGGCACCGCCGAACGTCAACAATGCAGCCTTGGTGAAAAACCAGGCCATTTGCGTCAGCGTGCCTTCCCAGCCGAACACCGCGGTCAGCAGGCCCATTGGCAACGTCCACAGCAGGGCACCGATTATCGCCAGCCGGGCGAGCCTGAAAGCGCTGAACCGGACGTGCTCCGGGGGCGGGGTGTCATCGTCGATCAATGCCGGGCCGAAGGATTGGTGCTTGTCATCGTGGCCGCCCAGGCTGAATTTTTCCGGTACCCAGCGACCACCCAGGTAACCGATGACGGCGGCGCCCAGCACGATCAGCGGGAAGGGCACGTTGAAGGCAAATATCGCCGTGAAGGACGCCGCAGCGATCGCCCACAGCCAATTGTTCTTGAGTGCGCGGGAGCCGATCCGGTGGGCGGCATGCACCACGATTGCTGTTACCGCTGGCTTGATGCCGTAGAAAATGCCCGCCACCACCGGCACTTCGCCAAAGGCGACATACAGCCAGGACAAGGTGATGAGGATGAACAGCGAAGGCAGTACGAACAATGCCCCGGCGATGATCCCGCCCCAACTGCGGTGCATCAGCCAGCCCAGGTAGGTGGCCAGTTGCTGGGCTTCTGGCCCCGGCAGCAACATGCAGTAATTGAGGGCATGCAGGAATCGTCGTTCGGAAATCCAGCGTCGGCGCTCCACCAACTCCTGGTGCATGATCGAGATCTGCCCCGCAGGGCCGCCGAAGCTGATGAAGCCTAGTTTGAGCCAGAACCAGAAGGCCACGCGCAGGCTGACGGCGTCGGGTCGGGTCAGGGGCTGTTCGTCATCGGTTCGGGTCGATTTGCTCATGGGTGACGGGGCACGTAAAAGTCAAAGGCGATCTACGTTATGGGGCGTTACGCAATTTAGATAGCCCCCGGCAAGGTTTGCTTGTAAAAAACAGCCCTTCAGAGATTTGAAACACAAGGTTGAAACAATCATCGCCCGATCATCTTGCTTTCGCACAATCGCCCCAAGGAGTGGGTCAATGAAACAACGTCTTGCCATTGTCGCGTTGGTGGTACTGACCCTGGGTTCCATGGGCGCGGCCAATGCCCGCGAATCCGGCAACGCACGGACTCAATCCGTGGCAGGGGTATTCGATTACTACTTGCTGGCGCTGTCCTGGTCGCCGACGTTCTGCCTGACTCACCAGAAGGATGCGCAGTGTTCCGGCAAGGGTTACGGCTTTGTGCTCCATGGCCTCTGGCCGCAATACACTCGGGGCGGCTGGCCGCAATCCTGTGCGCCCCAGGTGCCGTTGACGGCGGCGGAGCAGCAGAAGGGCCTGACCTTGTTTCCCACCCGCAAGTTGATGGCGCATGAATGGTCCAAGCACGGCACTTGCAGTGGCCTGGGCGCCATGGGCTACCTGGAGGTTGCCGACAAAGCCTTGGGCGCGGTGAAAATCCCACCGCAGCTGCAACCGCTCAACTCCTCGTATTATTTCGAGGCTGATGAAATCATCCGGCTGTTCCGCCAAAGCAATCCAGGCATTGCGTCCGACGGCATTGCGGTGATTTGCAGCGGACCTCAATTGTCGGAAGTGCGAGTGTGCATGGACAAGGACCTGGCGTTCGCCGCGTGTGGCAGGGGCGTCAGGACACAATGCCGGGCCGGGGAGATCCGGGTGCCCCCGGTACGGTGAGAGTCGCAAACCTGGCCACAGGGAATTTCTTTGTTCTGAAGAGGGCATTTTTATCGGCTGGCAGGCGGTTTTTTGGATCCACTGCAGCCACCCATCGGCTCTGCTGCACGGGCAAATTGCCGCCTCACAAGCGGTAGGCTAAGCTCACGAATATTGGGGGCTTTGAGCGAATTCGCTCATGTTTTGCCCCCTTCAGGAATTCGCTTGCCTATCCCTATTCTCGATCCTTTCCATGCCCCTGGCGGTGCCTTGAAGCGCCTGCCGTTGCTCAAGGCAGCGGTGACGTTTATCGCGGCGGTGTGCCTGTGCTTGTGCGGTTTGCTTTACCTGCAGTTGGAGCAGTCCCGCAGCCACGACCTGGAGTCGGCCCGCGTCGCTTCGGCGACTCTTACCCGGGCCATGGCCCAGCAGGCCCAGGACACCTTTCTCCAAGCTGATCTGGTGTTGGCCAGCCTGGCGGATTGGATCCAGGTCGATGGCTATGGTCCCGCCGTACAGCCGCGTTTGCAGCAAACCTTTGCCCGACGTGTGCAATCGCTTGAGCAATTGCATGGCCTGTTCCTGTTCGACAAGCACGGTCACTGGGTGGTGACCTCTTTTGACAACCTGCACAGGGGCGCAGGGGTGGCGGATCGGGAGTATTTTACTTTCCACGAACAGAATGCCTCCTTGATCGCTCATATCGGCCCGGCGATCCGCAGCCGGCAAAACGGCGAGTGGATCATTCCCGTTTCCCGACGTTTGAACGATCAGGATGGCAACTTCCAAGGCGTGTTGATGGCCGGCATCAAAATGTCGTACTTCGACCGATTTTTCAGGAGCTTCAGTCTGGATGATCAAGGCGAGATGGCCCTGGCCTTGTCTGACGGGACACTGTTGGCGCGTCGCCCTTTTGATCAGGCGCGAATCGGTCATCCGCTGGGTGAAGAGAATATCTTCAAGCATGACGCGGCAAGCGTGATGGCCAGCGATGCAATCATCCGATCAGCCATCGATGGCGTCGTCAGGCTGTATGGGCACCAACATTTACAGGCCTATCCGCTGGTGGTCACCGCCGCGGTGTCCGAAGAAGCGATCCTGTCGGGATGGCATGACAGGGCTTTCCAATCCAGTCTGATTGTCGGCCTGGTGGTGCTGGGCATTTGCTTGTTCGGCTGGGTATTCGTGCGCCAGGTACGTAACAGCGAACGGATCGAGGCTGACTTGCGCAAGGCTCAGGAAGCGTTGGAGCTGATTGCCACCCATGACAGCCTCACCGGGCTGGCGAACCGGCGTCTGTTCGAACGGGCCTTGGACGTCGAATTCGGGCGGGGCGCCCGTCAGCGCAGTCCCTTGAGCCTGATCATGCTCGATATCGATTTCTTCAAGCGCTACAACGACGCCTATGGGCACGTGGCCGGGGACCATTGTCTGGCGGAAGTGGCCAAGGTGCTCAAGGACTGTTGCCATCGCAAGGCCGATCTGGCGGTGCGGTATGGCGGCGAAGAGTTTGCGGTTTTGTTGCCCGACACCAATCTTTCGGGGGCCATGGCGTTGGCCGAACAGATCCGCCGCAGCGTCATCGACAAGCACATCATCCATTCCGGCTCTCCGACCGGTTACCTCACGGTGAGCCTGGGCTGCTATGCCTTTGTGCCCAGCAGCCTGGACAGCATCGAAGTCTTCATCCAGCGGGCCGATGCGGCGCTTTACCAGGCCAAGTACAACGGCCGCAACCGTGTGGCGGTGCTATCGACGGAAGGTGGGCTCGATACGCTGGCGCGCTCGGATCGTTGAGATCGGTTGGAATCATCGGCAACGTGCCACGGTCCATTGTTCAGACACTGCGCTGGTGCCATAGACGAGGTGTGTAGGTTCTTTCGCAAAGAACCGTGGGCTCGCCAAATGATCAGGCAGCGGGTGCTAAGGTTGGGAGCATGACTGGCCGCGGATCCTCACCGTTCTCGATCGGAGCCAGCGTTGACAGGACAGGAGCAGATCAATGGATTCCGCTGCCGATACCCCTTCAAACACTGCGCGTCACACACCGATTACCCGTCGCCTGGTCGTGGCGGTCGGGGCACTTTTTGTCCTGGGCGTTCTGGTGGCGGTTGCCGCGTTGTTCAATATTGCGCAAAAGCTGGACGCGGAGGATGTGCGCAAGACGCATTTCTATATCGAGCGTGCCCTCGAGAATCGCATCACCGCTTCGAAAAACTACATTGCCAGCTATGCCTACTGGACCACGGGCTACGAGCGCCTCAACGGTGAAGTCGATGTGCAATGGGCCTACGCCGAACAGAACATGGGCAAAACCCTGTTCACCAATGATGAATACGAGGGTGTGTTTGTCGTTGATCGGCAACGCACCAAATATGCCGTGGTGCGCGGGCGCAATGTCCAAGGTGATGCCGCGATGTATATGAATGCATCGCTGACGGACCTGGTCGACCAGCTCCAGGCGCAGCCCGACCTGACGATGTCCATGACTCGCTACACCTTGTTCGAGGGCTGGCCGGCCATCATGACGGCTTCGGTGATCCTGCCCAACGACGAACGACCCCAGGTCGAGTCCAAAGGCACCTCGGTCTTGCTGTTCGTCGACCAACTGACGCCGGTCAAGCTGCGCAAGTTGGGCAAGAGTTATGGCCTCACCGACTTGAATCTCAAGAAAGACACCGAGCTTGAGCCTGGCCGGCCGGCCGTGCCGCTGGACAGTACCGGTTTCAGCCTGGTGTCTCGCCTGGAGCGGCCGGGCCAGCAATTGCTCTGGTCCCTGTTGCCGCCGCTGGGTGGCGCGTTGCTGATTCTGGCACTGCTGACCGCTTACTTTTCTCGCTATGCGTTGCGCACGGCACGGCATGTGGACGCCAGTTACGACAGCCTGGAACAGTCGGCGCATGCCCTGGAGGCCAGCGAAGAGCGCTTCCGGGCCGTGGCCGAGGCGGCTTCCGACTGGATTTGGGAAATCGACGGGCAGCAACGCATCACTTATCTGTCGGGGCGTTTCAATACGGTCACCGGGTTTTCCGACCAGCAATGGCTGGGGCAGGACATCGAACAACTGCTGTATTGCGACACCACGCCGATTGCCCTCTGGCTGGGCAAGTTGACGGAGGAACAGAACGCCAGCAACTTGCGCTGTTCCTACCGTGATCATTCCGGGCAGTTGCGTTTCTGCCGTGTCTCGGCACGCCCGATCTTTAACAAGGCTGAGGTGGTGGGCTATCGCGGCACCGCCAGTGACATCACCGATGAAGTGGCGGCCCATGCCCAGGTCCAGCACCTGTCGATGCATGATGCACTGACCGGCCTGCCGAACCGTAACAAGCTGGCGCGACATCTTGATGATGCGCTGGTGGCCAAGGAGCATTCCGCGCCGCTGACCTTGCTGATGGTCGACCTGGACAACTTCAAGCCGATCAACGACTCTCTCGGCCACCCGGCCGGCGACGCGGTGTTGCTGGAAGTGGCCCAGCGACTGCGCGACTGTACCCGCGAGCAAGACCTGGTGGCGCGCCTGGGAGGGGACGAGTTCGTGGTGGTGCTCAACGGGATGGAGCACACCACTGAGATCGATCGATTCTGTGAGCGGCTGATCGACAGCCTGCAGCAGCCGATCCTCTACGAAACCCATTCGTTGCACATCGGCGCGAGCATTGGCATCGCTGTCAGCCGCCGCCAGGGTTATGTCCCCGGAGAACTGATCCGCTGCGCCGACATTGCCTTGTACCAGGCCAAGTCCGAGGGCAAGAAAACCTGGTGCTATTTCGCTTCGCAGATGAACGATCAGATCCAGCATCGTCGCCAACTGGAGAGCGACCTGCGCCAGGCGGTGAAGAAAAACGAATTCGTCCTGCATTTCCAGCCGCGCTACACCGTCGATGGTCGGGAGATCGTGGCGGTCGAGGCTTTGGTGCGCTGGCAGCATCCGACCCAAGGCTTGTTGAGCCCCGACGCCTTTATTCCATTGGCCGAGCAAACCGACCTGATTGTCCCGCTTTCGCGATGGGTATTGCGCGAGGCCTGCGAAACCGCACTGACCTGGCCGGGAGAATTGATGGTTTCGGTCAATCTGTCACCGGCGCAGTTCGAGCGCAGCGATGTGGTGGAGGATGTGCGACAGGTGTTGATCGAAACCCGTTTCCCGGCGAGTCGCCTGGAACTGGAGATCACTGAAAACGTGATGCTCAACGACGTTGATGGCGCTCTGCAGGTCATGAATGCCCTGAAGGAACTGGGCGTGCGCTTGAACATGGACGATTTCGGTACCGGTTATTCGTCCCTCGGTTATCTGCGCACCTATCCATTCGATGGCATCAAGATCGACAAGCGCTTCATTGCTTCGATGAGCAACAGCAGCAATGACCGCGCCGTGGTGCAGGCGATCATCAACCTGGGCAAGGCCATGGGGCTGACGGTGACTGCCGAGGGCGTGGAAACCCTGGCCCAGCTCGGCTCACTGGGCTCGGACCAGTGCCACGAGGTGCAGGGTTATTTCCTCAGCCGGCCGATCGACAAGCAAGCCTTTGCACGCTTATTGGAGAGTGGCCTGCCGCTGCCGAAAACGGGTTCCTGAAAACCTGTTGCAACCACCCAGTCCGGTTGTCGGTCACAACTGTGACTTGGCATTTCGAGTTCTGGCGCTATGAAAAACCTTCGGATCGCGACCTTCAATATCAATGGCATCCGGGCCCGACTGCCCAATCTGCTGGAATGGCTGGAGCGGGAAAAACCCGACATTGCCTGTTTGCAGGAGCTCAAGGCCGTGGACAATGATTTCCCGGCGGCGGAACTGGAGTCGGTGGGGTACGGGGCGATCTGGCATGGGCAGGCATCCTGGAACGGCGTCGCGATCCTGGCCCGTGACGCGCAGCCGCTGGAGAGCCGCCGAGGCCTGCCCGGTGGGGATGACGACAGCCACAGTCGCTATCTGGAGGCGGCGGTGCATGGCGTGCTGGTGGGCTGCCTGTACCTCCCCAACGGCAATCCGCAACCGGGTCCCAAGTTCGACTACAAACTGGCGTGGTTCGAACGGCTGATCGACTACGCCCAAGGGTTGCAGGCCAGCGATCACCCTGTGGTGCTGGCCGGTGACTACAACGTGGTTCCCACCGACATGGACATCTACAACCCGCGCTCCTGGCTCAAGGATGCGCTGTTGCAGCCAGAAAGCCGCGCGTGCTACCAGCGACTGCTGGACCAGGGCTGGACCGATTCGTTGCGCCACCTGTATCCAGATGAGCGGGTCTACACTTTCTGGGATTATTTCCGTCAGCACTGGCAGAAAAATTCCGGGCTGCGCATCGATCACCTGCTACTCAACCCGGCGGCCAGCGCGTACCTGAGCGAAGCCGGCGTGGACGCCTGGGTCCGGAACCAACCCCACCCCAGCGACCACGCGCCCACCTGGATCCGGCTGGCGTCACGCAAGCGGCGGTGAACAGGCGAGGCATCCCGGTCGATTGTTGTCTCTGTGAGGGGAATGCCTTATACCTGGCGCCCAACAGCGGTGCGCTTGTCGTGAGCGCAGCGCCGACCCTGGAAAAGGACACCCCTCATGAGTCACCTCCAACTGAGCGACAAGGCCCGCTATCTGCTGCGCCTGGGTTTCGACACCCCGCCAGCGCCGACCCTCGACACGTTGCGTCAACTGCAACGGCGCCATACCGCCGAGTTCCCTTTTGAAACCCTGTCGACGTTGCTGCGTCAACCCGTGCCCATCGACCTTGAATCGGTCGAACGAAAAGTGTTCGAACAAGGGCGCGGCGGCTATTGCTATGAACTCAACCAACTATTTTTTGCGCTGTTGCTGGAGTTGGGTTTCGACGCCCGCGGCATCACCGGGCGCGTGGTGATGAACGCGCCTGAAGGCTCTTGGGCTGCCCGGACCCACCGCTTGAGCCTGGTGACGTTAGATGGCGTGCGCTACATCACCGACGTCGGCTTTGGCGGCATGGTGCCCACTGCGCCGTTGCTGCTGGACAGCCGTGAGGCCCAAACCACCCCCCATGAGCTGTACCGCATCGAAACCCATGCGGACGGTTACCTGCTGCGCGCCAACGTCGACGACGAATGGCGGCCAATGTACCTGTTCGATCTGCAACGCCAGGAAGACATCGACTACACCCTCGGTAATTGGTACGTCAGCAGCCACCCGGAATCCCCGTTCATGGGCCGGTTGATGGTTGCACGCACCGGTGACGGGTTGCGCAAGACCCTGAACGGCAACAGCTACGCGGTGCACCGGATAGGGCAGCAGAGCGAACGCCGGGTGATCGCCGATGCCGATGAATTGATTGACTTGCTCGAACAAGAGTTTGGCCTGCGCGTACCGCCGCGCGAGCTGTTGCGACCGGCGATTGTGAAGGTGCTCCAGCCATAAGAAAGCTGTTGGCCGGGGGTACCTGTTCCTGGTTAGGGTAACAAGTTGTATACAGCTATATGGACATTTGTCCTGAGTTTTGAATACAGTGTGCCCATAACAAAAAACAGGGAATCCCCGAACCATGAAAACGCCCCATGTTTCACTCCCACGGCCCGAGGACGAAAACCTTGGCGTCGGCGCGAATATGGCTTACGGCCTGCAACATGTGTTGACCATGTACGGCGGCATCGTCGCCGTGCCGTTGATCATCGGCCAGGCGGCCGGGCTCTCGCCCGCGGACATCGGTCTGTTGATTGCCGCGTCATTGTTCGCGGGGGGCTTGGCAACGTTGCTGCAAACCCTCGGCCTGCCGTTTTTTGGCTGCCAATTGCCCTTGGTGCAGGGCGTATCGTTCTCGGGCGTGGCGACCATGGTGGCGATTGTCGGCAGCGGCGGGGAAGGCGGCTTTCAAGCCATCCTTGGCGCGGTGATCGCCGCGTCGCTGATTGGTTTGCTGATTACCCCGGTGTTTTCGCGCATTACCCGGTTCTTTCCGCCATTGGTCACCGGCATCGTGATCACCACCATCGGCCTGACCCTGATGCCGGTAGCGGCGCGCTGGGCCATGGGTGGCAACAGCCACGCCGCTGATTTTGGCAGCATGGCCAATATCGGCCTGGCGGCGGTGACTCTGGTGCTGGTGCTATTGCTGAGCAAAATGGGCAGCGCAACCATCTCCCGGTTGTCGATTCTGCTGGCGATGGTCATTGGTACCGTCATCGCGGTGTTCCTTGGCATGGCGGACTTTTCATCGGTCAGCCAAGGCCCGATGTTCGGCTTCCCGACACCGTTCCATTTCGGCATGCCGACTTTCCATATCGCCGCGATCCTGTCGATGTGCATTGTGATCATGGTGACCTTGGTGGAAACCTCTGCCGACATCCTGGCTGTGGGCGAGATCATCGACACCAAGGTCGACTCCAGGCGCCTGGGTAACGGCTTGCGGGCTGACATGCTGTCGAGCATGATCGCGCCGATCTTCGGTTCCTTCACCCAAAGCGCCTTTGCCCAGAACGTCGGGCTGGTGGCCGTGACAGGAATCAAGAGCCGTTTCGTGGTGGCGACCGGTGGCGTGTTCCTGGTGGTACTCGGGCTGCTGCCGTTCATGGGCCGGGTGATCGCCGCAGTGCCGACCTCGGTGCTGGGCGGTGCCGGTATCGTACTGTTTGGCACTGTGGCTGCCAGCGGCATCCGCACGCTGTCGAAAGTCGATTACCGCAACAACGTCAACCTGATCATCGTCGCCACCTCCATTGGTTTTGGCATGATTCCCATCGCCGCACCGAATTTCTATGACCATTTCCCGAGCTGGTTCGCGACCATTTTCCATTCGGGCATCAGTTCTTCGGCGATCATGGCGATCGTGCTGAACCTGGCGTTCAACCACTTCACTGCCGGTAACTCCGACCAGCAGTCGGTTTTCGCCGCCGGCACCGAGCGAGTGTTGCGCTATCAGGACCTGGCAGCGCTACGTGAAGGTGATTACTTCAGCGATGGCAAGCTGCACGACTGCGATGGCAACGAGATTCCCGTGGTGGCGGAGCCTGTTCACGGGGTGGCGGAGCATGGGCCGATCCGACTGAAAAGCAGCGAGCACGTCTGACAATTCCCTGTGGCGAGGGAGCTTGCTCCCGCTGGACGCGAAGCGGCCCTGTTTTAGGACTGCTGCGCAGCCCAGCGGGAGCAAGCTCCCTCGCCACAGGGGTTATCCAGTGGACACGAAAAAGCCTGTGATCAATGATCACAGGCTTTTTTGTGCCGCCCGGGAGCCGGTTACCAGCGGCCGTAATGACCCCGGGGTGGGCCGTAGTAATAGCCCCGTGGTGGCCCGTAATACACCGGTGCCGGGCGATAGTAGATCGGTCGCTCTACATACACCGGCTGCGGCTGGTAGTAGACCGGTGGCGGGGCCTGGTAGTAGACCGGCTGTGGCTGGACATAGACCGGTTGCTGCACATACACCGGCCGATCACGGTTGATGATGGCTGAGCCAACGATGGCCGAACCGACGATGGCACCAAAAACGGCGGGCCCCTCCCAACCACCACGACCGTGGGCGGATGCCTGGCCGGTGACCGCGAGTGCCCCCATGAGCAGGGCGATGATGGGAAGTCTACGATTCATGGCTGTTCCTCGTTTCGGCCCCGGCGCCTGTGGTCTGCAACAGACCCGATGAGGGTCGCGGGGATACTTGCTATGACAGCGATTTTCTCAGGATTTGCAACGCCGTTGGGTAAATATTGTGTAAGGTCTGTAGCGCTTTTATTGACCGCGCCGGGTCATCCTGTGGCCTGAGATAGGGCCGGGCCTGACGGTATCATCATCGAATAAACCTTTCGCGACGGCCCTTCCATCTGTCCGAAAGTGAACGCAAGGAGACACGCATGCAGATCAATCCCAACAAAGACACCCAACTGTGCATGTCGCTATCGGGGCGTCCCGGAAACTTCGGCCTGCGTTTTCATAATCACCTGTATGAACAATTGGGCCTGAATTTCTATTACAAGGCGTTTAGCAGCCAGGATTTGCCTGGAGCTGTGGGCGGTATCCGTGCCCTGGGGATTCGTGGATGCGGTGTGTCGATGCCGTTCAAGGAAGCCTGCATTGCCCTGGTGGATGAGCTGGATCCTTCCGCCGCCGCGATCGAGTCGATCAATACGATCGTCAATACCAACGGCCATCTTAAGGCCTACAACACCGACTACATTGCCATCGCCCAGTTGTTACAAAGCCACGCGGTGCCCAAGGACTCGACCTTTGCCTTGCGCGGTAGCGGCGGCATGGCCAAGGCTGTGGCCAGTGCCTTGCGCGATGGGGGTTACCAGAACGGGCTGATCGTTGCCCGCAATGAAGCCGCGGGGCGAGCCCTGGCCGAGTCCCTGGGATATGAATGGCAAGCTGACCTGGGTACCCGGCGGCCGCAGATGCTGATCAACGTCACGCCGATCGGCATGACTGGCGGCCCGGAGGCCGATCAGTTGGCGTTTGAGCCCGAGACCATCGTCGCGGCCGAGACTGTGTTTGATGTCGTGGCGATCCCGTCGGAAACGCCACTGATCGTGCGCGCCCGGGCCGAAGGCAAGCGGGTCATCACCGGGCTGGAAGTCATTGCGATCCAGGCCCTGGAACAGTTCGTGCTGTACACCGGTGTGCGGCCCAACCTGGAGCAATTTGAAAAAACCGTGACCTTCGCCCGGTCGGCGTAGGCACTGCTATTCCAGCCGCGACAGGCGTTCTTCCAGGGCCGCGATCCGGGCTTCGAGTTCTTCGATGCGCTCCAGCGAGACAGCGCTACCGGCTCCACGCTCCAATGGGTGCTGGCGGGCGGCGAGAATCGCTTCGATGTCCGCCGGATCGCCCATGGCGTGCACATAGCGGTCTTCGCGCTGGCCGGCCTGGCGTGGCACCAGCAACGCCAGACCGCGGGCGATCAGGCGTTCGAGCTGGTGCACCACTTGTTCGGCGTCTTCGAAGTCGTGCATCCGACCGCTGCGGGTCAGTAGCTCATTGACTGTTTGCGGGCCACGCAGGAACAGCAGGCCCATCAGGACCACCTGGGCTGGCACCAGCTCCAGGGCTTTGTCGACCCGATGTTCCCAGCGGTCGGCGCGGCTGCCCATCACCAGTTTGGTAAAGCCGCGACCTTCCAACGCCCGCAGGCTCTGGCCGACCTGGCCCGGGTTGAGGTTCATCACCGGTTCGCGGCTGGTTTTCTGGTTGCAGGCCAGTACCAAGGCGTTGAGCGTCAGCGGGTAGGTCTCAGGGTTGGTGGCCTGTTTTTCGACCAGCGCGCCGAGGATGCGGATTTCCGTGCTATTGAGCCGTGGTTCTTCAGCCTGCTGTTGTTCTTCGATGCTCATCGCGCGTTCCCTATGCTGTGGAAGCCGCCTAGCCTAATCCTTGCGCAATAAAAGACAAGTCGTGCAACAAGCCGTGGCTATAATCGCAGCCGTTTGATTCATTCTTTCCTGCCACCTGCATGAGATTGCCATGACTATTTCCCTGTACGCCGCTTCCGTCCCGGTTTTCAAGCAGATGCTCAACGCGTTGAGCGACGTTCTGAACAAGGCCGAAGCCCACGCCACCGCGAAAAACATCGACCCGAACGCCTTCCTGCAAGCTCGCCTGTACCCGGACATGTTCCCGCTGGTGCGCCAAGTACAGATCGCGGTGGACTTCGCCAAAGGTGTGTCTGCACGCCTTGCCGAGATCGACGTGCCGAAGTATGAGGACACCGAGACCACGTTCGCCGAGCTGCAAGCCCTGATCGCCAAGGTCTTGGCCTTTATCGACGGCATCAGCCCTGCGCAGATCGATGGCAAGGAAGGCATCGAAATCGTTACCCGTCCAGGGACGCCTAAAGAGAAGCGCTTCAGCGGCCAGAATTATCTGCTGACCTACGGCCTGCCGCAGTTCTTCTTCCACGTCACCACCACTTATGCCTTGCTGCGCCACAATGGCGTGGAAGTGGGCAAGCGCGACTACATGGGCGCGTTCTAACCCCGCAGGCATGAAAAAGCCCGGGACGGTGTGGGCCGTTCCCGGGCTTTTTTGTGGCTGTCACATCCTCGGCGGATATACCGCCGCTATCGCGAGCAAGCTCGCTCCCACAGGGGATCTGTTGTGTAGCGGCTATTGTGTGAGCGCCGCTGCCCTCTGTGGGAGCGCTTGCACCGGGCGGCGATCCGACGATGACGACGAATAGCCACCGCAGTTGTTACGCCGTACGCGCGAGCTTCTCTTCCTCACCCAGGCACGCCGCCGCTGTGAACAGCACATCCGTAGACGAATTCAACGCCGTCTCCGCCGAGTCCTGCAGGACACCGATGATGAAGCCCACCGCGACCACTTGCATGGCGATCTCACTGGGAATGCCAAACAGGCTGCACGCCAGGGGAATCAGCAACAGCGAACCACCGGCCACCCCGGATGCGCCGCACGCGCAAATGGCCGCGACAACGCTCAGCAGCACGGCCGTTGGGATATCCACTGCGATACCCAGGGTATGCACGGCCGCCAGGGTCAGTACGGTGATGGTGATGGCGGCGCCGGCCATGTTGATGGTCGCGCCCAGAGGGATCGACACCGAATAGGTGTCTTCGTGCAGGCCCAGGCGTTTGCTCAGCTCCAGGTTCACCGGAATATTCGCCGCCGAGCTGCGCGTGAAAAATGCCGTGATACCGCTCTCGCGCAGGCAGGTGAATACCAGTGGGTAGGGGTTGCGACGCAGTTTCCAGAACACGATGAGTGGGTTGACCACCAACGCCACGAACAGCATGCAGCCGATCAGTACGGTGAGCAGGTGCAGGTAACCGAGTAGTGCGCCGAAGCCGGAAGTGGCCAGCGTCGAGGCTACCAGGCCGAAGATCCCCAGTGGGGCGAAGCGAATGACCACGCGCACGATGACAGTCACGCCGTTGGACAGGTCTTCGAGCACGGTGCGGGTGGTCTGACCAGCATGACGAATGGCGATGCCCATGCCGATGGCCCAGGCCAGGATGCCGATGAAGTTACCGTCCATCAGCGCCCGGACCGGGTTATCCACCACGCTCAGCAACAGGCTTTGCAGCACCTCGCTGATGCCCCCGGGCGCCGTGACCGCGACGTCTTGGGTCGATAGCACCAGGCTGGACGGAAACAGTGTACTGGCAACCACCGCGACCACCGCCGCGGTGAACGTGCCCAGCAGGTAGAGGAACAGGATCGGCCGGATATGGGTTTCCTGGCCGTGCTTGTGGTTGGCGATGGATGCCATGACCAGCACGAATACCAGGATCGGCGCCACGGCCTTGAGCGCGGACACGAAGACCTTGCCGATGAATGCGGTGGATTTGGCCACGTCGGGCGCCAGCCATGCCAGGACAATACCGGCGATCAGACCGATGATGATTTGCGTCACCAGGCTGGTGCGTTTGAGGCGTTGCATAGGGGTAACGGACGAAGCTGTCATAGCGGCATCTCTGATTTTATTGTGTGCGACGGTCGACGAGTCAGGGCAACAAGCGGGCAAGCCACATGAGCGGACCGTGGGAAAGTACGGCGTTTGCAGGCCGCGGACTTTATCACAGCCGGTAACAAATCTGACGGACCTGTGACAGTCCGTCACCCTTATCCGGGTCCTGGCATGCGTTTGTAAGACGCGCGCATTCTGTTAGGCTTTGCCGTTCTCACTTTCTTACTGCCAGCGGGCCCTTGGGCTAACGCTGGTGTCGTCGTTTCGCTGGAGTTCTGCATGTTGTTACCCATTTTCCTGTTGTCGGCCGCCGGTTTTACGGTGCTGACCACGGAATTCGTCATCGTTGGCCTGTTGCCCTCTATCGCCCGCGACTTGCAGGTCAGCATCCCCCAGGCCGGCCTACTGGTGACGTTGTTCGCGTTTACGGTGGCGGCGTTCGGGCCTTTCCTGACGGCCTGGTTCGCCCGCTTTGAGCGGCGCAAGTTGTTTATCAGCGTGCTGGTGATGTTCGGTCTGGCCAACATGCTCGCCGCCGTTGCCCCCAACATCTGGGTGATGGCCGTTGCCCGGTTGATCCCGGCCCTGGGGCTGCCGGTGTTCTGGGCGCTGGCCAGTGAAACGGCGGTGGACATTGTCGGGCCACAGTTGGCCGGGCGGGCCATCGCCCGAATCGGCTTTGGCATCGTCTGTGCCACGGTGTTCGGCATTCCCGTGGGCACGTTGATTTCCGATGCGTTTGGCTGGCGCAGTGCGTTCGCGATCCTGGCGGTCATCGCCTTCGCCAAGGCCTTGCTGCTGTTTATCTACTTGCCGAAAACCAACCTGCACCAGCATCAGGTGAGCTTTCGTTCGCAATTCAAGATCCTGCGCAGCCCGTTGATGCAAGGGCATGTGCTGTTGTCGATCCTGGTGTTCAGCGGCATGTTCACCGCCTACACCTACCTGGCGGATATCCTCGAACGCCTCGCTGGGTTCGATGGCACCCTGGTGGGCTGGTGCCTGATGGGCTTTGGCGCAGTCGGGCTATTGGGCAATTCCCTGGGCGGTCGGGCGGTGGACCGGCATCCGTTGATCGCATCGATGGTCTTCTGCCTGTTCCTGATCGGCGGCATGGTGGCGTTGGTGCCGAGCATTCATTCGCCCCTCGCGCTGGCGGCGGCGATGGGCATCTGGGGCGTAACCCAGGCGGCCTTGTTCCTGGTCAGTCATGTGCGGTTGATGAAGGCGGCTCCGCAGGCCCCGGCCTTTGCCGCATCGTTGAACATCGCCGGGGCCAACCTGGGGATTGGCCTGGGGGCGATGGTCGGTGGCCGGGTCATCGATACCTTGGGCCTGGGCAGTGTCGGGTTTGCGGCGGCCGGGTTCATCTTCGTATCGATTCTGCTGGCGTTGCTGCTGATGACCTTCAAGCCTCGTGTCACCTGCTAAGCGCTGAACAACTCGCGGCGCGCGCCTTCGGCAATCGCGACGATACCGGGGTGGCTGACCTTGCGCTCCACGGAAATGGCGTAGAAGGATTCGCTCACCGCATCGGTCTGGCCGATCACTTCTACGCCGTACTGGCGCTTGACCTCTTCGGCGATCACGCTCGGGCCGATGAAAATTCCGCTGCCTGATTGGCCGAAGGCCTGCATCAATGCGCTGTCGTCGAACTCGCCGACGATACGCGGCTGGATCTGTTGCTCGGCGAACCAGCGTTGCAAGCGACTGCGCACCACGGTTTCCGGCCCGGGAATCAGCAGTGGAGCGTCATGCAGGCCGTGGGGGAAATCCTGCCCGTAGCGTTCGGCCAGCGCGGCGGTGGCGAAAAAGCTGATCCCGCATTCTCCCAGTTTCTGGCTGTAGCCCTTGATGTCCAGGTGGGTCGGCATCGGGCTGTCGGAAATCACCAGGTCCAGACGCTGGATTGCCAAGTCCGCCAGCAACCGTTCGAGCTTGTCCTCGCGACAGGTGATGCGCAGCGGCTCACTCAACTCCATGGTTGGCGCGAGCAGCCGGTAGACGATGGATTTGGGCACCACATCCGCCACCCCGACCCGAAACAGGGTTTGCTGCTCGTTGGGCTGGGCTCGCAGCATCAATTCCAGCTCGCCACCCAACTGGAACATGTGTTCGGCGTAGGGCAAGGTCTGGCGGCCGGCCTCGGTCAGTTCCAGCTGCCGTCCGACGCGGCGAAACAGCTTGATGTTATAGGTCTGTTCGAACAGGGAAATCTGCCCGCTGATGGTCTGTGGGGTCAGGTTCAACTGCTCGCAGGCGCGCACGATGCTGCCGGTTTTAGCCACCACCCAGAAATAATGCAGTTGTCGATAGTTGAGCATGGGATCACGTTGCTTCGTAAAAACCGAAGTATAACCGCTGAAAATACGAATTTTCCTGAAGTATTCGCGTCTCTAGAATGCCTTGCCATTGGTGGGCCACTTTCGTGCTCCTTTTATTCTCCCAAGAGGCATTCATTCCATGACATACAAATCCCTGGGGCTGGCAGCCCTGCTTGTGATGTCCGTAACGACACTGGCGGGTTGTGAACAGGCTGAGAAAAGTGCCCAGCAACTGATGGGCCAGGCAGCGGAAACCGCCAAGCAGGCCATCGATGACACCCACAAGGCCGCCGAACAGGCGATCAGCGAAGCCACCGGCGGGTTGATCAGCCCGAAGAAAAAACCGGCGGACGAAGCTGACGAAACACAAACCCCGACCAAAACCATCTAACACGTCACATCAGTCAGGACTGACCCATGGATTATCTTCTACAGCTCGCCGCCAGCCCCACCGCGTGGATCGCCCTGGCAACTCTGGTGGTCATGGAAATCGTGCTTGGCATCGATAACCTGATCTTCATTTCGATTCTGACCAACAAGCTGCCCGCCCAGCACCGTGCCAAGGCGCGGCGGATCGGTATCGGCATGGCGCTGATCCTGCGCCTGGGCTTGTTGAGCACCATTGCCTTCATTGTGCAGTTGACCGAACCGGTCATCGAAATCCTGGGCCAGGCGTTCTCCTGGAAAGACATGATCCTGATTGCCGGCGGCCTGTTCCTGCTGTGGAAAGCGACCACTGAAATTCACCACAGCATGGACCCTGCACCGAATGACCCCAAGTCGGCCACGTCCGGCGTGACCCTGGGCTTTGCTGCAGCAATCGGTCAGATCCTGATGTTGGACCTGGTGTTTTCCATCGACAGCATCATCACGGCTGTGGGCATGACCGAACATTTGCCGATCATGATCATCGCGGTCGTTGTGTCGGTGTTGGTGATGCTGCTGGCGGCCGAGCCGCTCGCCAAGTTCATCAATGACAACCCGACGGTGGTGATGTTGGCCCTGGGTTTCCTGATCATGATCGGCATGACGCTGATCGCCGAAGGCTTCGGTGCCCATGTGCCCAAGGGCTATATCTACGCGGCCATGGCGTTCTCGGCGGCGATCGAAGTGTTGAACATGTTGTCCCGTCGGGCCAGGGAAAGGGCGTTGGCCGACAACGCCTGATGCCAGGCAGAAAGAAGCCACCCGGGTCCAGGCCCGGGTGGCTTTTTTGCGAGGGGTTGAAAAGCGAATGCTCAGTGTGCGGTGGCGTGGCGTCGCGCGGGTTTTCTGGTTTTTTCCGATTGCGCAGGTGGCGCGTGATGATGGCGCCGGGTGATCCGGAGCACACCCCACAGCATGGCCGTGGCTACGCTCAGCCAGCCGAATATCAGCATCAGAATTGTCGTGGTCAGGCTCATCTGTGCCTCCTTTTTATCCCGGTCCGGGATCACGCACCTAATACATGGACAGTCTAGTCGTCCAAGTGTTGCAGGTAATCGATCCGTGGCCCTCGGGCACGGATCGGTTCGTTCTATCGCGCTCGTAAAACTGCCGTTATGGCTATACCCAGGGCTGTGCGCGCCTTATGATCGTCGACCCAAGCCTGGCCCCGGATGCCGGGCGTCTGAACAAGAGAGTCATCATGTCGCCGGTTATTTCATCTTTTCGATCACTGGTCCTGACGCTGTCCTGCCTCGTTGCCCTGGTGGGGTGTGCGGGCAGTGTGTCGCCGCAGATACAGCGCCTGCCCGAGCGGGTGGAACTTAACAGCGTGCCGTTCTTTCGCGGCGAAATGTACCAGGGCGCCCCGCAGTCCCTGGCTGCCCTGCTGACGTTGCAAGGCACGGTGATCACGCCGGGGCTGCTGGAGAAACCGTTGCACCTGCCGGGTGGCGAAGCCGGTTTGCAACTGAATATGCAGACCCTGGCGCGTGAATACGGGTTGCTGGTGTATCCCCTCGACGCCAAGCTGCCCGCGTTGTTGGAACAGGTCGCGGCGGGCTATCCGGTGCTGGTGCGCTATATCGACGGTTCGGCGTTCTGGGCCGAGCCTCGGTATGGGATTCTCGCCGGCTACAACCGTCAGAAGCAGACGGTATTGCTGCGCTCAGGCATGAACCGGCGGCAATTGATGAGCTTCAGTGCCTTCGAGTCGGCCTTCCAGAGCGCGGGTGGCTGGGCGGTGCTGCTCCAGCGACCTACGCAGCTTCCGGCCAATGTCGACTCGCAGCGGTGGCTCAAGGCAGCGGTCGAATTGGGCGGGGCAGGGCAGGAACAAGCCGCGGCGCGGGCCACCAAGACCTTGGAAGCGGCGCATTGATCGCTCACCCCGTTCGTCACTTGCCGGGCACAACCTGGCAGGTCTGAAGCTCTTATCGTCAGGGTTGGGCATTTTCCGACCGTGATTGGAGGAGGCACGCATGGCGCAGTCGAAAACACCTACGGGGCCACATTCGTCAGAGCATTCCAGCGGTGATGACTTGGGGTTCGATCCGGATTCACCGGATCTTGAGGATCCCCAGGTCGATCCGGTAGGGCCGGCCAAGGCGCCCCTGGACAAGAAGGATGAGCGCAAGCCCAAGCCCTATGATCCGCTGGGTGACTTGAAGCCATAAATAACCTGTGGGTTACTTGGAGGCTTCCACCACGCCACTCTGGCGGCTCTTGAGATTCTTGGCGGCCTTGTATTGCAGGGCCACCGCCGGCACCGCGGCGCTTTTTCCGGTTTCCACCCAGCTACGAATCCGGCTGGCATCGGCGAAGTGCGTGTACTTGCCAAAGGCGTCGAGGATCACCAGCGCCATCGGGCGATTGCCCATTTTCGTCACCAGCACCAGGCAGTGACCGGCCTGGTTGGTGAAGCCAGTCTTGGTCAACTGGATATCCCAGTTGGCCTTGTGGACCAGGTGATCGGTGTTGCGAAATCCCAGGCTGTACACAGGCTTGCGGAAGGTAACGGTCTTTTCCTTGGTCGTGCTCAGTTCGCTCAGCAGCGGATACTTGCGCGCGGCGATCAGCAGCTTGGTCAGGTCCCTGGCAGTCGAGACGTTGTGGATCGACAGGCCCGTCGGTTCGACATAATGGGTGCTGGTCATGCCCAGCGCCTTCGCCTTGGCGTTCATGGCGGCAATGAACGCCGCATAGCCCCCCGGATAGTGGTGGGCGAGGCTGGCGGCGGCGCGGTTTTCCGAAGACATCAGGGCGATCAGCAGCACGTCCCGGCGCGACAGCTCGCTGTTGAGCTTGACCCGGGAAAACACGCCCTTCATCTCTGGGGTGTTGGCGATGGTGATGGAAATGTATTCATCCAGGTTCTGTTTGGCATCCAGCACGATCAGGCCGGTCATCAACTTGGTCACCGACGCGATGGGCACCACCACGTCCGGGTTGCTCGAATAAACGACTTTATCCGTCTGCAGGTCCAGCAACATCGCGCTGCCCGAGGCGACTTGCAGCTTGGCCGTATCCCGTGGGGCTGCGATGGTTTCCTGTGCAGCGACATTCTGCGTGATAAAACTGCCTGTGAAAGCGATGAACAGGCTGATGATCGAAAGACGGATTTTCACGCGAGTAGGCTCGATAGAGTTGAAGGTGCCGTTGAGCAACGACTTTTAAAAAAAACGTCGCATTTTAGGAGTATGGGCGACAGCAGCGCTATATGCCTGTACCGCCAAGGCTTATGAATAAATAAAGTTTCATGGCGGGGGATTTTGGCGAAACGAATCTGAAAAATGTGTAATTTGGCGGCTAAAGTCCGTCGCCGGAAACATCTGTGGGAGCGGGCTTGCTCGCGATAGCGGTGTGCCAGTCAACTGGATGCTGGCTGGTCCATCGCTATCGCGAGCAAGCTCGCTCCCACAGGTTTTTTTGTTGCCGCGTATCAGCTGTGCAGCGTTTCAGCCGCGTACAACGTGTTTTCCAGCAGGCAGGCGCGGGTCATCGGGCCTACGCCGCCAGGTACCGGCGTGATCCAGCCGGCGCGGGGCAGGGCGGTCTCGTAGACCACGTCGCCCACCAGCTTGCCATCTTCCTGGCGATTGATGCCCACGTCGATGACGATGGCGCCTTCCTTGATCCACTCGCCTTTGACCAGGCCGGGTTTGCCGGCGGCCACCACCACCAGGTCCGCGCGGCCGACATGGCCAGCCAGATCCTTGGTGAAACGATGGGTCACGGTCACGGTGCAGCCGGCCAGCAGCAGCTCCATGGCCATTGGACGACCAACGATGTTGGACGCACCCACTACTACGGCGTCGAGGCCATACAGGTCCACGCCAGTGCTTTCCAGCAACGTCATGATGCCTTTCGGGGTGCAGGGACGAAGCAACGGGATGCGCTGGGCCAGGCGACCGACGTTATAAGGATGGAAGCCATCGACGTCTTTGTCCGGGCGGATACGCTCCAACAGCTTGGAGGCGTCGAGGTGTTCAGGCAGCGGCAGCTGGAGCAGAACGCCGTCGATGTTCGGGTCATCGTTCAGGCGATCGATCAGATCGGCCAACGCTTGCTGGGTGGTTTCGGAAGGCAGGTCGTAGGCCTGGGAAAGGAAGCCGACCTCTTCACAGTCTTTACGCTTGTGCGAGACATAAACCTGAGAGGCAGGATCGCTGCCGACCAGGATCACCGCAAGGCCGGGCGTGCGCAGGCCTTGCTGGCGGCGCTCGGTGACTCGTTGGGCGATCTGCTGGCGCAGGCTGGCGGCGATCGATTTGCCGTCGATAAGTTGTGCAGTCATTGCGCGTGGTTAACCATCGAGAGGGGAAAAAAAGAGAACGCATTCTCGCATGCCGGGGCGTGAGGGCAAAGGCGCTTGGTCTGCAAATTCCCCTAACCCCTTTAATTAAATGAATTTTTTTTAAAAAAGAGTTGACGACCTATCAGGCCGTCTATAACATTCGTCGCACTTGTCGGGCACAGCCTAGCACTGGTTAAGAAGGTGGAGCGGAGTTGGTTGTTTAAACTCGGCGAAACTGAAAGCACTTAGTTTGTAATCGTCCAAGAATACAGATTAAAAAGGCGCCCGTAGCTCAGCTGGATAGAGCATCCGCCTTCTAAGCGGATGGTCGCAGGTTCGAGTCCTGCCGGGTGCGCCAATTAGGCAGCTTTGGCACAAGTAAGGCAACAAGGCAATATGGTGGGCGTAGCTCAGTTGGTAGAGCACGGGATTGTGACTCCCGTTGTCGTGGGTTCGATCCCCATCGTCCACCCCATATTCTAGAAAGGCGCCAGATCTAACAATCTGGCGCCTTTGCTTTAAAAGCTTGATACGCGGATGTGGTGGAATTGGTAGACACACTGGATTTAGGTTCCAGCGCCGCAAGGTGTGAGAGTTCGAGTCTCTCCGTCCGCACCATACAAGTCGCTATTTAAATAGCAGAAAACGGCGCAGTACCTGAAAGGGGCTGCGCCGTTTTTGTTTTCAGTGGTTCTGTGTTTGGCGTCGGTACGGTTTTTTGGCGCTGCGCGTAGCGATCGGTTTTTCGCGAATGTGTTTCGCGATGATGCGTGACATGGCCGTCGGTCCCCTTGTGGGGGCGGGCGTCGCGCGATCGGGCAAGCTGCTTCTATATATAGAAGCGTCGGCGCAGAGCCCTGGGCTGAATCGACTGTATTTGCAATCCGGGTGGGGCATGAGCGTTTGTCCCGTCCTAAATCCGGCGCCTGTTTCCAGCGCGTTTTCAGTAGGGTGACTTCTTGAGTTTGACCTACTAGAATGCATGCCCTTGGTGCGACACGCGTGGCGTGTCTCCTAAACTTCGAGGTGTAGAGTCATCTTGAAGGGTTTTCGAAAGAGAGCCGAGAGCTTGGGTGCCCAATCCCAAGAAACAAAACCCTCCCAGAAGTCCAATGCCTTCAAGGACTTGCCGCAGCGGCGGTGGCAAACTCAAGGTCGATTAGCGCTCGGTGGCTCGACCGCAGTACTGGATTTCCGGTATTGGAGTGCCTACTACACATCAGCCCTATTCAGGGCTAAACCCATGCGGGAGAGAATCCCCGCTGGGGTTCCCTCCTGCTTTTGAAACAGGAGGTAACAATTCTTTGAGCATGCTGCCCCGGCAGTCCCTGTTCACATCAAACCGGAGACATGAGCGAAAGCTCTGTCTGTCATTGTCCAACCATTGCCTGTTTGGAGTGGCAGCGGACTCGTTGTGCGACCAACGATAGCCTAGGAAGACATGCGTCACTGGTAACGGTGGGGTGTGAAGCTCTTCCAACAATGTAGCCCCCGTATGGGTGCGTCTTCGCCGTGAGGCGGAGCGCAGATGCTCGGAGCAGTACCGGGTTGAGGCGCTAGGCTGGCTGGTATGGGTAACACAAGTGAACTGCTAATAAACGTCGTCAGCATTACGGTGCCTAATCTGCTGATAGGCATTAACCAAAAAGGTGATGCGACCGGTTGTTCTGGTCAAGGGTCGGAACACGTCGTCACATAAGGTCGCCGGCGAATAGGCAGACTCTAACCCAGTCGTGTGACAGGCAGGGAACGTGGTAAGCCCGTATGGCTGCCTTCGGGCAGGTGAACCGCAAGGGGATCCGTTGGCTGTGCGGGTATGGGATCGCAGAGAAAGCGAAAGCCGGGCTGTAATGGCCCGGATAGGGGCTGGAACATTGCTCCACGGGAAACCGGGCAGACTTCTGCGTGGTCTTTCGTCGCATGAACTCTGAGTGAACCTGTCTCAATAAACCTAGAGATCCAGCTGTAACGGATCTTCTATTAATCCAACCCTGGCGGGAGCGTCCATTCCCGTCAGGGGATGTGTGCGTCTTTCGCTTGGGGCAACTTGAGAGGAAGGCAGCATGTTAGAACATAGCCAATTGGCCGTGTCTGCGCCTTCCGGCGCTCCGCAACAATGGCATGACATCGATTGGTGGCGTGTTCAGCGGAATGTCCGGGCGATGCAGATACGGATTGCGAAGGCTTGTCGGGAAGGCAACTGGCGCAGGGTGAAAGCCTTGCAGCGGATGCTGACCCGCTCACGCTCGGCCAGATACTTGGCCGTACGGCGAGTCACTGAAAACCAGGGTAAGCGCACGGCGGGAGTCGACCGCGTGCTCTGGGATACACCCGACGCAAAATGGAAAGCGGCAAATGGGTTGAAGCGTCACGGATATAAACCACGACCTTTACGGCGTGTGTTCATTCCGAAGTCGAATGGGAAGGAACGCCCTTTGGGCATCCCGACCATGACTGACAGGGCTATGCAGGCGCTGTATTTGCTAGCTCTGGCACCCATTGCAGAAACCACCGGCGATCCAAACAGCTACGGCTTTAGGATCGAGCGATCTACGGCGGATGCAATGGGGCAGTTGTTCGTATGCCTATCCAAGAAGGTTTCGGCCCAATGGGTTTTGGAGGCGGACATCAAAGGCTGCTTTGACCATATCAATCATGACTGGCTTATCACCAACGTCCCAACGGATAAGGTGGTTCTCCGAAAATGGTTGAAAGCTGGCGTGATTCATAAAGGCCAGCTACAGGCAACGGATGCCGGTACGCCACAGGGCGGGATTGTCTCGCCCAGCTTGGCGAATCTGGTGCTGGATGGGCTGGAGTCACAACTTAAGCAACATCTGGGTGTGACCAAGGCCAAGAAGCTGAAAATCAATGTGGTGCGTTACGCGGATGACTTTGTGATAACCGGAACCTCGCGAGAGGTGCTGGAAACTGAAGTCAGACCTTGGGTAGAGCAGTTCCTAGCAGTGCGGGGGCTGCAGTTGTCACTCGAGAAGACGCGTGTCGTCCATATAAAGGAAGGCTTTGACTTTCTAGGTTGGAATTTCCGCAAGTACGATGGGAAGCTTCTGATCAAGCCAAGCAAGAAAAACGTGAAAGCGTTCTATAGCAAGGTAAGGGAGGTCATCAGTACCAGCAAAACGGTAAGGCAGGAGGATCTGATCCGACAGCTGAATCCGATACTGCGTGGCTGGGCGTTCTATCACCAGCCTGTGGTAGCCAAGAAAGCGTATAGCCGCATGGATTACATGATCTTTCTGGCTCTATGGCGTTGGGCAAAACGGCGACACCCTAAGAAAACACTCCAGTGGATCGGAGCGAAATATTTTAAACCCATGAAGGGGCGCAAAGGGGTGTTTGCCACCGCGACGATGAATGACAAGGGAGAGATGCGAACGATCGAGTTGTACTCGCTAGCGAGCACTCCGATCGAAAGACACAAGAAGGTGAGTGGGGAGTACAACCCCTTCGATCCTTCTATGGAGGAAATGGGTGAGAAAAGGCGTATGGAACAGATGCTCAAAAGGCTGGCGTACCGTAAGCAAATCTTGAGCCTTTTCCAGAGTCAGAAAGGATTGTGTCCAATATGTAAGTTACCGATTACGAAGGAGACGGGGTGGCATGATCACCACATTCTGTACCGCACAAAAGGCGGTGGAGACTCCCTAAATAACCGGGTACTATTGCACCCCCTTTGTCACCAGCGGCTACACGCTCGCGGATTGACAGTGAACAAACCGGCTCCCCTTACCGGGGGTTTTGATTAGGCCCGAGCCGTATGCGGGGAAACTCGCACGTACGGTTCTTAGGGGGAGGTGGGCCAGTAATGGCCCATCTCTACCCGACATTCTGGGGTCGGAAACGCCCGGCCAACGTCTGTGCAACGAGGAATATCCATGCAAGTTTCTGTTGAAAATACTTCTGCTCTTGAGCGCCGCATGAGCATCACCGTGCCGGCTGAGCGCATCGAGACTCAGGTCAACAAGCGTCTGCAGCAGACTGCCCAAAAGGCCAAAATCCCAGGTTTCCGCCCAGGCAAAGTGCCAATGAGCGTGATCCGTCAGCGTTACGAAGCTGATGCGCGTCAGGAAGCCGTGGGCGACGTGATCCAGTCTTCGTTCTACGAAGCGGTCGTCGAGCAGAAGCTGAACCCGGCCGGCGCTCCGTCCGTCGAGCCTAAAGTGTTGGAAAAAGGCAAGGACCTGGAATTCGTCGCCACGTTCGAAGTGTTCCCTGAGTTCACGGTTGCCGGTTTCGAATCCATCGCCGTCGAGCGCCTGAGCGCTGACGTGTCGGATGCCGACCTGGACAAGATGCTGGACATCCTGCGCAAGCAGAACACCCGTTTCGAAGTGACTGAGCGTGCTGCCCAGAACGAAGATCAACTGAACATCGATTTCGTCGGCAAGGTCGACGGTGAAGTGTTCGCCGGCGGTTCCGCCAAGGCTACTCAGTTGGTGCTGGGCTCCGGTCGCATGATTCCTGGCTTCGAAGACGGCCTGGTTGGCGCCAAGGCCGGTGAAGAGCGCGTTCTGAACGTGACCTTCCCTGAGGACTACCAGAACCTGGACCTGGCTGGCAAAGCCGCCGAGTTCACCGTGACCGTCAACACTGTTTCCGAGCCGAAACTGCCTGAGCTGAACGAAGAGTTCTTCGCCCAGTTCGGCATCAAGGAAACCGGTCTGGAAGGTTTCCGCGCCGAAGTTCGCAAGAACATGGAGCGTGAGCTGCGCCAGGCCATCAAGTCCAAGGTCAAGAACCAGGTCATGGACGGTCTGCTGGCCTCCAACCCGATCGAAGTGCCAAAGGCTCTGCTGGATAACGAAGTGAACCGTCTGCGTGTGCAGGCTGTTCAGCAGTTCGGTGGCAACATTAAGCCGGACCAACTGCCTGCCGAATTGTTCGAAGAACAAGCCAAGCGCCGCGTCGTACTGGGCCTGATCGTCGCTGAAGTGGTCAAGCAGTTCGAGCTCAAGCCTGACGAAGCCCGCGTTCGCGAGCTGATCCAGGAAATGGCTTCGGCCTATCAAGAGCCTGAGCAAGTCGTGTCCTGGTACTACAAGAACGACCAGCAACTGAACGAAGTCCGTTCGGTTGTGCTGGAAGAACAAGTTGTGGATACTGTTCTGCAGAAAGCTAGCGTGACCGATAAAGCGGTCTCTTACGAAGAAGCGGTCAAGCCGGTGGAAGCTCCACAAGCCGATTGATGGTTCTGCGGTAAGAAATAAACACCCATAAGCCAGCCTTCGCGCTGGCTTATGCGTATTCAAGACATAACTATTTGGGAGTGACTGCGAGACATGTCCCGCAATTCTTTTTATCAGCAGAGCTCTGACATCCAGGCCGCAGGCGGCCTGGTCCCGATGGTTATCGAGCAGTCCGCCCGCGGCGAACGTGCCTATGACATCTACTCGCGTCTGCTCAAGGAACGCGTCATCTTCCTGATCGGCCCCGTTGAAGACTACATGGCCAACCTGGTCGCGGCGCAGCTGTTGTTCCTTGAAGCGGAAAACCCGGACAAGGATATCCATCTGTACATCAACTCACCTGGCGGTTCGGTGACTGCGGGCATGTCGATCTACGACACCATGCAGTTCATCAAGCCTGACGTTTCCACCATCTGCATCGGCCAGGCCTGCAGCATGGGCGCTTTCCTGCTCGCCGGCGGCGCAGCGGGCAAGCGTCACTGCCTGCCTAACTCGCGGATGATGATTCACCAGCCATTGGGCGGCTTCCAGGGCCAGGCGTCGGATATCGACATCCATGCCAAGGAAATCCTCCACATTCGTTCGCGCCTGAACTCGTTGCTGGCCCATCATACCGGCCAAAGCCTCGAAACCATTGAGCGTGACACCGAGCGTGACAACTTCATGAGCGCGGAGCGTGCGGCCGAATATGGCCTGATCGACTCCGTGATCAACAAGCGTCAAATGCCTGCCTAAGCCGCTCAATATGCAGGTGGTTGGGATGACCGGCCGCCTGCGGGCTTGAAAAAGCCCGCAATTGCCTTCATCTTGTGTTGCAAGCCTATCGGATTTGGATCGATCGAATGACTGACACCCGCAACGGCGAGGACAACGGCAAACTGCTTTATTGCTCCTTCTGTGGCAAAAGCCAGCATGAAGTGCGCAAATTGATTGCCGGCCCCTCGGTCTTCATTTGCGACGAGTGCGTCGACCTGTGCAATGACATCATCCGCGAGGAGGTGCAGGAAGCCCAGGCCGAGAGCAGCGCGCATAAATTGCCTTCGCCTAAAGAAATCAGCGGCATCCTTGATCAGTATGTGATTGGTCAGGAACGTGCGAAAAAGGTACTGGCCGTAGCGGTGTACAACCACTACAAGCGCCTGAACCAGCGTGACAAGAAGAATGACGAGGTCGAACTCGGCAAGAGCAACATCCTGCTGATCGGCCCGACAGGCTCGGGCAAGACCCTGCTTGCCGAAACCCTGGCCCGCTTGCTGAACGTTCCGTTCACCATCGCCGACGCAACCACCCTCACCGAGGCGGGTTATGTAGGTGAAGACGTCGAGAACATCATTCAGAAGTTGTTGCAGAAGTGCGACTACGATGTGGAAAAGGCCCAGATGGGCATTGTCTACATCGACGAAATCGACAAGATTTCACGCAAGTCCGACAACCCGTCCATCACCCGGGATGTTTCCGGTGAGGGCGTGCAGCAGGCCTTGCTCAAGTTGATCGAAGGTACGGTCGCTTCCGTCCCACCCCAAGGTGGCCGCAAGCATCCGCAGCAGGAATTCCTGCAAGTCGACACCCGTAACATCCTGTTCATCTGCGGTGGTGCGTTCTCCGGCCTGGAAAAGGTTATTCAAAACCGTTCCACCCGTGGCGGCATTGGTTTCAACGCCGAAGTGCGCAGCAAGGAAGAGGGCAAGAAGGTCGGTGAGTCCCTGCGTGAAGTCGAGCCTGACGATTTGGTCAAGTTCGGTCTGATCCCGGAATTCGTCGGTCGTCTGCCGGTCCTGGCGACGCTGGACGAGTTGGATGAAGCTGCGTTGATGCAGATCCTGACCGAGCCGAAAAACGCCCTGACCAAGCAGTATGCCAAGCTATTCGAAATGGAAGGTGTAGACCTGGAGTTCCGTTCCGACGCGCTGAAATCGGTCGCAAAACGTGCCCTGGAACGCAAGACCGGTGCGCGTGGATTGCGCTCGATCCTCGAAGGCGTATTGCTCGATACGATGTACGAGATCCCCTCGCAGTCAGAGGTGAGTAAAGTCGTGATCGATGAAAGCGTCATAGAAGGCAAGTCCAAGCCATTGTATATCTATGAAAACAATGAGCCGGCTGCCAAGGCCGCACCGGACGCTTAAGCGTCCCGCTGCCGGAACAAAGAAGGGGCCTTCGGGCCCCTTTGCTTTTTGCGCGTTTTAGACGTGTCTTAGCGCTTGTTTTTTTTCGAGGCTGCCCCCATCTTGGTTTCAAGCTTACTTCCATCTGTTTCCGGCCCGAGGGCCGCCGTAGAGGCGAAATCATGAAGACAACCATCGAATTGCCTCTCCTGCCATTGCGCGATGTCGTGGTGTATCCGCACATGGTTATCCCGCTGTTCGTGGGGCGCGAGAAGTCCATCGAAGCCCTTGAGGCTGCGATGACGGGTGACAAGCAGATTCTTCTGCTGGCTCAGAGAAATCCTGCCGACGATGATCCCGGCGAAGACGCACTGTATCGCGTAGGTACGATTGCAACGGTTCTGCAATTGCTCAAGCTGCCCGACGGCACCGTCAAGGTCCTGGTCGAAGGCGAGCAGCGTGGTGCTATCGAGCGTTTCAGCGAAGTGGACGGCCATTGCCGGGCCGAGGTGTCGCTGATCGAAGAGGTCGATGCGCCCGAGCGTGAATCAGAAGTGTTTGTCCGCAGCCTGCTGTCGCAGTTCGAACAATACGTGCAACTGGGCAAGAAGGTGCCTGCAGAGGTCCTGTCGTCGCTTAACAGCATCGATGAGCCTGGGCGATTGGTCGATACGATGGCGGCCCACATGGCCCTCAAAATCGAGCAGAAGCAGGAAATTCTCGAAATCATTGATTTGTCGGCCCGTGTCGAACACGTGCTGGCACTGCTCGACGGCGAAATCGATCTGTTGCAGGTCGAGAAACGCATTCGCGGTCGCGTCAAGAAGCAGATGGAGCGCAGCCAGCGCGAGTACTACCTGAATGAGCAGATGAAGGCCATCCAGAAAGAGCTGGGCGATGGCGACGAAGGTCACAACGAAATCGAGGAGCTGAAAAAGCGCATCGATGCCGCCGGCTTGCCCAAGGATGCACTGGCTAAGGCCCAGGCCGAGCTGAACAAGCTCAAGCAAATGTCGCCGATGTCTGCCGAGGCCACCGTCGTGCGCTCCTACATCGACTGGCTGGTCCAGGTGCCGTGGAAAGCCCAGAGCAAGGTGCGTCTGGACCTGGCACGTGCCGAAGACATCCTCGACGCCGATCATTACGGCCTGGAAGAGGTCAAGGAACGCATCCTGGAATACCTCGCCGTGCAGAAGCGCGTGAAGAAGATCCGTGGCCCGGTCCTGTGCCTGGTTGGTCCTCCAGGGGTCGGTAAAACCTCCCTCGCGGAGTCGATTGCCCACGCCACCAACCGCAAATTCGTACGCATGGCCCTTGGCGGCGTGCGCGATGAGGCGGAAATTCGGGGCCATCGCCGTACCTACATCGGTTCGATGCCAGGAAGATTGATTCAAAAGATGACAAAGGTCGGCGTGCGCAATCCGCTGTTCCTTCTGGACGAAATCGACAAGATGGGTAGCGACATGCGCGGCGATCCAGCCTCTGCGTTGCTCGAAGTCCTCGATCCTGAGCAGAATCACAACTTCAACGATCACTACCTGGAGGTCGATTACGACCTGTCGGACGTGATGTTCCTTTGCACCTCCAACTCCATGAACATTCCGCCAGCGTTGCTGGACCGGATGGAGGTGATTCGTCTGCCGGGTTACACCGAGGACGAAAAGATCAACATCGCCGTGAAATACCTTTCGCCCAAGCAGATCCAGGCCAACGGCCTGAAAAAAGGCGAGCTGGAATTCGACGAGGAAGCGATTCGCGACATCATCCGCTACTACACTCGCGAAGCCGGTGTGCGTGGCCTGGAACGGCAGATTGCCAAGGTTTGCCGCAAGGCGGTCAAGGAACATGCGCTGGAAAAACGCTTCGCGGTCAAGGTCACTGCGGACCTGCTGGAGCACTTCCTGGGCGTACGCAAGTTCCGCTATGGCCTTGCCGAGCAACAGGACCAGATCGGCCAGGTGACTGGCTTGGCCTGGACCCAGGTCGGTGGTGAGTTGCTGACCATCGAAGCCGCCGTGGTGCCGGGCAAGGGGCAACTGATCAAGACCGGTTCCCTGGGCGACGTGATGGTCGAATCGATCACCGCTGCGCTGACGGTGGTTCGCAGTCGCGCCCGGAGCCTGGGTATTCCCCTGGACTTCCATGAGAAGCGCGACACGCATATCCACATGCCTGAAGGGGCTACGCCCAAGGACGGCCCAAGCGCTGGTGTAGGCATGTGCACGGCCCTGGTTTCGGCATTGACCGGTATTCCGGTGCGCGCCGACGTCGCCATGACGGGTGAAATCACGTTGCGTGGCCAGGTCCTGGCGATTGGCGGCCTGAAGGAAAAACTGCTGGCGGCACACCGTGGCGGGATCAAGATCGTGATCATTCCCGAAGAGAATGTCCGCGACCTGAAGGAAATTCCTGACAACATCAAGCAAGATCTTCAGATCAAACCCGTTAAATGGATTGACGAGGTCCTGCAAATTGCGCTGCAATACGCGCCGGAGCCCTTGCCGGATGTGGCTCCGGAGATTGTCGCGAAGGAAGAAAAGCGAGAGTCTGACTCTAAGGAAAGAATTAGCACGCATTAATACGCATTTGCCTGGGGGGCTTCCTTGACAGTTTTTTAGAGCCCTTGTTATAAAGCGGCTCTTAAGTGTCTGCAGGCCATTCAGCACTCGTTTTTGCTTTCACCAAAAAAACTTAGAATCATCTCAAATAGATATAAGGGGACTTAGAGTGAACAAGTCGGAACTGATTGATGCTATCGCTGCATCCGCTGATATCCCGAAAGCTGCTGCTGGCCGTGCGCTGGACGCTGTAATCGAATCCGTCACTGGCGCTCTGAAGGCTGGCGACTCCGTTGTTCTGGTTGGTTTCGGTACCTTCTCCGTGACCGATCGTCCTGCTCGTATCGGTCGCAACCCGCAGACCGGTAAGACGCTGGAAATCGCTGCTGCCAAAAAGCCAGGCTTCAAAGCTGGTAAAGCACTGAAAGAAGCCGTTAACTAAGGTTTCGTTGAGTTTATCCGGGTCGGGGTCATGCCTGGCTTGGCAGCGGAGCGGTAATACGGCCGGTTGCAACCGGTCTGGCACACCAGGGCTTGCAGGTTAGAGCCCGGTCCGCTCCGCCAGTTACGAGAAGGCGCATCCTCGGATGCGCCTTTCTTCTATCCGGATTCTACCCACGCTCCACGGTTGCCTAAATTTGAAGTTCAACCGTTTCTGGGGGACGCATGCTGCAGAATATCAGGGACAATTCACAAGGCTGGATTGCCAAGACCATCATCGGGGTCATCGTCGCATTGATGGCGTTGACCGGTTTCGATGCCATTTTTCAAGCCACCACCAACAGCAATGACGCGGCCAAGGTCAACGGCGAAAAAATCAGCCAGAACGAGCTGAGCCAGGCGGTCGACATGCAACGCCGTCAGCTCATGCAACAGCTGGGCAAGGATTTCGACGCCTCCCTGCTGGACGAAAAAATGCTGCGCGATTCGGCGCTCAAGGGCCTGATCGACCGCAAGTTGCTGCTGCAAGGTGCACACGATGCGAAATTCGCTTTCTCGGAAGCTGCGCTTGATCAAGTCATCCTGCAGACGCCTGAGTTCCAGGTGGATGGTAAATTCAGCGCCGAGCGTTTCGATCAGGTGATCCGCCAGCTGGGTTATAGCCGTATGCAGTTCCGCCAGATGCTGGCTCAGGAAATGCTGATCGGTCAGTTGCGCGCCGGCCTGGCGGGCAGCGGTTTCGTCACAGATGCCCAAGTGCTGGCATTTGCACGCCTGGAAAAACAGACGCGTGATTTCGCCACCTTGAACATCAAGGCCGATCCTGCGTCGGTAAAGCTGACCGACGATGAGGTCAAGGCTTACTACGACCAACACGCCAAGGAATTCATGACGCCTGACCAGGTGGTCATCGATTATCTCGAGCTGAAGAAAGCCTCTTTCTTCGATCAGGTCAGCGTCAAGGACGAAGACCTGCAAGCGGCCTATCAGAAAGAAATCGCCAACCTGTCCGAACAGCGTCGCGCTGCGCACATCCTGATCGAAGTGAACGACAAGGTGACCGAAGCCCAGGCCAAGGCGAAGATCGAAGAGATCCAGGCTCGCTTGGCCAAAGGCGAGTCGTTTGAAGCGTTGGCGAAGGAGTTTTCCCAGGACCCGGGTTCGGCGAACAACGGCGGCGATCTCGGCTATGCCGGCCCAGGTGTCTACGATCCGGAGTTCGAAAAGGCCTTGTACGCCTTGAACAAGGACCAGGTCTCGGCACCGGTCCGTACCGATTTTGGTCTGCACCTGATCAAGCTGCTGGGGATCGAAGCGCCTGAAGTGCCGACCTTCGCCAGCCTCAAGGACAAACTGACCCGCGAGCTGAAGACTCAGCAGGTGGAGCAGCGTTTCGTGGAGGCGACCAAGCAACTGGAAGATGCCTCGTTCGAAGCGTCCGACCTGGCGCAGCCGGCCCAGGACCTGAAGCTGACCATTCATACATCGGCCCCGTTCGGTCGTGAAGGCGGTGAAGGGATTGCGGCCAATCGCGCCGTGGTCACTGCGGCGTTCAGCCCGGAAGTGCTGGATGAAGGTGCCAACAGCACCGCCATCGAACTGGACCCGGAAACCGTCGTAGTGCTGCGTGCCAAGGAGCACCGCAAGCCTGAGCAACTGCCGCTGGAAAGCTTGGCAGGGCCGATTCGTGCTCAATTGACCAAGGAACATGCCAGCGCAGCGGCCAAGACCCGCGCCGACGAGCTGATCGCCAGCCTGCGCGACGGCAAGACGGCAATGGATAAACCGGTGGACGGCCAAGGCTGGAAAGCCATCGAGGCGGCCACCCGCAACCAGGAAGGCATCGACCCGGCGGTGCTGCAAGCACTGTTCCGCATGCCTAAGCCTGAGTCCAAGGACAAGCCGACGTTCACCAGTGTGACCTTGCCTGATGGCAGCCTGATGGTCGTGCGTTTGAATGGCGTGAACGAAGCCGCGGCACCGACTGACGAAGAGAAGGCGGAATATCGCCGCTACCTCGCGTCCCGTGTTGGTCAGCAGGACTTTGCGGCGTATCGCAAGCAGTTGGAGAGCCAGGCGGATATCAAGCGTTTCTAATTGCTTGAGGTTTGGCCAAGCCTGATTGTAATGCTGTTCGCTTTAGAGAAAACGGCGCTTCTCCAGAAATGGGAAGCGCCGTTTTTTTGGGCTTGGGTTTTGGGTGTATGTCCAAATAAAACCACGTCTCTGGAAACGGAATAAAAAACTTCATTGACCGCTGAAGTGAACAGCATTAGCCCGAACCGTCAGTTTTTTGTATCTGCTTGTTGCCTGGAAAGCGGGTGTTCGTCGATCTATCCGGTTGGCGTCTTTTTCCTGCAAACAACCCCCAGTAAACTTGTAACCCCCTTGAAACAAGATTAGCCACGCTGCCGAGTCGCGTTCTGTTGCACAATACGCCCCGGACCGTTTTTCTCAGGATGTTCAATGTTCAAATCATTTCCCATGCGCACCGTCGGGCTTGCACTGTTGCTGGCCGCCGCAGCCGGTTGCTCGTCGAAGAAAGCAGCCATTTACGAGCACGAGAATTTCGACGACTCCGGCACGTTCTCGCGCACTTATCCAGTGAGCGACGCGGCGACCTGCGAGGCCGGGCGTCGGGCGTTGCTCAGCCAGGGCTACATCATCACCAGCAGCGATCCGAAGCTGGTCAGCGGTCACAAGAGCTTCCAGCAGACCGGCGACACCCACATGGAAATCAGCTTCAACCTGGTCTGTGCCGAAGACGGCGGTACTGGCCACCGTGCGACGATGTTCGCCAACGCCTTGCAGGACCGTTATGCCCTCAAGAAGATCAACAACTCCGCCAGCCTGGGCGTGGGCGTGTTGGGTTCGGTATCGATGCCGATCGGCTCTTCGGATGATTCGATGGTCAAGGTCGCCAGCGAAACCGTGTCGGCGTCCAAGTTCTATGAGCGCTTCTTTGCCCTGGTGGAGCTGTTCCTGCCTCCCGAGGCGAAGAAAGCGGCCGATAACGCCGAAAAACCGAAAACTGAACTGGGCATTCCGGAAACCAAGGTCGAACCGGCTGCCCTGATGCCTGCTCCAGCGCCTGCGCCGGAGCCGGAGCCGATTGCCCCTGCGCCAGCCACCCCGGTGGAAGAGGCCGCGCCGGCCCCCGTCGAAACCACTCCCACGGTCTCGGAGCCCCTCGCACCGCCGAGCGAGCCAGCGCCGATTGCACCCGAGTCGATTGCGCCCGAGTCGTTCGAGTCTGCGCCGACGACGCAAACCGTTACACCACCGCCACCACCGTCCAGCTCGTTACCGGCACCGACCGAGCCGATCCAGCCGCTTCCGTCATCCTGAGGTTCAGTGGCAGGGATAACGCCCTGTCACTCTTTACACAGTAATTTCCCGACCCTGTGCTACGTTTAATTCATGAAGCCTTTGCTTCATGTTTTATTCATAAAGCAGCTTTATGCTGATGCCAGCGCCATAAGGCATCGGTTTCAATGACAGGGGAAGGACACGTAATGGATGATTATCAGGAAGAGCTGCTGGAATACCAGGCGTATGAACTGGACCCGTTGGAACCCGCCGAAGATGCGACGGAGTTGTAAGGATCGCGACAAGCTACAAATGGTAAGCACCTAGCCAGGTTCTTGAAGCTCAAACCCCTCGGTGACTACGACGAAACTCTCCGGGTGTCTGGTTGTTCCAGCGCTTGAAGGCTCGTTGAAATGCCTCGGCTGAGGCGAATCCCAATAGATAAGCGATTTCGCCAAACGCCAGTTCGGTATCGCGTATGTAGGTCATGGCCAGGTCGCGGCGGGTGTCGTTGAGGATGGCGCGAAACTGCGTGCCTTCCTCGGCCAGCTTGCGACGCAGGGTCCAGGTTGGCAGCTTCAGGCGAGCCGCCACTTCTTCCAGGTCGGGTTCCCGGCCGCCGTTGAGCAACGGTCCCAGCAGTTGGATGATGCGCTCGCGCAGGCTGCGGGTGCGGGTCAGTTGTTCCAGTTCCCGTTCACACAACTGAAGCAGATGGTGCCAGGTGCTGGGGCAATGCTGTGGGTTGCGCTGGGCGAGGCTGTCCAGGCCCAGTCGCAGTTGATTCTGTTCGGCGCCAAATTGGACCGGGCAGTCACCGAGCGTGCGGTAGGCCTCCACGTATGCCGGCTCCTCGAATTCGATTTCGATGCGTTCTGGCCGCAGCGCGATGCCGCTGACGCTGGACAGTTGCGCAAGCCAGCCGGCAATGATCGAGTCCACGACAAAGCGGTTGTAGGCGTTATACGGGCTGATGGAATAGAACCGTAGCCAAGCGCCTCGGGCATCTTCATGGAAACTCGATTGGCCGCGATAGTTGGAGCCGTACAGCGGCTCGAAGCGGATCATGCAGCGGGCGGCCTCGCGCACGGTGGGCGCCTGGGCCGCGGTAACGCCCGCCAGCCCGGCCTGGCTCAAGCGGCCGAGTTGGCCCATGCGCAGGCCCAAGGCTGGGTCCTGAGTTTGTTGAATCGCGGCGTGGCCCAGGCGCATGTAGCGCGGGATCGACAATCGTGCCCCGGGCTCGGCCAGGCGCGCGGCATCGAGACCGTACTGTTCAAGCAGAGGTTGAGGGTCTTGCCCATGGCTGGCGACGGCGTCAGCCAAGCTATGGACAAAGCCCACAGACAGGTCGCCCAGGCGCATCGGCTGCGGTTTCATGTTCACAACCACAGGTTCAGCAGGCGGGCGCCGCGGGCGTTGCCATCGGGGAAGTGTTGGCCGTTGTGGCTGATGAAACTCTGGCCGGCGCTGCCGTTGTCCCAGAACTGGCCCCGCAGGAACACGCTGACGCCGCCCTGGGCCTGGCTGATGGGCAATTGGCCGGTCAGTGTCAGGCGATGCCAGGCTTGGCCCTCGCTCACTTCACCTGGCTTGAGGCTCACCTCGCTCGGCGTGGACAGGCCTTTATAACCGCTCCAGGGTTTGTCCCATGTGTCGCGACCGAGGATGAAGGCGGGCACCGCAATCAGTTGCGCGCCCTGGTCGTTGAGTTGCCGGTAGTGGAGCGGGTACCAACTGTCGCTGCCGATCAGCACGCCCAGGCGCCCGGCGGGGGTGTCGATGACTTGGACAGCGGTCGGGCGGTCGGCCCCAAGCACGTCGCGCTGTTCAAACACCGGATGTCGTTGGCGTTGTGGCTGGCCGATCGGCCGGCCATCGCTGCCGAACACCAGGCTGCTGTTGTACAGCGCACCGCGACCGATCTTCAGTTCACCGTCACTGACACTGGGCTCGGGAAGCACGATGGAGCCGGCCACCAGGGTGATACCGAACTCCTTGGCCAGCCCACCGAATAGCGCTTGATAGTCATGGGCCATGCGCTCGGCTTTCATGCGCAGGTGGGCATCGTCCAGTCGGCTATCGCCTTGAGCGCTGATCAATGCCTGGATAAACGCCAGCGGATTACTGATCGCCAGCCAGTTCATGGCTTCCTTCAGGCTGGTGGCCTGGTACAACTCGTCTTTTTCGCCGCCGACCATCAACCAGGTGCCGATGTGCTCGGGCAGGACCACCACGGTCTTGGCATTGAGAAAGCCCTGGTCGCGAGCCGTCTGCAGATAGGCTGCCAGTTTGCGATGCAGGCGCTCGGGGCTCTGGTAGTCGGTGGGGAACAGTTCGGGTTGGATGCCCAGCAGGTTACCGCGGTCGGCGGGTGTGCCCTGATCGACCGCCAGGCTGATGCGCAGGTCCGACAGGTAATGACCCGTCGGACGATCCGTCGTCCACAGTGCGTAGGTGATCAGGGCGGCAATCAAGGCCAGGGAAAACAGCAGGTACAGAAATTTGCGCATGGGAGAACAGTCAGCGGCCGTGTGCAGGTTCGTGATTTTTCATCAGGAGCTACGGGGCAGGGTACGGTAAAACAAGGGATTAGCGAAGGGCGGGCGCTGATTTGTACTTGCGCCAGGCCTGCGCCAAGGCGTCCATGGAATCCTTGGACACCCTGCGCGCGAGCAAGGCGCACTAATGACTTTTGGCCTTCCTGATGCGGATCAGAATCAGCAGCATGATCAACAGCACCGGTGGCGTCATGCCCAGCAGCGCCTCGCGGGCCGAGAGGCTTGCGCCCAAGGTGTGCAGCCCGCTATAGACCAGTTTGAACAGATTGATCAGGTAGTAGGTGATGGCAATGATCGACAGGCCTTCCACCGCGCGCTGGATCTTTATCTGTGCATCGGCGCGTGCATTGAGGCTGCGCAGGATCTCGGCGTTCTGATCCTCCATTTCGACCTGTACGCGTGCTTGCAACAAGTCACCCAGGTTGGCAACGCTCATGGCCAGTTGCTCGAGGCGCTGTTCGGTGGCTGCGCAATAACGCACCGTGGGTTTGAAACGCCGCTCGATGAACACGCCCAGCCGCTGGCAATCCCCCAGGTGACTTTCGCGCAACTCCCCCAGGCGCTCGAACACCAGTTGGGCATAGGCGCGGGTGGCGCTGAAACGGTGGCGATTCTTGACCGTGCTGCTGACGACCTGGCGAGACAGCAGGGCGATGTCCTCCAGCAGGGCTTTGGCATGCACGCCGCTGGCATTGGCGTTGCGTTCGGACAGGCTCACCAGGGTGCGATCGAATTCGTTCAGTTGCGGCTCCAGTGCCTTGGCGGTATTGAGCGACAAGGACGCCATCATGCGATAGGTCTCGATTTCCAGCAGGCGCCGGATCATGCGGCCCTGACGATAAGCGTTGAGCCGTCGGTTGATGAACAGCAGGCGGTTGGTGCCGTCCTCGGTCAGGCGAAAATCGCTCCAGACCACCGCATCGCCACCGCCCACGCAAGAACCGCAGGGGTCCTTGAAACCGTAGCTGGGCAGGTCGAGACCGGCTTCGGCGCGCACCACCACCTGAACGGCATTGATGAGGTGCTGGGAATGGCCTTCGATACCCTGGGCAAGGCATTCGGGCAGCGTTGTCCAGTGCGGTTCGTTGGTGCTGGCGGGAACGACCAGGGTCAGGGTGAAGAACTCGGCGTGGCGCTCCCACTTGAGTGGATGGCCTTCAAGGCGGGTGATGCCTTGTGCGGCCTCTGCTGCGACGGTTTCCGGGCACAGTCGCTCGAGCAGCGCGTTGCACTGGGCATTGTCGCCAAGAAACGCCAGGTGGAAGACGTGGGCCGGCTCGTCGAAGTACAGCGACGGGCGGGCGTGCAACTCGTTGTGCAGCATTTTTCGTTGGGGATGCATGCGAGGGCGACCGTGTTATTAAGGTTATTTTAGGGTTGAGCACCTGGACCAGCGTTGGTAGGACTGGTGCATTCCGGCGAGAGTCACGCGCAGCTGATCGGTGCGCTGCACATTTGGATCATTAACTTGTCAGTTACGGTCATTGAGCGCCCGCATCCGGACTCTTACGCTGTGGGTCATGACAGACGCAAGCCGCAGAGCTTGCGCTTTTCCCCGTGATCGCCCGTTGTGGAGTTACCGATGACCGCCTCTCATTACCCGCACCTGCTGGCCCCGCTGGACCTGGGTTTCACCACGTTGCGCAACCGTACCCTGATGGGCTCGATGCACACCGGCCTGGAAGAGAAACCCGGCGGTTTCGAACGCATGGCGGCGTATTTTGCCGAGCGCGCCCGGGGCGGCGTGGGCCTGATGGTCACCGGTGGGATCGGGCCGAATGACGAGGGCGGCGTGTACTCCGGGGCGGCCAAGCTGACCACCGAGGAAGAAGCGCTCAAGCACCAGATCGTGACCCGGGCCGTACACGAGGCCGGTGGCAAGATCTGCATGCAAATTCTCCATGCCGGGCGCTACGCCTACAGCCCCAAGCAGGTGGCACCGAGCGCGATCCAGGCACCGATCAACCCGTTCAAGCCCAAGGAACTGGACGAGGAGGGTATCGAGAAGCAGATCAGCGATTTCGTCACCTGTTCGGTACTGGCCCAGAAGGCCGAATACGACGGCGTCGAGATCATGGGCTCGGAAGGTTATTTCATTAACCAGTTCCTGGCGGCCCACACCAACCACCGTACCGATCGTTGGGGCGGCAGCTATGAAAACCGCATGCGCCTGCCGGTGGAAATCGTGCGTCGGGTGCGTGAGGCAGTAGGCCCGAACTTCATCATCATCTTTCGCTTGTCGATGCTCGATCTGGTGGAAGGTGGCAGTTCGTGGGACGAAATCGTCCAGTTGGCCAAGGCCATCGAGCAGGCCGGCGCAACGATTATCAACACCGGTATCGGTTGGCACGAAGCGCGGATTCCCACCATTGCCACCAAGGTTCCACGGGCGGCGTTCAGCAAGGTCACGGCCAAGCTGCGTGGTTCGGTAAGCATCCCGCTGATCACGACCAATCGCATCAACACCCCGGAAGTGGCCGAGCAGATCCTCGCTGAGGGCGATGCCGATATGGTCTCCATGGCCCGGCCATTCCTGGCCGATCCGGAGTTCGTCAACAAGGCCGCTGCCGGTCGCAGTGATGAAATCAACACCTGCATCGGCTGCAACCAGGCGTGCCTGGACCACACCTTTGGCGGCAAGCTCACCAGTTGCCTGGTCAACCCACGGGCTTGCCATGAAACCGAGCTGAACTACCTGCCGGTGACCCAGGTGAAGAAAATCGCCGTGGTCGGTGCCGGCCCGGCCGGGCTGTCCGCAGCCACGGTGGCGGCCGAGCGTGGGCACCAGGTGACGCTGTTCGATTCGGCCAGCGAAATTGGCGGGCAGTTCAACGTCGCCAAGCGCGTGCCAGGCAAGGAGGAGTTCTTCGAAACCCTGCGCTACTTCAAGCGCAAATTGCAGACCAGCCATGTCGAGCTTTGCCTCGATACCCGGGTGGATGTGGCGCAATTGGTGGCCGGCGGCTACGACGAGATCATCCTTGCCACCGGCATCGCGCCGCGCGTGCCGGCGATTCCCGGGGTGGAGCATGCCAAGGTCTTGAGCTACCTGGACGTGATCCTCGAGCGCAAGCCGGTGGGCCGCAGTGTCGCGGTGATTGGTGCCGGCGGTATCGGCTTCGACGTGTCGGAGTTCCTGGTGCATCAGGGCGTTGCCACCAGCCAGGATCGCGAGGCGTTCTGGAAGGAGTGGGGTATCGACACCCACCTCGAGGCTCGCGGCGGCGTGGCCGGGATCAAGGCTGAACCCCATGCACCGGCGCGCCAGGTGTTCCTGCTGCAACGCAAGGCGTCCAAGGTCGGTGACGGCCTGGGCAAGACCACCGGCTGGATTCACCGTACGGGCCTGAAGAACAAGCAGGTGCAGATGCTCAACAGCGTCGAGTACCTGAAGATCGACGACGACGGCCTGCACATTCGCATCGGCGAAACCGGCGAGCCGCAAGTGCTGGCCGTGGACAACATCGTGATCTGCGCCGGCCAGGATCCGCTGCGTGAGTTGCAGGAAGGCCTGGAAGCGGCGGGGCAGACCGTTCACCTCATTGGCGGCGCCGACGTGGCGGCGGAACTGGATGCCAAGCGGGCGATCAACCAGGGTTCGCGGTTGGCGGCGCAGTTGTAACTCACACGCTCTGTAGAACCCGGATCCCCTGTGGGAGCAAGCTCGCTCCCACAGGAGGCGGTGAACTCCGATCCTGAAGTCTCTCAACACCGAGCTGTTAAGATGCCGGTATCTTCCCCGCCGGCCCGCCGCAATGCTGCTTCCCGCCCTCGACTGGCATCCCCAACCCCGACTCGAACCCCTTCACCTGGACTGGCTCGCCCGTGCCGGTGTTGAAGTGGCGGTGTTGCGCCTGGACCGGATCGATCCACTGATCAGCGGCAACAAGTGGTTCAAGTTGGTCCATCACTTGCGCGCCGCCCATGAGGCCGGTGCCGAGGGGGTCATGAGCCTGGGCGGGGCGTATTCCAACCATTTGCATGCGTTGGCGGCGGCGGGCAAGCGCTTCGGGTTTCCCACGGCGGGGCTGTTGCGTGGTCATCCCCAGGACACGCCGACGGTGCGCGACCTGAAAGTGTTTGGCATGGACCTGCACTGGTTGGGTTATGGCGGATACCGGGAGCGGCACGCAGCGGATTTCTGGGAACCGTGGCAGATGCGCTATCCACATTTGCATCCGGTGCCCGAGGGCGGTTCAGGATTGCCCGGTGCACAAGGCTGCCAGGTATGGGCGGCCAACGTCCGTGCACAACTGGCGACGTTGGGATGGGCGGATTTTCACGGTTGGTGGCTGGCCTGTGGGACGGGTACGTCGCTGGCCGGGCTGGTGCTGGCCGAAGCGGGACAGCGCCCGGTCTATGGCGTGCTGGCGGTGCCCCAGGACCATGGCGTGGTGCAGCAAGTCGAGCGCATCGTGGGGGAGGCGGGCCTTTGCAGTCCACCTTATGAATTGTTCGACGGCAGCCGTGACGGGTTCGCCCGGGTCGATGCCGAACTCACCGAGTTCATCGAAACCACGACGGCCATCGAACTGGAACCGTTGTACACCGGCAAAGCCTTGATGTTGCTCAAGACGCAAGTCGAGGCCGGACGATTTGCCCCGGATACCCGTCTGGTCTTCGTCCACACCGGCGGTTTGCAAGGTCGCCGGGGGTTCGAGTAGCGACGGTCAGCCGCGTTTGGGCATCATCCGCAGCAGCGTGTTGTCCCGTACCACATAGTGGTGGTACAGCCCCGCCAAGGCATGCAGGCCAATCAGCCAATAGCCGATGGTGCCGCCCAGCACGTGCCAGCCTTCCAGTTGCTTGGCGAAATCCTTGTCTTGATTGATGAGCAACGGCAGATCGAAACCGTAGAACATCACCTGGTGCCCTTCGGCGCTGGTGATCAGCCAGCCCAGCAGCGGCATGGCGATCATGAACAGGTACAGCGCCCAATGCATCAGGCGAGCGAGAACGGTTTGCCATGCAGGCGACGCCGGGAAAATCGCCGGAGCCTTACCCATGCTGCGAGCGAACAGGCGTAGCCAGACCAGCAGGAACACCGTCAGGCCGAGCATGAAGTGCGCTTCCTTGATCAGGGTGCGACCGCCGCTGCCCTTGGGGAAAATCCCGCGGAACTCGATGCAGGCGTAAACCACGGCCAGCAGAACCAGCATCAGCCAATGCAAGGTGACCGTGACGGTACTGTAGCGGCTTTCTGAGTTTTTCCAGGGCATTGCAGGCCTCTCCAACGATCAGGGTAGAGCGCCGTCTAGAGCGGCGTTATCCGTTTACTGTAAGCCCGTTTCGCTGGGTTTGCTTGAGCCAGATCATTTTTGCCGGCATGAAGCCATAGGATTGAGTCAGGGAGTCAAAACCGGCGGATTCAGCAGCCAGTCCAACAGCAGCCCCCCATCATGCTCCCCACGGGGCGATTTCGGGGACGTGGCGCTATGGCCTGCGCCGGTATCGATAGCCCCTGGACACAGCACCGGTCGATCAGGGTCGCCATCGAGAAAACTCACCAGCACTTCGCTGCCGGCCATCAGGCTGGGGCTGCCATCCAGAGTCAGCCGCGACACGGGCAGCGTGATGCCGTCCTGGTCCGGCGCCCATAGGCTGACACTCACCTGGCCACGTTCATCGGGGCTGGCCGGCTGGCCGGTGCTGCCGAGTACATGGGCCAGGTGGTACCCGGGGACGGGGGGCTTGGGGTGCTTGAGGGCTGGCCTGAACGTGGTGGACCAGGGAATGGCGGTGAACCGGTTGCGGTAGTCACGGGCCGACGGTGCGGCGGGCAGGTCCGGCTCCAGGATCGAAAACTGCCGTCCGCGATGCTGGACCTCGGTGATCAGCCATTGATCGTTGAAGGTGGAAACCGGGTGTTCGCAGACCTGTACGATGTCGCCGCCGTGCAGGGCCGGTTGGGTACTGTGGCCATGGATTTCCCGTTGCCGGCAGCGCAGCCGTTCAAGGTGGCGGCGACCGGCCTGGTAACGGTGAGCCAAGGCCGGGTTGCCGCGCATGGCTTCGTGATCGAGCCGCTCAAGGGGTTGATTCGCCGCCGAGGCCTCGGCTTCGGGCGGGGCCCGGTCACTGAACCCGACGGGCAGCCCAGGCATCATCGGATGGTGACGCAAATACAAGCGTCTGATGGCCGGCTGCAGGCTGTCGTTCGGGCGCAGGGGCAGCTCGATGGGGCGCGCGGGAAAGCTCTTCGGGTCTTCGGCAAACACCAGGACATGGCCCTGGGGAGCGTGTTCGAAGTGGTAATGAATGCCTTCTTCCTCACACAGTCGTTGCAGGAGGGTCAGGTCGCTTTCGTCGTACTGAATGCAAAACGGGCGACACGGATACAGCCCATGGGGCAGTTCGAAACGGTAACTGTCGACGGGTAGCGCGTGTTCTTCCAGCAGGCGTTGCAGCAGCTGCACCACGCTGAGCCGATGGAAAACCCGGCGCTGTGGGCCTTGCTCCAGTTGCTGGAGGTAGGGAACCAACGTCACACGATAGCCGATACGCCGCGGCGCCAGGGCACTGAGGCTAACGCTGTGGACAATCCCATGGACGCCCGATTCGCCTTCCAGGCGCAGGAAGGCCGGATGCCCCAAGAGCAGTTGGAGATCTATCGGCGGGGCCAGGCCGATCAGTTCGAGGTCAAAGCGGTATGGCTGGTTGAGGGCTTCGCGGCCACTGAACCGCAAGACTTGCAGTTGCAAGCCGCTTTGCGTGAGCGTCAGGCTGAAGGGACTTTCCGTGTCGTTGCGCATCGCAGCTCCTACTGGCAGGGAGAGAGGCGCAGAGGGTACGAAACCGCAGGGGAAAACGGTGCTTGTGAGTCGCTATTTCAGAAACGCCCTACAACACGCTGTGAAAATGTCGATCCGGCAGGGTGAATTTTTTGGTCGATCAGCCGGTTTAGGCCGTATAAACTTGCGCCACAGCGCCGGCCGGCAGATGTCTCGGCGCGTCAGACAAGAGAGTGAGTAATGGGCGCACAGTGGAAGGTTAAACACAAAGAAGCGGCTGCCAACGCCAAGGGCAAGATCTTCGGCAAGCTGGTGAAGGAAATCACCATTGCCGCGCGCAACGGCGCTGATACCGCGACCAACGCGCACTTGCGACTGGTGGTCGAACAGGCGAAGAAGGCCTCGATGCCCCGCGAGACCCTGGAACGTGCGATCAAGAAAGGTTCTGGCCAGCTCGGTGAAACCGTGCAATACCACCGCGTCACCTACGAAGGGTTTGCGCCGCACCAGGTGCCTCTGATCGTTGAGTGCGTGACCGATAACATCAACCGTACTGTTGCCGAAATTCGCGTCGCGTTCCGCAAGGGCCAACTCGGCGCCTCGGGTTCGGTGGCGTGGGACTTCAACCATGTCGGCATGATCGAAGCCGCGCCGGACAGCCCGGACGCCGATCCGGAAATGGCCGCCATCGAGGCCGGTGCCCAGGATTTCGAACCGGGCGAAGAAGGCGCGACGTTGTTTCTCACCGATCCTGCCGACCTCGATGCCGTACAGAAGGCCTTGCCGGAGCAGGGTTTCACCGTATTGTCGGCCAAGCTGGGCTATCAGCCGAAAAACCCGGTCAGTGGCCTGACCGACGAGCAGATGGCTGAAGTAGAAGCCTTCCTCGAAGGCCTCGACAACCACGATGACGTGCAGGACATGTTTGTCGGGTTGGCGGGTTAACCCCACCCTGCTTGGACCAGGGACAGGATGGACATGTGGCGAGGGGATTTATCCCCGCTGGGCCGCGAAGCGGCCCTGAAACCAGACAACTTGGGTATGTCTGGCTGACTCGGCAGAGTTTTAGGGGCTGCTGCGCAGCCCAGCGGGGATAAATCCCCTCGCCACAAAGGTTCGGGCGATCAACCGATGACGTCGATTGAATCAGTGGATTAGAAGCTGGACAACAGCTGCCTGATCTCATCGAACCCCGGCCGCGCCAACACCTCTGGCTGACAGCAACGCACCTGCAGATCCTGTAACGCTGCCAGTTCCTCAGCACTGGGCGTCGGTTCGATCCGCGCCAGCAATTCCCCCAGCAAAATCCCGAAGGCCCGCACCTCGATGCGTTGCAGCGCGCGGGTTTGCAGGTTGTCTGTGGTGGCGTGGAACGACGCCGCGCCAAAGTCCCCCAGCAGGCAATCGCCCTGTTCATCGCACAGAATATTGTGCCCGTAGAGATCCCCATGGGTGATGCCATGGCGGTGCAGGTGCGCCGCCACCGAGGCAATGCCGTGGGCGATGCGCAAGGCCACCGGGGCGCTCAGGCGCAGTTCATCGGCATACACGTCGCGGCTGCATGACGCCAGGCTCGGCAGCCCGGCGAGGTTACGGTAGCTGGGCTCGATCAGCGCCATCACCAGCCCGGCCTGTTGCTCGGGGTGCCCGGCAACCTGACCCAGCACCTCAATCAGGTTCGAGTGGCGACCGGCCGTGATGCAGGCATGCATCTCATGCAGGGGCGAGCCGTCGCTGGTCATCTGGCCCTTGTACAACTTCACTGCGACCTTTCGTGCCGCCTGGCCGGGCGTCTGCCAGAGCGCCTGATGAATCACCCCCGACGCGCCTTCGCCCAGTTGTCGTTGCAGTTCCAGATGCGACCATTCGATAGGCGTCGTGGTATTCAGGGCCGTCGCTTGCGCCTGGGTTTCCAGTGGGTTGCCGGCGTAGGCCAGCCAACTGAGGCTTGGCAACGTGAGCAGCCATTGCGGCAGTTCGGTCAGTTGGTTGGCGGCGATGCGTAGCAGTTCGAGGCGATGACACTGGCCCAGGCTCGCCGGCAACTGCTGCAAACGGTTGCCGGCCAGCATCAGTTTTTGCAGATAGGGGCGTTGGCCCAGTTCATCCGGCAAGCGGCTGACGCAGTTGTCGGTCAGGATCAGCCAGCGCAGCAGTGGCGGCAGCGCGGCGCCCGCGACGTGCGCAATACGGTTGGCCTTGAAACCGACCATGGTCAAGGCGCTGCAACGGCCCAGGCATTCGGGCAGTTCAGTGAAGCGGTTGTCGGAACAGAACAGTACGCGCAGGCGAGTCAGCCGATGCAGGTCGTCGGGCAGCGTGTCCAACTGATTGCCGCTGAGGTTGAGGATCTCGAGGGAATCGGCCACGTCGAAGATTTCCCGGGGAAACTCCGTCAAGCCACAGGTCAGGTCCAGCCGGGTAATGCCGCAGAGCTGGCCGGCGCGTAGTTGGGCGAGGGTGTGCATGGATGGGGTCGCTGTTGATCAAGGGGAGGGCACAAGAACCTGTGGCGAGGGAGCTTGCTCCCGCTGGGCTGCATGGCAGCCCCAAAAGCGGCTATGCAATCAGTCTGACACACCTTGGTGTCAGGTTTGAGGGCTGCTTCACGCCCTGAGCTCTTCCGTCAACATGCTTTCGTTGCCTCCGGTGCTCTTATCAAAGGCGAGTCGTGGCGGGCCAAGGCTTGTAAATAGACGCTCTCGTCATACTGGGATCCAGCATTCCAGCACCGATAAACGATCCTGATCCATTTAAAAGCCAGTGCCCTCAGGGCTGCTTGATGAGAGCAGCCTTTGGCCTTCTGTTGGCGATAGTACGCCCCTGCCCATACCGATTGATTGATGCTGTGGGCAGCCCACTCGACAAATGTCTGGCGCAAAAAGGTTGAACATTGATAGCGCCAGCGAACGATTTTCTTCTTGCCACTGCGCTCGGTAACCGGAGCGATCCCGGCATATCGCTGCATAGCACCAGCATCCTTGAAGCGATCACGTTGCTCACCAAAAGCTACCATTAGCCGTGGTGCAAGCTGTTGCCCGGCTCCAGGCAAGGATTTGAAGAGGCTGTAATCGGCCAGGGTATTGGCCGTTTCTTCGATCGCCGCATCAAACTGCTTGATCGCCACCAGCATCCCACTCAGTTGCGATGCCAGGGTCCGCACATACAGCGCTGAAGGGTTAACAATCCCCGGATCCTCTGTCAGCGGCGTGGCCTTGAGGATCAAGGCCAGACGCTGCTGATTGAGTTCTGCATGGCGAACATTATGCGCGTTAAGAAACTTCAAAACGCTTGTAGGCCGAGCACGTTTAAGTGTTTCCAACGTCGACCAGCGCTCCAGGAAATCACAGAACACCTGTGTGTCATGATCGTGGAACAACTCCAGCGCCAACGGATAGTACTGCTTGAGCATGCAAACCAACCGATTACTGATTCTTACCCGCTCATCAACCAAGGTTCTCCGATGTTCAGTCAAGCTAGCCAGAGAACGTATGGCAGGACTTTGTTTCTCCTGCTGGGGAAATCTGTCGGGATGCTTGAGCAATAGCTCAAGTGCCCACTGGGCATCGCTCGGATCGTCCTTCGCACCGCTGGGAACGAAGGCCTTACGCTGCTTGGCTAAGGTGGCGGGGTTGATCGGGAACAAACAAAAAAAATCATATTTTTGCAGGGCCGCTATCAACGGTCCTTTGTCTAACTCCACGGCAATGGCGATAGGACCGCCATAACGCTGATACAGCGCATGAGCCCATTGATCAATAGCTTCGGGGTTGTGTCGGATGACCGAGAAGCACCGCTGGGCTTGCCCAGCAACCTGCAAACAGACGTCATGTTTGGTATCGGCCCAATCAATTCCGATATAAGCAGTGAATTTCTGAGACAAGAGCGTTTGCATCGCACACCTCCACAGACGCTAAAGTACATGCAGGAACATGCATGCTTGCGTCCAGCGAAGGCGATATAGAGAGCCGTGCCCGGCTTTCCCTGAGTGTTCGTTAGAGGGCGCAAGCGCACCTGCTGGGCTCGAAGGTGAAGCAGTAATCATCGAGATGCGTTGCAGCCCTATTCGTAGCTCGCAGGTGCATGTTCCTTCCTCGCAACAACCGGACTCCAGCGAGTATCAGTATGGGGGAGCAAGGAACGGACTACCTATATCGCAGCCCAGCGGGAGCAAGCTCCCTCGCCACAGGTTATCTTCAGGCACTAAGCCCGAGAGGGCCGCATGATAACTGCAAAATTCGCGCTAGCGCTCGATGCTGCGGTTCCAGCGGGCGTTCCAGGCCGGGCGTTGCTCGTTGACCTGGTCCCAATCCACGGCAATCGCCGTTTCCAGGTATTGCCGATCCTCGACCGTGACGGTCGAGCCGTGGCCGCCTTGAGCGTGGCAACGGTGAGCGACCGCCTGGGGCCCGATCGCCTGCCGATGGTGGTGGACATGCTCAAGCGCGAGGCGGCCCTGATCGGACCGCGGATCAACCCGTTCGACCCGTTGCTGCGCAGGCCTTCGCAGGTGTTTGGGCAGGGTTGAACACTGCCTCAAACCCACCGCTGATCAGAAGTCCAATGTCTGCTTAAGTCTTTGCACCGTCGGCGCATCACTGGGGATGACCATCGCATAGTTGTAGCCCGGCCCGGACCAGTACTCGGCTTGCAACTCGCCCTCGCGACGACTGCCCCGCGGCAGGAGGAAGTTTTTCGGGCCGGGTGGGCGCACGTAGAAGCTGATTTTCTGACCGCTCGGGTCCTGATAGACCACCATCGCCGCCGCGCCTTGTTCGGTGCTGAGCAAGCGTCCGCTGACCGGCTTGAAGCCCGCCCCCGACAGGTCTGGCAGCCGGTCAGCCTGAGTGAAGTAGCGGTCGAGCCAGCCTTGCATGCTCTGCTCGTCGCCGGTCTGGTAATCGGCCGGAAGGATGCCCTGCTGGGCAATTAACCGGTACGCCTGGAGGGCGTCAGCCATGGGGGCTGCGGCGCTGAGTAGGGTCATTTGTCGCGCCTGCCAGCCGCTGACCCCGCCTACGCTGACGGCCAGCAGCAACACCGCGACGCTGGCCAGGTGGCGGCGGGAGCGATGTTTCAGGTGCTGGCGAATCATGGCCGGGTCGAGATCCGGATTGGGCGGCTGTTGCAAGGCGCCGCTCAGGGCCGTGCGCAGGTGCTGCGCGTCTTGTTGCCAGGCGCGGACCCGGGCGGCGACTTCCGGCTGGTTGGCCAGGTAGGCCTGCACCAGGCGCTGGTCGGCCTCGCTCAGTTGGCGATCGACGTAGGCGTGCAGGTCGTTGTCGCTGGGGGGCATGCTGATCATTTGAGTATCCGCAGGGTAGGGCGGGTGACTTCGCCGTCGCTGAGTTGGCGCAGGGCCTGGCGAGCGCGGGACAGGCGGGACATTACCGTGCCGGTCGGCACGCCGAGGATGTCGGCGATTTGCTGGTAACTCAAGCCTTCCACCGACACCCAGAGCAACAGCGCGCGCTGTTCCGTCGTGAGCTGATCGAAGGCCTGCAACGACGATTGCGCGATCACGCTGCGCTCGGCCGAAGGGTGGGCATCGTCGCGGCCGGTGAAAAACTCCAGCATGCGCGCATACCGTCGTGAGCGGCGATGGCTGTCGAGAAACTGCCGATACAGAATCGAAAACAGCCAGGCCCGCAGATCGCCGTCCGGACGCTTGTCGTTCCATTTGGACAATGCCCGTTCCAGGCACATCTGCACCAGGTCGTCGGCGTTGCTCGGGTTGCGCGTCAGCGACACGGCAAAACGCCGTAGCCTGGGGATGAGCTCGCGCAACTGTTCGTCGAATGCGTTCATAGGGGTGTGGCTTCTGTGGGCAGTCATTGCGCCGGGACTGGAAAGACGACCCGCGAACGAGATTATTCCAGTGCAGGAAAAATAAATACGAGGCGTGGGAATAAACCTGCCGGGCCTTCGTCTGACGGGTCCTTTCCAACAAATGGCCTCGAGGCCTGGAGATTTCTCATGGTTGATCCTTCATCCTCGTCGAGCCGGCCACCCTTGAGTGCCGCTGGCCTGACATTGCGCCTGAGCGGCATCGCCGTGATTGTTGCTGCGTTGGCCGGGGCGTTTGCCTACGTCAATGGCAGCCTCGACCCACAACGCCTGACACCACAGGCATTGGTCAATGTGCTGGAAAAAAACAACGGCGTTCACCCGGGCTTTCGACGCAACCACTCGAAAGGGGTCTGCGTCGCGGGTTACTTCCAAAGCTCGGGCGAGGCCAGCGCCTATTCCAGCGCCCAGGTGTTCTCGCTGCCGCAAACGCCTGTGGTTGGGCGTTTCGCCTTGCCCAGCGGCAATCCCTATGCACCGGACGGCAGCGTGCCGATTCGCAGCCTGGCACTGCGCTTTACCCAGGCCAACGGCCAGCAATGGCGCACCGGCATGAACAGCATGCCGGTGTTTCCGGTGGGTACGCCGCAAGCTTTCTACCAACTCCAGCAAGCCCAGTCGCCGGACCCAGCCACAGGAAAACCGAACCCTGCGGCCGTACCGGCGTTCTTTGCTGCACACCCCGAAGCGGCGCCGTTCCTGCAATGGATCAAGACCGCCAAGCCGTCGGCCAGCTATGCCACTGAAACCTACAACGGCATCAACGCGTTCTATCTGATCAACCCCGCCGGGCAGCGTCAGGCGGTGCGCTGGGGCATGGTGCCGATGAGCCAGGATGCTGCGGATGCGACGCCACCCCAGGGGGGCGACTTCCTCGAGCAAGACCTGGTGAAGCGCCTCGCCGCCGGGCCGTTGCGCTGGCAGTTGAACATCACCCTGGCCAACCCGGGTGACCCGGTGAACGATGCCAGCAAGGCCTGGCCCGCTGACCGCAAGGTACTCAATGCCGGCACGTTGGTGCTGGAGCGCACCCAGGCGCAGGACAACGGCGAATGCCGCGACATCAACTATGACCCGCTGATCCTGCCCCAAGGGATCGAAGGTTCCGAAGACCCGCTATTGGTTGCGCGCTCCGCCGCCTATGCCAGTTCCTACTTGCGACGTACCAGCGAAGTGAGCCAGTTGCCCGCCAAACAGGAGTCCCGTCCATGAGCGCCCCTCGTCACTTTGTACCGCTGGCCCGGCTGCTGCACTGGCTGATGGCCGTGATGATCATCGCCATGCTGTTCATCGGCGCGGGCGTGGTCGCCTCGGTGTCCGAACGCCATGAATGGCTGCTGCAGTTGCACAAACCATTGGGTATCGCGATTTTGCTGTTGGTGATCGTGCGCCTGGTGGTGCGTTTTACTACCCGCCAACCACCGCTGCCGGCGGATCTGCCGGCCTGGCAAGTGCTGGCGGCAAACGCCTCGCATGTGCTGTTGTACGCCCTGATGCTGGTCTTGCCGTTGTTGGGCTGGGGCATGATTTCGGCGGCGGGGGACCCGGTGATGCTCGGCGACTCGTTGCAACTGCCTTCGATTCTGCCAGCCCACGCGCAGACGTTCGCACTGCTGCGCAAGGCCCACGGGTACCTGGCTTACCTGTTGTTCGTGACGGTGCTGGTGCATCTGGCGGCGGCGTTGTTTCACGCTTGGGTGCGCCGGGATGAGGTGTTGGACAGTATGTTGCGCGGCAAGGGTTGATGGATTGTGGCCAGGGAGCAAGCTCCCTGGCCACAGGGGATTGATCAGGTCTTCGGATCAGCGCAATTCGTCGACCATGGCCTCGATGGTGCTCAACACATCCTTGCCCAGCTGCATCGAGCGTTTGCCAGACCAGCCGGTGATCGGGTTCGGGTGATCGTTGTGGTCCTTGAACGGCATCTCCAGGGTCAGGGACAGGCAGTCATATTTCTGGCCGACCGCGTTACAGGCCAGGGTCATGTTGGCCTGGCCCGGTTCGTCGCGGGTGTAGCCGTGAGTGGTCTGGAAGTCTTTGGTCTGATGCTTGAGATGGCTGCGAAAGCGCTCTTCAAGTTCGGCAATGCGTGGCGTGTAGCCCGGGTTGCCTTCGCAACCGGCGGTGAAGACGTGGGGAATTTCCTCATCGCCGTGAGCATCGAGGAACAGATCGACGCCGTACTTTTCCATTTGTTGCTGGACGAAAAAGACCTCGGGGCTGATTTCCGGACTGGCGTTCTGCCAGGCGCGGTTGAGGTCCTGGCCCATGGCGTTGGTCCGCAGATGCCCATGGAATGCGCCGTCCGGGTTCATGTTCGGCACCAGGTACAGATCGGCCTTGGCGAGCAACTGGTTCAGTTGCGCATCGTCATGCTGCTGAAGGCGTTCGATCACGCCCTCCATGAACCACTCGGCCATGTGCTCGCCGGGATGTTGCTGGGCGATGATCCAGACTTTGCGCCGGCCTTCGGCACCGCTGCCTTTGCGCAGCAGCTGAATGTCCCGGCCTTCCACGCTTTTACCGACGGCCAAGAGTTCGGTGCCAGCCTTGTGCTGTGCTTGCTCGATCAGCCAATCATGTCGGCCGCGACTGTAGGGTTCGAAGTAGGCGAACCAGACGTTGGTCTGTTCGGTCTCCAGATAAAAGCGCAGGGCGTCGCCTTCAAATTGGGTCGGAATGCGGAACCAATTGACGTGATCGTAGGAGGCAACGGCCTGGTAGCCCGTCCAGGCCTTGTTGTAAGACGATTGACTGGCGTTGAGCAGCCGAAAGGAATATTCCTGGCCGACGTGCAGGCCGCTGGCCTTGAAGTGGAACCATTGGAAATGGGCGCTGCGGGTGTCGGGCCTGATCTTGAGCAACGACTGCAACGGGTTGCTGATGTCGACGACCTCGATGTTGCCGCTGTCGAAATTGGCGCTGATATCAAAGGAAGATTTAGCCACGGTCACGATTCCTGGAGAGGATTTTCATGGCCATTACTGTACACGCAAGACGGGGGGAACCGAGACGCTTTACGTCACGTAAACGAGGGGGCGTCCTCCCTGGACGCCGAGCCAGCTTAGAGAGTCTGCAATTGATTCTCAAGCGCTGGTTGTCGATAGTTTCCGCCTGCGTGGCGGGGCTGCTCTTGCAAACGGGTATTCATTTGCTATCATCGCCGCCATCGAATTGGCAGCACCCAAAAAGACTTCATTAGCCTGAAGCCATAAGCCGAAAAATCGGCAAAAAAAGACCCGGCAAAAAGCCGGGTCAAAAACCGTGATTAGCCTGATGAGGAGATATTCCAGAAGTCCGACCTAAGGTCTTCTGGTCTATCGACTGATCTCGCGATCAGCTGATGCAATAATAATCATTATCATTTGCAAGTCAAATGATTTTATCGCGTCGATGGAAAATTTTTCTCGTCGTCCGCGTTCGCGGCGACATTCCCGAGTGTTACCCCTAGCGAGTCGGGTAGCCATCCAGGGATCGGTCAAGCATCACCTTGACCAGGTCAATCATGTGCACCACCGAAAACGCCAGGTCACGGTTCGAACCGTTCAACTGGTTGGCGGACTCGTGGGCGGTCGCCGCTGCACAGCGCAGCAGGTCGCATGCGTGAACAAGGGCTTCTTCTGCGCTGACGCTGTGATTGACGTCGAAGAAGCGATGTTCTGCCTGTGCCTGCGAAACACCTGGTTTCAAGTAGTAATCGAGGGCGCGCTTGGCCGCCGGGCAATCCTGCAAGGAAGGGAACGTGCTGTCGAAAGGGCTGCCGGGTTGGTTTTTGTTGGGTGTATCCATGGTGATGAAAATCTCCGTGTGTGGGGCTGAACTCCTGAATCCAGAATAGTACTTATCGTAATTGTGACGATAATTTAAATACTACAATTTGTGTTTTGAATGGCCGGAGTCATCCACGTATCGTGCCGCACATGGATAAATGGATAGAGTTGGTCAAGGCCAAGATGAAGGAGCTGCGCATCACGCAAGTGGTGCTTGCAGAACGGTTGGGAATGTCCCAGGGCGGCGTCGGCCATTGGCTGACCAGGCGCCGGCAACCCAGTGTCGAAGACATGAACCGGGTCCTGCGGGAGCTGGGGCTGGAGTTTCTGGAAGTGGCGATGGTGATTCGCGAGCCGGACACTTCCACGGACGAAGGCATGGCCCTGGCGCAGAAGTACAATCCGTACTTCCGCTACCCGGTCAGTGAATGGCACGAGGTTGGCGAGGTTCGCGAAGGCGATCCTGGTGCCTACAGCCAGGCGCGCTACGAGCTGACGGACTACCACGCCCTGGGGGCCGCGTTCTGGCTGGTGGTGGTGGGCGACGCGATGACCGCACCCAGCGGCTTGAGCATTCCCGAGGGCATGTCGATCCTGGTGGATCCGGCCATCGAGGCGGTGCCAGGCAAACTGGTGGTTGCCTGCTTGCCCGGCAGCAGTGACGCGACCTTTCGCAAATTGATCGAAGAGAGCGGGCAGCGTTACCTGGTTCCGCTCAATCCGACTTACCCGAAAAACCTGTACACCGAGCAATGTCGCCTCATCGGTGTGGTGGTGCAGGCCACCATCAGGTTCTGACTGGATCGGCCCTGGGAGCGGGCCGATGCCTATTCTTCGAACGCCACCAGGGCGCTGCCTTCGCTGACCATTTCACCTTCCTGGCAATACAGCGCCTTGATCACCCCGGCCTTGGGCGCACGAATGCTGTGCTCCATTTTCATGGCCTCCAGGACCACCAGTTGAGCTCCGGCATCCACCGGCTGACCGACACTCACCAATACCCGGACGATACTGCCGTTCATGGGCGCGGCCAGGCCGCCCTGATGGCTGTGGCTGGCCTCTGCCGCGGCCAACGGGTCGTACAGATCGATCCGATGCAGGTCACCCGCCCAGTGCAGATACAGGCTGTCGCCCTGGCGAATGGCCCGATGGCTGCGGCGCACACCGTGGTGCTCGATCGTCAGTCGCTCACCCTTGAGTTCCGCGCAATGGGCTGTGACGTCCAGCGTCAGCGCACGATCCTGGCCTTCACAGCTCAGGTGCAAGGTGGTTTCCCTCGACAACCCCAGGCGCATCCCGGTGGTGCTGGCCCACGGTGAGCCGGCGTCATCGCCGCGTATGTGCGGTGCCAGGCTCAAGGCGAAGCCTTGGGCGGCTGCTAACCAGAAAGCGTCATCCAATTCACCTGGCTCTGGCAGCAATTGCGCCTGGTAACGCGGGATAAAGCCGGTGTCCAGTTCTGCCGCCGCGAAAGCAGGGTGGGCCACTATTCGGCGCAGGAACCCGATGTTGGTTTTCAGCCCGCCAATGGCAAATTCGTCGAGCATACTCAACAGCCGCAAGCGCGCCTGTTCGCGATTCTCACCCCAGGCAATCAGCTTGCCGAGCATCGGGTCGTAGAACGGTGAGATTTCATCACCTTCTTCAACCCCGCTGTCGACCCGCCGACCCGGCCCCTTGGCCGATTCGCGATACAACGCCAGGCGGCCGGTGGCCGGCAGGAAATCGTTGACCGGGTCTTCGGCATACAGTCGCACTTCGATGGCGTGACCGAGCAGCGGCACTTGCGCTTGAGTGATCGGCAAGGGTTCGCCTTGGGCAACGCGGATCTGCCAGGCCACCAGGTCCAGTCCGGTGATCGCTTCGGTGACCGGATGCTCGACCTGCAAGCGGGTATTCATTTCCATGAAGAAAAACTCGCCCCGCGCATCCAGCAGGAACTCCACCGTGCCAGCCCCGACGTAACCAATCGCCTGGGCTGCGCGCACGGCGGCTTCACCCATGGCCTGGCGCAATTGCGCGGTCAGGCCGGGGGCGGGGGCTTCTTCCACCACTTTCTGGTGGCGGCGCTGGATCGAGCAATCGCGTTCGTTGAGGTACAGGCAGTTGCCGTGTTGGTCGGCAAATACCTGGATTTCCACGTGGCGTGGCTTGAGCAGGTATTTTTCCACCAGCATCCGTGAGTCGCCGAACGAGGACTGCGCTTCACGCTGGGCCGAGGCCAGGGCTTCGGCCAGTTGGCTGACATCCTCGACGACTTTCATGCCCTTGCCGCCACCGCCGGCCGTGGCCTTGAGCAATACCGGGTAGCCGATGCGCTCGGCGGCGTCGCGAAAGGTCTCCAGGTCCTGGGCTTCGCCGTGATAACCGGGCACCAGGGGCACGCCGGCGGTTTCCATCAAAGCCTTGGCCGCCGATTTGCTGCCCATGGCATCGATGGCCGAGGCCGGTGGGCCGAGGAAGATCAGCCCGGCGTTTTCAATCGCCCGAGCGAACCCGGCGTTCTCGGACAGAAAGCCATAGCCGGGGTGGATGGCCTGGGCGCCGCTGGCTTTCGCTGCGGCGATCAGCTTGTCGATTTGCAGGTAGCTGTCGGCGGCCTTGCTGCCGCCCAGGTCGACGCGGATATCGGCTTCACGGCTGTGGCGGGCGTCGCGGTCGGTGGCGCTGTGGACGGCAACGGTAGTCAGGCCCATGGCTTTGGCGGTGCGCATCACGCGGCAGGCGATTTCGCCGCGGTTGGCCACCAGCAACGTGGTGAGGGCAGGGGCGCTCATCGACGCGGCTCCTTGTTATTCGATTCGGCTTGCCAGTTCGGCGCACGCTTTTGCAGGAAAGCCCGCAGGCCTTCCTGACCCTCCGGGCTGACGCGGATGCGGGCGATGGCATTTTCGGTGTAGCGCCGCAGCGCCGGGGTAAGGGCGCCGTTGCCGACTTCACGCAGCAGTTCCTTGCTGGCGCGCATGGCCGCCGGGCTGTTGAGCAACAGGTTGTCGATCCACTGTTCGACCTGCTGGTCCAGGACCTCGGCCGGGTAACTTTCCGACAGCAAACCGATTTCTTTCGCACGTTGCCCGTCGAAGCGTTCCGCCGTCAGGGCATAACGACGCGCGGCACGTTCGCCGATGGCTTGCACCACGAACGGGCTGATCACCGCTGGCGCCAGGCCAATGCGCACTTCCGACAGGCAGAACTGTGCTTCATCGGCGCCAATGGCCATGTCACAAGCGCTGATAAGCCCCAGTGCGCCACCGAACGCGGCGCCCTGGACGACGGCCAGGGTAGGAATTTTCAGCTTGGCGAGGTTGTACATCAGCTCCGCCAGTTCCCGGGCGTCATCAAGGTTGGTGTGGTAGTCGAGCTCGGCCGATTGTTGCATCCAGGCCAGGTCGGCGCCGGCGCTGAAATGCTTGCCGCGGCCGCGGATCAGCAGGAAGCGCAAGTTTGGATCGCTGCTGACGTGGTCCAGGGCCAGGATCAGTTCGCGGATCATTTCGGCGTTGAACGCGTTGTTTTTCGACTCGCGGCTGAGCCACAGGGTGGCAACGCCCCGTGGGTCGCTGTGCAGTTCGAGGGTGTTGAAGTTATCCATGGGCATTCCCCGTTTACATCCGGAACACGCCGAAGCGGCTCGGTTCGATAGGCGCGTTCAGTGACGCGGACAAGGCCAGGCCCAGCACGTCGCGGGTCTGGGCCGGGTCGATGACGCCGTCGTCCCACAGCCTGGCACTGGAATAATAGGGGTGACCCTGTTCTTCGTACTGATCGAGGATCGGTTGCTTGATCTCGGCTTCCTGCTCGGCGCTGAAAGGGTGGCCACTGCGTTCGGCTTGTTCACGCTTGACCTGCACCAGCACGCCGGCCGCCTGTTCGGCGCCCATCACGCCTATCCGCGCGTTCGGCCACATCCACAGAAAACGTGGGTCGTAGGCGCGACCGCACATGCCGTAGTTACCCGCGCCGAAACTGCCGCCAATGATCACGGTGAATTTCGGCACCTTGGCGCACGCCACGGCGGTCACCAGTTTCGCGCCGTGCTTGGCGATACCGCCGGCCTCGTACTTCTGGCCGACCATGAACCCGGTGATGTTCTGTAGGAACAGCAACGGTATGCCGCGCTGACAGGCCAGCTCGATGAAGTGCGCGCCTTTTTGCGCGGCTTCGGCAAACAGAATGCCGTTGTTGGCCAGGATCGCGATCGGGTAGCCATGCAAGTGGGCGAAGCCGCACACCAGCGTCGTTCCGAACAGCGCCTTGAATTCGTCAAACACCGAGCCGTCCACTAGGCGCGCGATCACTTCCCGCACATCGAACGGCTGCTTGGCGTCGGCCGAAACCACGCCGTACAGCTCCTCGCCGGAGTAAAGCGGGGCAATCGGCAGACGATGCTGCAACTCGCCCTGTTTGCGCCAATTGAGGTTGGCCACGCTGCGGCGTGCCAGGGCCAGGGCATGTTCATCGCTGTCGGCATAATGGTCGGCCACGCCGGAGATCTTGCAGTGCACATCGGCGCCGCCCAGGTCTTCGGCGCTGACCACCTCACCGGTGGCCGCTTTCACCAACGGTGGGCCGGCGAGGAAAATCGTCGCCTGCTGGCGGACCATGATCGCCTCGTCCGCCATGGCCGGCACATAGGCGCCACCGGCGGTGCAGGAACCCATGACCACGGCGATCTGCGGGATGCCCTGGGCACTCATGTTGGCCTGGTTGAAGAAGATCCGGCCAAAGTGCTCGCGGTCCGGGAACACCTCGTCCTGGCGCGGCAGATTGGCGCCGCCGGAGTCCACCAGGTAAATGCAGGGTAGGCGATTCTGCTGGGCGATGGTCTGGGCACGCAGGTGTTTTTTCACCGTCAGCGGGTAGTAGGAACCACCTTTGACTGTCGCATCGTTGGCGACAATCATGCATTCGACGCCTTCCACGCGGCCGATGCCGGCAATCACACCGGCTGCCGGCACGTCTTCGCCATAGACTTCGTGGGCTGCCAATGGGCTGATTTCCAAAAACGGCGAGCCCGGGTCCAGCAGTCGGTTGATGCGTTCACGGGGCAGTAGCTTGCCCCGCGACGTGTGCCTTTCCTGGGCCTTGGGACCGCCGCCTTGGCGAATTTGCGCGAGCAAGGTGCGCAAGGCCTCGACGTGTCCGAGCATCGCATCGCGGTTGGCGATGAACTCCGGCGAGCGCGGGTTGAGCTGAGTGTGCAGCGTGGCCATGGTCAGCTCCGTTAGCGGGTTTCGTTGAACAGTTCGCGGCCGATCAGCATCCGACGAATCTCACTGGTGCCAGCACCGATTTCATACAGCTTGGCGTCACGCAGCAGACGGCCGGCCGGGAATTCGTTGATGTAGCCATTGCCGCCGAGGATCTGGATGGCGTCGAGGGCCATTTGCGTGGCGCGTTCGGCGCTGTAGAGGATCACCCCGGCGGCGTCCTTTCGGGTGGTTTCGCCGCGCTCGCAGGCCTGCGCCACGGCATACAGATAGGCGCGGCTGGCGTTGAGCTGGGTGTACATGTCGGCGACCTTGCCCTGGATCAGCTGGAATTCGCCAATGCTCTGGCCGAACTGCTTGCGGTCATGGATGTAGGGCACGATCAGGTCCATGCAGGCCTGCATGATCCCGGTCGGGCCGCCAGAGAGCACGACGCGCTCGTAGTCGAGGCCGCTCATCAGCACTTTCACACCGCCATTGAGCGCGCCGAGGATGTTGTCTTCCGGCACTTCGACGTCATCGAAGAACAACTCGCAGGTGTTGGAGCCACGCATGCCGAGCTTGTCGAATTTATTGCTGCGGCTGAAGCCTTTCCAGTCGCGCTCGACGATGAAGGCGGTGATGCCATGGGGACCTTTTTCCAGGTCGGTCTTGGCGTAGATCACGTAGGTGTTGGCATCGGGGCCGTTGGTGATCCAGGTCTTGCTGCCATTGAGCACGTACTTGTCGCCACGCTTGTCGGCCCGCAGTTTCATCGAGACCACGTCGGAGCCGGCGTTCGGCTCGCTCATTGCCAGGGCACCGATGTGTTCGCCGCTGATCAGCTTGGGCAGGTATTTGGTTTTCTGTTCGTGATTGCCGTTGCGGTTGATCTGGTTCACGCAGAGGTTGGAGTGGGCACCGTAGGAGAGGGCGACCGAGGCCGAACCACGGCTGATTTCTTCCATCGCCACCACGTGGGCCAGGTAGCCCAGGCCAGCGCCGCCGTATTCTTCCGGTACGGTGATACCCAGCAGGCCCATGTCGCCGAACTTGCGCCACATGTCGGCGGGAAACAGGTTGTCGATATCGATTTGCGCTGCTCGCGGCGCCAGTTCAGCGTTGACGAAGGCCTGCACCTGGTCGCGCAACATGTCGATGGTTTCGCCGAGGGCAAAGTTCAGGGATGGGTAGCTCATGGGACACCTTTGGCTTTTTTATCGGGTGCGGAGAGCGGGGGGAATGGCTCTCACCTTTACGTTAACGTAAGCCTGCGACGAGAGGCTGTCAATCGCCCTTTACGTTAACGTCAACTTGAGCCAGAGTAAGTGCCCGCAAAGGCATGTTGTTGCATCAGGTTACCGCTACACCCACTAATAAAGACAAGAGGGGGCGTCATGGATCAACCCGGTTTGCATTCGCAGCTCAGCTACACCCGTGGTTCCGCGGCCAAGGCCTTGTTGGCTCAAACCATCGGCGAGGTTTTCGACCAGACGATGGCCCGCTATCCGGAGGGCGAGGCGTTGGTGGTTCGCCATCAATCGCTGCGCTATACCTGGCGACAACTGGCCGAGGCTGTCGATCTGCACGCCCGAGCCTTATTGGCGCTAGGCTTGAAAACCGGTGATCGCCTTGGCGTGTGGGCACCCAATTGCGCCCAGTGGTGCATCAGCCAGTTCGCCAGTGCGAAGCTCGGCGTGATTCTGGTCAACATCAATCCGGCCTATCGCGTCTCTGAGCTCGAATACGTGCTCAAACAATCCGGATGCCAATGGCTGGTGTGTGCCGGGGCGTTCAAGACCTCGGACTATCACGCCATGCTGCAAACGCTGGCACCGGAACTGGCAGAGCAACCGATCGGCCAGATGCAGAGCGAGCGCCTGCCGGAGTTGCGCGGCGTGATCAGCCTCGATTCCCAGCCACCGTCAGGCTTCCTGCCTTGGTCGCAACTGGCCGCCCTGGGCGCGGCGGTGACGCCTGGACAACTGGCCGAGCGCCAATCCAGCCTGCACTTCGATCAGCCGGTGAATATCCAGTACACCTCCGGCACCACCGGCTTCCCCAAGGGCGCTACCCTCAGTCATCACAATATTCTGAATAACGGTTACATGGTCGGCGAAAGCCTGGGCCTGACGGCTGACGATCGGTTGGTGATCCCGGTGCCGCTCTACCATTGCTTTGGCATGGTCATGGGTAACCTGGGCTGCATGACCCATGGCAGCACCATGATCTACCCCAACGATGCCTTCGACCCGCTGCTGACGCTCAAGGCCGTGGCCGAAGAAAAGGCCACTGCGTTGTATGGTGTGCCCACCATGTTCATCGCCCTGCTGGACCAGCCGCAGCGGGGCGACTTCGACCTGTCCAGCCTGCGCACGGGCATCATGGCCGGGGCCACATGCCCCATCGAAGTGATGCGACGGGTCATCAATGAAATGCACATGGCCGAAGTGCAGATTGCCTACGGCATGACGGAAACCAGCCCGGTGTCATTGCAGACCGGTCCTACCGACGAACTGGAACTGCGCGTAACCACCGTTGGCCGTACCCAGCCGCAACTGGAAAGTAAAATTATCGATGCGGCCGGCAATCTCGTCCCGCGTGGTGCTGTCGGCGAATTATGTACCCGTGGCTACAGCGTGATGCTCGGCTATTGGAACAACCCCAAGGGCACCGCCGATGCCATCGACCCGGATGGCTGGATGCACACCGGCGACTTGGCGACCATGGACGAGCAGGGCTACGTGCGCATTGTCGGGCGCAACAAGGACATGATCATCCGCGGCGGGGAGAATATTTACCCGCGTGAGCTGGAGGAGTTTTTCTTCACTCACCCGGCGGTGGCGGACGTGCAAGTGATCGGCATTCCGTGTTCGCGTTATGGCGAGGAAATCGTTGCGTGGATCAAGTTTCATCCCGGCCACAGTGCCTGCGAACAGGAACTGCAAGCCTGGTGCAAGGAGCGCATCGCCCACTTCAAGACGCCGCGTCATTTCAAATTCGTCGAAGAATTTCCCATGACGGTCACCGGTAAGATCCAGAAATTCCGCATGCGCGAAATCAGCATCGAAGAGCTGCGCGATAAGCAAAGCTAGCCGCAACACTTGCGGGAGCGAGCCTGCTCGCGATGGCGGTGGGATAGTCGACAGATAGGTTGGCTGTGCCGCCGTCATCGCGAGCATGCTCGCATCCACGGGGGAAATGTGAAATCCGGGAAAGCACAAAGGGGAGCCGAAGCTCCCCTTTAATTTTGTCGTCGCGTGCTCTTTTTTATTATTGAGGGGCGGCCTGTTGTTGTTTTTGGCAGCCGTTGCCCTTTACCGCTGTTTTTGGCGATCCCCATCCGGGATCAAGAGCAAACGTATTTTTTTGAGCGCTGATCTGCTTTTTCGCCTTGCGATCCAACCGATTCGGGAGCTACCTGAAGGTAGTTTTATTGTTCTCTGCCCGGTTGCGGGTTGCTCCTGAAAGCACCCTAAAAAGCACATCCTCTCCAAAAAAATCTGTTAGCTGCGTCTCTGCCGTGTTGTTTTTGTTATGCCAGAGTCGTTTCGTCTTGTTTTTATTGGGTTTGCTGCGTTTTTTTATTCTTGTTATGCGAGAGATATAGCAGGTGGCGTGCCAACTTTTAAAACTCTATATAAATCAATGGCTTGAATTTTTTAGCTGAAAAACCTGGCGCGTCAAACCTGACAAATTGTTTCCGTGTTACTCGTTTCGCCGCCGTTACAAAGCCAGCGGTAACACCTCACTGTGCGCTGCGGGCCTTGGCGACACGCGAGCCGCTAGGGCGGCCGAGCACGTCGCAGATCTGCCGACCCGCGGCGATCAGGGCGTCCAGGTCGACACCGGTTTCGATACCCAAGCCATTGAGCAGGTACAGCACGTCCTCGGTGGCAACGTTACCGCTGGCGCCCTTGGCATAAGGGCAGCCGCCCAGGCCGGCGATGGAGCTGTCGAACACCGCGATGCCTTCCAGCAGGCTGGCGTACACGTTGGCCATGGCTTGGCCGTAGGTATCGTGGAAGTGTCCGGCGAGCTTGTCTCGAGGCACCTCGGCGCCCACCACCTCGAACATCCTGCGGGTGGCACCGGCGGTGCCCGTGCCGATGGTGTCACCCAGGGAGACTTCGTAGCAGCCCATGGCATACAGCTCCCGAGCGACCCAAGCCACCTGCTCAGGCTTGACCGCACCTTCATACGGGCAACCCAACACGCAGGACACATAACCGCGCACACTGACGCCGTGTTGTCTGGCGGCCTCCATGATCGGCTCGAAACGCTCCAGGCTGTCCTTGATGGAGCAGTTGATATTGCGCTGGGAGAATGCTTCGGACGCGGCGGCGAACACCGCCACTTCTTTCACGCCCGCCGCCAGCGCATCTTCAAAACCCCGCAGGTTCGGCGCCAGGGCGCCATAGGTTACACCGGGCTTGCGCTGGATCTGCGCGAACACCTCGGCGGAGCCCGCCATTTGCGGCACCCACTTGGGCGAGACGAAACTGCCGACTTCGATGTAGCCCAGGCCGGCGGCGCTCAAGGCATCCACCAGACGCACCTTGTCGGCGACGCTGATGGGCTGTGCTTCATTCTGCAGCCCGTCACGGGGGCCGACTTCGATCAGTCGTACAAAGGAGGGGAGGGACATGGGGATTGACCTGTAGTGAGTTGCCAATATGTCGAGCGCAATGATGAACCCATTGTGGGAGCGAGCTTGCTCGCTCCCACAGGGGGAAAGTGTTACTGGACGATTTCCTCGCCCTTGAGTGTCTGCTCCAGCGCCTGGATGCAGCGTTCTTCGGCGGTGTCGAGTTCCAGCTTCATCTGTTCGATGTCCAGCAATTGCTGTTCGAGCTGTTCCCGGCGTTCGGCGATTTTCGCCAGCATGCTGTGCAGCTGTTTCTGATTGCCGCTGGTGGGGTCGTAGAGTTCGATCAGTTCGCGGCACTCGGCCAGGGAAAAGCCGATGCGCTTGCCGCGCAGGATCAGCTTCAGGCTGACCTTGTCCCGCGGCGAGTAAATGCGCTCCTGGCCGCGTCGCTCCGGGCTCAACAGGCCTTGTTCTTCATAGAAACGGATGGCCCGGGTGGTGATATCCAGCTCGCGGGCGAGGTCGGAGATGCTGTAGGTCTGGCTGCTCATGGACGCGCTCGAAACGAAAGGGGCTGGCGCTAAGCTAAAGGCAGCTTTACGTTCGCGTCAAGCATGGGGGCCGGCACTGCATGGCAGGCATGAACCTGTGGGAGCGAGCTTGCTCGCGATAGCGGTAGACCGGCCAATATCAATGTCGACTGATCCGACGCCATCGTGAGCAAGCTCGCTCCCACAATGTTGATCGCCTAAACCTTGTCGAGCTTCTTCTCATGGGCCGTCACCTGCTGGCACAGCTCGATCATCTGCTCGCGCATCCAGCGGTTGGCCGGGTCCTGGTCGGTGCTTTCGTGCCAGTAGAGGTGGGTTTCCACCGGTGGCACGTCGTTGACTGGTAACAGGAAGGCGTGCAGATCGTGACGACGGGCAAAGCGCTCGGGGACGGTCATGACCATGTCCGTTTGTTGCAGGACCTGGGAGGCCATCAGGTAATGCTGGGAGCGCAGGGCGATCTTGCGCTGGATACCCATCTTGCCGAGGGCCAGGTCGACATAACCCAGCCCGTTGCGGCGGCTGGAAATATGCACGTGGGTCTGGGCCAGGTAATCGTCGAGGCTGATCTTTTCCTTGCCCGCCAGCGGATGGCCCTTGCGCATGGCGCACACGTAGCGATCTTCCATCAACTTGACGTGGCGTACCTGCGGGTCGGTGTTGAGCGGTGCGTCCACGGCGAAGTCGAGGCGGCCGGCGGCCAGCTCCTTGGTGGTTTCACGGCGCTTGGAGAGGAAGCTCTCGATCGCCACGGTAGGTGCCAGGCGACGCAGGCGCTGGAACAGCGGCGGCAGGATCACGCCTTCGGTGAGGTCGGTCATGCTGATGCGGTAGGTCTTGACGGCCTGCAACGGGTTGAAGATCCGGCTTTCCTGCACCGACACCCGCAGCAGCGACAGGGCGTTGCGCACCGGGCCGATGATGTTCTGGGCCATGGGCGTGGGCACCATGCCTTGGGCGGTGCGCACGAAGAGCGGGTCGTTGAAGGTCTCCCGCAGGCGCGCCAGGGCATTGGACACGGCCGGCTGCGTGATGCCGACGATCTGCCCGGCGCGGGTCAGGTTGGCTTCGGTGTAGATCGCATCGAAGACAATGAAAAGGTTGAGATCGACCTTGCTCAGATTCATGGCGCTGCACTCTTATTCTTGGACGTGTTGTGAGGTGCCGGATGGCGATGCGAATCAGTGAAACATATATCGGTGATGAATGTTAATACACGCCGAGAATAGGTTAGGTAAATTTTCGTAGCTGAACTAGCATCGATTTCATGACCTAAAACAACCTCTGCCAAGAAGGTGCTGCTCATGGATTTTGCTTATTCCCCCAAGGTTCAGGCACTGCGTGAACGCGTCACGGCGTTCATGGATGCCTACGTTTACCCGGCTGAAGCCGTGTTCGAGCAGCAAGTGGCCGAAGGCGACCGCTGGCAGCCCACGGCCATCATGGAAGAGCTCAAGGCCAAGGCCAAGGCCGAGGGTTTGTGGAATCTGTTTCTGCCTGAGTCCGAGCTGGGTGCCGGCCTGACCAACCTGGAATACGCGCCGTTGGCAGAGATCATGGGCCGTTCGCTGCTGGGTCCTGAACCGTTCAATTGCTCGGCGCCGGACACCGGCAACATGGAAGTGCTGGTGCGCTACGCCAATGAAGAACAAAAGCAACGCTGGCTCGAGCCACTGCTGCGCGGCGAGATCCGCTCGGCGTTTGCCATGACCGAGCCGGACGTTGCCTCCTCGGACGCCACCAACATGGCCGCTCGTGCCGAGCGCGACGGCGACCAGTGGGTCATCAATGGCAAGAAGTGGTGGACCTCAGGGGCCTGCGACCCGCGCTGCAAGATCCTGATCTTCATGGGCCTGAGCAACCCTGATGCACCGCGCCATGCCCAGCACTCGATGATCCTGGTGCCGGTGGACACCCCCGGGGTCAAGATCGTCCGGCCGCTGCCGGTGTTCGGCTACGATGATGCGCCTCACGGGCATGCCGAAGTGCTGTTCGAGAACGTGCGCGTGCCATACGAAAATGTCCTGTTGGGTGAGGGACGCGGCTTTGAAATTGCCCAGGGGCGTCTTGGCCCGGGCCGGATTCATCACTGCATGCGTTCCATCGGCATGGCCGAGCGCGCACTGGAATTGATGTGCAAGCGTGCCGTCAGCCGCACGGCCTTCGGCCAACCGTTGGCACGCCTGGGCGGTAACATCGACAAGATTGCCGACTCACGGATGGAAATCGACATGGCGCGCCTGCTGACGTTGAAGGCGGCGTACATGATGGACACGGTCGGTAATAAAGTGGCGAAGAGCGAAATCGCCCAGATCAAGGTCGTCGCGCCGAACGTGGCCCTGAAGGTCATCGACCGGGCGATCCAGATCCACGGCGGGGCCGGGGTTTCCAACGACTTCCCGCTGGCCTACATGTACGCCATGCAACGCACCCTGCGCCTGGCCGACGGTCCGGATGAAGTCCACCGCGCCGCCATCGGCAAGTTCGAGATTGGCAAGTACGTGCCCAGGGAAATGTTGCGCAACGGGCGCTGAAGACCTGTTTTACCTTGGCAACGCCATTGCGCTCACCACAAATCCCCCTGTGGGAGCCTGCTCGCGATGGCGTTGGCACATCCAACACTCATGCAAGCTGACCCACCGCTATCGCGAGCTTGCTCGCGATGGCGGCTTCCCGGACAGTGAGTCTTCTTACTCCTTGACGCTCATGTATTCCTCGGCCCAACGGATGTAGTCCTCGGGCTGGGTGTAGGTGTGGGTCAGTTCGGTGGCGCTCAGGTCCGACGCCTGGGTGAAGATCTGCCGCTGTTCCCGCAGGCTGTCGTAGGTGGCCTTGATCGCGGCGAAATAGGCGCCGTGGCCGTCGATGGTCACGCGTACGCCCAATTCGGCCAGGCGCTTGTCGTCGCGTAGCAACGGGTTGCCATAAGTGACAAGCATCAGCGGCACCGTCAGGTTTTCGCTGATTTTTTCCAGGTGCTCGAAGTCTTGCACCCCCACCATGCAAATCCCGTCGGCACCGGCACGCTCATATTGCTGGGTGCGGCTGATGATTTCCTGGACCGGCAAAATCCCCGCGTTGGTCCGGGCGATGATCGCCATTTCCGGATCGACTCGCGCTTCCAGCGCCGCACGAATCTTGCCGACGCCTTCGGCTACGCCGATCAGGTCGGTGGATTTACGCCCGAACTGGGCCGGCAGCAAGGTGTCCTCGATGGTCAGCGCGGCGATGCCGGCCCGTTCCAGTTCGACGATCGTGCGCATCACGTTCAGGGCATTGCCATAGCCATGGTCGGCGTCGGCAATCACCGGCAGTTGGGCCACGCGGCCGATGCGGGTGGCCTGTTCGGCAAATTCGCTGAGGGTGATCAGGGCGAAGTCCGGCGCGCCCAATACTTGCAACGACGCCACCGAACCTCCGAGGATGCCTACTTCGAAACCCAGATCAGCAGCAATGCGCGCCGACATCGGGTCGAACACCGAGGCGGTGTGGTAGCAGGTGTTGGAAGCCAGCAATTGGCGGAAGTTACGACGCAAATCTTGATGGGAAAGCCTGGACATGTGAGTTCCACCAATGGAATGGAAAGGCTTGAGCAAAAGTGTCAACGCCGAAAGATCCAAAGGCTATCACGTGGCAAGCGCAAAGATGATGACGAATGTGTATGGGTGATGCCGTTATGGCATCGAAAAAAGGCTGCAGGCCCGGAAAGGTCGGCAGCCAGGCAAAAAAAGCCCATTTCAAACTATTAAGTCTTCGCTCGGTAGGCTCCAGAATTGCTTGATCTCATGGATGTTTCCGACGTTGAAGCGCGTCGGGAAGCCGGGGAGTGTGCAGTGGATTTCGTTCGTCAGTTGCATTGCGGTATCGACCACATTGGTACCGGCCCGCAGTAATGGGGTTTCATCCCAGTCTTTCATTAGGTTATTCAAGGTTCCTCCTTTCTTCAGTTGCTGAACAGCGAATGACTACCGGCATGGAGCAGTGATAGTGTCTCTGTAAACAGTGTGATCTCTTGCGCAGCTACGCCGGGGTAAAGGGGTATGTAATCTTTGTCGAAGCACCATGCTTCGTCGATCTTGTCCAAGCGTTCGGGATGGACAAGCAGGCTGAGTGAGGCAGACATTGAGTTCGGGGCTAGTTGTTTATGGATTTCCCGCAAGGCTGGCATGTATAAGACTTCTCCTGGCGCAAGTTTAAGCCTGCGCTCCTTGCCCAGTCGGGGTCTTTTACCTTTTTGCAACGGTAGATCATCCAGTAGTTCGCGTACAAAGGTGGTGTAGCCATCTCCGCTGTAGCCGACCGCATAAAGTTCAAAGTCGTGACTGTGGTTCAGGTTATAAATGAATGTTTCGCCTTCATCATGAGTCTCTACCGGCGACCAGAATCCCAGGCGAAGGGTGAATGAATCATTCTTGTGCAGTAAAAAGCCATAGGCGTTATAGAGGCTGTTGCGTGTACTAAAACCGTCTCGCCGGAGGGTGCTATAAAGATGATCGCTCAATAGACAACGGTTTTTGGCCAGTTGGCGCAAGTCTGCAATGATCCCGGTTTTGTCTCGCTGCATGTCATAAGTGTTCAGGCGCTCGACAAACGTTTTCAGGTTCATGCCGCCAGCTCCAGTGGACGGAGCAAATTGTCTAGGCGTGCGTCCTTGCGTTTTTTCAGCAGCGGGACGTAACTCAACGCGTTTTGCGGGTCAGCCCGATAAAGCATCTGGAAGGCTTTCCAGGCCACGGCAGGGTGATAATGGTAGATCAGCTCTCCGGCAACCCTGACCACTCCCGGGTCCTCGATCGTTTCGAGTAATTCGAGGCTCACCAGGTACCGGGCGGCACTGTTGTCGTGAGGCAGCCAGGCTGTTTTGCGCAATGAGACAGGGTCAAATACGCTGATGTCCGCACTGCGGTCGGGGAAGTTGATCCTGCCAATCAATGCCGGCTGTTTTTCGCCCCTTTGAGAATAGTCGAATAAGGTTCGATTGCCATCAATGATCAACGGATTGCACGGGTCGACGATCGAGGTGTCGGTTTTTTCAAGTTGATGTGTGTTGAGGGTGTATTGCTGGATTTCGAAAGGCTGATCGAGTGCGAATAGAATACTTTGGCCGGGCACCGAGTACAGTTGCGAAGACGCAGTGTTAGATGCAAGTGCCTTGATGCTGATGTTACCAACGCTCGTACAATGCAGCGTGATGGTGCCAGTGTGCGGGTTGGTCATGTTCATGATGGTCGCGCGTCGAGACTGTGCCGTAGAAACTTTGTGTTGAACATCCAGGTCGGCGATCAATTGTTTGATTTGCGTGTTCATGTCTAATGTCTTGATTTTCTCCGCTATATGTTCGAGCGGTAATCGTGTGGCAATCAGATTCTTGATCATGAACATTGTCGTTACAGTGGGGCGGTGCGCGAAAGTATGGGTCTCGAGCAGGTGGGTGGCAATTATGCAATTGTGGAGAAGTATTGCTGATTAACGACATTCTTATGTATTGAATATCCAAGGTTGGGCGGTAACGAGGCTACGCCGCCACCGCCTGTTGCCCCAGCCTGGGCAATGCCACGGCCCGCACCGTATCACCCGGTTGCACTTGCAGGCGTTTGGCGGTGAGGCGATCGACAAGCAGCTTGTGGCCATGCAGGTGTGCGCGAGCGCTGGTGACGCGGCAGTTTTCCAGGCGCCGATTGTGAATCAGCCAGACCGGTGCCTGTGGGTCCGGGGTGCCGATGACCAGGGTCAGCATCTGGCTGTCGCGGACGGTGCGGATCTTCGACACCGGCGCCTCGATCACCGGGCCGCCGTCAAAGATGTCGATGTAACCCTTGTGGCTGAAACCTTCGGCACTGAGGATCTTCAGGGCCGGCTCGGTGTTCGGGTGAGCCTTGCCGATCACCGCCTGGGCCTGTTCGGTGAGCAGGCAGGTGTACAGCGGCTGACGTGGCATCAGTTCGGCGATGAACGACTTGTTGCCCATGCCGGACAACTGATCGGCGTAACTGAAATCCTTCTTGAAAAAATGCCGTCCCAGGCTGTCCCAGAACGGCGAACTGCCTCGTTCGTCGGCATGGCCTCGCAGTTCGGCGATCATTTTTTCGCCGAACAGCTGGGAGAACTCGGCCACGAACAGCAGGCGCGCCAGGGACAGCAGGCGTCCGTTGTGACCGCGACGTTGCTCGGGGTGAAGGAACAACGAGCAGATCTCCGATTGCCCGGACATCTCGTTGTTGAGGAACAGGGTCGGGATCTGCCGCTGGATCCCCAGCTCCGGCGCCGAGCTGACCGTCAGCCCGACCCGATAGTTGTACCAGGGCTCGCGCAGCCCGACCGCGCCGGTCAGGGCGCTGATGCCCACCACCTGCCGATCATCGTCTTCGAGCACGAACAGGTAATCGGCGTCGGCACGTTCGACTTGTCCGGCAAAGGTCCGTTGGGCCCAGCGAATACGATGGGCCAGGCGCTCTTCGTTGGCCGGCAGACTGGTGAAACCGGGGCCTGCGCAACGGGCCAGGTCCAGCAATGCGGGCAGATCGGTAATGGCGACCGGACGGACAATCATGCTGCAGCTCCTTCATTACGTCGGTCCAAGCGCTGATGCGTGCCACGGGATCGAGTGAGGTTCATAGGGCGACCACCCGGATCCGCTCGCCATCCATGACGCCCAGGGCGGCCAGCATGTCGGGCGACAGGGCCACGGGGCCCTCGTCGTTGACGTCCAGCTCGGCGACGATGGCCCGGTAGTTTCCAAGACGGTCGTTACTCACCAGGTAACGGCCTCTGGCATCGATCTGCAGGCTTTGCCGGGCTGTGGCGCTCCGACTTTGCGTGATGGTACGGACGTTGGCGATACGGGCATGCAAGGTCGGCCCACCGTCGAAGATATCGACGTAGTTGTTGGTCTCGAAACCCTCGCGCGCCAGGATGTCGAAGGCTTCCTGGCCGTCGGGATGCACTCGACCGATGCAGGCCTGGGCCGCTGGCGGCAGCATGGGGACGTAGATCGGGTATTGCGGCATCAGCTCGGCGAGAAAGGTCCGGCTCTGCAAGCCACACAGCCGTTCGGCTTCGACGTAGGGCAGGTCGAAGAAGTGCTGGCCGATGGCGTCCCAGAATGGCGACTGACCGTCCTCGCTGCTGAAACCGACGATTTCGGTGATGACCGATTCGGCGAAGCGCTGGGGATGGGCGGCGATGAACATCAGCCGGGCCCGGGACAGCAGCTCCGATTCCGGCGTGCGCACCCGCTCGGCGTCGATGTGGAAGCCACGCAGCAGCGTCTGCCCGTTGAGGTCCTGGCACAGTGACAGCGCGGGCACGCCATGCTGGATGTTCAGCTCGCGGGACTCGCTGGAAAACGGCCGGTTGCGCAGACTGTAGAACGGTTCGTTGTAACCGGTGCTGGAGAGAATTTCCGAACAACCGACCAGGCGCCTGGATTCCAGGTCCTCCAGGACAAAAAAATAATTCTCCGCGCCAGGGCCCTGCACATCGGCCTCGAACGAGGCGCACGAGTCGAGGATCTTTTCCTCTAGGCGCGCGGTATCGTCCGGCAGCGACGTGACACCCACCAGGCTGTCACGGGCCAGTTGTTGCAGTTGCGGCAGATCGGTTAATTGAACTGGACGTAAGGCCAGCATGGATTGCACTCCTGTTCCAGAGAGCCCGGTAACCAGCACCGGGCTTGACGATCACTGTCGATGTCCACGCGTTGTAACCACGGTTGGCCGAGTCCTTCGACCACCGGCCCTCACTGACCGGCCGGATCGGGCACGGCGGTAGGGTTGCCGAATTTGTTGAGCACGCACAGATAAATCACGCCCGCGGCGATCCAGATCAGGCCGAGCTTCTGCGCAGCCACGCCCATGTTGTACATGATGGCCGCGACGATCACGAAGCCGACCAGTGGGCAAATCAAGTGGCGAATCAGTTGGCCGGACTGCTGGCGGCGCCAGTAGTGGTTGATGACCGTGATGTGCAGCAACATGAAGCCGCTCAGGGCGCCGAAATTGACCAGGGAGGTGAGGGTGTCCACGGCGTCGATGAACAGGTAGCAGATCAACAGCGACAGCACTGCCACCAGGTAAATGCTCAGGTATGGGGTGTTGTGGGTTGGATGGACTTTGGCCAGCACCTTGGGTAACTGGCCGTCCCGGGCCATGCCGAACAACAGGCGCGACACCGCCGCCTGGGAAGTGATCGCCACGGCCACGCCCCAGGCCAGGGCCGTGGCAACCGCGGTCAAGGTGGCCAGCCAACTGCCGGCTGCCAATTCGGCGATTTCATAGAATGCGGTGTCGGCGGATTTGAAACCCATGCCGGCGGCCAGGTCCGTGGCGATCCAGGTCTGCACCACGAAGATCGCCCCCATCACCAGCAAGGTCACCAGGGCTGCCTTGCCGACGCTGCGGCCCGGGTCGCCCTTGATCTCTTCCGCCAGGGTGGAAATGGCGTCGAAGCCCAGGAACGACAATACCGCGATGGACACGGCTTGCATCAGCAGGGCGAAGTTGAAGTGTTCCGGGCTGTACAGCGGCGCCAGGGTCAGTTGGCCGTTACCGGCCCCGCCGTGCAGGGCGTTCCAGGCGTAGAACAGGAAAATCCCCAGCACCACCAGCTGCGCCAGCAGGAAAATGATGTTCATCCGCGCGGTGAAGGTGATGCCCCGCAGGTTGACGAAGGTCGCGCTCACCAGGAACGCCAGGATGAAACCGACCTTGGGGATGTCCGGGTACAAATGGTTCAGCGCCATGGAGGCGTAGACATAGAGCAGGGGCGGGATCAGCAGGTAGTCCAGCAGCATCAGCCAGCCGGCGATGAAGCCGACGTGTGGGTTAAGGCCCCGTTGTGCGTAGGAGTAGACGGAACCGGCCACTGGAAAAGCCCGGGCCATGCTGCCGTAGCTCAACGCGGTGAACAACATCGCCACCATGCCGATGATGTACGCCAGCGGCACCATCCCCGGTGCCTCGGCGTTGACATAGCCATACACGCCGAACGGGGCGATGGGGATCATGAAAATCATCCCGTATACCACCAGGTCTGTCAGCGACAGGCCGCGTTTCAATTCCTGTTTGTAGCCAAATGCCTCAATGCTCATGAGCCGTTCTCCTTCTCAGCTGTGGGTGGGTGTGTCCTTGCTTGTCGCTTGCCGCTCAAACCTTGCCGCTGCTTTCCTACAGCAATGGGGCCAGGTAAGCGCTCCAGGTCCGTACCGCCTCGGGGCTGCGCAGCAGGTCGTTGCGCACTTCGATCAACACCGAATCCAGGCCGCGGGCATCGCCATGCACCGGGACGGTCATGTCGGTCAAGGGATTGATCTTGTAGGGCTGGTTGCCCGCTGCGCGTAGCGAATGCCGGCTCAGCCCGTCGACGATGCGTTGGGCATAATCCTTGGCTTCGCCGAACAGCACGCCAGCTTCCAGCGCGCGCGGTTGACCATAGAACACCGGGGTGAAGCTGTGGATGCCCACCACGCGCACCGACCGGTTGGCGGCCAGGCGCTGGTCGATCAACGCGCGTAGCCGGTCATGGAAAGGTTGGAACAGGCACTGGCGGCGATATTCGCGCGTAGGCTCGTCCAGCGCCTGGTTGCCCGGCACCTGATAGATCTCGCTCTGGGGCGGAATACTGTCCGGTACGTGCAGCGGACGGTTGAGGTCGATCAACAGCCGTGAATAATTGGCCGTCAGCAAGGTCGCGCCGAGGGTTTCGGACAGGCGTTCGGCCAGGGCCAGGGCACCGATGTCCCAGGCGATGTGTTCCTGGGAGGCCGTTTCATCCAGCCCCAGGTCGTTCAGCGCCGCGGGAATGAAGCGGCTGGCGTGCTCGCACACCAGCACCAACGGGTGCTCGGCATCTTCCCGGACCAGTCGGTAGGGCGGCCTGGTGTAGAGGCCCGTTTCAGCACACTCAATAGATTCGTGCATAGTGCTCACAACGCTCGGCAGGTGACAGCGCCTCGGTCAAGGCCAGCTCCTGGGCCTTCAAGGCGAAGTAGGTTTCGACCAGCGGGCCGGGCAGGGTCTCGAGCAGCGCCCCGCTGTGGCGCAGGCAGTCCAGTGCCTGGGCCAGGGTTGTCGGCAGGGCGATAATGCCACGGGCACGACGTTGTGCTTCATCCAGCTCATCGGGTATTTGATCGGTGACGGCGTTCAATGCCAGCCGTTGCTGGATGCCCAGTCGCCCGGCAATCAACAGCGCCGCCATCGCCAGGTGCGGCGAGGCGGTGGCGTCCATGGCGCGGAACTCCAGGTTGTACTGGTTCGCCAGCGGTTTGCCGCTCAGGCTCGCGGTCGGGCAGATGCGCAGCGCCGCTTCGCGGTTGCGCTGTCCCAGGCACGCATAGGATGCGCTCCAGTGATGAGGTTGCAGGCGCTCGTAGGACACCGGCGTCGGCGCGGTCAGCGCACACAGTGCCGGCAGATAGTGCAGCACACCCGCGGCCCAATGCTGGCCGAGGCTGGACAAACCGTTGCTGCTGGCGGCGTCATGCAGCACCGGGTCCGCGCTCAGGTCTTGCAGGCTCAGGTGCAAATGCACGCCGTTGCACACGGCATGTTCCGAAACCTTGGGGGCGAAGCTCACGTCCAGGCCCATTTGCCGGGCGATCTCGCGGGTGATTTCCCGTACGTTCACGGCCCGGTCGGCGGCGGCTACGCCCAGTGTCGGGCGGCAGGTGATTTCGTATTGATGCTGGCCGTATTCCGGCAGGAACATTTCCGGCTCGACACCGCCGGCCCGCAGGGCGCTAAGCAACCAGCCAGCGAATTCGGCCTGCTGGCGCTGGGCTTGGAGGCTGAAGGCCAGGCAATCAGGCTGCGCAGGCGTGGCAACCAGGTTGAATTCATGCTCGAACGCGGCGAAAACCTGCAAGCCCAGTTCGACGCGATAACGCTCCACTTCGTCCTGCAACAGCGTGCGCGGGCAGGCGCTCCAGGGCCGGCCGTCGGTCTCGCGCACATCGCAATGGATAAAGTCGAGGACGGGCGCCTGGGCGTCGGGACCGTTGTTGACGGTCACCCGGCTAGACAGGTCCGGCACCAGCCGCAGGTCGCCATAAGCGCCCCAAGGGTTGGCCGAAGCGATGATGTCCTGGGGCGTCAGTGCGCTGTTGGCCGGCACCCAGCCACAACCAGCGGTGACGTAGTGGGGCAACTCATCACTGGGAAACGAGCGCCCACGGGTCACGCCGATCAGGTCGGTGGTCACCAGGGTCGTCACGGGCAACGGGGCGAGGACGGCGGCAGGATCATCGAGGCGGCTCATGGCTGCATCTCCTGCAAGCGCGCGAGCACGGTGTCGGTATCGGTGATCCAGCAATAGCCTTTGATCGCGTTCAGGCACGCCAGGTGCCGTTGTTCGGTGTAGGTGGCGCAGGCATCTTCCACCAGCGTGACCAGGTAGCCGCGATCGGCGGCGTCGCGCACGGCCATGTCGACGCACTGGTCGGTGACGATGCCGGCGACGATCAAGTGTCGGGTCTGCAGGTTGCGCAGCACGTAGTCGATGTTGGTGGAATTGAAAACCCCGGAGGAGGTCTTGGGCAGCACGATTTCGTTTTCCAGCGGCGCCAGTTCGGCAATGATCTGCGCCTCGGGGCTGCCCTTGGGCAGGTGCATGTCCGACAGCTTGTGATCCAGGGAACGGTCGCGGCCATCGGCGGTGAGGCTTTCGATGTGGGTGTGCAACACGTTGTGCTGCGCTTCGCGCATCGCGTTGAGCAAGCGTTGCTGGTTGGGGATGACCTGCTGGCGGGCCCGCAGGATGAAATACTCGGCCTCGCGGGTGTGCAGGTGGGCATCGAATTGCGGTTCCAGCCAGGCGCGTTGCATGTCCACCAGCAACAAGGCGGTGTGCTTGCAGGTGAACGGCAGATCCCGGGGCGAGCGGTGGGGGAGCGAGAACATCCTTATTTTTCCTCCAACAGGTGCGTGTTGAATTCCGTGCGCAAGGCATCGATGCCTTCCAGGCGTTCGGCCAGCTCGGGGCATTGCAGGGTCAGGCAGGCAATCAGCGCCTCGACCTGGGCCAGTGCCGGCACCAGGCTGTCGAAGGCCGAGATCGACTCCACCGGGGCGCTGATGATCAGGTCGGCCAGCTCGCGCAATGGCGAAGCGTAGACGTCGCTGAACAGCACGACCCGGGCGTGGCGCTCCTTGGCCGCGCTGGCCACGCGCAGGGCCTGGGCCTGGTAGCGGCGGTAATCGAAGATCAGCACCACATCTTGGCGTTGCACGTCGAATAGCCGGTCAGGCAGTTGGGCGTTGTCTTCCAGGGCAAAACAGCCGGCGCGCAACAGACGCAAATGATTGAGCAGGTAGTGGGCCAGGAAGCTGCTGAAACGCCCGCCGAAGCAATGTACCTGATGGCGGCTGTCGAGCAACCACTGCACGAGAATGCGCACGTCTTCGGGTTGGGTCAGGGCCTGGGTGTCGATGAGGTTGCGTTGACTGGCGGCCAGGTACTGGCTCCAGGTATCGCCTTGCTGCAATTTGGCCCGCGGTTTCAACAGGGTGCGAGGGGAGCGCAGGCGATGGTCCATGTCACTGAGCAGTGCATCCTGGAATTCGGCGTAACCGCTAAACCCGAGTTTTTTCACCAGTCGCACGATAGTCGGGTCGCTGACGCCGGCATGGTCTGCCAGGCGTGACATCGGGCCGAGGCCGTTGCGTGGGTAGTGATCGAGCAGGGCACGTACGACCTTGCGTTCCGACGGCGTCAAAACCAGGCCGGGATCGGTGATCAGGTCTCTGAGAGGTGGCATCCGTGCTCCTTGCCAGGATGGGTGTTGAATTTCTTTCATAACTCCTGAAAACAGTATTTATGTAGCTGGTGCTACATGTCCAGTGGTTTTTACGTTCCGTTTAAAATGCTCCGGTATTGTGCGAAACCCTTGTAGGAGTTGGTCCCGGCTGGGTAGATCGGGTATGTCAGTCGATGCTTCTGGCAATGTCGGACATAACGCCTTTTTGTCTCACTTATTTGATTTCGTATAAGGTGCTGTACAACTAAGTGCGTGAATATCCCGCCCATGCGACCCTCCCGATTGCCTGAGAATCCAGTGTGCAAGCCACTCGTCTGACCTTGATCTGCCACGCCCGCACCGCCGCCCAGAAGCAGGCACGCTTTGGCCTGGACGAACCGCTGGACGCCGACTGGCTGGCCCGCCGCGCGCAGGTCGGGCACCGCTACCGAAATGTCCGGCAACTGCTGTGCGGGCCGGAACTGCGCACTCGCCAGACCGCTGCCTTGTTCGGCGACGAGCCCGAGCAGGACCTGGCCCTGGCCGATTGCGATCTGGGACGCTGGCGCGGGTTGTCCATTGATGACTTGCTCCAGGCTGAACCGCAAGCCCTGCAGAGTTGGCTCGACGATGCCGAGGCGGCTCCCCATGGTGGTGAATCTGTCGCCCAGTTGTGCCGCCGTGTCGGGAATTGGCTGGCCAGTCTGGAAACCCGGCCAGGACATCTGCTAGCCGTCACTCACCCCTTCGTGATCCGCGCCGCCCTGGTGAAGGTCTTGGGCTGCCCGGTCGCCACATTCAACCGGATCGACATTGAGCCCTTGTCCACCCTCGAATTGCGTTTCAACGGCGTATGGCGATTACGCACCCAAGGACCTGACCAGGAGTCGCCGCGATGAAGACGTTGTCAGTCATTGGCATTGGGGCCGGCGATCCGGATCAGCTGACGATGCAGGCAGTGAAAGCCTTGAACCGCTTGGACGTGGTCTTCCTCATGGACAAGGGGCCGGCCAAGGACAAACTGTTGGATCTGCGGCGCGAAGTCTGTCGGCGCTACATCGTTGATCGCACCTACCGTTTCGTCGAAGCCTACAGCCCGGAACGCCAACGCGGCGACCTGGACTACAAGGACAGCGTCGAAGCATTGAACCGGGCTAAACAGGCCACCTTCGAACGCTTGATCAATGAAGAACTGTCCGACGGTCAGCGGGGTGGTTTTCTGGTGTGGGGCGATCCGGCGTTGTACGACAGTACCGTGCGCATCCTGCAGGCGATCCTCGAGGCGGGCCGCTGCGCCTTCGAATTCGAGGTGATCCCCGGCATCACCAGCGTCCAGGCCCTGGCCGCCCGGCATAAAGTGCCGTTGAACAGCATTGGCGGTTCGCTGGAAATCACCACCGGACGCCGGTTGGCGGCGGGGCAGGTAGGCGACGCGACGAGTGTGGTGGTGATGCTCGATGCCGAGGACGCTTATCGCCAGGTGAGCGATCCCGATGCGCACATCTATTGGGGAGCCTATGTGGGGACGCCGGATGAGATCCTTATCGCTGGCCGCCTGGGGGATGTGGCCGATGACATCGAGCGCACCCGCAAGGCCGCGCGAGCAGCCAACGGGTGGATCATGGATACGTATTTGTTGCGCAAGCCTTGATCTGACGACTCAAACCGAACCGTGGCGAGGGAGCTTGCTCCCGCTGGGTTGCGCAGCAACCCCCAATGCACAAGCTGTGTCATGACTTCAATCTTGCGCCTGCTTCGCAGTCGAGCGGGAGCAAGCTCCCTCGCCACGGGGATTGCAGATGCACTCCGGCATCTTCACCCCCGCCCAAACCGCTCCCGATACACCGACGGCGCCAACCCCACGACGTTGCGAAACGCCACACGAAAGCTTTCCACCGAGCGGTAGCCACACAGCTGCGCGATGTTGTCGGTGTTGTCCCCGCTGCTTTCCAGCAACTCGCGGGCTCGGGCCAGGCGTTCATGTTGCAGCCAGGTCTTGGGCGACACGCCGCAGGCCTGGGTGAAATGGCGCAGGAAGGTGCGTTCGCTCATGGCCGCCTGGCTGGCCAGTTCGCGCACCCCGAGGGGTTCGTGCAGGCGTTCGCGGGCCCATTGCATGACACTCGACAGGTCGCTGCGTGGCGTGCGGCTGACCGGTGAGGGAATGAACTGCGCCTGGCCGCCCGTACGTTGCGGCGACATCACCAACCGGCGTGCCACGGCGTTGGCGACCTGGACGCCATAGTCCCGTGCCACCAGGTGCAGGCAGGCATCGATACCGGCGGCGCTGCCCGCCGAGGTGATGACCTGTCCTGAGTCCACGTACAGCACATCCGGGTCTACTCGCACGGCCGGAAAGCTTGCGGCCAGTTCGTCGGTGTAGCGCCAATGAGTCGTGGCGCCCAGGCCATCGAGCAGCCCGGCGGCAGCGAGTACGAAGGCTCCGGAGCAGATCGACAGCAGGCGCGCACCACGGGCGTGGGCCCTGTGCAGTGCCTCGAGCAGCGCCTGGGACGGTGGCTCTCTGCGGTTGCGCCAGCCTGGCACGACAATGGTCCGGGCGGTTTCGAGCAGTTCCATGCCGCCATCGGCCAATACCTGAAAGCCGCCCATGGCACGCATCGGGCCGTCATCGACCGCGACGATCCGATGCGTGTACCAGGGGAAATCGAATTCCGGTCGCTCCAATCCGAAGATCTCGACGGCGACACCGAATTCGAACGTGCACAGGCCGTCGTAGGCGAGGATTGCGACCAGACCAGGGGGAGACTGCATTTGGCGGAAAATTCCCACAGAGTGTCTTGTGCGCCACTGTAGCGGTAAGCGCCGAGGGGATAAAGTCTCTTCACGCCTTATCTATCCTGGAGTACACGCCCATGACCAGCCTGGTTCGCGAAGTGCCTGCTGCCCCCTCCGATATCGCCCTGCAGCATTTCAGCCGTCGCCTGACATTCGAAACCGATTGTTCCGACGTTCACGCCAGCCAACAGGCCGGCGATGTCGATTTTGTGCTGGTGGATGTACGCGGACCACTGGCCTACGAACGCGGCCACGTACCCGGGGCGATCAACCTGCCAACCCGCACGCTCACCGCCCAGGCACTGGCCGCCTATGCCAAGACCACCCTGTTCGTGGTGTATTGCGCCGGCCCCCATTGCAACGGGGCGAACAAGGCGGCGGTGCGCCTGGCAACGTTGGGATACCCGGTCAAGGAGATGATCGGCGGTGTCATGGGCTGGCTCGATGAAGGCTTTCGCTTGACCGGCCTGGTGGAGCGCGTGACGGACCAGGCCATTCGCTGCGATTGCTGAAGCTGGCCGATCCGCTGTCCGATCGCGTTCTCAGGGCATGATTCGAACGAGGTCATCCATTGCCGACAGGAAACGATGAACGTCGTCTTGAGAGGTGTACTGCGCAAGGCTGATCCTGGCCACGCCGTCATGCTCGTCAATGCCCAGGGCGCGAACGGTCTGCGGGCTGAAATGATGACCATGCCAGAGACGAATGCCTTGTTCGGCCATGCGCCGGGAAATCATTTCGCTGGGTGTCGACTCCAGGGTAAAGGACACGGTCGGTACCCGGCGCTCCCGTTCATGTGACGCTCGGTAGCCGTGGATATGAACGCCTTTGAAGCTGCTCAATCCTTCCAGGGCTGACTGCACCAGTCGCTGCTCGTATTCGACGATGGCGTGCATCCCCGCGACAATCTGCTGTCGCTTGCCAGTCTGCTCGCCGCACGTTCCAAACTCGCGACCGATCCATGCCAGATGATCGATGGCCCCCAGGATTCCGGCGATGGCCTCTCGGCTCTTGCTCCCGGTTTCGAATTTATAGGGCGGCTTATCGGCAGTGGGGCGAGGTTTGTAGGGCATGAGCCTTTCGAGCAAGGCCAGGCGACCCCAGAGGATTGCGTGATGGGGGCCGTGGAGTTTGTGCGAGGAACACACCAGGAAGTCACACCCCAGGGTCTGCACATCGATCACCCCATGAGGCGCGAACTGAACCGCATCGACATAGACCATTGCACCTTTGCGCTTGGCCAGTGCGGCAACCGCGGCGACATCATTGATCGTGCCGGTGACGTTGTTTGCATAGCTCAACGCGACAACCTTGGTACGCTCCGTAATGATCGAGTCCATGTCGGCGATGCTGAAACCGTAGGTAAGGGGATCGAACGGCAGCCAGCGAACTTTCAGCTCCAGGTCTTTCGCCAATTCGAGCCAGGGCGAAATATTGGCTTCATGATCTGACTGGGTAAGGACAATCTCATCGCCTTTGCCAAGGCTTCGCCCGAGGCAACGGGAGAGATGAAATGTCAACGTCGTCATGTTCTGGCCGAACACGATTTCCTCGGCACAGTGGGCATTGACCAGTGCGGCGGCTGCGTACCGCGCCTGGCCGATGGCTTTTTCTGCAATGACCGATGTCGAGAAATGGCCGCCCAGGTTGGCATTGTTTTCAATCGCGGCCTCGACGCTCGCCTCCAGCGCGCGCTTGCACATCTGGGTACCTGCGGCGCTGTCGAGAAACACGCTGTTCCTCGCCGATGCCAGGGAGAAAATCGGAAACTGTTGCCTGATACGCTCGATATTCAAACTGTCGTTCCTTCGTGGTAGCGACTGAAACCGTTCAGGCCTTCAGGTCGCTGAGGCTGATGCCCTGGGCTAGTAGCAAATCCCTGATTCGATCGGATTCCGCCCAGTTTCTTTCGTTACGGGCAACGTTACGCGCCGCGATCAAGTCGCTTTGTTCCGATGTCAGGCGGGTGGCCTGAGTGTCGAATAAACCGATGTCCAGCACCGCATTGAAACTGCGTAGCAGGTCGATGCGTTCCGGCTCAGTCAGTTCATTGGTCTTGATCACCCACCAGAACTCAGCCATGGCGCTTGGCGTGTGCAGGTCCTTTTCGAGCGCAGCGAAGAACCTTCGATAGGACGCGGCATGCATTGCCGAAAAAGCCTCGCCGGGAGAGCTGCTGTTATCCAGGGCAATGCTGATCCGTCGCCGAGCTTTCTGCAATGCGGTGGCGACGTCATCCAGAGCCTCCCATGAAAAAGCCAGGGCGCTGCGATAATGCGAGCCCAGGACCAGCAACCGGAACGCGCAGGGGTCGTAGCCTTTGTCGACCAGCGAGTCCACAGTGAGGAATTCCCCGCTGGACTTGGACATTTTCTCTGTATCCACGTTGAGAAACTCGCAGTGGAACCAGTAGTTGACCCAACGGTGACCGAAGCAGCATTCCGATTGCGCGATCTCGTTGGAATGATGGACGTTGATATGATCGATACCACCGCAATGGATATCGACCCTTTCACCCAGGTATTTGCTTGCCATGGCTGAGCACTCGATATGCCAGCCGGGAAATCCCAGGCCCCAGGGAGATTCCCACTTCATGATCTGACCAGGAAACTTCGAGGTAGAAAACCATAAGGCGAAGTCCGCTTGCGAGCGCTTCAATGGATCGTGACTGACACGCTCAGTGGCTCTTTGCTCGTCCAGCACCAGCTGGCCAAGTTCATGATAGGCAGGAAACTTTTCCACGCTGAAATAGACATTGCCGGCACTTTCATAGGCCACGCCTTTTTCCAGCAAGCGTTCGATCAACGTGATGATTTCAGGAATATGCTGCGTCGCCCGGCATACCACGTCAGGCCGGGTGATATTCAACAGGCCGCAGTGACGAAAAAACGCTTCTTCGTAGAATTGAGCAACCTGCCAGGGGGTCTTGTTCTCACGAGCGGCACCCACCATCAATTTGTCGTGGCCCGCGTCGGCGTCGGATTGCAGGTGCCCGACATCCGTGATGTTCATGACGTGCTTTACCACCAGCCCTCGATGGCGCAGGGTCTTGGCCAGGACATCTTCGAAGATGTATGTGCGCATATTCCCGATGTGCGCATAGTGGTAGACCGTGGGGCCGCAGGCATAGAGGCCGACATGGTTTTCAACGATCGGAATAAAGGGGACGACAGCCCTTCCAAGGGTATTGAATAGTTCCATTTCTAACTCTTGCGTTGAGGGGGCATTGACGCCCCGGGCCAACCGGGCTCAGCGCCCGGAGGAAGTCCTATTGTCCTGTCGGTCGAGATCCAGCCATTGATGGACACTCTCGCGATCCCACGCCCGAAGCGCATAGTGCTTCAACGTCTCGGGAACCGGGTCGCCGTTGTAGATGAGCCTGTTCAACATGCCGGCGGCATCGACGTCGGCGATGCTCCAATCGTTGAAAAGAAACCTTTTCCCGTCCCGAAGGCTACGGGACAAGGTCTCGACCAGCCGCCGAGCATCGGCCATCGCCAATGGCCCCAGTGGTTCCTGCGACGGTGCGATGAAGATGGTCTCCGTGGGCCGGTTGCCGCGCAGGTTGAAGAAGTCGCTCCTCAGCCAGGCCTGGACCTGCCGGGCTTGGGCGCGGGCCTGAACGTCAACCGGTAACAAGCGGGCGCCTGGCGCAATGTCATTCAGGTATTCGGCGATGGCGGACGATTCAGCCAGCGAAAACGCCCCATCCACCAGCGTCGGAACGCGGTGGGTGAGCGAGATCCCGGTAAATGGCGGCCGCTGGTGATCGCCTTGTGAGAGGTCGAGGTAGTGCAGGTCAAAATCGAACCGGCACTCCTTGAGCGCTACGAACGCGCACATGGCAAAGGGCGATGTGCATTGATGATCCACATATAGCTTCATTGAGTCCGCTCCATCCCGATCGAAGTCAGCAGGCTTGCGCGACAGCTTCCTGGCTGAGTTGCACGTCGAAAAAGCCGGTATCCTCGGCCTCCTTTTCTCGGATCCACAGGTAATCGGCATAGGTAACCGCAGGGTCTTCGTGAACCAGATAGATAAAGCCGTAGTTCGTCGAGATCCCGATGGTAGGCGCAACGCTGTCGCCAATTTCAGGGGCCCTGATCATCTTGAAGAAACTTGGCCTGGCGCTCAGTTCATCGAGCCAACGGCGATGGATCACTTGGCCGGAGACGCTGTTGATCATCCCGATGACTTCGCACGTCGCGTTCGATCGGTTGACTTTATCCAGCATCGAATAGAACACCTCGGGATCGGTATAGCAGGCCGCGCAGAGATTGACGGCGTTGACGCCGCGCACGCGAGTCATCGCGCTGAGCTCCTGGGTCCCCATCATCCGGGCTGCCCACTCGATCAGCATCGGTCCGTTGGCCGTCACCATGACTTCCAGGAACGAGGGGCCGATGTTGACGCCGAATGCCTCCAGGCATTGGTGAACGTAAGCGATGATGGGGGCCGCTTCTTCCGAGAGCAGGTCGATCAGCACCTCACGATCGTTGACTACCCCGGCGCCTGGCACGGGCTTGCGATTGTCGCGCCAGATCTCGAAGACGAAATGTTCACCGTCGCGGGAAACAGCCTGTACCAGGTACTGCTGGCCAGCCAGGTATTCCATCGCCAGCAGTGTGTCGTTGATGAGCCCCATTTCGTTGAGTCGGCCCAGCTCCTTGTCCACCGCGTGACGCACCTGCGCCATCTCGTAGCAGAAATGAATACCGTCCGCCCCGGCGCTGTTGACCGGCTTAATGACCACCGGCCAGCCGTCGATCGTCTCGGTCGCCGCCTCGACCTCACTCGTCTGATGAATCAAGGCGACCCGTGCTGCCGGGATACCCATCTGATGCAGCCGCTTGGCCATGTGCCATTTGTCTCGGCGGCAGGCTGACAGCGCCGTGCCGTTGCCAGGCGTGCCCATCAACTCGCTGAGCTGGTCGGCCAGCTCAACGCCGGACTCGCATCCGGGAATGATGAACGCCGGTTCGAATTCAGCCAATTTGTCCGTCAGCGCCTTGAGATCTTGCGTCGCGACAAACCGCTGCTGGAAATCCTCTGGCTTGTAGCTGTCCACGTCATATTCAAGAATTTCGGCGGATGTCTGCACATGGACGCAGGTTATTCCATACAACTTGAGTTCGTCCGCAAGGCTTGCCCCGGTCGAGTAGGCATCGACGATCACCGCGTATTTCATGTTCTAACTCCTTCGACTGAAAGGCGACTAAGGTGGGAATAGCCGTTGTAGGTTGCGGCCAGGCAGATAAGGACCACCCCCGCGAAACTGAACACTGAAAAGGCCAGTCTCGAATCAACGGTTTGAAAAATGATGGTGAACAAGGGGGCGGCCGCCAGGATGGCTTCCGTGGTCACTGGTTCGCAGCGCTTTATCCCTTCCTGCAGCAATAGCAAGGGCAGGATCACGCCGACGAACGCCAGCAAGACCAAGGCGTCGAGATGATCGATGACGGCGGCGATCTCGCTCAGGTTCAAAGAGGTGTAGACGCCGGTAATCGCCAGCAAGAGATAGAACCGATGGGCGTAGAGATAGTGACTCGACGCCCCGTGATCCGCGACGACCTTCGAGAGAATGCTGGTCAATGCCATTGCGACACCGCACACGAGCATCATCAGGTAGCCCAGCAGCACCTGGTTGCTGTCGAATTCATCCCTGACTGCGGTGCGTCCGTCCATCGAGACCCAGCCCAGGTAGACGCTGGCCAGTGCGATGACAAGGGCGGCTATATAGTCGGCCCGGATCATGATCGCGGTCGGACGCAACAGCTTGTTCAGCACGAGCGTCGAAATGATCCCGACCCCGCCCACCAGCGCACTGACGATGGCCGGCTCCACCCATTTCAATGCCAGCAGAAAGGAGATCCAGAGTGCGGCGGAGCTGACGTTCAACATCAGCAGGCAACGTCGGATGGAGGCCTTTTTTTCCGGAGTCGCAAGCAGCGCAGGCGTCGAGCGTTTCCGGGCCATGTAGCCGAGAAAGAACACAGGCCAGGCGACGGCGAATAACACGAATGTCGCGATGACACTGTCGAGGCGTTGCAGCAGGATCCCGAAATACACCTCCTTGAGCCCATCGATCACGTTGACAAGCATCAACGCCGTGATCCCCACAAACAGAGCGTGTGCAGTGCGCATGGTACGGATTCCAATCAAGAAAGCGGTCATAGGGCGGTAAGTGTGCGAATGTTCCCTTTTCTCGATTGCTTATAGCGTTGGAGCAGCGCTTCTGCCGGCAATGTCCTGGACAACTTCGCGACTTCGTCCAGGCCGCTCTGTATATCGCCCAGGATGCGCTGGAGTGCAGACTCCGACAGCGTATCGAGCGGGTGAGCCCTGAGTCGTTCGTTCCCATGCAAACGGTCCAGCAGTGCATAGGTAATGATGTCGGCAACAGTCGGCGGATTGATCACGAAGCCGATGGAAAAGGACTCTTCATGGGCCACCGTGGCATGCCAATAACCCCGGGGCATGAACGTCGTGGTGCCGGGCTTGACCAGCCGCTCCTCGTGGCCTTCGGGCATCGTCAGCGGCAATTTGGCGCCGGTGTAGGGATGCGTACCTTCTTGGTAGAAGCGGTTCGGGTTGTTCGGGAAAAATGGATAGATGGGGTCTGGTAGCGAAGTGTTTTCGGCGAACCTCCAGGTCTTTTCGCCTTTGATCTGGATCATGAAGTTGGTTTCATGATCGAAGTGCGTCGCCACTTCCACGCCATGGTTGGCCGCGAACGCCTCGCAGCTGACATAGTGCCTTGGAATGTCGAGTAGCTTCGCCAGTTCATCGCAGGCCAGGGATATCGCGGGGAGCGCTTCCAGATCCTTTATATAGACCATCGCGGCGCCATCGTTGTACGGAGCGAGGGCATCGGCGGACCTGGCCACGGTAATACGCTTGCCACCTGGAAAGAGCAGGTCGACGGGCCCAGGCAGCGCATTGAACAACTGTCGAATGTCCTGGAATTCTTCCAGGGCCGACAATTGCGTAAAGCGGCTCATTGCACCGTCGGCGACGTATGAGCGCTTGGGCCAGCACGTGTCGAGGAACACCTCGGTTTGGTCGCCAAACATCTGCTGCAGAATATTCATCACGCATTCCATCCTTGAAGCGGCGCGCATTGCGCGCCGCATTTTTTTCATCACACGGCCGCGGCTACTGGCTGAGTATTCGACGTGGCGTAGGAGGCGTTTTCCCGCTTGTAGAGGTAGCCCTCGTAGATGCGGGCAAGCTCATCGCTGCGGGTTTTCAGTTGGCTGGCGGCGCTGGCGAAAAGCGCTTGCTGCTCGTCTCGCGACAGGCCCACCATTTCACCCTCGGCGCGGCCCAGTGCGTTGAACAGGAGCTTGGCGAGCAGTTCGGTTTCTGATCGTTCATGGCCGATTCGCTGGCAAATGGTTTCGACCACCGCGGCATGATCGTGGAAGTGCCAACCCAGTCGGCAAAGACGGAATTTCACCGAGATAGGCGAGTCTTCCCACCAGTTCAGCGAGGCGTCGAGTTCGGTGTCGGTGATCCCGGAGAACTCCTCCACCAGCTGTTGGTGGCGTTTTTCCCAGAGGGTCAGCAACGACTGGATGCTGCCGAAGTTGTAGGGGGCCGGGCCATGTATCTTCCAGTTGAGCAACGCCGGGCTGACGTCCTTGGAGTGGCGGATGCCCGTCCGGCTGGCTTCCAGGGTCGAACGGATAGCAGGGGAGTGCGCCCAGAACTCGGCCATGACGCAGTGGACGATGTTGTTGCGAATCGTCCGCTGCTTGCCGAGGGTGTAATTCTGATGCAGGTGCTGCTGATCGTATTCGGGACCCTTGAGACCGATGAGGCTGGCTTGCAGGTCTCGGAAGGAAATCTGCCAGTCCCGGATGATCATTTGCGCAAGGCTCAACCCGCGGCCTTGTGCCGCGCGTTTCTGCGCCGTTTCGGTCGCGACATCCAGCAGCATCTGGTAGATGCCCAGGCACAACTCACGCAGGCAGTCAGTGTAATGGGCCCAGCCGCCTTCGCCCTGGACACCCGGCCAGTCGGCCATCAGTTCATGGTCCGGCACTTGGATCAGCGTATTGCAGAAGCGGCGCACTTCGCGGGCAATGGCTGTCTGCGCGATGCCATCTTCAGACAAGCTGTCTTCAGGGTATTGTCCACGGGCCTGCACGACAGGCAGCCAATACGCCGCTTCCCGCACCGCCACGCTGGCCGTACTGCTGGCGTTCAGCGCCTTTCGCAATTTCGATTCGGCGATGGAATAGTTGAAGCTGGCCATTGCCTGCTTGGCCAGGCCTACCGAGAGTTGGGAAACGGTTTCGCTGGCATCGATATCACCCTCGACATCGTGATGCACACGGCAGTACCCCAGGTCGAGTCGCGTATGGAGCGGAGCACCGAGGAATTTATGGTAGATGTCACCGTCGCTGGAAATGAGTTGGAGAACCGGCGACATGATGAAGATGTGGCTCCCGACCAACTCGGAGATGCGTGGGTCGGGTTGGGAGTTCTCCACTTCAACCCACACCGGAATCGTTGACTCATTGACCGCACCGATAAGCTGGGGGTCGTTGAAAACGCTGTCCACCAAGCGATTACAACCATTACAGGACTGGCTATGGAAATAAATCAGTATCGGCTTGCCAGTCGATTTGGATTGCTCAATGGCGTGGACGTAGGACGTATGGTGGACCCAGTCAATCTTGTTGGTTTCGCTCATTTCTATGCTTCCATTCACGGTGGTTGAACACTTATTTGACGGATTTCAGTACATCGTCGAGCAACTGTGTCCGCGTCGCCGGATTCGTCCAGAGAGCTTGGGCGTCTGCGGTCAGGGTATGGAGCGGGTCGCAGTAAAGAAAAATCTTGTCCTTCTTTACGGCTGGCGCGCGATAGGCGGCGATGCCCAGGTGTTGGTCGTAGTAGTCGTAGCTATGGATATCGCGCTTGCCGCCACCGCCGGGCAAATCCACGATGAAATGCGGCGTGTTATGCCCGGCAATCAGGCCACGGGTGGATTTTTCCAGGGCGATCGAATCGCAAAGGCTCGTTCTGAGTGCTTCGACACCACGGATCATGTCCCCTTGAAAACAGTAGTAGGGACGCACGTTCAAGTAGGCTAGGCATTCGTTCAAGCGGTGCATGGTCTGCGGGTTGTCATTGACGCCTTTCAGGATGACGGCCTGGTTCCTGACCTCGACGCCACGCTCATAGAGCATCCCCAAGGCCTTGGCGGTGACCGCCGTTATTTCGTTCGGATGGTTGAAATGAGTGTGTATCGCAATGGACTTGTGCACCTTTCTCGCCCGGTCCGACAAGCGCGAAATGGCATCGGTCCAGTCGTGATCGCTCTGGATCTTCATCGGCAATACCGCCAACCCCTTGGTGGCGAAACGCATGCGCCGTACATGGGGAACGTCCAGCAGTCGTTCACCGATCTCGGTGATCTGCCGGGCCTTGAGTCGATAGGCATCGCCGCCCGAGATCACTACGTCCTCGACACTGGAATTGGTTTCTATGTAGCGCAAGGCAGGCTCCCAGCGCTCGCCGGGGGCGTTGATCTTTTTCTTGGTCACCGCATCGGTGTCCAGTCCCACCGCATAGCTGCGGGTGCAATACCGGCAGTAGACCGGACAGACATTGGTCGCCAGGAACAACACACGGTCCGGGTAGCGGTGGGTCAGCCCCGGGGCCGGTGAATCGTCCTGCTCGCCCATGGGGTCGAGCTTCACCATGGGATGATCGATGGAGATCTCCGAGGCCAGGGGCAGGAACTGGCGTCGCAACGGGTCCAGGTAAGGGTTGTCCCAGTCAATCAGCGAGAGGATATATGGCGTCAGCCGGATAGACATCGGAGCCATCTGGTGACCTTCTTCAAGGTCTCTCAGGAACGCGGCACTGATTCTGTTCTTGATCAATGCGCCCAGCGCACCAACGCTGGTAATGGCATTTTTTTCTTGCCACAGATGATTCAGAAACAACTCGACATCAATGTCTTTCCAATGATCCAGGTCGCGCCAGAATTCATCACTTCTAAAGGCATATCGCAGCGACAGTAATGGTTTCAGACGCTGGCCCTGAGAAGAATGGGCAATCAATGACTTTAATTGAATGTCAGTAAAGTCATAATCCACAATGTTACTTGACATTTGGTGTCGTCCCTTTCAGGTGGCTGTGTCCATAGACTGACAATACTTAATATTTATCTTAAATCAAGGTGCTGGTTTATTTATTTATCCAGTGCTTTTCAAAGGCGAAAGTGTATGTGCTGCAATTTTTTTAATTGCAGTTTTTATCCCGAACATAACCAGGCCAGGCGGTATTGTAGGGTGCGTATTGTTCTACGCTGCTCTATCGGCGCCTGAAGCGGTTAATGAAGGTATATAGGAGTGCGATGAATTTAATTAGACACGGTGCCCGATTTCACTTCTTGATGAGTGAGTGTTGTCGAGGACGCGACAACGCCCGGTTGAGGCTGCGCCGTGCCCGAAGACTGAGTCGTGGAAGACTGCACCAGATATTGCGCCACGTTGGCGATGTCTTGGTCGTTGAGGGACTTGGCCACAGTCACCATCACAGGAGATGGACGCGAGGCATCACGAAAGGCTCGCAGTTGTGTCTCCACATACTTGGCAAACTGACCTGCCAGTTTTGGGTACTCGGCGTTTTCAGACGCGCCAGCAGTGCCATGGCAGGAAGAGCAGGCCACGATGCCGCGGGCATGATCGCCCCCGTTGAAGAGTCGTTCCCCAGCACCAGCGTCAACGGCCGCAGCGACAGCGGGTTCGTCGAACGGGCAGGCGTCTGGCTGGGCTTTGACGACGCCGCCCATCTGCGTGCAGGTGCCTTTGGGTACAGCGACCCACTCAAGTGGATCGTTGTCGACCTTGCTCATTTCCGAGCAGTCATGCAGGCAACTGCTGTCGGAGCAATCGTTATGGCCTGCCTTGGCTACGCCGTAGCAAACCTCAGTCTCTGCTGTTTTATCAGCCGCCACATCGGCCAGCGAAGCACTGCTGATGGAGGCCAGCGCGGTGGCTACCAGAATATCCTTTAGATTCATCACGCAAGTTCCCGGTCAAGGTTTTATACAGTCATTAATTTTTATGAGCCCTTCGCACACACGAACGGACTGTATTGCAGTTAGTCTGTAAACACGTATCAGGCGTTCAGTGGATTATTTGATTTTTAAATGGATTTTTAGCGGTGCCCGCGACAAGCGAACTTAACCGGCAAGTCGTGCCGGCACTTCGTGTGCAGGGAGTCATGAATGTCGAGGAGGCAAGCAGCAATAAGATGGCGCCGTGTGCGCAGAGTTGATTCGCTCAAGTAACTGTTTTGGATACATTTATCGCTCCCTTTTTTACAGGCCGCGTCTGGCGACTTGTCCGGAATCCGTTCCTGTCAGGTTAGACAGCGCTCGTTGTCTAACGAAAGTGCTATGTGTCCGTCGTATCTTCACCGCGAAATCGAATGTACTGCTTTAGTGGGAGTTGCAAGGTGCTTTCTATTTGTAGCCCACGGCCAGAATATGTCTAATCGTTGTAAGCTTACAAAATGATTCAAGATGTAACAGGATGTCGCCGCCCGTCTGCAATCGGGGTTCGGCCCCGGCAGTACACGACCACGGAGACAAATTTGCCCGATACAGGTGCTTCGGCAAGGCTCAGGGAACGGCAGTCAGCAGGCCATCATTCAACCAGCGGGTGACCAGGGTAGCGCTATCGACAAGTTGGGGCTGACCCAGCGCGCTGTAACGCTCCTGGGCGGCGATCAACGCTTCACCCAGGGTCGTGCGCTGCGCCAAGCGCTCCAGCGCCGCGGCTTCCCAGGGCTCGACCTCGCGTGCTTCGACGCTCCAGCCGTTTCGATAGACGAGGGCGGTGCAGACGTGGCGATTCACTGACGGTAGAGGCTGGCTCTGCTGGCGATGGGCGGTCCATATCGCGACCACCGGCCATTCGCAGGGCAGCAACCCACAGCCCGGCGACAAGGTGAATCGTTGGACATCCAGCTCAGCGCTGCTCATTGTGGCCAGTGCCCGAGGATCGAGTGCCGTGGCTTCGCGGGCATGAGAGGCAAGGTGGAGGGTCCATTCCAATGACGCCACCGCCGCAAAATAAGGGTAGGGCGCTACGGGAAGATATTGATCGAGGAAAGTCGGCAGGCGCTCGCCGAACATGCCCAGGTCTGGATGTCGCGACGGATAGCGCCGCCCATAGTCATAGGCGAGCGAGCGAAAAAAATGATCGCCCACCAGCGCCTTGATGACAGGATAGGTCAAGGCCAACGATTGCTCCTGATGCCGCCACAGCCCGCTGCGATAGCGTGCGAAGCGTCGCCGGTCGCCAGCGCTTGCCGTCTCCAACCATCCTTGTGGCAGGACAGAGGGTGATGATGAACAATCCAGCGCCTGGGTAAAGCTGACCTGCAGCGCGGCCAACTCCTCACGTGTCATGCAACACCTCCCGGGCAATCGCCCGAGCGATCTCGACCTGATCGAGCAGCTCGCCCAGCGGCGGCAGGCGTGTGTCCCATTCAACCAGTACCGGTACCGGGCCAAACCGGCGCAACGCATTGCGATACAGTGACCAGACCGGTTCCGCCACCGCGCTGCCATGATCGTCGATCAGCAGGCCCTCTTCCTGGCTATGGCCCGCCAGATGAAACTCGCGAACAGTCGATTTATCCAGAGCCTGCAAGGCGGCGAGTGCGCATTCCCCATGGTTGCACTGATTGACGTGGAGGTTATTGAGGTCTAGTAGCACTGCACTTCCGGTGCGTGCCACCACTTCGGCGAGGAATTGGGCTTCGCCCAGGGTATCGCCATGGTAGCGCAAGCTGGTGGAGATGTTTTCGAGCAACAACTGTTGGCCCAACGTATCCTGGACCTGGTCGACCCGGTCACAGACCAGGTCCAGCGAAGCTTCAACCAGGGGTAGCGGCAGCAGGTCGTTGAGGCACCGTCCTTCAATCGCCCCCCAACTCAAATGCTCGGACACCAGGAACGGATCTACGTCCGCAGCCAGGCGTCGTATGCGTTCGACATGGGCGCTGGAAAAACCATGGACCGAGCCGATGCCCAGTCCGACGCCATGTAGGCTGATGGGATATCTTTGCGCCAGGCGTCGCAGAATATGCAGGTCCTTGCCGCCAGGCCCCAAGTAGTTCTCCGTATGAACCTCAAGCCAGTCAACGGCGGGATGGCCCTCCAGGAACGCTTGATAATGAGGGGCCCTGAGGCCAACACCAATCCGTGGTAATGGACGCACTTTTTATTGACTCGCTTCTCGATGGTCGCCGCTGATCATAGCGCAGTGCCGGATCGAATTGAGCAACCATTGATAACCGCTGTCTACCGCCGGCACCGTGTCTGCCGTGCGGCTATCGAACGATGGAGGAAGATTGATGTTTAAAGCGCTCGCCCTGCTGCTGTTGCTGGTCTCGTCCGGGTTGCAGGCCCAACCCTCGCTGCACACGGACTTGCCGCTCAACTACCTGGCCCAAGTCGATGAGCAGGCTCGGGACCGACCGCTGGTGATCTTCCTGCACGGTTCCGGCAGCAACGAACAGGACCTGTTCGCACTCAAGGACGAGTTGCCGCGCGACTACAACTACCTCTCGGTGCGGGCGCCGAAGAGTATGGAACAGGACCGTTATCAGTGGTTCGCGAAACAGGGCGACGGTGCCTACGACGGTGACACCTCGGACTTGAAGGCCAGCGGCCAGGTGCTGCTGGACTTTATCGACAAGGCTCGGGCCAAGTACTCGACCGATCCGAGCAAGGTTTACCTGGTCGGGTTCAGCCAGGGCGCGATGATGAGCTACGAAGTGGCCCTGCGACACCCCGAAGCCGTTGGCGGTATTGCCGCAATGGGTGGGCGGGTCCTGTCGGTGCTGCGGGCGGAACTGACCCCCGATGAACCGCGCCGGACACTGGCGGTATTCATCGGCCATGGCACGGCAGACCCGATCATTCCCTACCACGATGGCACTGAGGCCAACAGCTTCCTGAAGACCCTGGCGCTGGAACCGGAATTCCATGCCTACCCGGGTGTCGGCCACAGCATCAGCGCCCTGGAAGTGCAGGACCTGCGGGCCTGGCTGGAGCGGCTCAATCCCTAGGAGACTTCGTTATCGCTGCCGATGCCTAGCCCATCACTGACCGCTGGCGATCTGCTTCACCAACGCCTCATGACCGGCCTTGTCGCTGGCCCGGGAGATGATTTGCACCACCGCCATGCGCGTGCCGGAGGCAGCCAGCAACGTGGTGTCGAGGGTTGGCCCGCCGCCCTGGGTGGCGCTGGTGTCGATCTGGCGCAGGCCCAGGCCGGTGCCTTTCTGGGTCAGGCTTTTTGCGCTCAGGATCTTGGCGTCCGGCAGCGCTGTGGTTCGCTGTGCAGCGAAGTCTCCCATGGTGGTGTCGAGGAACGCGCCATCGTCGTCCTTCACGTTCGCGCCGTTGATGATGGTGTTCTCCGCAGCGATCACCACGGTCCGGCTGGTGGCATTGCTGTACATCGTCCCCGTCGCGCCAGCGGTACCCTGGGCGGCCTCTCCGGCGGGCAATGGTGTTGCGATGAACCCCTTGGGCAAGGTGAAGACGAACTTGCCGCCCAGCATCGAAACCTTCTGCGCCGCTGCATTGCCGGCGGCTTTGGACGGGGCCGCCTGGGCAGGCACCAGGACCAGAGCGGCGATGGCCGCCAGCAGCAGGGCGGCGGCATGTTTACTCAGCAATGACATTGAAACTCTCCACGGTGGTCGCGCTTGGAGGCCGATCATCCCATGGGCGCCGTGCCTGACTCCAGCGCCGTGGCGAATGGGCCGGTCATTGCGGTGTCGGGGGCGGAGCGCGCTTGATCGGCACCCTCATCCGGGCGCTCAAACCGCTCCGGCACTGAAGCGCCGGGCCAACGCCTCGCGCTCGAAGTGCTCGGTGATGAAATCGATAAAGGCGCGGGTCTTGGCCGGCATCAGCGCGCGGCTGGGGTAGTAGAGCGAAATCACCCCCAGGTCCACATACCAATCCGGTAACAGCCGCACCAGTTCGCCGCGCTCCAGCCAGGGCAGGGCGTCGGGCACCACCAGCAGGGTCACGCCCAGGCCGAGCAAGGCGGCCTCACGCATGGCGACGGGATCATTGAAAATCATGGACTCGTTCAGTTGCACGGCGGATTCGCGCCCGGCGGCGTTGCGCAACACGGTCTGGCGTACCCGGCCAGTGCGGCTGGCCCGCAGCACGATGTTGTCCAGGCCGGCCAGGTCTTCGGGGTGCCGGGGCAGGGTGCGTTCGGCCAGATAGGCTGGGCTGGCGACGGCAATCAGGTGAGCGGGCGCCAGGGTGCGCGATACCACCCCGGGCGTCAGTGCGAAGCCGCCTCCGATGGCCGCGTCGAAACCTTCGGCGATCAGGTCGACCGGGCGGTTTTCGAAATGCCAGTCCGGCCGGATCAGCGGGTAGCGGGCCAGCCATTGCGGCATCAACGGCAGAACCTGGCCGATACCGAAACTTGGCGAGAGGCTGACGCGCAAGACGCCGGCCGGTTCGCCGCGCTCCGTGGTCACCGCGCCAATGGCCGCCTGCAGGGCGTGCAGGTTGCCACCGATGCTGGCCAGGAAATGTTCTCCCGTTTCGGTCAGGGACAGCTTGCGGGTCGAGCGTTGGAACAACCGCACCCCCAGATTGCGCTCCAGCATCGCCACGTTGCGGCTCACGGCAGCGGGCGTCAGGGCAAGCAACCGCGCGGCCGCCGAAAAACTGCCGGTTTCGGCGCTGCGGACAAAGCATTCGAGGTTGGCGAGGCTTTCCATGACATGGACCTGATAGTAATGCTTGAAAATGATTCGCCATATTACCGGCTAATCAAGAGGTAATGGCAAGGCCATCATGTACCTCAACGGCGGACATCACCGCCAGGCTTATCCAACCTTGAGGACACAAGACATGAGCAGCATCGACACCATCGGCATCATTGGCGCTGGCGCCATCGGCAGTGCTTTCGCTCGCGCCCTGGCCCGCCAGAACATCAACGTCGTCATTGCCAACAGTCGTGGCCCGCAAAGCCTGGCCGAGCTTGTGGCTGACCTCGGTCCTAGCGTACGCGCCGGCACCGTGGAGCAAGCCGCCGCCCAGCCGATGGTGCTGGTGGCGGTCAACTGGTCGAAGTTGCCCCAGGCGCTGGGCGGTTTGCCGGATTTTGCCGGGCGAATCGTGATCGACGCCAACAACGCGATCGAAGTGCCGGGGTTCAAGGCCGTGGATCTCCAGGGCCGGGCCTCGACCGAGGTGTTCAGCGAGTGGGTGCCGGGCGCACGGGTGGTCAAGGCCTTCAATCATCTGCTGGCGCGCCTGCTGGAGGCAGACCCGACGTCCGAAGGCGGCAAGCGGGTGCTGTTCCTGACCGGTGACGACGCGCAGGCACGGGGTGAAGTCGCGCAGTTGATCGAGCGCCTGGGCTTTTTCGGGGTGGACCTGGGCCCCCTGAGTGTCGGCGCACGCTTGACCCAGTTCCCGGGCGGTCCGCTGCCGGTGCTGAACCTGGTCAAGTTCGACTGAGTACTTCGCGACATACGTAAGGACCCGCTCGATTACCGTGGGAACCCGGCCTGGAGCACTCAGTCGGGTTCCACGTCCAATTGCAGGCTGTCGTCGGCCAGGCGCTTCGTACTTCGCACGATGCCGCTCAGGTGCCGGCCCTCGGCGTAGAACGTCACGATCTGGGCCTTGTCCAGGTCGTCCGGCATCGGTGGATGAACGTGCAACACGAACCACACCGGTTTGTCGTCGTCGAGGTGCTTGACCTCGTACTGACAGTTGATGCTTTTGGTATTGCGACCAAGCAGCGTGTCGAGACCGTAGTCAAGGTGAGTGCTGTCGACGGAGGATCGGGCGAGAGGCATCGGCGGTCTCCTGGGTACGCGCGGTTGATGTTCAAATGATCCCGCCCGGGATGGAAAATTCCATTGGGTGATCTGTAGAGATTAGCCCCAACTTCTGCCGTTCTCATTTTCCCTGTGGCGAGGGAGCTTGCTCCCGCTCGGCTGCGAAGCAGCCGCAAAAAGCCGGGGCCGCTACGCGACCCAGCGGGAGCAAGCTCCCTCGCCACAGGGGGCCATTCCAAACAGGCACTCGTCAGATCAAAGGCCAGGCACGCCGTCCTTCCACACCGACCAGTTCTTCACAATGTCCTGCACCAGCGGGTTGCCGGTGCGGAACAGGTTTTCCAGTGCCGGGACGAACGCGCCCTGGTCGGCGTATTTGAGCAGGTTGTCCACTTCGTTGCCGCCGGGCTCGGGGCGATCGAAATCGGACCCGGCCCGCAGCACGGCCAGCCGGTTGATGTCCACCCGACCTTCGCGGCTGGCGCGGAGCAAGGCCTCGTAGGTGGAATTGTCTTCCTGTTGGGTGGTGCAGTAGACGCCTTTGTTGTCGGTGAGCAGGCGCGTCCAGACTTCGGCGCGCTCGCTCAGGCGCGTACCGGAGAACCAGGTGTTACCGGCCAGGGTGTCGCAGCGGGTCACCACCGGCGGCTGGTTGGCCGGGGCGTACGGATACTTCAAGCGCCAGGCCGCCGATTCCTTGCTTTCCGCCAAGGTTACCTTCTGGCTGAGGGCAAAGGCCTTGGCTTGCAGGGCCGGGTTGAGTTCGAAGACTTCCGTCTTGTAGTCCAGCGGCGGTTTTTCGTTCGGCCCCTTGGTGTTGATGCCCAGGTAGCCGGTAGGCCAGTCCTTGGGCACATCCCGCGAATCCAGCTCCCATTGGGTGCCGAACTCCACCAGGTAATGGGCCCAGGCGGTTGTGCCAAGTGTGCCGTGGTGCGGGTTGATGCCGGCGATCCCGGCCACCAGGAAATAGCTTTTGCGCAGGTCGACGGTGGGGGAGAAGGCCAGGGCCAGTGTCGAGGCTGCGGCGTTGGTCTGGCCCATGCCGGTAATCAGCAGGCAGACTCGTTCGGCATTGCAGCGGATCGTCGGGTATTCGGCGGAAAGTCCCGGCACGCGGATTTCAGTCTTGAGTTCGAGGCGATCGATCCAGTTCTGCGCTTCAGGAGCGAACATCGTGATCAGCATCACTTTGGGTTGAAGCGGCGGTGCGGCCCCGGCGGTCGAGCAGAATAGAGCCGTGCAGGCCAGGCCGATTGAAATAGACAGGCGATTGATCATGTATTCGTGACCTCCATGGATCGAAGTGGTGCTTCTACAGCTTGCTCAGAATTGATAGCCAACCCCGGCGTAGTATCCCCAGCCATCGGAGCGGGCGCGGAAGTTGCCGTCGCCAAAGTTAAGCTCACTGCCGTCCTGCCAGTTGCCGCCGTTGTGGAAGTAACGGCCCACCAGCGTAAAGCGCAGGTGCGTGAACGAATACAGCAAAACGTTGGTGGCGACCGTCGCGTTGGCGGTGCGGGCGGGGTTGTCCTTGTGCAGGTCCGAACCGAAGTCGAAGTTGGTGAAACCAATGTAAGTCAGGGATGCGCCGTTGCTGAACTGGCTGATCGGCACGATGTATTTGAGCTGGGCGCGGTAGCCGTCCCAGGAGTATTCATTGCTGGCGCCATAGTTTTCCCATTGATAACGGCCATAGAAGTTGGCCGACAGGTTGACCCTCGAGTGGGTGTCGATGTCGGTGCCCAGCCCGCTGTACAAGGTGTTCGCGCGATTGGCGCTGTTGCTGCCGTGATCGTAGATCCAGTCGAACGCCACATACCATTCCTTGAACGGCCCGATGGCCAGGCTGCGGCCGGCCAGGTAGTCGATGGAAATACGCGGTTCGTGCTCCATGAACACGGGAGAACCGTGGTCCCACACCCCTTTGTCGTGACTGTTGCCAATGTTGAAAATCTTTGGAATGTCGACGTAGCCATAGAGCTCGAAGGGCCCTTTGCGTCCGAAGTATTCATATTCCAGATAGACATCGTCGACCGGTTGCGGGCCGAAGCTGATGTCCTTGCTGCCGATGAGCGTCAGGTCCTGGTTGTACCAGTCCGACAGGTAGACGCCTTTTTTCGAGGGGGTGGCCTCGGGGCTGAGGGCTTCGCCCTGGGCGGACGCCTCGGCGGTCTGGGCTTGGACCGTGGTGCTGAGTAGTCCGGTAACGGCGGTCAGTAGCAGGGCGGCTGCCAATACGCCGGGTGTAGCGCGACACCGGGAAGTGCAGTGCATGGAAAGTCCTTGTTCGTGTGGGCCGAAGCCCGGGTTCCGTGGTTGAAGAAAGACCATCGATCCGCTGCGCAGGATCGATTGCGCAAACGTTTGCACATGTCGTACCAATTTTTTGTATTGGCTTGAAATGCATGGGGTTCAGGCTTTTTTCCTGTCGTGTTGGTCAGGCTCGGTGCACCGAATTCGGCAGTGTCGGGTGAAGGGGCACCAACGTGTTGCAGGGGCATGTGATCGACGCGGCACTGAGGCGGTGGCGTTGCTGATAGAATCGGTCATCTTGACTGACCAGAGGTATGCCCATGAGCGAGCCGATTCGCCTGACCCAGTACAGCCACGGTGCCGGTTGCGGCTGCAAGATTTCGCCCCAGGTACTGGAAGTGATCCTGGCCGGCAGCGGTGCGCAGAACCTTGATCCCAATTTGTGGGTCGGCAATGCGTCCCGGGACGATGCTGCGGTGTACGCCATCGACGAGGAGCGCGGGGTGGTCTCGACCACCGATTTTTTCATGCCGATTGTCGATGATCCTTTCGATTTCGGTCGCATCGCCGCCACCAATGCCATCAGCGACATCTACGCCATGGGCGGTGACCCGCTGATGGCCATTGCGATTCTCGGTTGGCCCGTCAACGTATTGGCCCCGGAAATTGCTCGGGAAGTGATTCGCGGCGGTCGCTCCGTGTGCGACGAGGCCGGTATTCCCCTGGCCGGCGGGCATTCGATCGACGCGCCTGAGCCGATTTTCGGCCTGGCGGTCACAGGCCTGGTGCAAAAGCGCCATATGAAACGCAACGACACGGCCACCGCCGGTTGCCGCCTGTACCTGACCAAGCCCCTGGGCATCGGCATCCTCACCACGGCGGAAAAGAAAGGCAAGCTGCGCGCCACCGATGTTGGCCTGGCCCGTGACTGGATGTGCACCCTCAATAAACCCGGCAGCCGCTTCGGCAAGCTCGACGGTGTGACGGCGATGACCGACGTCACCGGTTTCGGCCTGCTCGGTCACCTGGTGGAAATGGCCGACGGCAGCCAACTGACCGCGCGCATCCGCTATGACGCGGTGCCACGCTTGCCGGGTGTCGAGTACTACCTCGACCAGGGGTGTGTGCCGGGCGGTACGCTGCGCAACTACGACAGCTACGCCAGCAAGGTCGGTCGGCTCCAGGAACTGCACAAGCGCGTGCTGTGTGACCCACAGACCAGCGGCGGCCTGCTGATTGCCGTCACCCCGGAAGGCGAAAGTGAGTTCCTGCAGGTTGCCGCTGAACTCGGGCTGGCGCTGGAACCTATCGGCGAACTGGTCGAGCGACAGGGTTATGCGGTCGAGGTGTCTTGATGAGCCATGACATCACCGATTACCGCGATATCTTCCTCAATGACCGGCCGATGATGGACACACGCGCCCCGATCGAGTTCATCAAGGGGGCCTTCCCCGGCGTGGTCAATCTGCCGTTGATGACCGACAGCGAACGGCAACGCGTCGGCACCTGCTACAAACAGCAGGGGCAGCAGGCGGCCATTGTCCTGGGGCATCAGTTGGTGTCCGGTGAAATCAAGGCCGAACGCATCCAGGCCTGGGCCGAGTTCGCCAAGACCCATCCCGACGGTGTGCTGTATTGCTTTCGCGGCGGCTTGCGTTCGCAGATCGTCCAGCAGTGGCTCAAGGACGAAGCGGGCATTGATTACCCCAGGGTCGGCGGTGGCTACAAGGCCATGCGCAGCTTTTTGCTGGACACGGTCGAACAGGCGGTTGCCCAGTGCGACCTGGTGCTGCTGGGCGGCATGACCGGCACCGGCAAGACCGAAGCGCTGGCTCAACTGAGCAACAGCCTGGATCTGGAAGGTTATGCCAACCATCGCGGTTCCAGCTTCGGCAAACGCGCCACCGGCCAGCCTTCCAACATCGATTTTGAAAACCGCCTGGCCGTGGACGTACTGAAAAAACGCGCCAGCGGCATCGAACAATTCGTGCTTGAGGATGAGAGCCGTGCGGTCGGCAGTTGCGCCTTGCCGCTGCCTTTGTACCAGCGCATGCAGCAGGTTCCGATGGTCTGGCTGGAAGACAGCCTGGAGCATCGGGTCGAGCGGATCCTGCAGGATTACGTCATCGACCTGTGCGCTGAATTTGTCGCCGTACATGGCGACGAAGGTTTCGCACTGTTTTCCGAGCGATTGCTGGCAAGCCTGGACAACATCCACAAGCGCCTGGGCGGTGACCGTCACCGGCGCTTGAAGGACATCCTGGAAACTGCCCTGGCCGAGCAGGCCCACAGCGGTGCCGTCGACGTGCATCGCGGTTGGATCGAAGGCCTGCTGCGTGAGTATTACGACCCGATGTACGTGTTCCAGCGGGAAAAGAAGGGGCTGCGGATCGAGTTCTCGGGAGAGCAGGCGGCGGTGCTGGAATATCTGCGGGAGCGGGCGGCCCGAGGAGGGTGACCTGTGGGAGCGAGCAAGCTCCCACACTGATGATCAGGTCGGACAGGCTTGCTTGCCATTGTCCAAACCTTGCTTGTAGCTCTGGCTGGTGAGGCTGGCCTTGCCGTTGTGCCAGGTCAGGGTCAGCACGTACAGCGAGTCAAAATCGCCTGACGCCCAGTCATCGGTAATGGTTTGCTTCTTGCCCACCGCCTCTGCGGCGACCGTGTTGATCAGTTCCGGCAGGTAGCCATGGGACCAGGCGGTATAGATGGTGGCGTTGTGGTACTTGTCGTGCAGCAGTTCCTCAGCCAGGTCGCTGGTGTCGTTGGCCGAATAATTGATGTTCACCGGCAACCCGAGCTTGATGGCGCTGGGGCTGATGGTCATCAGCGGGCGAATATAGCTATAGGAATTGTCCAGCTCGCCCTCTTCGACATTGCGGGTCGGGTTGGCCGCGAACACGTAGTCGGCCTTGCCGAATTTTTCCGGCAGCAGGGTGGCCAGGTCGATGGCGCGGTTGAGACCCTGGCAGTTGAGCTGGCCCAGGCCACCGGCGGGTTTCTCGGCATGACGCAGGAACACCAGGGTCTGCACGCCGTCGGCTGGTTGGGCGCGGCTGATGCTGGATTCCAGCGCCAGCCCCAGGCCACAGACCACAAGCAGCGTCGGCAGCAGCAGCCACGAGCGGTGTTTGAAGCGTCTGGCGAAATTCAGTGGGTTCATCATCGAATAGTTATTCTTCAGCACTCATGAGTCAGGCTGACAAACCCTGGCACCGCGAAGCGGCTGGCCTCGGGTGTTTTCCCTGTCGTTACGCCGCGTTGAATCCTCGGGGGCATTGCTCAGAGTCTCTTCAAGCCCTTTGGTTCGATCCTGGCTAGTCCCGGTGCACTGTAAGGCCTCCTGTGGGGAGGTAGGGCGAATGTTAGCGACAGGATGTTGCGGATTTAAGAAAAGCCGATGTGAATACCGTGACGGGCAGTGATGCCGTCCCGTACATCTTGGATTATCCTCGGGGCTTTCCTTCATTTCCGAGCCGACCCCATGCCCGACTTGACCCCATTCCCCATCACCGAGAAATGGCCTGCCCAGTTCCCGGAGTGGATCCAGTTCTACTCCCTGCCCACCCCCAACGGCGTGAAGGTCTCGATCATGCTGGAAGAGATCGGCCTGCCGTACGAGCCCCACAAAGTGGACTTCGCCAGCAACGATCAGCTATCGCCCGAGTTCCTTTCCCTGAACCCCAACAACAAGATCCCGGCGATTCTCGATCCCCATGGGCCGGGCGACCAGCCGTTGGCGTTGTTCGAGTCGGGGGCGATCCTGATTTATCTGGCGGACAAGAGCGGGCAGTTGCTGGCCCAGGAGTCGGCGGCGCGCTACGAGACGATCCAGTGGCTGATGTTCCAGATGGGTGGCATCGGGCCGATGTTCGGGCAGTTGGGGTTCTTCAACAAGCTTGCCGGCAAGGACTACGAGGACAAGCGGCCACGCGATCGCTACGTCGAGGAAAGCAAACGCCTGCTCAAGGTGCTCGATGGCCGTCTGCAAGGGCGCGACTGGATCATGGGCGAGCGCTACACCATTGCTGATATCGCCACGTTCCCCTGGGTGCGCAACTTGATCGGCTTTTACGAGGCCGGTGATTTGGTCGGTATCCAGGATTTCCCCAATGTGACGCGGGTACTGGAGCGCTTCCTGGCCCGACCGGCTGTGGCGCGCGGGTTGAAGATTCCAGAATGAGTCAGCCGACGAGTCGCCGATTCGATTACAAGCAACTGGATGTGTTCAGCGACGTGCCACTCAAGGGCAATCCGCTGGCGGTGGTGCTGGGGGCCGATGGGCTCAGTGATTCGCGCATGGCTGCTTTTGCCAATTGGACCAACCTCAGCGAAACCACATTCGTGTTGGCGCCACAGCACCCGGAAGCCGATTACCGGGTGCGTATTTTCACCACCTCGACCGAGTTGCCGTTTGCCGGGCATCCGACCCTGGGCAGTTGTCACGCCTGGCTGGAAGCCGGAGGCGTGCCCAAAGGGCAGGAGATCGTGCAGGAATGTGGCATCGGCCTGGTCAGGATTCGCCGCAGTGATCATGGCTTGGCATTCCTCGCGCCGCCCTTGCTCAAGTCCGGTCCGTTGGAGGCCGACCTGCTGGAGCGGGTGCGCAAGGGGTTGGGGCTCGCAGCCGAGGCGATTGTCGAGGCGCAATGGGTCGATAACGGTGCCGGCTGGCTGGCCTTGATGCTCAAGGATCGCCAACAGGTCCTGACGCTCGACCCCGATTACCCTCAGTTGCTGGATCTGGCCGTGGGCGTGATCGCACCTTGGGATCGGGCCGTGGATGGCGATGAAGCGCACTTTGAAGTGCGAGGCTTCATCGCCGGTGATGGCATGCCGGAGGATCCCGCCACGGGCAGCCTGAACGCCGGGCTCGCGCAATGGATGCTGGCCAAGGGCTTGGCGCCGACATCCTATGTGGTCAGCCAGGGGCTGACGATGGGTCGGGCAGGGCGCATTCATGTCGAGCAATTGGGCGATGACGTCTGGATTGGCGGCGCGGTGGTGACGTGCATCAATGGCTCGCTGACCGTGTGAGGGGATTATTGCCCGGCTGGTAACACGCTATTTTCCAGCCGGTATTTGTGCCCTGGCCGACCAGGGCATAAGCTTTGCCCCCTGTGATCGCGCACCTATTTGCCCCAGGAGTCCCATGTCCAGCCAGTTCCCCGAAGCACGTCCACGCCGTCTGCGTCGCAATGCAAGCCTGCGCAGCCTGTTCCAGGAAACCGAGTTCACCTTGAACGACCTGGTGCTGCCGATTTTTGTCGAAGAAGAAATCGATGATTTTGTGCCGATCAAGAGCATGCCCGGTGTGGTGCGCATCCCCGAATCGAAACTGGCCGGCGAGATCGAGCGCTACGCCCGTGCCGGCATCAAATCGGTGATGACCTTTGGTGTGTCCCATCACCTGGACAACGATGGCAGCGATACCTGGAGCGAGCGCGGCCTGGTGTCGCGCATGGCCGGGATCTGCAAGGACGCGGTGCCGGAGATGGTCGTGATGTCCGACACCTGCTTCTGTGAGTACACCGATCATGGTCACTGCGGTGTGCTCCACGGCGATGAAGTGGACAACGACCGGACCCTGGTCAACCTGGGCAAGCAAGCCGTGGCGGCGGCCCGCGCCGGTGCCGATGTGATCGCGCCATCGGCGGCCATGGACGGGCAGGTCCAGGCCATTCGCCGGGCCCTGGATGAAGCCGGTTTCAGCCAGACGGCAATCATGGCCTATTCCACCAAGTTCGCCTCGGCACTCTATGGCCCGTTCCGCGAGGCCGGCGGTAGCGCGTTGAAAGGCGACCGCAAGAGCTACCAGATGAACCCGATGAACCGCCGCGAAGCGCTGCGCGAATCCTTGCTCGACGAGCAGGAAGGTGCCGATGCACTGATGGTCAAGCCGGCCGGTGCTTACCTCGATATCATCCGCGACATTCGCCAGGCTTCGAACCTGCCGCTGTCGGCTTATCAGGTCAGTGGCGAATACGCGATGATCAAGTTCGCCGCCCAGGCTGGCGCCATCGACGAAGGCCGCGTGATACGCGAGAGCCTTGGCGCAATCAAGCGGGCGGGGGCAGACCTGATCTTCACCTACTTCGCCATGGACCTGGCGCTGAGCGGGATCTGATCTCGACTTGCATCAGTGGGGCCCGTGCCACCGCCTTCGCGAGCAAGCTCCCACATTGGGCATAGCCCGCATCCACTTTTGATCGTATGGTTGCTCCGGAATAACGAACTCGATGGAGCACCATGCAATTCAACCGATTGATGATCAGCCTGGCTGCGCTGCTGGCCTTGGCCGGTTGCGGCAGCCGTCAGGCGCAGGAACCTGAGCGTCAACCCGCTGAGGTCAAGAAGCAGATCGTGCAGTTGTTGCCGGCCAAGACTGCGGATCGCGAAGGCTGGGCGACTGACATCTACGTGGCCTTTGCGACCCAGCAGATTCCCTCTACGACGCAGAACATCTGTGCTGTCCTGGCGGTGACCGAACAGGAGTCGACGTTCCAATCCGATCCGCCAGTGCCGGGGCTGGGCAAGATCGCTCGTCAGGAGATCAACCGCCGTGCGGAGAAGGTGCACATTCCGGAGCTGTTGGTCAGTGGCGCACTCCAGGTGCGTTCGCCCAACGGCAAAAGCTACAGCGATCGGCTCAATGCGGCACGCAGCGAGAAAGAGCTGAGCGGGATTTTCGATGATTTCATCGGCATGGTGCCGCTGGGCAAGACACTGTTTGGCGGTTTCAATCCGGTGCACACGGGTGGGCCGATGCAGGTCAGCATCGCGTTTGCCCAGGCCAATGCGCGGAATTATCCCTACGCGGTGGAGGGCTCGATTCGTCGCGAAGTGTTCAGTCGTCGTGGCGGGATGTATTTCGGCATCGCGCATTTACTGGGCTATCCGGTGAGTTACACCGAGCCGTTGTATCGTTTTGCCGATTTCAATGCCGGGTGGTACGCCAGCCGCAACGCAGCTTTCCAGCATGCGGTGAGTGTAGCGTCGGGCATTTCCCTGGCGCTGGACGGCGATCTGATCGCCCACGATTCCATCATGCCGGGCAGCACGGAACTGGCGGTGCGCACGCTGGGCAAGTCGCTGGGAATGCGCAACCCGACCATCCGCGATCAACTGGAGCAGGGTGACAGTCTGGCGTTCGAGGACAGCAAGCTCTACAAGCGTGTGTTCGAACTGGCTGACAAGGCCGAGGGCAAGGCGTTGCCTCGGGCGGTATTGCCGGGGATCGTGCTCAAGAGCCCGAAGATCACGCGCAAGCTGACCACGGCATGGTTTGCCAAGCGGGTGGATGAGCGTTATCAGCGATGCATGGCGCGGGCGGCGGGGCGCTAGCCAGGCGTTGAGGCATGAAAAAGCCCGGCGGATGAGGCCGGGCTTTTACTGTGATGGGTTTGGTTTGGGAGTGTTCTGGAGCGGTGTGTCGGGTGAACTGCGCAGCGGCTGCGTGAAGGTTGCGGCCGCTGCGCGCCCGAGCGGGAGCAAGCTCCCTCGCCACGGGGTGTGTTGCACATGATTTGCGATATTTCCAGGCATTGCGGTCAAGCAACTCATACGCGGTTTTCGATCAGACGATCGGAGCCACCTTCAGCGACACGACGTTCCAGCAAGCGATCAGCACCGCCTTCAGCGACGCGGTTTTCGATCAGGCGATCAGAGCCACCTTCGGCGACACGACGTTCCAGCAGACGATCAGCACCGCCTTCAGCGACGCGGTTTTCGATCAGGCGATCGGAGCCACCTTCGGCGACGCGACGTTCCAGCAGACGATCGGCACCACCTTCAGCGACGCGGTTTTCGATCAGGCGATCGGAGCCACCTTCGGCGACGCGACGTTCCAGCAGACGATCGGCACCGCCTTCAGCGACGCGGTTTTCGATCAGGCGATCGGAGCCACCTTCGGCGACACGACGTTCCAGCAGACGATCAGCACCGCCTTCGGCGACGCGGTTTTCGATCAGGCGATCAGAACCGCCTTCGGCGACGACCGGTTGGGAGGAGGCGGCAAATACGTTGGCGGCCAGTACAGAGAAAGCGAGGCTGAGGATGACTTGGCGTTTCATGATGGTGTGCTCCGGGGGGGCAGTGGTTTGTGTGAGGCCATTGTTGTCCCGGGCGATCATCAAGAGAACTTCATTGACATGATGGTGAACATCGATGGCAGTGATACCTCGTTGGCCCGCTACCGGTCAGCTCGATGGAACACTGATGGGCTCGCGGGCTCTACCGGCATAATGCTTACGCAGGAGGTACGTTCATGTATCGGTTATTCGGTTGCAGGCAATCCGGCTCTTCGGCGGTGGAGGTTGCCCTGTGTCTCTGTGAGGTGGCTTATCGGCGGGTCGACGCCTATTCGACGCAAGACAACGATGCGGCGAAAGAGCTTGAGGCACTCAATCCTCTGAAGCAGGTGCCGACCCTGCAGTTGCCGGACGGTTCGGTGCTGACTGAAGCGGCGGCGATCTTGATTCACCTCGGGTTGACCTTCCCAGCATCGAAGCTGCTCCCGCAAGACCCGGCCCAGCGTGCCCAGGCCATACGGGGCCTGGTCTATATCGCGGCCAATTGCTACACGCCCATCGGCATTATCGATTTTCCGGAACGCTGGCTGGACGAGGCGGACGAAGCGACTCGACAGCGATTGATATCCGGCACGCAGCAACGGCTGTATCGCAATTGGGCGCTGTTTGCCGACCAGTTCCCGGCCCGACCTTTTCTGGGCGGTGACGAGCCCGGAGCGCTGGATATCCTGGCGGCCGTGATCACCAAGTGGAGAAATACGCGGGAGGCGATGCTGAGCGCCCGTCCAGCGTTCCATGAGCTGTTGGAGCGCATTGACCACCATCCGCGCGTTGCGCCGGTGCTGTCGCTGCATTGGCCTGAGTGAATCAAGGACACGCCTTGCGTGCAGCCGCTTGCTCGACAAGGCCGGCAAATTGCCGGACATTCTCCTGATGCGCCGTCACCAGCTCGTCGATACTGGCGCCCGCCGGCGTTTGCAGGCTGCTGCGGCACGTGATGGGGCGGGCGTCGTTGCCCAGGTTACGCAGTCGCCATTGCACATCCATGCGGGCATAGCGGCCAGGGATCGAGTCAAAGCGTTGCACCTCTACCCGCAGCAATGATTTGGGGGCGCCAGGGTTGTTCAGTCGTTCGTCCAGGCTGCTGTGCAGTTCATCGGCCAGGCTGGCGCCCCACCATTCGGTTTCCATGATCGCCAACCCGCTGTTGCCTTGGCGAATGACCATCTGGGTGCGATCCACCTGGGGTGGGACACTGACCTGTTCGATCTGGATGTCCACGCTGGAGCGCGATTGGCCTGCCGGTTGGGCCGGGCTCAACGTGTGGTAGTGGATCGGATCGCTGCGGCAGGCGCCGAGCAGCAACGCCACGGCAACCAGGGTGAGTTTCAGCGTCAGTGGCATGGGGCGGGCTCCTGTGATCATTCTTTCACCGGCAATGTGAGGTTCTGCGCCGGTGCGTCCTTGGGACGGCCGCGAAGCAGCGATTCGGGATGGCGGCTCAGGTAGTCCGACAGTTCGCGCAGCGAGCGCGACATGCGCCCCAGGTCGTCAAGGGTCTGGGTCAATTGTTCGCGCTGCGGTGAATCTTCGGCCAGGGTCGAGTTAGCCGATTGCAGGGTCTTGCTGACGTCTTGCAAGGTGCTTTGCACGCCCGGCAGGGTCTTGCTGTTGAACTGGGCCAGGCCTTTGCGCAGCTCCACCAGGTTGCCATCCAGGTTGCCGGCAATGCTCTCCAGTGGCAGTTTGTTGATCCGCTCGATCATCGCCTGCAGTTGTTCCTGCAGTTGCTGGAGACTGCCTGGGATGGTTGGAATGCGCACGGGCCGGGCGCTTGGGTCGAAGGCGACTTTTTCAGCCTTGGGGTAGAAGTCCAGCGAGATGTACAACTGCCCGGTCAGCAGGTTGCCGCTACGGGCCTGGGCGCGCAGGCCGCGCTCGACGAAGCTGCCGATCAGGCGGGCGCCAGCGGCTTCGTCGTCTGGATTGTGATTGAGCGACTTGAGCAGTTTTTCATGGGCCTTGCCCAGGCGTTGCGGGTAGATCACCACGCCGACATTGACCGGAAAGCTGCGCTGTTTCTCATCGAAATCCAGGTTGATGGCCACCACCCTGCCGACTTCCACCCCGAGGAACTCAACCGGCGCACCGACGCGCAAGCCGCGCAGTGCCTGATCGAAGCGCAGGGCCAGGTATTGCGCCTTGCCATCGGGCGGGGCGAGGGCGCTCTGCTGGTCGGCAAACAGCTCGAAGGTCTTGTCTTCGCTGGCGGCGGTGTCGTTGGGGCTGTACTCCGGTGCCCGGAACGCGATGCCACCCAAGAGCAAGGCCGAGAGCGATTCGGTCTTGACGGCGAAACCGTTGGCGCCGACGTTCACGTCGACGCCGCTGACGTTCCAGAACCGGGTGTTTTCGGTGACATACACATCGTTGGGCGCGTTGATGAATACGTCGATGTTGACGCCTTTTCCCTCGGCGTCCAGGGCGTAGGACACGACTTGGCCCACCGGGATCTTGCGCAGGTACACCGGCGAGCCGATGTCCAGTGAACCGAGGTCCTGGGAGTGCAGGGTGAAGCGCTTGCCTGGTTCGCCGTAGGTGATGGGCGGCGGGTTCTCCAGGCCCGTGAAGGACTTGGCGCGCACTTTCGACTGACCGGCGTCGGCCCCAATGAAATCCCCCGACAGCAAAGTGTCGATCCCCGAAATACCGCCGGCCCCGATGCGTGGCCGTACGACCCAGAACACCGAATCTTCGTGAGTGAAGGTGTCGGCAGTCTTGGCGAGCTTGACCGTGGCGGTGACGTTCTTCTGGTCCTCGCTCAGTTGCACATCGGTGACCTGGCCGATGACCACGTTGCGATATTTCACCTGGGTCTTGTTGGCGGTCAGGCCCTGGCCGGTCTTGAAGGTGATGGTGATGGTCGGGCCTTCCTGCAGCCAGTTGTGGACCACCAGGGACAGCCCCACCAGGACCGCGATGATCGGCACGATCCACACCAGCGACACCGTCCAGCGGCGGGTGGTGACGTGGGCGCGGCCGGGTGCGGGTTGCTGCCCGTCAGTGGCTTGCGACTTCATCCATGACCTCCTCGGATGGTTGAGTGTCCCAGATCAGCCGGGGGTCGAAACTCATGGCCGACAGCATGGTGAACAGCACCACGAGGCCGAAGAACAGGATGCCCGGTCGTGGTTCGATGTCGCTCAATGCCTGGAACTTGACCAGTGCCGCCACCAGGGCCACCACCAGCACATCGAGCATCGACCAGTAGCCGATGACTTCCACCAGCCGGTACAGCTTCGCCCGCTGGACCTGGGCCCAGGTGCTGCGCCGCTGTGCGGTCACCAGCAACAGGGTCAGCACCACGAACTTGATGCCGGGCACCGCAATGCTGGCGATGAAGATAATCAGGGCGATGTCCCAGGCGCCGCTTTGCCAGAACTCGATGACGCCGCTGATGATGGTGCTGTCGGCGCCTTCACCGAGCATCTGGGTATTCATGACCGGTAGCAGGTTGGCCGGGATGTAGAACACCAGCGCGGCCAGCATGTAGGCCCAGGTGCGGGTGATGGCGTCGGGTTTGCGTCGATGCAGGGCGGCGTCGCAGCGGGGGCAGGTCTCGGGCTCGTCGGTCATGTCGCAGGCCAGGCCACAGCTGTGGCACAGGCACAGGCCCAGGTCGCGGGCCTCTGGCGGGGTGTCCAGCGGCTGGCCGTTCACAGGCTGTCCCAAAGGTCGCGGACATCGCGCCCGGCAATGCGGATCATCAGCAGGCTCAAGGCCGCCAGGGCGAACAGGCCGATGCCCGGGAGCACGTCCAGCAGTCCGGCGAGCTTGATCACCGCCACCAGCGCGCCCAGCAGGCACACCTCCAGCATGCTCCAGGGCCGCAGGGTTTCCAGGCTGCGCATGCACAGGTTGAACCCCGGCGCCCGCCGCTGGAGGTAGGCATGGCCCAGTACCCAGAGCAGCAGGGCCAATTGAAAGGCCGGTGCAATGATGATCGCCACCGCTGTCACCAGGGCGATGAAGGCGATCGGCCCCTGGTTCAGCGCCACGATGGAATCCCATAACGTCGCGCTGTTGCTCAGGCCCTGGAGGCGGATGCTCATGACCGGGTAGATGTTGGCGAAGGCCCACAACACCGCGGCCGTCACGCTCAAGGCCAGGCGCTGCTCGATGGTCAGGCCGTTGTAGCGCTGGATCACCGCGTGGCAGCGCACGCACGAGGCTTTCTGGTGCGCAGCGAGCACCACCGGCTCGTATACCGCATCGCAATGTTCACAAATGATCAGTCGGTCGGTGTCGGCCATTGGGATGCTCGCAGGAACAACCCCTTCAATATAGAAGTGCCTTGGAAATGAGCAACCCGACCGAACGGATCATTCCCCGCGAATGTATTGCTCCAGTTGTTTGATCAGATCGGCCTGTTCGGCGATGGCTTCCTTGACCAGGTCGCCGATGGACAGCAGGCCGACCAGTTTGCCGTCCTCCACCACTGGCAAATGCCGCAAATGTTTTTCGGTCATGATGCTCAGGCAGGTCTCGACGTTCTGGTGCGGGTCGATGGTGATCACGGGGGAGACCATGATGTCACTGACCTTCGTGCCCACCGATGAGCGACCGCGCAAGACCATTTTGCGAGCATAGTCGCGCTCGCTGATGATCCCCAGCACTTCATCGTTCTTCACCACCAGCAAGGCACCGACATTCTTCTCGGCCATGCGCATCAGGGCCTGCAATACCATGTCGTCCGGTGAGATGGTGTGCACTTGCTGGTTCTTCTCGTCTTTTATCCGGAGCAACTGCGCGACGGTTTTCATGGGGGAGCCTCAGGTGTTGTTTTTGCTGGTTGTTAAAGCATCGTAGACCCAACGGCGCAGAGCAAGCGGTAAAGCGGCGGCCAGTCGTCCAAAAGCGTCATTGCCCGGGGATTTCCCTCAATCCCGTGGCCAGGCGCCGTTGTGGCGAGGGAGCTTGCTCCCGCTCGATCGCGCAGCGATCGCAAAAAGGGGCCGCTGCGCAGCCCAGCGGGAGCAAGCTCCCTCGCCACAAAAAAAGCGGGTGGGTGGTGTGTCAGTTGGGCAGGTGAAGTTCCCTCTCCACAGGTAGAATCGCGGCACACGCAAAATTCGAGGTTGCAGCGGTGGATTTACAGCAGGGCTTCGTCCTGACCCGGCATTGGCGCGATACCCCGGCCGGCACCGAAGTCGAGTTCTGGCTGGCGACCGACGCCGGTCCCCGGCGCGTGCGCCTGCCGGTGCAGACGTCGGTGGCCTTCGTGCCGCAGATCCAGCGCGGCCAGCTCGAAGCCTTGCTGCAAGGGGAGAAGGAGGTAGAGCTACGCCCCCTGGACCTGCTGGATTTCGAGCATCGTCCGGTGCTGGGGCTGTATTGCCAGCAACACGCCCAACTGATGCGCCTGGACACCACCTTGCGCCGCGCTGGCGTGGAGGTGTTCGAAGCAGACATCCGGCCGCCGGAGCGCTACCTGATGGAGCGCTTCATCACCGCCCCGGTGTGGTTCGGCGGTACGCCAACCGCCGATGGCCTGCTGGTGGATGTCCAGATGAAACCGGCGCCCGAATACCGTCCACCGTTGCGCCTGGTGTCCCTGGACATCGAAACCACCGCCCAGGGCGAATTGTATTCCGTCGCCCTGGAAGGCTGCGGCGAGCGCCAGGTCTACATGCTCGGGCCAGCCAATGGCGACGATACCGGCGTGGATTTCCAGCTGGAATACTGCGAATCGCGCACGCTGCTGCTGAAGAAACTCAACGACTGGTTCGCCCGTTTCGACCCTGACGCGATCATTGGCTGGAACCTGGTGCAGTTCGACCTGCGGGTGTTGCATGAACACGCCCGGCGCCTGGCGGTGCCGTTGCGCCTGGGGCGTGGTGGGGAAGAGATGCAATGGCGCGAGCACGGCGCGCGCAACAACCACTTCTTCGCCTCGGCCGCTGGCCGGTTGATCATCGACGGTATCGAGTCCCTGCGTTCGGCGACTTGGAGTTTTCCCTCGTTCAGCCTGGAAAACGTCGCCCAGACGCTGCTGGGGGAGGGCAAGTCCATCGATAACCCGTACCAGCGCATGGACGAGATCAACCGCATGTTCGCCGAGGACAAGCCGGCCCTGGCCCGCTACAACCTCAAGGACTGCGAGCTGGTGACGCGGATCTTCGCCAAGACCGAACTGCTCAAGTTCCTCCTGGAGCGGGCCAGCGTCACCGGCCTGCCAGCGGACCGCAGCGGCGGTTCGGTGGCGGCCTTCACGCACCTGTACATGCCGCTGATGCACCGCCAGGGGTTTGTTGCCCCCAATCTCGGCCAGCGTCCGCCCGAGGCCAGCCCGGGTGGATTTGTCATGGACTCCCAGCCGGGGCTCTACGAGTCGGTGCTGGTGCTGGACTACAAAAGCCTGTATCCATCGATCATCCGCACTTTCCTGATTGACCCGGTGGGCTTGATCGAAGGGCTGCGCCACCCGGCTGACCAGGAATCGGTGCCAGGCTTTCGCGGGGCGCGTTTCTCCCGTACCCGCCATTGCCTGCCGGCCATTGTGGCGCGGGTCTCCGAGGGCCGGGAAACCGCCAAGCGCGAGCACAATGCGCCGCTGTCCCAAGCATTGAAAATCATCATGAACGCCTTTTATGGCGTGCTCGGTTCCAGCGGCTGTCGCTTCTTCGATCCACGCTTGGCCTCGTCCATCACCCTGCGCGGCCACCAGATCATGCAGCGCACCCGCCAGTTGATCGAAGCCCAGGGGCATGTGGTGATCTATGGCGATACCGATTCCACGTTCGTCTGGCTGCGTCGTGCCCATGGCCAGGAGGAAGCGGCCAGGATCGGTCGCGAGTTGGTCGCCCACGTCAACCAATGGTGGCGTGAGCAGGTGCGCGATGAGTTCGGCCTGGAGAGTGCGCTGGAGCTGCAGTTCGAAACCCATTTCAAGCGCTTTCTGATGCCGACTATCCGCGGCGCCGAGGAGGGCAGCAAGAAACGCTACGCCGGATTGGTCACCCGTGCCGATGGCAGCGACGAAATCGTCTACAAGGGCCTGGAAACCGTGCGCACCGACTGGTCGCCGCTGGCACGGCAATTCCAGCAGGAGCTGTACGGGCGGATCTTCCACCGCCAGCCCTATCAGGATTATGTGCGCGATTATGTGCAGCAGACCCTGGCCGGTGCGTTCGATGATCGGTTGGTCTACCGCAAGCGTCTGCGTCGGCCCCTGGAAGACTACGAACGCAACGTTCCACCCCATGTGCGGGCTGCGCGGCTGGCCGATGAGTTCAACCAGCGCCAGGGGCGTCCGCGGCAATACCAGAATGGCGGCTGGATCAGCTATGTCATCACCGTTGCCGGCCCCGAGCCACTGGAAATCCGCAGCGCGCCGATTGATTACGACCATTACGTGAGCAAACAGCTGCAACCGGTGGCGGATGCGATCCTGCCGTTCGTGGATGATGACTTCTCGACGTTGGTGGGGGGGCAGATGGGGTTGTTCTGATGGCGAGGGTCAAGGTTCCTGTGGCGAGGGAGCTTGCTCCCGCTGGGCTGCGCAGCGGCCCCTTTTGCGACCGCTTCGCGATCGAGCGGGAGCAAGCTCCCTCGCCACAAAAAGCTGCCAGGCCCGGGGAAACTAGACCATCGCCAACCGCTGCTTGCCCCGGGGCTGGGGAAATATCAGGTCGAGGGCGGCCAGGTCCTGCGGTTCCAGCTTGAGGTTGGCCGCTTCGGCATTCAAACGCACATGCTCAGGCTTCACGGCCTTGGGAATGGCAATCACATTGTCCTGGCGCAACAGCCAGGCCAGTGCGATCTGTGCCGGTGTGGCGCGATGGCGTTCGGCGATCTGTCCCAGGGTGTGATCCTTGAGCAGGTGCCCGCCCTGGCCGACCGGGCAGTAGGCCATGATCGGCATGCGCCGTTGCTGGCACCAGGGCAGCAGGTCGAATTCGATGCCGCGTTCCTGCAGGTTGTACAGCACTTGATTGGTGGCGCAGGCCGGCGAGGCCAGCTCCTCGAGGTCATCGACGTCAAAGTTCGACACACCCCAGCGGCCGATCTTGCCTTCTTCGCGCAGGCGTTCGAACGCTTCGACGGTTTCTGCCAACGGGTACTGCCCGCGCCAGTGCAACAGATAAAGGTCGATGTAATCGGTGTCGAGCCGGCGCAAGCTGCGTTCGCAGGCCAGGGGAATGCCTTTGCGACTGGCGTTATGAGGGTAGACTTTGCTCACTAGGAAAACCTGGTCCCGCAGGCCGGTGATCGCCTCGCCAACGACGGTCTCCGCACCGCCTTCGGCGTACATTTCTGCGGTGTCGATCAGGTTCATGCCCAGTTCGATCCCCAACCGCAGGGCGGCGACTTCTTTCTTGTGATGGGACGGTTCTTCACCCATGCGCCAGGTGCCCTGGCCGATTACCGGTACGGACACACCCGCCAATTCCAGCGTCCTCATGCCTATCTCCTGTTTTTTGCTTTGACGTGTGGCAGCAGGATAGACCAAGTGTTCAGTGTTGATCGTTCCCACGCGAGCATGGGAACGATTCGGCGGGGGCGTTACTTCGCGGAGAACTTCAACACCATGGTCTGGGTGTAGGTCTGGCCCGGATCAAGCCGTGTCGAAGGGAAGTTCGGCTGGTTGGGCGAGTCGGGGTAGTGCTGGGTTTCCAGGGTGAACGCGCCCCAATGCGGATAGACCTTGCCTTGCTTGCCCTTGACGGTGCCGTCGAGGAAGTTGCTGGTGTAGAACTGCACGCCAGGCTCGGTGGTGTAGAGCTGCAGGCGGCGTCCGGAGTTCGTGTCATACACTTCTGCGGCCAGTTTGCTCACGTCACCCTTGGCGTCCAGCGCCCAGTTGAAATCGAAGCCGCCCTGTTTCGGTTCGGCGAACTTGAGTTGTGGGTGATCGGCCTTGATATGGGTGCCGATGGCGGTGGGTTGGGTGAAGTCCATCGGTGTACCGGCCACGGGGGCCAGTTCGCCGGTGGGAATGAGCTTGCCGGTGACCGGCGTGTAGTGGGCTGCGTGCAGGGTGGCGAGCTGCTCGAGGATGTCGCCGTTACCGGCCCCAGCCAGGTTGAAATAGCTGTGGTTGGTCAGGTTCAGCACCGTGGGTTTGTCGGTGGTGGCTTTGTACTCAATGCGCAATTCGTTCTGTTCGTTGAGGCTGTAGGTGACGTCGGTTTTCAGCGTGCCGGGAAAGCCCATCTCACCATCGGGTGACACGTAGGTCAGGGTGACGCCCACCGAGTCCTTGCCATCATGGGGCTGGGCCTTCCAGACGCGCTTATCGAACCCTTGCGGCCCGCCGTGCAAGGAGTTGCCATGGTCGTTCTGCGGCACCTGGTAACGCTTGCCGTCCAGCTCGAAGGCGCCGTCGGCCAGGCGATTGCCGAAGCGGCCGATGGTCGCGCCGAAATACACGCTGCCGTTCTTCTGGTAACCCTGCACGTCGTCGAAGCCGAGCACGATGTCGGCGGCCTTGCCGTTTTTGTCCGGCACGCTCAATGACTGGAGTATGCCGCCGTAGGTGATAACGGTGGCCTCCATGCCGTGACTGTTGCGCAGCACGAATTTTTCCACCGCCGTGCCGTCGTCGGTTTTGCCGAACGAACCGCGTTCATTAGTCAGGCCGGCAGCGTGGGAAGCCGAGGTGGCGATCATCAGAGACACTCCGAGGGCCGTAAGCAGTTGTCTGGATTCAAGCATGGTATGACCTTCCTTCCTGTTGTTTTGTTGTTGTTTTGAACGCGGGGCGAGTCCGCTACTGGTCGGACAGCGCTGAAGGTTTTTCTGGTTAGTAGTCTTTCTATTTGGTGGGTGAGAAGGGATTTATAGCCATTAATGGGGATTTATCAATTAAAAAGTAAGACTAATTGCGTGATTGGATCGTTGCTGAAGACCGAGGGTTTTCTCCCGGCACTGCACTTTTGTGATTTTTGCTGCTCTATCCATGGCCTGGAAGCGACGACCCCCCATCGCTTCCCCATGCCCAGACCGAGATTCGATGGCCGGTGTTTTTTATCCTGTGACGAGATTGCGCCGCTGCTGCCTGGCATTGTTGGTCGGTGTGTCGATGCTGTTCAGCGGCGGCTGCAGCCATCAGCAGGGACAGGACATGGTCACGCAGTTCAGCAACGCCAAGCCCCAGGAGTTCTTGCAGACCAGCGTCGACCGCATGGCCACGTTGTCGATGCACGACAACTTGCAAAGCCTCTATCTGCTGATGAACAAGCTGTACCTGCGCAACCCCGAGGAGCTGCGCAAGTCCGGCTTTCTCGACGCTCGCACTGCGGAAAAACAGGTGCGCATGGCCATCGAGCAGCAACAGCCTTTGCCGACCCTGGGTGGCAAGAAGGACCTGGCGGCCCTGAGCTACGCCATGAGCCCGGAGTTTCTTGGCGATCGGGTAGGGGCGTTCATCTATGCCATTGGCAGCATGCTGGTGACCGCGCACGGCAATCGCCTCGAGTTCTACATGACCGACACCATCGACCCGCGTTTTGTCAGCAACGCGGCGCGCAATATCGAAAAAGCCACCTGGCTGCTGAGTCAGCGGCAGAACAAGGACGGCAAGCTGTTGCTGTTTTCCAATGAGATTTCGGAGGAGGGCAGCAACCTGAGTTTCGCCGTGGAGTTTGGAAAAATCGTCGCCCGATTGGACCTGCTGACCCAGATGCTCGATGAGCGCTACCGGCGGATCGGCTTGAATTACGCCCAGAGCCTGCTGTTCCTCAATTTCCTGCCGGTCCAGTGAAATGACGGAAAAGGAATAAAGATAGATCACATCGATATAGGGGGTTATAAGAAAAATCGCTATGCTCGCGGCCAGATTTTTCATGCGGTCGTGCTGAGACGGGTTTAATGGATTTCGGTAATGTCGGTTTAGTCGTTGCAGGCCTGGTGGTCGGCTTCATCGTTGGGATGACCGGCGTCGGCGGTGGTTCGCTGATGACCCCGATCCTGTTGTGGTTTGGTATCAACCCTGCGACGGCGGTGGGTACGGACCTGCTGTACGCAGCCATTACCAAGTCTGGCGGTGTCCTGGTTCATGCAAAAAATCGCAACATCGACTGGGCTATCACTGGCTGGCTGACGTTGGGCAGTGTGCCGGCAGTCGGCTTGACGCTGTGGTTTCTCAGCAGCCTGCACAGCTCCCCCGACGCCATGAACGCGGTGATCAAGCAAGCCTTGGGCTTTGTGTTGTTCGCCACAGCCTTGGCGATCCTGTTCAAGAAGCGTTTGTTGCAATTCGCCCATGACCGTGCCGGCGGGCACTACAACCCCACTGGCACGCGCCTCAATGTGCTCACGGTCATCACCGGCCTCGTGCTGGGCACCATGGTCGCCTTGACCTCCATCGGCGCTGGCGCCCTGGGCACCGTTGCGCTGTTCATCCTCTACCCGTTCCTGGTCACCAAGCGCCTGGTGGGCACCGAGATCGCCCACGCCGTGCCGCTGACCCTGGTGGCTGGCCTGGGCCATGCGAGCATGGGCAACATGGACTGGCACATCCTGGGTTTCCTGCTGATCGGTTCGTTGCCGGGGATCTACCTGGGCAGTCATTTGTCGGGCCGTATCTCCGACGAGCTGCTGCGCCCCTGCCTGGCGGTGATGCTGGCGATGATCGGGTTCAAGCTGGCGTTCTAGCACTGACACCGAGATCCCTTGTGGGAGCGGGCTTGCTCGCGAAAGCAGTTTTCAGTCAACGTTGATGTCGACTGACAGACCGCTTTCGCGAGCAAGCCCGCTCCCACACTCGTTTGTGGTGACTGTATTTTTAGCGCTCACACCTTCCTCCCGCACGCGTTGGCTACCATGGTTGCGCAATGACCCCCCTGGCCTAAGCTTCAAGTCAGGCAGGCGCAGTATTGAGCGACTCTCGCGGAACAATCGCCGCCCTGTGCAATCAGTACAGCGTAAATATCAAAAGGAGAGGCGCATGCTCATTCGGTCGTTGACCTTCGCTACCTTGCTGGCCATCGCCGGCCCCCTGTTCGCTGCCGATGGCGACTCACCCCTGGTGGCGGATGCAGGCAGGGCACGCCCCCTGATCGTTATCGCGCCGAGTACGGTCGACCCGGCCTGGGTCAGCCTGAAAAAGGCCTTGGATGAACCAGCAGGCAAGCAGGGTTTTTCCGAGCGCAACATGGTGCTCTACACCGTGCTCAATACCATTGGGCAGCGCGATGGCAAGGACCTGGACCCGCAAAGCACCATGGCGCTGATCCGCTCCCTCAAGCTGGGCGCCGGGGCTCAGACCAAGATCATCCTGGTGGGCAAGGACGGGGAAAAGAAGCTTGAGCATTCCGGGGCGATCGAATTGAAAGACCTCTTCGACACCGTCGATAAACTCCCCGCCGCGGAAAAAGAAGCGACACCTCCAGCCCCACCACCCGCGCCAGAGCCTGCACCGGCCAAGGATGCGAAAGGCGCCAAGGCTGGCAAGGCAGTCAAGCCGCCGGCTGCGGTGAAGCCGTTGGACGATTGATAGTCCCGTGGCGAGGGAGCTTGCTCCCGCTGGGTCGCGAAGCGGCCCCCCAGCCCCCCAGCTTATCGGTCGACGAACCATCTAAAAAGCATAGGGCTGCTTCACGCCCTGAGCTCTTCCGTCAACATGCTTTCGTTGCCTCCGGTGCTCTTATCAAAGGCGAGTCGTGGCGGGCCAAGGCTTGTAAATAGACGCTCTCGTCATACTGGGATCCAGCATTCCAGCACCGATAAACGATCCTGATCCATTTAAAAGCCAGTGCCCTCAGGGCTGCTTGATGAGAGCAGCCTTTGGCCTTCTGCTGGCGATAGTACGCCCCTGCCCATACCGATTGATTGATGCTGTGGGCAGCCCACTCGACAAATGTCTGGCGCAAAAAGGTTGAACATTGATAGCGCCAGCGAACGATTTTCTTCTTGCCACTGCGCTCGGTAACCGGAGCGATCCCGGCATATCGCTGCATAGCACCAGCATCCTTGAAGCGATCACGTTGCTCACCAAAAGCTACCATTAGCCGTGGTGCAAGCTGTTGCCCGGCTCCAGGCAAGGATTTGAAGAGGCTGTAATCGGCCAGGGTATTGGCCGTTTCTTCGATCGCCGCATCAAACTGCTTGATCGCCACCAGCATCCCACTCAGTTGCGATGCCAGGGTCCGCACATACAGCGCTGAAGGGGTAACAATCCCCGGATCCTCTGTCAGCGGCGTGGCCTTGAGGATCAAGGCCAGGCGCTGCTGATTGAGTTCTGCATGGCGAACATTGTGCGCGTTAAGAAACTTCAAAACGCTTGTAGGCCGAGCACGTTTAAGTGTTTCCAACGTCGACCAGCGCTCCAGGAAATCACAAAACACCTGTGTGTCATGGTCGTGGAACAACTCCAGCGCCAACGGATAGTACTGCTTGAGCATGCAAACCAACCGATTACTGGTTCTTACCCGCTCATCAACCAAGGTTCTCCGATGTTCAGTCAAGCTAGCCAGAGAGCGTATGGCAGGACTTTGTTTCTCCTGCAGGGGAAATCTGTCGGGATGCTTGAGCAATAGCTCAAGTGCCCACTGGGCATCGCTCGGATCGTCCTTCGCACCGCTGGGAACAAAGGCCTTACGCTGCTTGGCTAAGGTGGCGGGGTTGATTGGGAACAAACAAAAAAAATCATATTTTTGCAGGGCCGCTATCAACGGTCCTTTGTCTAACTCCACGGCAATGGCGATAGGACCGCCATAACGCTGATACAGCGCATGAGCCCATTGATCAATAGCTTCGGGGTTGTGTCGGATGACCGAGAAGCACCGCTGGGCTTGCCCAGCAACCTGCAAGCAGACGTCATGTTTGGTATCGGCCCAATCAATTCCGATATAAGCAGTGAATTTCTGAGACAAGAGCGTTTGCATTGCACACCTCCACAGACGCTAAAGTACATGCAGGAACATGCATGCTTGCGTCCAGCGAAGGCGATATAGAGAGCCGTGCCCGGCTTTCCCTGAGTGTTCGTTAGAGGGCGCAAGCGCACCTGCTGGGCTCGAAGGTGAAGCAGTAATCATCGAAATGCGTTGCAGCCCTATTCGTAGCTCGCAGGTGCATGTTCCTTCCTCGCGACAACCGGACTTCAGCGAGTATCAGTATGGGGGAGCAAGGAACGGACTACCTATATCGCAGCCCAGCGGGAGCAAGCTCCCTCGCCACAGTGACTTACTCAACCTTCTACTGCGCTTCCAGCGCCGTCAGGATCCGGTGCGCCGCCTTCACCCGCTCCTCAATCGGATAATTCTTGTTCGCCAACAGCACGATGCCCATGTTTTTACCGGGCACGAAAGCCGCGTAGGCACCAAACCCGTTGGTCGAGCCGGTCTTGTTGATCCAGGCATTGTCCGGTGCAGGGCGGGGCGGATCGAGCGGTTCTACCTTGTTCGGCGTCATGGCCATCTGCGGTGCATTGCCGGCCAGTAACGTGTCCAGGCCGAGCGGGTAAGGGTAGAACTCCCAGCCCAGCCCTTGGGTCATCCCGCCAACCGAATAGAACCCGGTATGGGTGGTGGCGATGGCTTTGTGCAGATCGGCGTCGAGTTTTTCCGGCTGCAGGTTGGCCTCGACGAAGCGAATCAGGTCCGATGAACTGGTTTTCACCCCATATGCCTCGGCATCCAGCGCGCCAGGCCCGACCCGGACGGGCTTGCCGTCTTTTGCGTAGCCCTGGGCGTATCGGCCCATCTGATCCTGCGGCACCCGCACATAGCTGTGCTTGAGGCCCAGCCCTGGCATCAGTGTGCGCTCCATCACCTCGTCAAATGGCCGCCCCATGCTGCGTGCTGCCAGATAGCCGAACAGGCCGATGCTCGGGTTTGAATAGAGCCGCTGGGTGCCGGCCGGGTAGAGCGGCTTCCAGGTCGTGTAGTAACTGAACATCCGGTCCGGATGGTCCGCCTCGGTGGGGAACTGCAACGGCAGGCCACCGGCGGTATAGGTGGCGAGGTTGAGCAGGCTGATGCCGTCGAAGGTACTGCCACGCAGCTCGGGGGCGAAGCGACTGGCCGGGTCCGACAGGGACAGTTTGCCCTGGGCCTGGGCATAGGCGCCCAGTGTCGCGGTGAAGGTCTTGCTGACCGAGCCGATTTCGAAAAGGGTCTGCTCGGTGACCGGCTTTTTCGTATCCTTGGCGGCGACGCCAAAATTGAAAAACTGCCGTTGGCCGTTGTGCGTGATCGCTACCGCCATGCCCGCGATGTCCTGTTGTTTCATCAAGGGCTGGATGACGGCATTGACCGTGTCTTCAATGCGTTCCTGGGCAAAGCTTACGGGCGTTCCGCAGACCAGGAAAAAAATCCCGGCGAGTATCGATCTGGCAATTGGCATGGTGCAGCGTTCTCGTTGACCTTCCTGGAGGGGGCTCAATCTAGGGCGTTTTTGGCGGCCCGGCAATCCGAGGTTATCGGGCCGAGGCGCGTTTTCTGAGTCGTCTGACGGGGCTGCGGGAACCTTCCCACAAAACGGTCGGGTTACCCGACGCGACCGGACCTCAAGCCAAACCACACAAAGCGGCAGCCGCCGGGTAAACTCGCGGCTCTTTCTAAAGGAGTTCACATGAGTTACTACCAGCCCGGCATTCTCGCCACCCCTGTTCCGCCTCAGGCCCGTCATTTGTTTTTTGCCCTGGAATCGGTCGAGGCATTGCCGGCTGCGCTAGACAAACTCCGGTTGTTGCTCGATAACCGTGCCGTGATCGGCTTTGGTGAATCGCTGGTCCAGGCGTTGGGCGCCCAGGTCGAGGGCCTGCGGGCTTTTCCGGCGCTGGCCGGCGTGGGTGTGGACAACCCCTCGACCCAACACGCGTTGTGGTGCTGGCTGCACGGCGAAGACCGTGGCGAGCTGATGCACCGCAGTCGCGCCATCGAGGCGGCGCTGGCCCCGGCGCTGCGCCTGGTACAGATGAATGAAACCTTCCGCCATATGACCGGCCATGACCTGACCGGCTACGAAGATGGCACCGAAAACCCTCACGACGAGGCTGCCATCGCTGCCGCCCTGGCCCAGGGCGCCGATGGGGTGCGCGGTGGCAGTTTCGCCGCGATCCAGCAATGGCAGCACGATCTGGATGGTTTCGCGGCGATGCAACCCCATGAGCGCGACAACATCATGGGTCGTCGCCTGAGCGACAACGAAGAACTCGACGACGCGCCGGAATCGGCCCACGTCAAGCGCACCGCCCAGGAAAGCTTCGCCCCGGAGGCGTTCGTGGTCCGTCGCTCCATGCCGTGGATCGAAGGCGACCGTGCGGGGCTGATGTTCCTGGCGTTCGGTTTCTCCCTCGATGCTTTCGAGGCACAACTGCGCCGCATGAGTGGCCTGGAAGACGGTATCACCGATGGCCTGTATCGCATGAGCCGGCCAATCACCGGCGGCTATTACTGGTGCCCGCCGCTGTTGGACGGACGTCTGGATCTGCGCGTCCTGGCCCGGTAAGCGCAGCGGTTTGTGCAAAGTGTGACGCGAACGCTATTCTTGGCAGCGCACGTCTATCCGTGGAATGGGGGAAGCAAACGTGGATAAAGTCATCGTCATCACCGGTGGCGGCCGCGGAATCGGGGCGGCCACGGCGCTGTTGGCTGCCGAGCTGGGTTATCGGATCTGCATCAATTACCAGTCCGACGAAAGTGCCGCGCAGGATGTGCTCGAACAGGTCCGGGCCAAGGGCGCGCAGGCGATTGCCGTGCGGGCCGACGTGAGCATCGAAGACGAAGTGATCGGCCTGTTCGACCGGGTGGACGCCGAGCTTGGCCGTGTCACCGCCCTGGTGAACAACGCCGGCACGGTCGCGCAGAAATCCCGGCTCGATGAAATGTCCGAATTCCGCATTCTCAAGATCATGAAGACCAACGTACTGGGGCCGATTCTTTGCGCCAAGCACGCGGTGCTGCGCATGTCGCCCAGGCACGGCGGGCAGGGTGGCAGCATCGTCAACGTCTCGTCGGTGGCCGCGCGCTTGGGCGCGCCGGGGGAATACGTCGATTACGCGGCCTCCAAGGGCGCGCTGGACACCTTCACCATCGGCTTGTCCAAGGAAGTGGCCGGCGAAGGCATTCGCGTCAACGCGGTGCGTCCCGGCTACATCTACACCGATTTCCATGCCCTGAGTGGCGACCCGGACCGGGTCAGCAAGCTGGAATCAGCGATCCCCATGGCTCGGGGCGGGCGTCCGGATGAAGTGGCCGAAGCGATTATCTGGCTGCTGTCGGACAAGGCTTCGTATGCGACCGGGACGTTTGTGGATCTGGGGGGTGGGCGCTGAGTCCTGGGGAGCTATTCTGGCCCCATCGCGAGCAAGCTCGCTCCCACATTGGGCACGGTCTCCTGTGGGTGAGCTCGTTCGCGATGGCGGTCTGACAGACAACCCAAATTCAAAACGATCGAATAATCCGCCCCAACGTCTCCATGGCTTTTTCCGAGGCCTCGGTCCACGGACTGCCATAGTTCAAGCGAATGCAATTCCTGAAACGCCGGGTCGGTGAAAAGATCGGTCCCGGCGCGATGCTGATGCCTTGGGCCAGGGCCATCTGGAACAATTTCAGCGAGTCCATCTGCTCCGGCAGCTCCAGCCACAGGAAGTAACCCCCCGCCGGTTGGCTGACCCGGGTCTGGGCGGGGAAGTAGCGGGCGATGGCGGCGAGCATCGCGCTTTGCTGTTCCTCCAGGGCATAGCGCAGTTTGCGCAGGTGACGGTCGTAGCCGCCGTGCTGCAAGTAGTCGGCGATGGCGGCCTGGGCCGGCATCGAGGCGCACAACGAGGTCATGAGCTTGAGCCGTTCGATCTTCTGCGCGTAGCGCCCAGCGGCTACCCAGCCGATGCGATAACCCGGCGCCAGGCTCTTGGCGAACGAGCCGCAATGCATCACCAAGCCTTCGGTGTCGAACGCCTTGGCGGGCTTGGGGGCCTGCTGGCCGTAATAGAGTTCGGCGTACACGTCGTCCTCGATCAGCGGCACCTGATGACGGCTCAGCAACTCGACCAGCGCCTGTTTGCGCTCCTCGGGCATGGTCGCGCCCATGGGGTTCTGGAAGCTGGTCATGCACCAGCAGGCCTTGATCGGATGGCGTTCCAGAGTCTGCGCCAGCACGTCCAGGTCGATGCCGTCGCGCGGGTGGACGGGAATTTCCACGGCCTTGAGCTTCAGACGCTCCAACACTTGCAGGCTGGCGTAGAACGCTGGCGCTTCGATCGCCACCAGGTCGCCGGGCTCGGTCACGGCTTGCAGGCACAGGTTCAACGCTTCCAGGGCGCCGTTGGTGACCAGCAGTTCCTCCATGGGCAGCATCAACCCGCCGACCATGTAGCGCAGGGCGATCTGTCGGCGCAGTTGCGGGTTGCCTGGCGACATGTCCGTGACCACCATTCGCGGGTCCATGTCCCGTGTTGCGCTGGACAGTGAACGGGACAGCCGTTGCAGTGGGAACAGTGTCGGGCTGGGGAATGCCGAGCCGAACGGTATGGTGGCCGGGTCCTTGATCGAGTCAAGGACCGAAAATACCAGCTCACTGACGTCGACTTCGGTGGACTCGTGCACCTGGCTGCTGATCGCGGGCTCCGAAAACGGGCTCGGCGCGTGGGTATTGACGAAGTAGCCGGAGCGCGGCCGGGCCCGGATCATGCCGCGTCGTTCCAGCAGGTAATAGGCCTGGAATACGGTGGACGGGCTGACACCGTAGGTCTGGCTGGCGTAGCGTACCGACGGCACGCGCTGACCTGGCCCCAGCATGCCCGAGCGGATCAGTTCAGCGATGTCGTCGGCAAATTTCTCGTAGCGTTTCATGGGGGTCCAGTGAATTTGTGAACTTAACTGTGGGAGTGAGCTTGCTCGCGATGACGGTGGCATATGACCCACCGCTATCGCGAGCCAGCTCGCTCCCACAGGTGCCCGGCATCTTAAAGCTTCAACGATTCATCGGTGCGACAAAACGGCTCTTGGCGATGCTGTAGATGTCCGGTTCGTCACTGTCGACGACCTTGAACGTCATTGCCTGGGAGCCTTTACCGGGCCGTTCGCTGAGCATCGCCACCGACACCGGCACATCGACGATTTCCCCCGGGGCCAGGCTCAGTTGGGTCTTGCCTTGCAGGATGAAGCCGTCGCCGTCCACCAGGGACAGCTGATAGTCCTGGCGCTGTTGGGTCTTGTTGATGATTTTCAGGCTGTAGATGTTCTCGATCTGGCCTGCGCTGTTTTCGCGGAACAGGCCACGGTCCTTGCTGACATCCAGCGACACCATGGGGCGTTGCATCAGCGCCACGACCAGCGCGCCGGTCATCACCAGCAGCACGGTGGTATAGCCGATCAGCCGAGGTCGCAGCAGGTGAGTCTTGCCGCCCTGCAACTGATGTTCGGAGGTGTATTTGATCAGGCCACGGGCGTAGCCCATCTTGTCCATGATCGAATCGCAGGCATCGATGCAGGCCGCGCAGCCGATGCATTCCATCTGCAGGCCGTCGCGGATGTCGATGCCGGTGGGGCAGACCTGCACGCACATCTGGCAGTCGATGCAGTCGCCCAGGCCAATATTGGCCGGGTTTGCCTCGCGTTTGCGTGGGCCGCGGATTTCACCACGGGCCGCGTCGTAGGAAATAGTCAGCGTGTCCTTGTCGAACATCACGCTCTGAAAGCGTGCATAGGGGCACATATGCATGCACACCGCCTCACGCAGCCAGCCGGCGTTGAGGTAGGTGGCTGCGGTAAAGAAGAGCACCCAGAACAGGCTCACGCCGGCCATTTGCAGGGTCAGCAGTTCTTCGGCCAGGGGGCGGATCGGCGTGAAGTACCCCACGAACGTCAGGCCGGTGAGCAGGCTGATGGCCAGCCACAGCGTGTGCTTGGCGCTGCGGCGCAAGAGTTTGTTCAGGCCCCAGGGCGCGGCCTGCAGTTTGATCCGCTGGTTGCGTTCGCCTTCGGTGATTTTCTCGCACCACATGAAGATCCAGGTCCAGGAACTCTGCGGGCAGGTGTAGCCGCACCACACGCGACCGGCAAACACGGTGATCGCAAACAGGCCGAAGGCGGCAATGATCAGCAAGGCCGACAGCAGGATGAAATCCTGGGGCCAGAAGGTCGCGCCAAAGATGTGGAATTTGCTTTCGGAAAGGTCCCAGAGCACCGCTTGGCGGCCGCCCCAGTCCAACCACACCGTGCCGAAGAACAGCAGGAACAGAACCCCCGCACCGCTGATGCGCAAGGTGCGGAACAAGCCGGTGAAGCTGCGGGTGTGGATCAGGTTATCGGTGGTCCTGGCCTTGATTTTCGACGGCGCGGGTTCGAAGGTCTGTATCAACTGGACGGGGATTCTATCGCTCATGGTCGGTCGCTCATCAGCCTCTATCTGGCCGGCGCACTATGACCATGGAACTGTTTGCATAACAGACTCAGGTGTTTCGATAAAAACCGGATCAGATGCCGCGAAGCCCAGGCCCTGCGACACTTTGATGCACCCAGGAAGTGCCGAACATATTACGGTGGCGAGAGGGATTTACTGTGGCACGGGAATTTACTGTGGCGAGGGATTTATCCCCGTTGGGGCGCAAGGCGCCCCCAGGTCAGTGCACCCGGTATACCGGACAGACCCGGTCGAGGGTCTTTAGGGTCGCTTCGCAACCCAGCGGGGATAAATCCCCTCGCCACAAATCGCATCTGTTGCCTGTGGATCGGGATTCAGATCACCGAGCCGCTGTCGGTAGCCTTCAGGTGCTTGCGCTTATCGGTCGCGCCGGCCACGGTCAGGGCATCCACTTCGGCTTCGGTGAGATGGACCAGGTCACCATTGACTTCAACGGCTGACATGGCCTTGTCCGGGTCAGTGATGATGACCAGCTCTCTGGCGGGGCGCAGCTTCGTTCCGTTGGCGGTTTTGATGTGGCAGGTATTGTCTTTGTCGATTCGCTCAAGCATGACGTCGCTCCTTCCTGAATGTCCTGAGTATTAGGTCCCGCCCGCTGGCCAGGGTTCGTCGTGGCTGATCAGCGGTCGGGCGCACCTCTGGCTTCGCTTGCGGTCCATCGTTTATCCAATGAGAAAGAGGACGGTCCATGGACGCCTGGTGGCATGAAGTCTGGATAACCCTGCAGGCGGAATTCGCCGACATCACCGATGCCCAACAGATGACCCGGGTCACGGTGCGCTTGCTCATGGCCGCGCTGCTGGGCGGCATCCTGGGTTTCGAGCGCGAACACAAGGGCAAGGCTGCCGGCGTGCGAACCCACATGCTCGTGGCCCTGGGAGCGGCGTTGTTCGTCTTGGTGCCGCAGATGTCTGGCTCCCAGGCCGACGCCATGAGCCGGGTGATCCAGGGCGTCGTCGCGGGCATTGGTTTTCTCGGCGCGGGCACCATCCTGAAAAACACCGACGGCGACGAAGGTCATGTCAAAGGCCTGACCACCGCCGCCGGCCTGTGGATGACCGCCGCCATTGGTGTCGCCGCCGGGTTGGGGCGAGAAGCGACAGCTGTGTTGAGTACGATATTGGCGCTGGCTATTTTCAGTGTGATGCCGGTGATTGTCCGGGCGTTGGAGAAAGATCCCAATTGAATGGCAACGGCGACGCAGAGGCTGCCTTTATAAATGCCTCGTCCAGCGAGCCAGCGCTAAATACCGATGTGAATTCGTGTGCCGAACGGAATTTTCTAAACTGACAATCGATGATCATATAAAAAGGATCGCAGTTCGCTGCAACTTCCTCAATGTTATGAGACGACACAACGATGGCGGCTCCCTCGTTAGCGGCTTGCTTGAGGCATTGCCACGTGTAATGGCGAAACTCCGGGTCGACACCTGCGGTGGGTTCGTCCAAGATCAACAAATCGGGCTCCAGCGCGAGAAGCGAAAGGGTGAAAAACCAACGTTTCTCACCATAACTACAGACAGCAGATTTTTTTTTCCAAATTTCTTTATAGCGTTCAATGAGTTCCGGGCACCATTTGGCTATTTTGCTTAATGCGCATTGTTGAGTGGTTTTTTTATCTGAACTCAATATCGTAGCCATCTGGAATATCTCATGCATACGCAGCACCGGTGGTGTGGTGATGATTTGAGATAAATACAACTGGGTGCTAAAGCTGTTGTTGAGATTCTGACCCTTGGCTTTCCTTATGTTGCACAAAATGTCGAAGAACGTTGTTTTTCCAGACCCATTTGGACCCAGTATTCCTGTAATTGAGTTTGGTTCGATACGCAGTGAGGCTTGCCGAAATAGTGCTTTGTCTGGAAAGCTGATGTTGAGTTGGTCGATAGTCAATGCACTCATTAATAGCGACTCCATATAGGGTTTATCCGAAGGTATTTCATCGAGCACAAAAGCGTGGCTAACAGGGTTGTAATTGAGATAGCCAGTGCCTCGATGTTTTCCAGGGGGCCGGTGCGCATGATATTTTTTGCTGTCTGTAAGGGGTTCAGATAACCAATATCGTCAATGATAGGGTTGGCGAATCCCAGGGCGATCATTGTAAATAGAATGATGGAGAACAATGTGCTTGAGTTTTGGAAGGTCAGGGGGAGTAATGTCAGCAAGAGTCCAATGGAACAAAAGATCAGGAAGCAAGCATAGAATCGCGTCGCGATGTTCAGTAGTTCGAGTCCGTAGAATTCGCCAGAGAGAACCTTGGTGAGGACATAGAAGGTGCAACAGTAAATAATTGCGATTAATGAGTAGGACAAAAGTTGAGCTGTCAAAAAAACTATTTTTGAGTCCATGGAATAGATGAAGGAACGGACGAATCCGCTCTCTCGTCGGCCTATGATGTATAGTGAAAACCCGAATAACCCAACGCTCGATGCAATGTAAGCATAGAACCATGCACTGTCCTCCACGTAGTCAGAATTCAGCTTGCTTTGGTGGTCGCTGGTATACCGCAATAAGTAGTAGAATAAACTGGGCGATATTATTGTCCATAATATTGCGGTGGGCTCCTTGAATTGTTCTTTTAGAAATAAAATAGTTAATTTTATCGAGCGGTAGATTATATGTCGTTTCATTGCTTCGTCCTATGGGAATGGAACCATTTGTTCTGCGCGTGCTGGTAATATCTCTTGGAAGAAAGGCTCGGAGTACAGGTTCTTTAAGTTGATGTGTTGTGAGTTATTCATGTGCATAAAAAAGTCAGGTGATACAAACTTGCTGCAATACCCCAGGCCATCCTCTATCGGAATCGCCTTGAGGTATATGTAGCCGAGCGCGTTGTGTCTGGCAATGCTATTTAGAAGTGAGGTTAAAGAAAAAGGCCTCGTAGTAAGGTGTGATGGCGCTAGTTCTTGGGTTTGGACTGATATAATATCTTCATAAATTTCAAAGCGATTGCAATGGAGGAAATATCTTAAATATGAGTCATGGATGTTCTCTATTTTTTGTTCTGTCGATTGGAAAAGATCAATGAATCGGTAAGTCTGCCATAGTTCCAATAGCGATTTTTCCATCGCGAGTTCCAAGGTGGGGGCGTAAGCCATTCCTGCGCAATAATGGATGTTGTGCTTTTGGTTCTGTTGTCCGTATACTGCCAAGATGCAAGTGCCTGGATATCCAGATTCGGATATGTCAATAAAGGATAATTGGCCACTCCTGGCTAGGGCTGTATGTAGCGTCTCAGCCCCGGTCCCTGCCAACGCAGCCCCTGTCGTCGGTGCGTCGATTACCTTGACGCAAATACCAGTTAACCAGAACTTTAGTAAGAACTGCCTTTCAAGGGATTCTTTTAATGAGCCTAGAATGGCATGTTCAGGGTGCCAACCAAAGGCACACCCACATGTGTCACGAAGAGGATAAATGACATTCTCTGTCTCGGTTCGCACGCTGCTTAAGGTGATGCACGCGGTGGGAATGTGACAGGAGGATAGATCTGATAGACGGAAAACTTGGCTCAAGTTGTATTGATGTGCACTCAGCGCTGATTGAGCGATATGCTGCTTTTTTGTTTGAGAAAATGCTTGGGTAAATTTTGATACTTCGGCTTCGCTCAACGAATAGCTCAAACCGCTTCTCAGGTCTGGTACTACGTCTACATAGAAATGCTGCCGCTCAAAAAATTCCCCTACAGCAGATCTGAGCGCGTGTGAGCCATTGCCTACACCCGAACCACCATTTTCCCAAGGGTCGGTGATCTCCACCGTAGATGGGAAAGTCAACAGATTAGCTGGCTGATATGTGAATCGCGCATCAATAAGCTGATTTTCTCTGCTGTAAATATTCATCCCTGCCTCCCTATATAGTGCACGCACATTGGAACAAAGAGTGCAGGATTAAGTTTGAGTGCCTTGCAAACCATCGTGTCGGTGTATGCCGACCAAGGACGACAACGTAAGTTCAGGGATTTGGCGCTAAGTTCTATTAGCATGTAAATTGATCCCACCTCCATAGTTGCCAGGCGGTAGCCGCGATATCGATACTTGAATAAAGCTTTTGGTAGATAGGCAGTATATATCAGCGCTAGGCTCGGATAACCAATGTCGCTACTCTCTGGCAGAATGGCCGTTCGGAGTTCGTCTACGTTCTCTGTGCCTAAAACGACTTCATATGTCTTTGATTTTGGCAAGAGGTGTAGGACTTTTTCTTTGCAGGGCCATGTTTTATCGTCTCGCGCAAGCGAGCAGATAAAAATCTCGACAGGGTATAATGCTCCACCGCTTGGGTAGCCCCGTTTGCTTTCATTGGCTTTTAGTCTCGTTAACGGCGTGACGAGTTTTTCAATGGTGCTGAAATCAATCTCGGTCTCATTAAATAGAGTTTCTGACTCATTTCTTATTAGCGCTGGGTCAATATCAGGGTGCGGGTTCATTTGAATTTCAATGCTGATGTCCGGGTAAAGCTTTAACTCATTTCCAGTTAAAGTTTCCAGTTGTTGTTCTGTGAGGAAATGGAGATTGGTTGATTGTTGGGTGGCTGGATGGATTGTATAGTTGCCTTTTGTATGAAAGGACAGCACGTCATCGTGAACAAAAGGGTCTAGAAAACGAAGGTAATAATCGTGAGGTATATGCTTCATTTTTTAGCACCCAGGCAGTCGCACAAATACCAATGCGTTGCTGAGGCTTGACTGATATGGCCATTGCTAAGGTTTATCGTTGTTGTTTGAAAAATATTATCTTGATATTTCTGGGAGGTCGTTGTCCCCGAAACGAGTCGGCTTACCCTTGCGATCGCTCCTAGTATTAATGATTCTTGGAGGAGGGTTGGTTTTGTGTTGGGTAAATTGATATTTTTGCCTTTGCAAAAATTAAGCAGCTTTGACCAGGTATTGACTGAAGGTGAGTGGGTTTCGTTGCTGATCAATTTATCGATGGTGCAGAAATGACATGGATTACCTATTTCCGGAATATATGGTTGACTGATGTGAAAAAGGTCGGAGCTGCCATAACAAACACTTATTGCCGATTTTGGCCATTTTCTTGCGCTAGAGAAATAAAGGTTTTTTATCTCCGTATAGTTATACTTTGAACATAATATAATGATGTAGCGTTCTTCTTTGTGGGGCGTATAGAGATCCAGATCCTCCAGGCTGCAAGTGCTCAGGTGTTCGATTTCGCGAGATAGAATTTCTTCTAAGTTTGATGTTTTTTTCCAGTCGTGCGCGATCAATGTGCTCTTGAAGTAGTTGATGTCTTTTGCTGTGTTGATATGTATGGCGGAGGTCAGGAAGTTATATGCATTTGTTGGTTCGAGATTGTTGTTTGCGAATAGTTCGTTAAGATCGCTTTTGGTAATGCACTCAACTGATTTTAGCTCTTTAAGCAGCTTCAGCATCGCTGGGGAGTCAATGCGTGCGATTCCTTTTTCCGAGACGATGGCGTTGGCATTCTCGAAATTTAGTAATTCGTAGTTGGATATGCTTAATTTCATGGCGAGTTCTCGGTCGGGCCTTTCGATAATTGAGATTATTCGAAAGGCCCGCGTTATTATTGGTTGTTATTAGTGGTTGCCGGATTGTGTTGCTGAATTGCCCCCACAGCCCCCACTCCCTCCGCTGCCACCTTTACATCCACCACCACCGCCGCATCCGCCGCTTCCCCCGCAACCACCTGCGCTACCTGATCCTCCTACAGTCGGCGTATATGGTGTGTTACCGAAGTCGTCTGTGAATAAAAATATTACTTCACCTAATTTCTCGGGTTTGTTGTTCGGCTTCATATTTAAATTCCTCTTTCCTTGAGTAAGTTTGCCGTGCAGCTTTGCCGGCGACTTAATTTTTAGCGAGGATTAGATAAGTTGGCAATCACGTTTTTTTTGAGGCGTAGGAAGCGTCTTTCACGCCAAAGAGAAAGTTCTGATGCGTTTTTTTTCGCTAATAGGTGGCGTTAGTGGAGGAAGGAAGAAATGCGTAGGCGACGGGATAAAAAATCTTATGCAGGACAAATAATTACGCGGGTCATATACCTAGACGTAGATGACGATTAAATATTCTTCAGGTGGGAAGTTTCCTACTCTTGACACAGTCTATTTCTGCTTTTTATTTTCCGCTAGGCGACGAACGGTCATTCCGCTCTAGAGCAGAACGCTGACGCCCGTCACCTCTCGAACAACTACGCTTGAATCAAACCCGCTCCGGCGGTGCCTCGCTCGGCGGGTCACCCAGCGGCGGTTGTGGGGCGAGTGGCGGGTCTTTCTCTGGAATAGGCTCGGGATCAGGGCCGGGTGGTGGCAAGGTGGGATCATCGATGTTCGGATCGGGTGTTTCGGCCGGGATGGGAATATTCATCTGGACGGGTCTCCGTGACGCACATGGCTTGAGTCGTGCTTATTGTTGTTGACCTCCTTGCACCGGCTTTGATCCCCGGGATGCACAGGGGCAAATCCCTCTGAACTTTTAGTCGTTGATTCGGTTCGGAGTTTAAGTGAGTTTTTTCAGGGACCCGTTGGGCCTTTACCGCCACAAGCGCGTCCATGGGGCGTAAAAGGAGCGATGCTCGATGACTGCCGAACACCCGACTGAACTGGCCTACAACCCGCATTTGCCGCTGTCTCAAGCCTTGCTGTTGCCGCGTATCGCTATTGAAAACACCATGCCGGTGATCGACGGCGGACAATTCGCCGCCAAGGCCGTGGCTGGGCAGGACGTGACAGTGACCAGCAAAGTCTTCGCCGATGGTCATGACAAGCTGGCCGTGCGCATTCGCTGGCGTGCGCTGCAGGACGAAGTGTGGAACAGCGAGGTCATGAGCGACCTGGGCAACAACGGCTGGCGCGGGCAGTTCAATGTGCCGGAGCAAGGTCGCTATGTCTTCTGCATCGAGGCCTGGATCGATCAGTTCGCCAGTTTCCGCTACGAACTGGAGAAAAAATTCGGTGCGGGGGTGCCGATCAGCCTGGAGCTGCAGGAAGGACGCAATCAAGTGCAAATGGCCGTCGAGCGCAGCACAGGGGAGCTGAGCGAGCAACTGGCGGCCCTGCACCACCAGCTCTCCGGTCTGTTGCCGACCGAGCAGGTGGCGCTGTTCCTGGCACCGCGCAGTGCCGATCTGATGTCCCGGGCCGATCATCGCCCGTACTTGAGCATCAGCGCCGAGTATCCGCTGGATGTGGAGCGCAAGCTGTCTGAGTTTGCCAGCTGGTATGAGCTGTTTCCCCGCTCGATCACCGACGATTCTGCGCGCCATGGCACCTTCAACGACGTGCACTCGCGCCTGGCGGTGATTCAGGACATGGGCTTCGACGTGCTGTACTTCCCGCCGATCCACCCCATCGGTCGCAGTTTCCGCAAAGGCCCGAACAATTCCCTCACCGCCGGTCCCGACGACCCGGGCAGCCCGTATGCCATTGGCAGCGAGGAGGGTGGGCACGAGGCTATTCACCCGCAATTGGGTAGCCGCGAGGACTTCCGGCGCCTGGTGGCGGCGGCCGCTGACCACGGCCTGGAGATCGCCCTGGACTTCGCGATCCAGTGTTCCCAGGATCACCCCTGGCTCAAGCAGCACCCGGGCTGGTTCAGCTGGCGGCCGGACGGCACGATCAAATATGCGGAAAACCCGCCGAAGAAATACCAGGACATCGTCAACGTCGATTTCTACGCGGCCGATGCGATTCCCAGCCTGTGGACGGAGCTGCGGGACATCGTGGTGGGCTGGGTCAAGGAAGGCGTGAAGATATTCCGCGTCGACAACCCTCACACCAAGCCGCTGCCGTTCTGGCAATGGCTGATCGCCGATGTGCGGGCGCAATACCCTGAAGTGATCTTCCTGGCTGAAGCGTTCACCACGCCGGCCATGATGGCGCGGCTGGGCAAGGTCGGTTATTCCCAGAGCTACACCTATTTCACCTGGCGCAACACCAAGGCTGAGCTGGCGACCTACTTCAGTGAGCTCAATGAATCGCCGTGGCGTGAATGCTACCGGCCGAATTTTTTCGTCAACACGCCAGACATCAACCCGGCCTTTCTCCATGAGTCGGGGCGCGCCGGTTTTTTGATCCGCGCGGCCCTGGCAACCATGGGCTCAGGCCTGTGGGGCATGTATTCGGGCTTCGAGCTGTGTGAGTCGGCACCGGTGCCGGGCAAGGAGGAATACCTCGATTCGGAGAAATACGAGATCCGCCCCCGAGACTTCACCGCGCCGGGCAACATCATTGCCGAGATCGCCCAGCTCAATCGTATCCGTCGACAGAACCCTGCGTTGCATACGCACTTGGGCCTGAAGGTCTACAACGCCTGGAATGACAACATCCTGTACTTCGGCAAGCGCACCGCCGACGGCAGCAACTTCATTCTGGTGGCGGTGAGTCTTGATCCGCACAACCCGCAGGAAGCCAGTTTTGAGTTGCCGCTGTGGGAGATGGGCCTGCCCGACGACGCCCAGACCCAGGGCGAGGATCTGATGAATGGCCATCGCTGGAGCTGGTATGGCAAGTACCAGTTCATGCGCATTGACCCGGCTTACCAGCCCTTTGGAATCTGGCGGATCAGCGTGGCGTGACAGGCGCGATGCCGAGAAAGCGCTGTTGTGTCGAGTGAGCTGTTGTGTGGCGAGGGAGCTTGCTCCCGCTGGGTCGCGCAGCGGCCCCAAAAAAGCGATGAGTGCTGCGCACTCAAGCGGGAGCAAGCTCCCTCGCCACACAACAGCTTCCTGCACAGCGCCCTTGCCACATAGACCTCACAAGCCTGCTCCAGCGGCTTTATTGAATTCATCAGGAGTTGCAAATGGCGAAGAAACCCCGGTCTGCCACCTTCATCAAAGATCCGCTCTGGTACAAGGATGCGGTGATTTACCAGGTCCACGTAAAATCCTATTTCGACTCCAATAACGACGGGATCGGTGACTTTCCCGGCCTGATCGAAAAGCTCGATTACATCGCCGACCTGGGCGTCAACACCATCTGGCTGCTGCCGTTCTATCCTTCGCCCAGGCGCGATGACGGCTACGACATTGCCGAATACCGTGGCGTCAGCGCCGACTACGGCACTATGGCCGATGCGCGGCGGTTCATTGCCGAAGCCCATAAGCGCAACCTGCGGGTAATCACCGAGCTGGTCATCAACCACACCTCGGACCAGCACCCCTGGTTCCAGCGTGCGCGCAAGGCCAAGCCGGGTTCGAAGGCGCGGGACTTTTACGTCTGGTCCGATGACGACCACAAATACGACGGCACGCGAATCATTTTCCTCGACACCGAGAAGTCCAACTGGACCTGGGACCCGGTGGCGGGCCAGTATTTCTGGCACCGCTTCTATTCCCACCAGCCCGACCTCAACTTCGATAACCCGCAGGTCATCAAGGCCGTGTTGTCGGTGATGCGCTACTGGCTGGACATGGGCATCGACGGCCTGCGCCTGGACGCCATCCCGTACTTGATCGAGCGCGACGGCACCAACAATGAAAACCTGCCCGAGACCCATGACGTCCTGAAGTTGATCCGCGCCGAGATCGACGCCAACTACCCCGACCGCATGTTGCTGGCCGAAGCCAACCAGTGGCCGGAAGACACCCAGTTGTACTTCGGCGATGTCGACGCCCAGGGGATGAACGGTGACGAATGCCACATGGCTTTCCACTTCCCGCTGATGCCACGCATGTACATGGCATTGGCCCAGGAAGATCGTTTCCCTATCACCGATATCCTGCGTCAGACCCCGGAGATCCCCGCCAATTGCCAGTGGGCGATTTTCCTGCGCAACCACGATGAGTTGACTCTGGAGATGGTCACCGACAAGGAGCGTGACTACCTGTGGAACTACTACGCCGCCGACCGTCGGGCGCGTATCAACCTGGGCATTCGTCGGCGCCTGGCGCCGTTGGTGGAGCGCGATCGTCGTCGCGTCGAGTTGCTCAACAGCCTGCTGCTGTCGATGCCCGGCACGCCGACGCTGTACTACGGCGATGAAATCGGCATGGGCGACAACATCTACTTGGGCGACCGTGATGGCGTGCGTACGCCGATGCAGTGGTCCATCGACCGCAATGGCGGTTTCTCCCGCGCCGACCCGGCCAGCCTGGTGCTGCCACCGATCATGGACCCGCAGTACGGCTACCAGTCGGTCAACGTCGAGACCCAGGCGGGCGATCCGCACTCGCTGCTCAACTGGACGCGGCGGATGCTGGCGGTGCGCAAGCAGTCCAAGGCCTTCGGCCGTGGCACGTTGAAGATGCTCTCGCCGAGCAACCGCCGGATCCTGGCCTATACCCGCGAATACACCGGGCCTGACGGCAAGCACGAAATCATCCTCTGCGTGGCCAACGTGTCTCGCAGCGCCCAGGCTGCTGAACTGGATCTGTCGACCTACGCCGGCATGGTCCCGGTGGAGATGCTCGGCGGCAACGCCTTCCCACCCATCGGCCAGTTGAACTTCCTGCTGACCCTGGCGCCGTACGGCTTCTATTGGTTCGCCCTGGCAACAGAGAACCAGATGCCGAGCTGGCACGTGGAACCGGCCCAGAGCTTGCCGGACTTCACCACCCTGGTGCTGAAAAAGCGCCTGGAAGAATTGCTCGAAGCGCCATCGCGCACCACGCTGGAGCAAACTATCCTGCCGAGCTGGCTGCAGAACCGGCGCTGGTTCGCCGGCAAGGACAGTGCGATCGAGAAGGTCGAGATTGTCTATGGCGTGCGCTTTGGTGACCCGCAGCACCCGGTGCTGCTCAGCGAAATCGATGTCACCAGTGGCGGTCAGACCCTGCGTTATCAGCTGCCGTTCGGCCTGCTCGCCGAAGACCAGGTCGGTGCGGCGTTGCCGCAGCAACTGGCGTTGTCGCGGGTACGTCGGGTGCGTCAGGTGGGCCTGATCACCGATGCATTCAGCCTGGAAAGCTTCGTGCGAGCCGTGCTGCACAGCATGCAGGCCGCCACCGTGCTGCCGTTCGCCGAAGGTGAGTTGCGCTTCGAGCCCACCGAAGGCCTGGCCGCGCTGAACCTGGGAGACGAACCAGAGGTACGTTACTTGTCCGCCGAACAGTCCAACAGTTCGGTGGTGGTGGGCAGCAGCCTCGTGCTCAAGCTGATTCGCAAGGTCGCCTCGGGTGTGCACCCGGAACTGGAAATGAGCGCCTACCTGACTGCTGCCGGTTTCGGCAACATTTCACCGCTGTTGGGTTCGGTGGTTCGCCGCGACGCCCAGGGTGAAGATGCGCTGCTGATGATCGCCCAGGGCTACTTGAGCAATCAGGGCGATGCCTGGGAATGGACCCAGAACAACCTCGAACGCGCCCTGCGCGATGAGCTGGCGGACGCGGTGTCCGAGCAGGAGCAGCATTACAACGCCCTGGGTGAACTGAAGGATTTCGCCGGCATGCTCGGCCAGCGCCTGGGGGAAATGCACCAGGTATTGGCCCAAGCCACTGACGATCCGGACTTCGCGCCGCAGGCCACCAACGCCAAGCAAGCCCAGGCCATTGGCAAGGACGTGGCTGCGCAAGTGGAAAACGCCTTGCGCCTGCTCAAGCAGAACCAAGGCCAATTGAACCCGGCGGACCAGGCCATGGTCGCACGTTTGCTGGAGCACAAGAAAACCGTCCTGGCCCATGTCCAAGCACTGGCCGGCAAGGCTGAAGGAGGCTTGCGCATTCGCGTCCATGGCGACCTGCACCTGGGGCAGGTACTGGTGATCAAGGGCGACGCCTACCTGATCGACTTTGAAGGTGAGCCGGCGCGGCCATTGCATGAACGACGGGGCAAGCACAGCCCTTATAAGGACGTCAGTGGCGTGTTGCGTTCCTTCGATTATGCCGCGGCCATGGCGATTCACTTGCACACCGTCGACAGCACGGCTGATGCCGATGCGGCGCGGCAACGGGTCGCTGATCGTTATCTGAAAGAGGCTCGCCAGGCATTTGTCGAGGCATATCGGCTGGCGGCAGCTAGTCTTGCCCATGAGTGGAAGGATGCTGAAGGCGAAGACGCCGCACTGGCGTTGTTCGGCCTGGAGAAGGCGGCCTATGAAGTGGCCTATGAGGCCGAGAATCGCCCCACCTGGCTGCCCGTGCCGTTGCACGGTCTGGTCGGGTTATTGAGTGGGCTGCAACCCTTTTCCGACGTAGCCGGACCGATTTAGTGGAGAGAATCATGAGTGTCTCGAACAAAGAACCACAGGGGCAGGCCAAAGAGTCGTTGCTGCCGGCGCCCCATGACATCGACGCGCTGGTGCGCGCCGAACACCACGACCCGTTTTCCATCCTGGGACCTCATGGCGACGACGCCGGCGGCCAATTCATTCGCGCGTATCTGCCCGGTGCCCTGAGCGTGCATGTGCTGGCCCGCGATGGCGGCGAAGAACTGGGGGAACTGCAACCCACCGCAACCCCGGGGCTGTTCGTCGGCCATTTCGACCGTGCCCAGGCGTACTTGCTGCGCACTCGTTGGGCCGGAGGCGAGCAAGTTGCCGAAGACCCGTACAGCTTCGGTCCGTTGCTGGGAGAGATGGACCTTTACCTGTTTGGCGAGGGCAATCACCGCGACCTCAGTTCCTGCCTCGGTGCGCAACTGACCACCGTCGATGGCATCGACGGCGTGCGGTTCGCTGTCTGGGCGCCGAATGCCCGGCGCGTTTCGGTGGTCGGGGATTTCAACGTGTGGGACGGGCGTCGGCATCCGATGCGCATCCGTTATCCGTCCGGCGTATGGGAGATATTCATCCCGAGGCTGGGTGCCGGTGAGGGTTACAAGTATGAGATCCTCGGTGCCCACGGCATCTTGCCGCTCAAGGCCGACCCAGTGGCCCTGGCCACGCAGATGCCGCCCGACACGGCGTCGAAAGTCGCCTCACCCCTGAAGATCGAGTGGCAGGACGACGAGTGGATGCAGCACCGTCGCGAGCGGCAGCTCCCGGGTGCGCCGCTGTCGATCTACGAATTGCACGCCGGCTCCTGGCAGTGCGAAATCGACGAGGCGGGGGAGGTGGCCCGGCAATACAACTGGCATGAAATGGCCGAGCGGCTGATCCCGTATGTCAAGGACCTGGGCTTCACCCATATCGAGCTGATGCCGATCATGGAGCACCCATTCGGCGGCTCCTGGGGCTATCAGCCGCTGTCGCAATTCGCGCCAACGGCACGCTTTGGTTCGCCGGACGATTTCGCGGCATTCGTCAACGCCTGCCACCAGGCCAGTATCGGGGTCATCCTCGACTGGGTGCCGGCGCATTTTCCCACCGACACCCACGGCCTGGCCCAGTTCGACGGCACCGCGCTGTACGAATACGGCAACCCGCTGGAAGGCTTCCACCAGGATTGGGACACGCTGATCTACAACCTGGGCCGTACTGAAGTGCACGGCTTCATGCTGGCGTCGGCGCTGCACTGGCTCAAGCATTTCCACGTCGATGGCCTGCGAGTGGATGCCGTGGCCTCGATGTTGTATCGCGATTATTCGCGCAAGGCCGGCGAGTGGGTGCCTAATCGCCATGGCGGACGGGAAAACCTGGAAGCCATCGATTTTTTGCGGCACCTCAACGATGTGGTGGCCTTGGAAACCCCCGGTGCGCTGGTCATTGCCGAAGAATCCACGGCTTGGCCGGGCGTCAGCCAGAGCACCCAGCAGGGCGGCCTGGGCTTCGCCTACAAGTGGAACATGGGCTGGATGCACGATTCGTTGCACTACATCCAGCAAGACCCGGTGTACCGCGCCCATCACCATAACGAACTGAGCTTCGGCCTGGTGTATGCCTGGTCCGAGCGCTTCGTCCTGCCGATTTCCCATGACGAAGTGGTTCATGGCAAACGCTCGCTGATCGACAAGATGCCCGGTGACCGCTGGCAGAAATTCGCCAACCTGAGGGCCTACCTCAGCTTCATGTGGGGCCATCCCGGCAAGAAGCTGTTGTTCATGGGTTGTGAGTTCGGCCAATGGCGCGAGTGGAACCACGACCAGCAATTGGACTGGTACCTGCTGCAATACCCTGAGCACCGTGGCGTGCAGAAACTGGTGAGCGATCTTAACCGTCTGTATCGCGAAGAACCGGCGCTGCATGACCAGGATGATGCGCCCCAGGGTTTCCAGTGGTTGATTGGTGACGATGCGCTCAACAGCGTCTACGCCTGGCTACGTTGGAGCAAGGAGGGCCGGCCGGTGTTGGTGGTCGCCAACTTCACGCCAGTGCCGCGCGAGGCCTATCGGGTCGGCGTACCGTTCGCCGGGCGCTGGGTTGAATTGCTCAACAGCGATGCCGACACCTACGCCGGTTCCAACTATGGCAATGGCGGTGGTGCCTCCACCGAAGAAGTGCCCAGCCATGGCCAGGCCTTGTCACTGGAGCTCAACCTGCCGCCGTTGGCGGTGTTGATCCTGCGGCCGGAGGGTTAGGTTCTACAAAAGCCTGAAGGCGAATGATGACTGTGGCGAGGGAGCTTGCTCCCGCTGGGCTGCGCAGCAGGCCCCTTCGGGCGGTCGCTGCGCAACCGAGCGGGAGCAAGCTCCCTCGCCACAAGAGTTTGCGGTGGTCATAAAATCCAAGACCACCCCATTGGATGTGCCCACCTGAAGGAGTTTTGTGATTCCTTCAGCGCACCAGGCACGGCCGCTTGTTGTTGAACGTCCAGCCTGGAATCAGGAACTGCATCGCCACCGCATCGTCCCGCGCGCCTAACCCCATGCCCTTGTACAGCTCATGGGCCTTGGCCAGTTGGTCGGTGTCCAGCTCAATCCCCAGCCCTGGTTTTTTCGGCACCTGCACGCAGCCACCCTGGATCTGCAACGGTGCCTTGGTCAGGCGCTGGCCGTCCTGCCAGATCCAGTGCGTGTCGATTGCCGTGATCTCGCCCGGTGCCGCAGCGGCCACGTGGGTGAACATCGCCAGGGAAATGTCGAAGTGGTTGTTGGAGTGCGAGCCCCAGGTCAGGCCCCATTCATTGCACATCTGCGCCACCCGCACGGAACCCTGCATGGTCCAGAAGTGTGGGTCGGCCAGGGGAATGTCCACCGACTGCAAGGTGATGGCGTGGCCCATCTCGCGCCAGTCGGTGGCGATCATGTTGGTGGCGGTCTTGAGGCCTGTGGCGCGACGGAATTCGGCCATGACCTCACGACCGGAATAGCCGTTCTCGGCGCCGCAAGGGTCTTCGGCATAGGCCAGTACCTTGTGCTGGTCGCGGCACAGGCGAATGGCCTCTTTCAGTGACCAGGCACCGTTCGGGTCCAGGGTGATGCGGGCCTGGGGAAAACGCTCGGCCAGGGCGGTGACCGCTTCGATCTCCGCGTCGCCCTGGAGCACGCCGCCCTTGAGCTTGAAGTCCTGGAAGCCGTAGCGCGAATGGGCTGCTTCGGCCAGGCGCACCACGGCGTCGGCGTCCAGGGCTTTTTCGTGGCGTACACGGAACCAGTCGTTGTCGGCGTCCGGCTCGCTGCGGTAAGGCAGGTCGGTCTGTTGGCGATCGCCCACATAAAACAAATAGCCGAGCATCTTCACTTCATCGCGTTGCTGGCCTTCACCGAGCAGCGCGGCGACCGGTACGTCCAGGTGTTGGCCGAGCAGGTCCAACAACGCCGCTTCCAGGCCGGTCACCGCGTGGATGGTGATGCGCAGGTCGAAGGTCTGCAGGCCACGGCCGCCGGCGTCGCGGTCGGCGAACGCCTGGCGCACCGTATTGAGGATCTTCTGGTACGTGCCGATGGGGCTGCCGACCACCAGCGAACGGGCGTCTTCGAGGGTCTGGCGAATGCGTTCACCACCGGGCACTTCGCCCACGCCGGTATGGCCGGCGTTGTCCTTGAGAATAACGATATTGCGGGTGAAAAACGGGCCATGGGCGCCACTGAGGTTCAGCAGCATGCCGTCGTGACCGGCCACGGGGACGATCTGCATGCTGGTGATGATCGGGGCTTTGCTGGCTTCTGGGGTGGTCATGTGCGCTTATCCTTGATGATCAGACGTGACTGGCGGCAGGAGGATTGGCCGGCGTCGTTGCAGATTTGGGTTTAGGCGTATTGCGTGCGGCGAACACGATGATCGCGGCGATGATCGAGGTGGCCGCCAGGCCATAGAGGCCGCCTTGGATAGACCCGGTGTGTTCTTCCAGCAGGCCGAAGGTGGTGGGGGCGACGAACCCGCCGAGGTTGCCCACGGAGTTGATCAGCGCAATCACCCCAGCGGCGATCCGGGCGTCCAGGTAGGCCTGGGGAATTGGCCAGAACAGCGACGACGCGGATTTGAAGCCCAGGGCCGCGAAGCAGATGGCGACGAAGGCGAAGATCGGCCCGCCGGTGGTGGACATGAACATCCCGGCTGCGGCGATCAACAAGGCGGTGGCGACCCAGGCCTGCTGGAACTTCCATTTGGCCGACAGCGAGGCGAAGGCATACATGCCGACGATCGACAGCAGCCAGGGAATCGAGTTGAACATCCCGACCTGGATGTCGCTCAGTTCGCCCATCTTCTTGATGATGCTGGGCAGCCAGAAGGTGGCGGCGTAAATCGTCAGCTGGATGAAGAAGTAGATCAGGCAGAACAGGATGATCTGGCGATCCTTGAGCAACTGTCCGATGGACAGTTTGATCGGCGAAGCGGCTTCTCGTGCGCGTTGTTCATCGTCGATGGTCTTGACCAGCACGTCTTGTTCTTCACGGCTCAGCCATTTGGCGTCATGGGGCTTGGAGTCCAGCCAGAACCAGACGAAGACGCACAGGCAGACGGAGAACATCCCTTCGATGAAGTACATCCACTGCCAGCCGTGCATGCCCAGGCCGTTGATTTGCAGGAGCAAACCCGACAGCGGGCCGGAGATCAGCGACGCAATGGCCGAGCCGCTGAGGAAGATGGCGATGGCTTTGCCGCGTTCAACCCCTGGCAACCAGCGGGTGAAGTAATAGATCACCCCAGGGAAGAAACCGGCCTCGGCCACGCCCAACAGGAAACGCAGGATGTAGAAGTGGGTTTCGTTCTGGATGAAGGCCATGGCCGCCGCCACCAGGCCCCAGGTGAGCATGATGCGAGTCAGCCAGATACGCGCGCCGATTCTTTGCAGCAGGATATTGGACGGGACTTCGAACAGCGCGTAACCGACGAAGAACAGGCCGGCACCTAAGCCGTAGGCGGCGGCACCGATCCCCAGGTCGTGCTCCATATGGGCACGGACGAAGCCGATGTTCACGCGGTCGATGTAGTTGACGATAAACATGATGACGAACAGCGGCAGGATGTGGCGCTTGACCTTGGCAATGGCCGACAGCAGCACCGGATCCGCTCCGGCATTCGCCTTGAGGCTGGATGTGTTCACTTGGTTTTTCTCCCACTCGTTATTTTTATGCGGGGCATCGTGCAGGTGCCGATGTTGATAGACATCATACAACTTGAATTTTTTCGATGACAAGGGGTTTTTGATGACAAATGGAAAGGAAGGTTGGATTGTTTATGCCGTATTTGCTGGGTTGTCCGGTAGGTTTCTGGGATTTATGATGCGAGGCGGCTGTGGGAAGTGATGGTTGTGCTGGGTCAGTGATGGATGGGATGTCGCTCTAACTTGAGTGTTGTCATACAAGTTGGACGTTCACGATGATCATTTCCGGGCCCGCTGATGGTAGGATTGCTTAGCCTGTTTTCGAGGAACCCTGGCGATGCAAGACACTGAAGCCCCGCTGCGCAAGCGCACCCACAACCTGGCCCATGACTTGGTGGCGAAGCTCAGCCAGAGCATTCTGCTGGGGCAGCTGAAGCCGGGGGAGAAGCTGCCATCGGAAGGGGCCATCGTGCAGGAGCATGGGGTCAGTCGTACGGTGGTGCGCGAGGCGATTTCCAAGCTGCAAGCCTCGGGACTGGTGGAGACCCGCCACGGCATCGGCACCTTTGTGCTGGAGCAGAGCGACGAGCCCGGGCTGCGCCTCAATGTCGACACCGCTGCCGGTGTGCGGGGCATCCTGGAGTTGCGCCTGGGCCTGGAAACCCAGGCGGCCGCCTTGGCGGCCCAGCGTCGTAGCGAGCGCCAGTTGCAGCAGATGCGCCAGGCGCTGGATGACTATCAGCGGTTGTTCAGCAACAACGACAGTTGCGTCGAAGCCGATCGGCGTTTTCATCTGCTTATCGCCGAGGCCACGGACAACACCTGTTTCGTCGAAATCATGCAGCACCTGGGCAGTGCGATGATTCCCAGGACCCGAGTGAACGTGGCCGAGCGCGGCCAGGCTGACCTGGGCAAGCTGGCACAACTGGCCAACCTCGAGCACGAGGCGATCTTCAACGCCATCAAGCGCCAAGACCCCGACGCCGCCCGCGCCGCCATGTGGCTGCACCTGACCAACAGCCGTGACCGGTTTGGTGCGCGGACCTGACAGTTACCATCGCCATCGCCATCGCCATCGCCATCGCCATCGCCATCGCGAGCAGGCTTGCTCCCACCTGTGGCCTGCATGAATCTGCTAATCGACACCGATCCCTTGTGGCGAGGGAGCTTGCTCCCGCTGGGCTGCGCAGCAGACCCAAGCCTTTGCCTGAGACACCGAGCCGTCAGGCTTCAGGGCCGCTTCGCGCCCCAGCGGGAGCAAGCTCCCTCGCCACGGGGATGTGGCTGCACCTGACCAACAGCCGTGATCGGTTTGGTGCGCGGACCTGACAGTTCACCGTCGCTTGAGCCACCGCCATCGCGAGCAGGCTTGCTCCCACCTGTGGCCTGCACGAATCTGCCAATCGACACCGATCCCTTGTGGCGAGGGAGCTTGCTCCCGCTGGGCTGCGCAGCAGACCCAAGCCTTTGCCTGGGACACCGAGTCGTCAGGCTTCAGGGCCGCTTCGCGCCCCAGCGGGAGCAAGCTCCCTCGCCACGGGGATTGGGTTGAGCACGCAATCGACGTTACACCGCGGCCCTCTGTGGGAGCGAGCTTGCTCGCGATGAGGCCGGCCAATCATGCGCAAAACCAACAGGCAAAAAAAACCGGCGCAACCGAAGTTGCGCCGGTGATGTTGCCAGGGGTTGCGCGGATGTTCGTGGGGCCGGGCCACCCCTGTTGAACGCTTTGCCGGTCAGGCGCGTTCCAGGGCCAAGGCCACGCCCTGGCCGCCGCCGATGCACAGGGTGGCGAGGCCTTTCTTGGCGTCGCGCTTGATCATTTCATGCAGGAGCGACACCAGCACGCGGCAGCCCGACGCACCGATGGGGTGACCCAGGGCGATGGCGCCGCCGTTGACGTTGACCTTGTCCATATCCCATTTCAGTTCCCGGGCCACCGCCAGCGACTGGGCGGCGAAGGCTTCGTTGGCTTCGATCAGGTCCAGTTGGTCCAACGACCAGCCAGCCTTGTCCAGGCAGCGGCGGGTGGCCGAGACGGGGCCGATGCCCATGATCGCCGGGTCAACGCCGGCATTGGCGTAGGCACTGATTTTCGCCAGCACCGGCAGGCCCAGGGCCTTGGCTTTTTCGGCGCTCATCAGGATCACTGCGGCGGCGCCATCGTTGAGCGAGGACGCATTGCCCGCAGTGACGCTGCCGTCCTTCTTGAAGGCAGGCTTGAGCTTGCCCAAGGATTCGGCGGTGGTGCCGGCGCGCGGTTGCTCGTCAGTGGCGAACGCCACGGGATCGCCCTTGCGCTGGGGGATCAGGATCGGTGTGATTTCATCGGCGAAGCGGCCGCCCTCGATGGCGGCGACGGCTTTCTGCTGGGACGCGGCGGCAAAGGCATCCTGTTCTTCACGGCTGATGCCGTACTTGTCCACCAGGTTCTCGGCGGTGATGCCCATGTGGTAATCGTTGAACGCATCCCACAGGCCATCGGTGATCATGCTGTCGATCATTTTCGCGTGGCCCATGCGCAGGCCGGTGCGGGCGGCCGGTAACACGTACGGGGCCAGGCTCATGTTCTCCATGCCACCGGCAATGATCACTTCGGCGTCGCCACAACGAATCGCCTGGGCGCCCAGGTGCAACGCCTTGAGTCCCGAACCGCAGACCTTGTTCAGGGTCAACGCCGGCACCGCATGCGGCAGGCCAGCGAGGATCGACGCCTGGCGAGCCGGGTTTTGCCCGGAGCCCGCCGTCAGCACCTGGCCGAGGATCACTTCATCGACCTGCTCACCGGACAGGCCGGTTTGCTCCAGCAGGTGCCGAATCACCGCTGCACCGAGTTCCGGCGCGGGAATGGAAGCCAGCGAACCCTGGAAACTGCCGATGGCGGTACGGGTAGCGGCGACAATCACGACTTCTTGCATCGAATCTCTCCTCACTGGGCAGCGAACTGCATTTCAGGCACGTGGTCCGGCACGATCAATTTGCCGGCGGTCTTGGCGACGATTTCCTCGACGCTGACGCCAGGGGCACGTTCCTTCAAAATGAAGGCGCCATCCTGGATTTCCAGGTAGGCCAGGTCGGTCAGCACCCGCTTGATGCACCCGGCGCCGGTCAGCGGCAGGCTGCAACGCGGCAGCAGTTTCGACTCGCCGTCCTTGGACGCATGGGTCATGGTGACAATGATGTTCTCGGCGCCGGCCACCAGGTCCATCGCGCCGCCCATGCCCTTGACCAGCTTGCCAGGAATCATCCAGGAGGCAATGTTACCTTCGACGTCCACTTCGAACGCGCCAAGCACGGTCAGGTCGATGTGGCCGCCGCGGATCATGGCAAACGATTCGGCCGAGGAGAAGATCGAGGCGCCAATGCGCGCGGTGACGGTTTGCTTGCCGGCGTTGATCATGTCGGCATCGACTTCGGCTTCGGTGGGGAATGCGCCCATGCCGAGCAAGCCGTTTTCCGATTGCAGCATGACTTCCATGCCTTCGGGAATGTAGTTGGCGACCAGGGTCGGAATGCCGATGCCCAGGTTCACGTAGTAGCCGTCCTGCATTTCGCGGGCGACGCGTTGAGCCATTTGTTCGCGGGAAAGTGCCATGTTCTTATTCCTTCATTCGGGCCGGGGGCAGGGGGTCACTTGCGCACGGTGCGCTGTTCGATACGTTTTTCGAACGTGCCGCAAATGACCCGGTCGACGTAGATGCCAGGGGTGTGGATCTGCGTCGGGTCCAGCTCGCCGGGTTCGACGATTTCTTCGACTTCCACCACCGTGATCTTGCCCGCCGTGGCGGCCAGCGGATTGAAGTTCTGCGCGGTGTGGCGATAGATGACATTGCCGAAATGGTCGGCCTTCCAGCCCTTGACGATGGCGAAGTCGCCGGTGATGGATTCTTCCATCAGGTACTGGCGGCCATGGAATTCACGCACTTCCTTGCCTTCGGCCACTGGCGTACCGACGCCAGTGGCGGTGAAGAAGGCCGGGATGCCGGCGCCGCCGGCGCGCATTTTTTCAGCGAGGGTGCCTTGGGGGGTGAGCACGACTTCGATTTCGCCGCTCAGCAGTTGCTGCTCGAAGAGGGCGTTTTCGCCGACATAGGAGGCGACCACCTTGCGGATTTGCCGGTCTTCCAGCAGTACGCCGAGGCCGAAGCCGTCGACGCCGCAGTTGTTGGACACCACGGTGAGGTCGCGGATGCCCTTGCGCTTGATCTCGGCGATCAGGTTTTCCGGGATACCGCACAGGCCAAAGCCGCCGGCGATGACGGTCATGCCGTCTTTCAAGCCTTCCAGCGCTTCTTCATAAGAACTCACGCGTTTGTCGAAACCTGCCATAGACACCTCTTTTATTCTTGATGGGGTCGCAATGGAGTGCAGTGTTGCGCTAAGTCATATATTTGTTAAGTTGATTTTTAGGTTGGATTGATTGATAAAACTCAACAGTCGCCGCCATCCACTGGCGGCTCGAAACTTACGGCTTGCCCCTGGAGCGAAGCGATCCCCATGACCCTCAAGCAGATCCGAGCCTTCCTCGCGGTGGCCCAGAGCCTGAGCTTTGCCGTGGCCTGCGAACGGCTGCACCTGTCCCAGTCGGCCCTTAGCCTGACCATCAAGGCCTTGGAAGAAGGCCTCGGCGGTCGCTTGTTCAGCCGTAATACCCGCAACGTGGCGCTGACGCCCGAAGGTGAATCCTTGTTGCCACTGGCCCGACGGCTGGTTGCCGATTGGGACAATGCCGAAGACGAAATGCGTCAACGCTTCACCTTGCAGCGTGGTCGCGTGACGTTGGCGGCAATGCCTTCGTTCGCTGGCAACCTGCTGCCACCGATCCTCAAGACCTTCCGCGCCCGCTTTCCGAATGTCAACGTCACGGTCAACGATGTGATCAACGAACAGGTGCTGGAAATGGTCCGCGATCGTCATGTGGAATTGGGTGTGGCGTTCGAGCCGATGCAGGGCGCGTCATTGGCGTTCACACCTTTGTATCTCGATCGCTTCGTCGCGGTTGTGCCGCTGGACTCACCACTTGCCCAGCGCGACGAAATCCACTGGGAAACCCTGCTGGAACAGCCCTTCATCACGCTGCAACGGCCATCCACCGTACGGGTGATGCTGGAGGAGCATTTGCAGGCCCGGGGCATGAAACTGCCTGTGGAGTTCGAGAGCCACCAGTTGGCGACCGTCGGGCGGATGGTCGCCAGCGGGCTGGGGGTGAGTGCCGTGCCGGCGCTGTGCGTCGGGCAGATGCACGAACTGGGTGCCCGCTGCATCACCTTGAGTGATCCGGTGATCGAACGGGCCATCGGGGTGCTGACCAAGCCGGGGCATGAACTGTCGGCGGCGGCGCAGGCGTTGTTCGATACGCTCAGGGATCAGGAGTTGGCTGTGCAGTTGGCCGCAGGTTGACCCCGCTCCCACAAAGGGGCCGGGTGTTGCTAAAACGGGTGCTGTGTCAGTAACGGCAGCAACTTTTCGCAAGGCTCTTCCAATTTCAAGTCCAGCAGATCATCGGCCCGGGTCTTGCCCCGGTTGATCACCAGCAACGGCTTGCCTTGGTCCTTGATCGCCCGGCACAGGCGAAACGCCGAATACGCCATCAGCGACGAGCCCACCACCAGCAGGCCATCCGCTTGCTGGACGGCTTCGGTGGCGCGGGTTGCGGTGGCGGGGGCGACATTTTCACCAAAGAACACCACGTCGGGTTTCAAGCGCTCGCCAGCGCAATGGGGGCAATTGGGCACTTGGAAGCGCGCCTCGAACGCTGGGTCCAGCAGGGTATCGCCGTCGGGCGCCTGCACGGCGTCGACACCGGCCAGGTAAGGATTCTGCGCTTCCATCGACAACTGGATCTGCTGCCGCTCGCTGCGCTGGCCACAATCCAGGCACAGCACACGGTGCAGGCTGCCGTGGAGTTCGATGACGTCCTGGCTGCCGGCCTGATCGTGCAGCGTATCGACATTCTGGGTGATCAACCCGGTGATGCGCTGCTGCGCCTGCAATTGGGCCAAGGCGTCATGGGCCACGTTCGGCCTGGCCTGCCTCACCCGTGGCCAGCCCAGCATCGCCCGCGCCCAGTAGCGCCGTCGTGCTTCGGCCTGGGCAAGGAACTCCTGGTACATCATCGGCTGTCGACCCCGTCGCACGCCGTCGCTGTCGCGGTAGTCGGGAATGCCCGAGGGTGTGCTGATGCCGGCGCCGGTGAGCACCAGGAAACGACGCCCGGCCATGTACGCCTGCAACTGATCGAGCGGTTCGCCATGGAAATCGTCCGGCATGGGGGGCTCCGTGGGTCTGGATTCGTTGAGGGTAGCACTATCGAGCACGGGGCCTGCGTCACGCCTTTCGTCGCCCAGCGGCGCTGTTCGGCAAACTTTCCTTGCAGGAGGGGCCTCCACACTTATGTGTGAGAGAGCATCAGGTTGTTCCGGTCGCTCTGAACCTGTCGCAGAGGAGGCTTATGAAGCAGACCATCGGTGAAGTACGGGCCATCAACAGACAGCGCGCAATGGTGGGTGTGTACGTGGGGCAGGAGCACGGCCACACCGTGCTAGCCCTACGTTCGGCCAATGACATCGATATTGGCGACATCCTGGAGTGGGACAGCGGCACGGCCTTGGGCATGCAGTCCTATCACAACCAGACCAAGGGCTGGACCGCCGATGTGTATGTGGCAAGCCACGGTGTGGCGACGGCCAACCTTGAGGTCCAGTTGATGGTGGGCTCTTCCTGACGGCGAATTCGAGACCGCTGCAACGGGGTGCTGGCGCGACCTGGCCCCATATGGGAGCGAGCTTTTGCTGGATGAAGTTTCGGTGTTCAGGGCGGCTAATCAATCACCGCCTGTTTAATAGCCTGTTGCAATAGAGGCCGACGCAGCAGGGAAATAAATAACGACATTGACCACTCGTCGCCGTCTGCAGATTTCTCTTAAAACCTTGGCGGCGTCATGTTTTCCGAATAAGACGAGTCAGCAAGGCTCGTTGATATCAACTAAACGAGGTGAATGAAATGGCTAACACAGGAAATAGCAATCCTGGCAATTTCGCTAACGATCGTGAAAAGGCATCGGCAGCCGGGAAAAAGGGCGGCCATGCATCAGGTGGTAACTTTGCCAATAATCCTGAGCGTGCATCCGAGGCTGGGCGCAAGGGTGGGCAGGCATCGGGTGGTAATTTTGCCAACGACCCTGGGCGTGCCGCAGAAGCCGGCCGCAAAGGCGGGCAAGCCTCTGGCGGTAATTTTGCCAACGACCCTGAGCGGGCTTCGGAAGCCGGCCGCAAAGGTGGCCAGGCCTCGGGCGGCAACTTTGCCAACGACCGGGAGAAAGCCTCCGAAGCGGGTAGAAAAGGCGGGGAGAACAGTCGCGGCGGCGATTCATAATGCCCGCTGACATGGTGAGCCCCGTGCCCATGGCATGGGGCCCCAATGGGTTTATATAGCGGAGCTTGCCGGGTTTAAACTACAACCGGGTTTACAGCTTTTCCGCTTTATTCGTTGATATTGGTTGATCGTTGTGTCAGTCACCATTGGTCTCGTTTGTTGAATAAAAGATAAATCATCCTGTTACCTCCTCCGACTATAAAAAAACGGCGAGGGCAGCGCTTCCTTGCCTGGATATTGCGTTTGATCGTTGCCACCGTTTAGGCGCACGATCAGCCATGTTTTGGTCAAGACCCGTAAGGACCTTCGATGGACCAGCCCACCTCCCGGATTCGATCCCCTTGGCGCACCTGGCTGAACCCCGTGCAAGACAACCTGTTGTTGGGGGTGACGTTCTGGCTCGGGCTCGCGTTGGTGACTGCATTGCTGCTTTACAGCGGCTACAACGCCTTGGTCGGCGCCGACCGTCAGAACCTGGGTTACGCAGTGCTGGGCGGTACCTCGGGCTTTGCCGCTACCGCCCTGGGGGCGTTGATGGCTGTGGTGTTGCGCGATATCGCCTCGCGGACCCAGGACATCATGCTCGGTTTTGCCGCCGGCATGATGCTCGCCGCCAGTTCTTTCTCGTTGATCCTGCCAGGCATCGAGGCGGCACAAATCATCTGTGGCAACCAGTTGCTTGCCGCGTTTGTCGTCGTGGTAGGCCTGGGCTTGGGGGTCGCCCTGATGATTGGCCTGGACCGTTTCGTGCCGCACGAGCACGAACTCAGTGGCCGACGTGGGCCCCAGGCCGAGCGTATTAATCGCGTATGGCTGTTCGTGCTTGCCATCACCTTGCACAACTTGCCGGAGGGCATGGCCATCGGCGTCAGTTTTGCCGATGGCGACTTCAAGGTCGGCTTGCCCCTGACCACCGCCATCGCCATCCAGGACATCCCCGAGGGCCTGGCCATTGCCATGGCGCTGCGCGTCACCGGTATCAGCGCCTTGCGTGCCGCGCTCATCGCGGTCGGTTCGGGGTTGATGGAGCCGCTGGGCGCGGTGATCGGCCTGGGCATGTCGTCGGGCGTCGCCGTCGCGTACCCCATCAGCCTGGGGTTGGCGGCGGGGGCGATGATCTTCGTGGTGTCCCACGAGGTGATTCCCGAAACCCACCGCAACGGCCATGAAACCCCGGCCACCCTGGGCTTGATGATGGGGTTTGCGGTGATGATGTTTCTCGACACGGCGTTGGGTTGAAGGCCCTGCCAAAGACCTGTTAGATCAGATCCTTGTGGGAGCAAGCTCGCTCCCACATTGGCTTGGTGTTTAGGCCAGGCTCCCGTAACCCGCCATCTATACTCAACGCCATGGGTGACCTGAGTCCGGGGTGGCGCGATCGTGCTGCGTTCGCTGATGCTGGCCGTTATGCTCGTTCTGGCCGGGTGCGCCACGTCACAGCGCGGTCAACAGGCTGCTACGGTGACGATTGACCAGGCCACTTGGCGACAGGTGGACCAGCAGATCATCGCAGCATCGAAAAGCGCTATCGAGCAGACCGGACGCTACGCCCGCGGGTCGATGGAACATTGGCGTGTGTTGGTCTATGAGCGCACCGAGGCTGAGTTTATCCCCTGGTTCAGCAGTTATTGGACCCAGGAATGGCTGGCGGTGAAGGTCAGCTGGTATGCCGCCAGTGCCAAGGCTGAGGAGGATTCTCCGGCCAAGCGCCTGGCGGTTTACCTGCAAGAACAATATCGTGAGCAGGTGTTGGAGCCGGTGGCGGTGGAAATTGATCCCGAGGCGATCAGGGCTGCCGCGACGGACTACTACATACGCCAGCTCAATCAGCAGGTCCAGGTCATCGCCCTGCGGCATCAAATCCCGAACGAACTGATGAACCGGCGTCTGCACGGCATTCCTGCCATCAACCTGGGGCCGCCGCCTGCGCGTAACGCGTCGTTGTACGAAGTGGTGCATACCGAACCGCTGAACACGCTGCCGGCGTATGCGGCGCTGATCGATCACGTCAACAAGGCCGCTGCCACAGGTGCCGGACCCTCTGAGGCGGTGATCGCCACGGTGGCGCAGCGCACCAGCGAAAAAATCGAGGCGCAATTTGCCACGCGCGGGGCGACCGGCGCGGCGGCGGCAGTAGCCGGGAAGGCGGCCGGGGCGTTGATCTCGGTGGGCGTGGCGGGCATTCGTGCGATCATCCACGAGGGCGAGCGGCCGGAAATGGAGGCGCAGATCCGCAAAAGCCTGAGTGCTGCGTTCGATGAGGCGTGGTTCAAGTCGCTCAAGCATCCCCTCAGCGGGGTAATGGCGCCGGTGTATTACCTGGACGAGGAAGTGGGAGGCAACCTGGTGGAGGCGGACCTGGCCAATCGAGCGGTGGCATTGCCGGACATCAAGCCGTGACGGGCTGGCTCATTCTGACCCAAGGGTGACGCGACATCCCTTGCGCTGGCGGATCTGTTCGTCCGTGGGACGCTCTTTTACGAATTCGAAGCGCGGCTCGCCTTCGCTGTAGATCACCAGCCAGCCCCATTCCAGCTCGCTTTCATCCTGCCCGGGCCTGGGCGGCGAGGCCCACCAGGGTTCTTTTTGCATGATCTGACGCATGGCGTTCCTCCTATCGTTTGATCCCCTCAACTATAGACCGCTTGATTTCGCGATAAGCGCTGGTGAAAACCCAGCATCTTGTGGCAAGGGAGCTTGCTCCCGCCGGGCTGTGAAACAGCCCCATCAAGGGAATGCAGTGGCTGGGTCAGGGGTCGCTTCGTGCCCCAGCGGGAGCAAGCTCCCTCGCCACGGGATTTTGCGGGCAATTCAGTGTGCTCTGACGCCGCCCACCAGCGTCTAGCGTCTGTATCCCCGCACTCGAACGGGGAATGACTGGACCCCGCGCATATGCAAGCACTGTTGAACGAGATCCTCGATGCGGTTCGCCCCCTGATCGGTCAGGGCAAGGTGGCCGATTACATTCCGGCCCTGGGCACTGTGGCGCCTAACCAGTTGGGTATTGCCGTGTATGGCAACGACGGCGAGTTGTACTGCGCCGGCGACGCCGAAACAGCGTTTTCGGTGCAGAGTATTTCCAAGGTGTTCAGCCTGGTGCAGGCCATCGGGCATTCCGGCGAAGCGATCTGGGAGCGCCTGGGCCATGAGCCGTCCGGCCAACCGTTCAATTCGCTGGTGCAGCTGGAATTCGAACGTGGTCGACCACGCAACCCGTTTATCAACGCCGGTGCGTTGGTGATCTGCGATATCAACCAGTCGCGTTTCGCCGCCCCGGCGTTGTCGATGCGCGATTTCGTGCGGCGTTTATCAGGCAACCCGCAAGTGATGGTGGACGGCAAGGTGGCCGAGTCGGAATACCAGCACCGTGCCCGTAACGCGGCGATGGCCTATCTGATGCAATCCTTCGGCAACTTCCATAACGATGTGGAAGCGGTGCTGCGCAGTTATTTCAGCCACTGCGCCCTGCGGATGAGCTGCATCGACCTGGCGCGGGCGTTCTGCTTCCTGGCCAACGACGGGTTCTGCAAGCACAGCGGCGAGCAGATCCTCAGCGCCCGGCAGACCCAGCAGGTCAACTCCATCATGGCCACCAGCGGCTTGTACGATGAGGCCGGCAATTTCGCTTATCGCGTCGGCCTGCCAGGCAAGAGCGGGGTCGGTGGCGGGATTGTCGCCGTGGTGCCGGGGCGGTTCACCGTATGCGTCTGGTCGCCTGAACTCAACGCCGCCGGCAACTCCCTGGCCGGCATGGCGGCGCTGGAATTGATGAGCCAGCGGATTGGCTGGTCGGTGTTCTAGTTTCCTGCCGCACAAAAAAGGCCCGCTCCTGATTCAGGAGCGGGCCTTCTTGTCAGGGGATATCAGCAGAGGCGGTCGATGACCCGGACCTCGGAAGTGTTCTGCATCGACTGCCAGGCCTGGGTCAGCGTTTGCAACACGCGACCGATGAAGTCTTTGTCGGCCGCAGCCTTCTTGCCAACATAGCCCTGGCCACGGCGGTACATCTTCAGCCGGGCACCCAGCTCATGCGTGTTCTTTTCGAACTCGTCTTCGCGGGTGTAGGGCGACAGGCAGTCCATATGCACCTGGCCAGTCTTGCTGATCCACAGGATATGGCTGTCGAGCGTGTCTTTGTGTGCTGCGAATATGCGAGCCAGTTCATCAATAGATGGTTGATTATTCAGATTCATGTGTAAGCCCCTTGACCATTTGGTTGATCTGTCTGGTGGTTCGCAAAAACTTCGCTACTCGGTAAGTACCTGCCTGCTACCGAAACCAGGCCGTCAGCATGCTTCCGTCGAACTTCGACAGGGTCGTGCATCGGTTGTGTAGTGTCATCGAAGGGCTGCTACGCAAATGCGCTACAACGAAGAGAAACAGCGAAGAATCTTCAGGCAGTGTCAACTTTCGAGGGTTTAACCACGTGCGTCATGAGGATCTTCACCGACGTTTCTCGTCCTTGTTACCGGACGGTCAGGCCAGGTCAGCACCTTCAATCTGCCTTGTGGGCAGTCCCTTATCCAAAAAACAGCTCGGCGGTCAGACGAGCTTGCTCAAACAGTTGCCTGTACTCCCGATCGGGGAGACGTCTGCATCATGCAAGGGCAAATCGGAGGCGTCAACGGTTTTGTAGTGATTATTTTTGGTCACTACATATTGTCGGACAAAATGGTTTGGGTATGAAAAATCGGGCTTGAGCCGAGTCCTGTGGCGAGGGAGCTTGCTCCCGCTGGGCTGCGTAGCGGCCCTCTGTCAAATCCCCTCGATTACCCTGATCCACCGTGCCGCCAGGTTTAGGGCCGCTTCGCGCCCCAGCGGGAGCAAGCTCCCTCGCCACAGGGTCCGTGTTTGGCATCATAGGCTCAGGTCGCCTTGGCTTTGCTCGCCTTGCGCGGTGCACCGGCTGCCTTGCGCTTGGCCGGCTTGCGCTTGTTCTTCCACGGGGTTGCGCCACGCCCGGCGGGGCTGGCCGGGCCGCTGATGGTCAGGCTCATGCCCTGGCAGCGGGCGACGTGCTTGCTCATCCAGGCGGCTTGCCGGGTCACGAATTCTTCCAGGCTCATTTCGCCGCTTTGCACCATGTCCAGGGCCTGCTCCCAGATGGCCGTGGTGCCCGGGTCGGCAATGGCCCGGGGCACGGCGTCGATCAGGCTGAAGGCCGCCGGGGTGGCCGACAGGGCCTTGCCGTTCTTCACCAGGTAACCGCGGTCGAGCAGCCCCTGGATGATCGAGGCTCGGGTCGCTTCGGTGCCGATGCCGGTGGTGTCCTTGAGCTTCTGCTTGAGCAGCGGGTCCTCCACCAGTTTGGCGACGTTCTTCATCGCCTTGATCAGGTCGCCTTCAGTGAAGGGCTTGGGCGGCTGGGTCCACAGGTCCTTGGGTTTCACCTCGTCCACCGTGCAATCGCGACCTTCGGCCAGTGCCGGCAAGGTTTGCGGTGCCGGCGCTTCACGGCCCTTTGCCGGCGCCAGTGCTTCGGGCAGGGCGCGTTTCCAGCCGGGTTCGACGATCTGCTTGCCCACGGCGCGCAGCGCCTGGCCGGCACAGTCGAAGTCGGCCTGGGTCCGGTCGTATTCGTGGTTGGGCAGGAACTGCGCTAGGTAGCGTGCGCGAATCAGCGTATAGACCGCACGCTGCTTGCCGGCGAGTTTGTCGAGGTTCTTGGCGGCGGCGGTGGGAATGATGCCGTGGTGGGCACTGACCTTGGCGTCGTTCCAGGCTCGGGATTTGCGCTGCGGCTGCAGGTGCTCGCGCAGCGGCGCGAGGCTGGGGTCGGCCTGGGCGAGGGCGGCCAGGATGGCGGGTGCTTCGCTGTGCTGGCTCAAGGGCAGGAAACCGCAATCGCTGCGAGGGTAGGTGATGAGCTTGTAGGTCTCGTAGAGCGACTGGGCAATGTCCAGGGTTTCCTGGGCGCCGAGGCCGAGTTTCTTCGAGCAGACTTCTTGCAGGGTGCCCAGGTCGAAGGGCAACGGCGCCGCTTCGCGCAGGCGCTCGGTACGCACCTTCAGTGTCCGGGCGGTGGCGGCGTTGCGCATGGCCTGGGCCGCGTCTCGGGCCAAGGCCTGGTTCAGGCAACGCTCCTGATCGTCGCAGGCATCCGGGTCGGCCCGCCACTGGGCGGTGAAGGCCATGCCTTCGTGACTGAGCTGCACGTCGATGGCCCAATAGGCGACCGGCACGAAGTCGGCGATGCTGCGGTCGCGATCCACCACCAGGCGTAGCGTCGGTGTTTGCACGCGGCCCACCGGCAGCACGCCCTGGTAGCCGGACTGACGCCCCAGCAGGGTGAACAGGCGACTCATGTTCATGCCGATCAGCCAGTCGGCCCGGGAGCGACCCAGCGCCGAGTGATACAGGTTGAAGGTTTCGGCCCCTGGCTTGAGGGCGGCCAGGGCCTTGCGGATCGACGCTTCGTCCAGGGCCGACAGCCATAGCCGCCGGATCGGTCCGCGATAACGGCAATGTTCCACCAGCTCCCGGGCGATCATTTCGCCTTCGCGGTCGGCGTCGGTGGCGATCACCAATTCCTTCGCTTCCCCCAACAGGCGCTTGACCGCCTTGTACTGGCTGGCGGTTTTCGGCTTGACGGTCATTTTCCATTGCGCCGGCACAATGGGCAGGTCGGTCAGTACCCAGCGCTTGTAGCGCGCATCGTAGGCGTCGGGCGGGGCGGTTTCCAGCAGGTGGCCGATGCACCAGGTGACCGTGATGCCAGGGCCCAGCCAGCAACCGTCGCCACGGCGCGTGGCACCGAGCACGGCGGCGATGTCCTTGGCCTGGGACGGTTTTTCACACAGGTACAGCTGCATAGCGCCCTTTTCCTGAGCAGATTTCATGGGGCTGTAGCATGGTCATGGATGCGCGCAAGGGCAAGTTTTATCTGTATGGATATACAGATAAAAAGCGTTGCGCTGCGTTGCCAAGGGGTGTCTGGCATGACATTCGGCGGCCTGTTGGCACGCAGAATGAATTTCTCGCAGGGGGATGGCTCATAACTTCAAGGCGGTTGCTACCGCAAAGAAGGTTTATGAGGTCAAGGAGAGTCACTTTCATGAATTCGATGCCAAATGGCAACGGCCAGGCGACTACACGTTTGATTCTCGTTGTGGAAGATGATCCGACCATCCTGGAGTTCCTCTGTGAAATCCTCGAGGAGGAAGGGTTTGTCGTGGAGCCTCGGGAAAGCGCCGACGCAGCGCTGACGTTTCTGGAGGAGAGCGCGGATTACGTCGATCTGCTGCTCACCGATATCACCATGCCCGGCAAGATCGATGGCGCGGACCTGGCCAACCTGACCGGAGACCGCTGGCCGCAGATACCGCTGCTGATCATGTCCGGTTTCGAGACGCCGGAAAGCGCCGGGATCAAGCACCACGCGTCCTTCATCGCCAAGCCTTGGGCGTTGGGACAGATGCTGGATCTGGTGGAAAGTACGGTGAAAAGCCACTCTCTGCACTGATCGATCCCAGAACGACGGGTTATGATCGACCCGTCGCACTCATGTTTGGGTTGCAAGCGGCGATGGCTCCCATGACAATGCGAGTCATTATCAGTCGCGAATTATTCCATTGCCATGTCCGCCAACGATCTGTCCTTACGCAGTGCCGTCGACGTTCTGTACAGCGATCATCACAGTTGGCTCCAGGGCTGGTTGCGCAAGCGCCTGGGCAACGCCTTCGATGCAGCGGATCTCACCCAGGACACCTTCGTGCGCGTCCTCAAGGCTCGCTCCGCGTTGGACATTCGTGAACCGCGACCGTACCTGTCGATGATCGCCAAAGGGCTGTTGATCGATCTGTTTCGCCGCCGTTCACTGGAACAGTCCTATCTCGAAGCATTGGCCGCCATGCCGCAAGAGCAACATCCATCGCTGGAGGAGCAAGCCATCCTGCTCCAGGCCTTGATGGAAATCGACCGCTTGCTGCTGGGGTTGGGGCCGCGTATCAGGCAGGCGTTCATCCTGTCGCAGTTCGATGGCCTGACGTATCCGCAAATTGCCGAGCGCTTGGGCGTCAGTGTCCGCACGGTCAATAACCACATGGCCAAGGCCATGGAACATTGCTGCCTGATGCAAATTCAATTGCAGCTGTCATGAACCTGCCGCCCGAAGAGTTGAGCGCCATTCGTGCTGCCGCGCGGTGGTACGCCAAGCTGCATTCCGGCATCACGACCGACGCGGATCGGGCCGGGTGGAATGCCTGGCTGAGCGCCGATCCGTTGCATGGCCAGGCCTGGCAAAGAATGACGGCGGTGGCCGAACAGATGGCGAGTGTGCCGGGTGCACTGGCGGCGCCGACCTTGAGTGATACCCACAACCGATCCCGTCGCCAGGTATTGCGCAGCGTGTTACTGCTGACGTCCGCCAGTGGCCTGGGGTGGTTGGGCTGGCGCAGCCAGGCGACTCAGAATCTGTTTTGCGATTACCGCACCACGGTGGGCGAGCGCCGTGAGTTTCAACTGGCGGACGGCAGCACGCTACTGCTCAACACCGACACATCGGTCAATGTTCGTTTCGATGCAAACCAGCGGCGACTGGAGCTGTTGCGGGGGGAGATTCTCGTGACGACGGCGGTTGATCCCTTGCGGCGTCCTTTCAAGGTGGCCACGGGGCCTGTCGAAGTACTGGCGTTGGGGACGCGCTTTATCGTCCGTGGCCAGGCGCGGGGCGGCGAGGTGGCGGTGCTGGAGAAAGCGGTCGAGGTCAGTCTGCCGGCGATCGGATCAAGGCGGCGGGTCGAAGCCGGCCAACGCCTGGACTTCAATGATCGGTCACTGGGTACGCTGCGCGGCAACGATGTGTCGGTGGGTGCCTGGCAGAAGGGAAGCATCATTGCCATTGACCGTCCCCTGGCGGCGCTGCTGGAGGAGCTTTCGCGTTACCGCAACGGCGTGCTGCGTTGTGATCCGGCCATTGGCGACTTGAAGGTGTCGGGTGTGTTTCCCGTCGATGACACGGACCTCGCCCTGGCGGCACTGGAGAGTGGTTTTTCGTTGCGAGTGACCCGATACAGCCGTTTCTGGGTCCAGGTATCGAGTGGCGACCGACGCTGACGCTACGGCGCGATAAAAAAATTGTTCTGCACTTTTCATCCGCATCGTTCGGCTCTTCCTCAGTGAGTTTTTAACGACCGTTTTGGGGAGGGGAAGCATGTCTTGGGTGAGCGCGCCAGGTCGTCTGGTGTTTGCAGTGAAAATCGGCCTGCTGGCAGCCGCTACGGGCAGCGCCGGGGCCGTGAATGCCAGCCCGGTTCCAGAGGCTTCGGCGCAGCAGCGTTGGGTGCAGGCCTACGATATCGGAGCCGGCAGCCTGGTGGATGTCCTGACCCGTTTTTCCAGCGCTGCCGGTGTCGCCATTTCGTTCGATGCCCGGCAACTCCAGGGCCTGCGATCGCCTGGCCTGAGCGGTTCGTTTGGCGTGGTTGACGGATTTGCGCGCATTCTTGGCGGCAGCGGCCTGCAAGCCGACTTCCAGCCCAACGGTACGTATGTGCTGCGCCCCGTGCCCGGCAACGGTTCGGCAATGGAACTGGGCGTCACCACCATCGACGGACAGAGGCTCGGCGCGACCACCGAGAACAGTGGCTCCTACACGACAGGGGCGGTCACCATTGGCAAAGGCGAGCACTCGCTGCGCGAAACGCCACAATCGGTGACGGTGATCACCCGCAAGATGCTCGATGACCAAAACCTGAACACCATCGATCAAGTGATGGAAAAGACGCCCGGCATTACCGTCTACGACTCGACCATGGGCGGAAAATATTTCTATTCCCGTGGGTTCCGGATGTCCGGCCAGTATCAATATGACGGCGTCCCGTTGGACATGGGCAACAGCTATGTCCAGGCCGATAGTTTCAGCAGTGACATGGCGTATTACGACCGTGTCGAAGTCCTGCGCGGTGCGGCCGGGATGATGAAGGGCTCGGGTGGTACCTCCGGCGGCGTCAATTTCGTCCGCAAACGCGGCCTGGCCGCGGCCCAGACCGAACTCAGCCTCTCGGGCGGTACTTGGGACAACTACCGTGGGCAGATCGACACCGGTGGTCCACTGAATGATTCCGGTACTGTGCGGGGCAGGGCGGTGATCGCCGAGCAGAGCCGGCATTATTTTTATGACGATGCCCGTCGCAAGGACCAGATCTATTACGGCGCTCTCGACTTCGACCTGAGCCCCGATACGACGCTCGGCCTGGGCGTTGCCTATGAAGACGTCGATGCAAGCCCCTGCTGGGGCGGGCTGCCTCGCTACAGGGATGGCAGCGATCTGAAGCTCAGCCGCTCCACTTGCCTGGATCCGTCGTGGAATACCTGGCGTAGCCAGCGGACCACGGTGTTCGGCGATCTCAAGCATCAGCTCAACGACGACTGGGCCGTGAAGGTGGCCGGTGTCTATACGAAAAATACCCAGGACATCAAATACGCGTTTGCATCGGGCTCGGTGACGCCAGGCATCTCGACCACCAACATGCTGGGCAGCATGTACGACTACGACCAGGTCGATTACGGCCTCGATGCGTATCTGGACGGCAAGTTCGATGCCTTTGGGCAGCAGCACGAATGGGTCGTCGGCTTCAACGCCAGTCGCTCGGACAAAGATGACTTTTTCTCGGTGGCACTGCTGCCAGAGAAACAGAATGTGTTCGATCCGGACCGTCATATTCCCGAACCGGACGACAGTTACTTCATCGAAAACTCGACGCGCGGTGGTCCGGTCAAGACCGTTACCGAGCAGCAAGGGATGTATTCGACCCTGCGCCTGAAGCTGGCGGATCCCTTGACGTTCGTGGTGGGCAGCCGGGTAAGCTGGTACAGCTCCAAGACCGACTCGGTGTTCCTCACCGGCGGTTCGGAACACGCCAAGAGCACGGAGACGGGCCAGGTCACTCCGTTTGCCGCCGTGTTGCTGGACCTCAACGAACACCTGACGGCCTACGCCAGTTACTCGGACATTTTCACGCCCCAAGGCAACTACCGCTCCGAAAGCGGTTCGGCACTCAAGCCCCTGGTGGGTGAAAGCTACGAACTGGGGATCAAGGGCGAATGGTTCGAGGGCCGCCTGAACAGCGCCTTCAACCTGTTCCGCACGCTGCAGAAGGACCAGGCCCAGACCGACTACATCTCAAGCTGTTCGTCCTCGGACGGTTTCTGCTATGAGAACGCCGGCAAGGTACGCGCCCAAGGCTTCGAAGCCGAGATCAGCGGTGAAGTCATCGAGCGCCTGCAACTGCTGGCCGGCTATACCTACACCCAGACCAAGACCCTCGACGACATTGACACCAGCCTCAACGGCGGTTCGTTCAACAGCTACGTGCCGCGCCATGTGCTGCGACTGTGGGGCGATTATGCCCTCGGCGGGGCATTGGAACGGTTCAGCGTCGGCGCAGGCGTCAACGCACAAAGCGACAATTTCCGGGTGTCGCCAGCGACGGGCGAGAAGATCACCCAGGCCGGTTATGCGGTGTGGAACGGTCGCCTCGGCTACCGCATCGATGACACCTGGTCGTTGGCGCTCAATGGCAATAACCTGTTCGACAAGCGCTACTACGCCACCATCGGGACCGAGGGTTTCGGTAACTATTATGGCGAGCCGCGCAACTTCACCCTGTCCATGAAAGCGCGCTTCTGATCCGGTGGCGAGGGCGCAAGCGCCCTCGCCACGGTTTCTCTCAGTTCTTGTCCAGGTCCACGCTCCGGGTTTCCCGCAGGCAGATCATGCCCACTACCAGGCTCACCCCGGTGATCACCACCGGGTACCACAACCCGTAGAAGATATCCCCGGTGTAGACCACCAGGGCGAACGACACGGTGGGCAGGAAGCCGCCGAACCAGCCGTTGCCGATGTGATAGGGCAGGGACATGGAGGTGTAGCGAATGCGGGTCGGGAACAGTTCGACCATCAACGCTGCCAGCGGTCCGTAGCACATCGCCGAGATGATGATCAGCGCCACGATCAAGGCGACGATCATCGGCCGGTTGATCTGCTGGGCGTCAGCCTGTTGCGGATAGCCTGCCAGGGTCACCGCGCCGCGCAGGGCCGCTTCGTCGTAACCTTCGAGTTTCACGTCACCGACGCTGACCTGCACCGTGCTCCCGGCTGGGGCTGCGACGCTGCTGTAGGGCAGGCCTTGCTTGACCAGGAAGGTCTTGACCTTGTCGCACGGGCTGTCGAAGCGCGCCTTGCCCACCGGGTCGAACTGGAAGGTGCAGGTGGCCGGGTCGGCGATCACGGTGATCGGTGCCTGGCGGCTCGCCTGGTCGATGGCCGGGTTGGCGTAATGGGCCAGGGTCTTGAAGATCGGGAAGTACAGCGCTGTCGCCAGCAGCAGGCCGATCATCAGCACCGGTTTGCGCCCGACCTTGTCCGACAGCCAGCCAAAGAAGATGAAGAACGGTGCGCCGATCACCACGCTGACAATCAGCAGGCTGTTGGCCAGGGCCGGGTCCATCTTCAGGAACTGGGTGAGGAAAAACAGCACGTAGAACTGTGCGGCATAGAAGGTCACCGCTTGCCCGGCGTTGATGCTGAACAGGGCGATCAACACCACCTTCAGGTTTTCCCACTTGCCGAACGATTCGCGAATCGGCGCCTTGCAGCTCTTGCCTTCTTCTTTCATTTTCAGGAAGGCCGGCGACTCATGCAGGCTCAGGCGAATCCAGGTGGAAATGCCCAGCAGCAGGATCGACAACAGGAACGGAATGCGCCAGCCCCAGACTTCGAACTGATCGCCGGTGAAGTAGCGGCAGCCCAGCACCACCAGCAGCGACAGCAACAGCCCGAGGGTGGCCGTGGACTGAATCCAGCTGGTATGAAAACCGCGCTTGCCCATTGGCGCGTGCTCGGCAACGTAGGTCGCCGCGCCGCCGTACTCACCGCCCAGGGCCAGGCCCTGGAGCATGCGCAGCACCACCAGGATGATCGGCGCGGCAATGCCGATGCTGGCGTAGTTGGGCAGCAGGCCGACGCAGAACGTCGCCACGCCCATGAGGATGATGGTCGCCAGGAATGTGTACTTGCGCCCGATCATGTCCCCCAACCGACCGAACACCAATGCCCCGAACGGCCGCACGATGAAACCGGCGGCGAACGCCATCAGGGCGAAGATGAACGCGGTGGTGTCGTTGACCCCGGCGAAGAATTGCTTGCTGATCACCGCCGCCAGGGCGCCATAGAGGAAAAAGTCGTACCACTCGAACACCGTCCCCAGGGACGAGGCGAAGATGACTTTCTGGGTTTCCTGGCTGGTGCCGACGCTGCGCGTGGCTTCCAGGGACTGAACATGCTCGGACATAGCGGTATCCCTCACAGTGATTGTTTTTGTTGTTCCACTGCGACGCCGGGGTGGCGTCTCCTGATTTGACACACTTTCCTTGAATCGACTCCTCACCTTGAGGGAGCTCGCTCCCACAGGTGTTTCTGGTGTTCAGACCGTAGCAGGTGCTTTTTCGACGTCGGTATTCCTCGTCGCGGGGTTGAGCATCATCTGCGCCGCCTTCTCGGCAATCATCAACGTTGGCGAGCAAGTGTTGCCCGAGGTGATGCGTGGCATGATCGAGGCGTCGGCAATGCGCAGGCCCTTGATGCCGTGGACACGCAGTTGCGCATCCACCACCGCGTCACGATCCTGGCCCATGCGGCAAGTGCCCACCGGGTGGAAAATCGTCGTGCCGATGCGGGCGGCGGCCTGGTGCAGTTCTTCTTCGGTTTGCAGGCTGGGGCCCGGCAGGTATTCCACCGGTTTGAAACGGCTCAGGGCCGGGGCCGCGACGATGCGGCGGGTCAGGCGGATGGCGTCGGCGGCGACCCGCAGGTCCTCGGGGTGGCTCAGGTAGTTGGGCTGGATCAGCGGCGCTTCATGCAAATCGGCGGAGCGGATGTCCACCCGGCCACGGCTTTGCGGGCGCAGGTCGCAGACCGACGCGGTGAACGCCGGGAAGCTGTGCAGCGGTTCGCCGAAGCGTTCCAGGGACAGCGGCTGCACGTGGTATTCGAGGTTGGCCGAGGTCTGCTCCGGGCCCGAGCGGGCGAACGCGCCGAGTTGGCTGGGGGCCATGGACAACGGGCCGCTGCGGTCGTACAGGTAGCGCAGGCCCATGCCCATCTTGCCCCACAGGGTGCCGGCGATCTGGTTCAGGGTGCGGGCGTTTTCCAACTGGTAGATCAGCCGCAGTTGCAGATGGTCCTGCAAGTTGCCGCCGACGCCGGGCAGCTCATGCACCACGCCGATGCCCAAGCGTTGCAGCAGGCTGCGCGGGCCGATCCCGGAACGTTGCAGGATCCCCGGCGAACCCACGGCCCCGGCGCACAGGACGATTTCCTTGCGGGCCTTGAAAGTCATGCCTTTGCCTCGCCAGCGGGCGCTGACGGCGTAGGCCCGGTCGTCACGCAGCAACACGCGGTCGACCTCGACGTCGGTCAACACCGTGAGGTTGGCGCGCTGGCGAATCGGCTTGAGAAACGCCTTGGCCGCGTTCCAGCGTACCCCGGCTTTCTGATTGACCTGGAAGTAGCCGCAGCCTTCATTGTCGCCGCTGTTGAAATCGTCGACGTTGGGGATGCCGCTCTGTTCGGCGGCGGTGCGGAACGCATCGAGAATCGGCCATGACAGGCGCTGGCGTTCGACCCGCCATTCGCCGCCGGCGCCGTGAAATTCGGACGCGCCGGCAAAATGGTTTTCGCTCTGGCGGAACAGTGGCAGCACGTCGTTCCAGGCCCAGCCAGAATTGCCCTCGGCGGCCCAGCCATCGTAGTCCGTGGCCTGGCCGCGCATGTAGATCATGCCGTTGATGGAGGAGCAACCGCCCAGGACCTTGCCGCGCGGATAACTTAGGGCACGCCCTTGCAGGCCAGGTTGTGCTTCGGTCTTGAAGCACCAGTCGGTGCGTGGGTTGCCGATGCAGAACAGGTAGCCGACCGGGATGTGAATCCACGGATAGTTATCGCGCCCGCCGGCTTCGAGCAGCAGCACCCGGTGTTGCGGATTGGCCGACAGCCGATTGGCCAACAGGCATCCGGCAGGGCCGGCGCCCACGATCACGTAATCGTATTCATCGACGACAGGTTGCATTCGCGACCTCATTTTTGTTTTTGTGGGATCCATCCTAGTTGTTAGTTTTCGTCAAAAGAATGTTAGTTTTTGCGCAGCGGCTATGCGTTTATAAACAGTCATGCCTTCAGGCGCGTTCAAGGATCGCCTCATGTTCGACTGGAATGACCTGCGTTATTTCCTGGAGTTGCAACGCAGCGGGCGTCTGCTGACGGCTGCACGGCGCTTGAACACCACCCACGCCACCGTGGCACGGCACATCGAGGCCATCGAGAAAAGCCTCGGCACCGCGCTGTTTGTCCAGCATGCCCAGGGCTATGAACTGACCCCGGCCGGCGAGACGCTGCTCAAGCACGCCGAAGCCATGGAGAACGTGGCGTTGCTGGCCCAGGAGGACATCACCCAGTCCAGTGCGCCCCTGGGCAAGATCCGCCTGGGGGTGACCGAAGGGCTGGGCATCATGTTTCTCGCCTGTCGCATGGAGGGGCTGTTCCAGCGCTATCCGGGGCTGGAAGTGGAACTGGTGGCGGTGCCGCGCTTTGTCAGCATCCTCAACCGTGAGGCGGAAATCAGCATCCACCTCGAACGCCCGGCGGCCGACCTGCTGGTCACCCGCAAACTCACCGACTACAGCTTGGCGCTGTACGCCAGCCAGGCCTACCTGGACCGCTCGCCAGCGCTGCGCAGCCGCGAGGACCTGGCCCGCCATGCCTGGATCGGTTATGTCGATGATCTTTTGTTCAGCCAGGAACTGATGTTCCTCAACAGCTTTTGCCGCAACCCTCGGGTGGTGTTCCACAGCACCAGCGTCATCGCCCAGCAGCAGGCCGCGCGCTCCGGCCTGGGGATTGCCGTGCTGCCTTGCTACATGGCCAGCGGCGACCCGACGCTGGTGCCGTTGCTGCCGGACGAAACCATCCGCCGCAGCTACTGGATCAGCACCCGCCGCGAGCTGCACAAATCCGTACGCCTGCGGGTGCTGTGGGATTACGTGGTGCAGTTGTGCGAGCGCGAGCAGGCGCTGCTGCTGCCCTGACCACGCAGTACCCCTGTGGCGAGGGAGCTTGCTCCCGCTGGGCTGCGCAGCAGCCCCAAACCTCAGTTCGCAATGCCCCTGACCCACCGCAATGAATGGATCAGGGCTGCTTCGCACCCCAGCGGGAGCAAGCTCCCTCGCCACAGAGGGCTGTGCAAGTGCTGGCCGCCCAAGCCCCCTTTTATGGCCCCCAATGACCTCAAGCCAACGCGGTGGCGTGCCTTAGTGTGGGAACTGCCAGACCCACAACAAGAAAGGCGCAACCCTTGCGCCGCCATGAGGGGCCTTATGTCGGCAATCACGCCTTCCTTCCTGCTTCGAACCGCTGCCGTCGTATCGTTCGGCGCGTTGCTTGCCGCGTGTGGCGATGAGGCCAAGCCGCCCGCGCCCACGGTATTCACGGCCATGCCCAGCGATGCGGTGTTGGCCCAGGTCTACGACAGTAGTTGCAAGCTCTGCCACGCCAACCCCGGTGCCGGGGCGCCGTTGACCGGCGATACGAACGCCTGGGCGCCACGGGTGGCCCAGGGCGCCGACACCCTGCTGGATCACGCGATCAACGGCTACAACGGCATGCCGCCGATGGGCCTGTGCATGCACTGTTCCGAAGAGCAGTTCCTGGCCCTGATCGCCTTCATGTCCGGTCATCACTTCCAATAATAACTACGGGTACTACGGCATGACGATGGACTACTCACGGCGTCGGTTGCTGCAACAGGCCGGCGTTGTCGCAGCCTTTACGGCCCTGGGCAGCCAGGGCGCCCTGGCCGAGTTGATGCGCGCGCCGCGGCTGATCCCCTGGCGCAATTGGTCCGGTGCGCAGAGCTGCTTGCCGGCGGCGCGCCTGGCCCCCAAGGACCTCGATGAACTGGTGAACGTGGTGAGGCGCGCCGAAGGGCGGATTCGTCCGGTGGGTTCCGGGCATTCCTTCAGCGCCCTGGTGCCCACTGACGGCACCTTGTTGTCGCTGAGTTTTTTCAGCGGCCTGTTGGCTCATGATGCTGCCAGCCTGCAAGCCGAGTTCGGCGGTGGCACGCCCATGTCCCGCATGGGTCCGGCGCTCAAGGCCATCGGCCAGGCACTGCCGAACATGGCCGACGTGGATTACCAGACCCTGGCCGGTGCCATCGCCACCTCGACCCACGGCACTGGCAAGGCCTTCGGCTCGTACGCCTCCCAAGTAGTCGGCCTGCAACTGGTGACGGCCAGCGGCGCGGTCCTCGATTGCGATGCCCAGCGTCATCCAGAAGTATTCAAGGCCGGCCGGGTGTCCCTTGGCGCGCTGGGGCTGGTGACTCGCGTGCGCCTGCAGAACCGCGCCGCCTATCGCTTGCGCGAGCACCAGTGGGTGGCGAAAACCGAGGAGTTGCTCGAGGACGTGGGCACCAACACCCGGGACAACCAGCACTGGGAAATGCAGGTCGTCACCCATTCCGACTATGCGTTGTCGATCACCCTGAACGAAACCACGGATCCGCCCACGCCGCCGATCAGCCCCGAGGAGGAGGGCGGCAACGATTTCGTCAGCCTGATCGAAAACCTCGACAAGTACGGCAGCGATTTTCCCGCGATCCGGCGAGCGTTGCTCAACAGTCTGCGGCTGGTGGCCGATTTCGACGACCGGGTCGGTGACTCCCATGACATCTACGCCAACGCGCGCACTGTGCGCTTCAACGAGATGGAGTACTCGGTGCCGGCCGAATACGGCCCGGCGTGCCTGCGGGAGATTTTGGCGCTGATCCGCGACAAGGACCTGCGCACCTGGTTTCCCATTGAATACCGCTACGTGAAGGCCGACGACATTGCCCTGAGCATGTTCGAAGGCCGGGACAGTTGCTCGATCTCGGTGCACCAGCATTATCAGATGGACCATCACAATTTCTTTGCCGCCATCGAGCCGATCTTCTGGAAATACCAGGGCCGTCCGCATTGGGGGAAATTGCATTCCCTGAACGCCAAGGCGCTCCAGGCGCTGTACCCGCGCTGGACGGAATTCACCGAGGTGCGCCAGGCGCTGGACCCTGGCGGCAAGTTCCTCAATGGGCATCTTTCATCGATTCTGGGTTTGAGCTGAAGGAAGAACCTGTGGGCGCGAGCTTGCTCGCGATGGCGGTGCATCTGTCATTCCTGTCAGGCACAAAACCTGTGGCGAGGGAGCTTGCTCCCGCTGGGCCGCGCAGCGGCCCCAATCGGATAACACTGCTTTCCAGACAGATCGCGTCAGCCGGTTTACGACGGCTACGCCGCCGAGCGGGAGCAAGCTCCCTCGCCACACGTGCAGTGAAACACTCTAGAACGCAAACGGAATACTGACCTTGGCCCAGAGCATTTCGCCCTCGGTGCGGTTCTCCACTGCAAACTCCTTGGCCCAGCGGATTTCGGCGCTGGCGTACTTGAGGAAGGTCAGGTGCAGCGCCGGGCCGATGGCAAAGACCTGGCCGCGTACGCCATCGTCCACGTCTTGCCCGGCAAATTGCACGGTGCGGCCGTACTGTTTGTCGTCGGTGGTCTGTTTGAGGTAGTAGCCGTTGAGCCCCAGCATCACGTTGTCGGTCACGCGGTAGCTGGCGGAATAATCGAAGTGGAAGATCTGCCCCGAGCGGTAGTCGGTGTCCTTGTTCTTGCGGTTGAAGCTGTAGGTGCTTTTCATCGACACCTCGGTGTTTTCCGTGGGTAGCCAGGTGAAGGAAAACAGCGGCTTGTAGGTGTAGAAATTGTTGCTGGTATTGGCCAGTCGATCGGTGCTGTATTCGCCGGTCGGCACGGTGATTTCCACCGCCGCGGCCAGGGTCAGGTTTTTGCCCATGTCCCAGAGCACGATGGGCGAAATCGTGGTGTCGCCCATGCCCTCGCGGGTGTCATGCAGGCCGAACACCGACACTTCCTGCTTGATCCACGGTTGGGCGATGTAGATCCCCGCGCGCCCACCGGCCACCCGCAACGGGCTCAGGTAATCGATGCGCGGGACCACTGCCGTGGATTCGATTTCGACCTTCGGCACTTCGCCACCCAATGAACTGATGTTGAGCTTCCGGGCCTTGTAGTGGTTGTAGTAGACGTTGAACGCAATCATGTTGTCCGGAAGGCTGTCGACCTCCAGCGGCAGCATGAAGAAGCCGTCTGTACCGGGGCCGATGTTGTCGACCCCGGCTTCGGTAGCCAGGGCCGGCAAGGCACTGGCGCAGGCCAGGCCGAGGGTCAATTGCAAGGCGAATGTCGTGCGGATCGGGTTCATGTGGGGGCTCATTATTATTGTTGGAGATGCACCGAAAGTCCGAGCCATACAAATAAGCCGTTCGCCGCCAACAGGGCAGGGTATTGGCGGCCATACAGGGGACTTGGGCGGCCAGATTTTTGTGCCCCTCGATCCGCCGGGGCATGCTAACTTTGTGAAATAACCGGTTACAAAAACGCCACCTAACGTCCTCCGGAACCCGCCCCATGCAGATGAAAGTCATTGACCCGACCTATGAATTGGCGTTGGTATCGCCATTCCTGCTACAGACCCTGGCCGAGGTTGTGGCGGACAAGGGCTTCGATGCCGCCAGCCTGTGTCGCGGCCTGGGGTTCGGCCTTGATGATCTGCAAGATCCCGCCCAGCGCATTTCCCACCGCCAGGCCGTGGTCATGATTCAACGGGCGCTCAAGCTGTTGCCCGACCAGGGACTGGGGTTGTGGGTAGGGGACCGCAACGTGCTTGGCACCCTCGGCCTGCTGGGCCACGTCCTATCATTGTGCGAAACCCTGCGCGATGCCTTTGCCCTGGGGGTTCGTTACCAGCACACCACCGGTGGCATCGCGGTGACCAGCGTCGAAGAAGCCACTGGCCGGATCATGGTCGAGGCGACCTGCCGGCTGCCTTTCGCCGAGATCCAGGTGTTTGCCGTGGAAGAGTTCTTCGCCAGCCTGATGGTCTATGGCCGGGCCCTGGCGGGGCCCGATTTCAAGCCCCTGGCCGTGGAGTTCATGCACGCCGCACCGTCCTATGCCCAGGAATATCAGTGGATCTTGGGACCGGATGTGCACTTCGGTTGCCGACACAATCGCATGCTGATCGACGTGCGCTGGCTGGATATGCGTTTGCCCAATCACCACCCGCTGGCCCTGCGCCAGGCATTGGCCTTGCTGGAGCAGGAAGCCACCGAAGTTCACCAGAAGATTGACCTGATCCAGACCGTGGAACGGGCCATTGCCCGAGACCTGACCCGTGGCAGCCACATCGAGAAAATCGCCGGTGATCTCAACATGAGCAGCCGCACCCTGCGTCGGCGCCTGAGCGAGCACAACCTGACCTTCGAGACCTTGCTCGAACAGGTGCGTCGCAGCCGCACCCTGAACCTGTTGGCCAATCCCGAACTGTCCATCGAGCGCATCACCGAAGAAGTCGGCTACAGCGATGTGCGCAGCTTCCGCCGGGCGTTCCGGCGTTGGACCGGCATGAGCCCGAGCGCATTTCGCAATGAGAGCGCCGACGCCCGGCTCTAGCCACTGGGCGTCGAACACCTCGGCCCCCGAGCTGTGAACTGACTGGCGGCGCTTGTCAGAAAAACCTCGGAAGAGTACAAATGTACTCCATGACGACTCTCACTCCCCGCCGCACCGCCATCCTGACCTTCATCCGCGAGCGCATCGCCGATCAGGGCCAGCCTCCCAGCCTCGCTGAAATCAGCGAGGCGTTCGGTTTTGCCTCCCGCAGTGTGGCGCGCAAGCATGTGCTGGCGCTGACCGAAGCCGGTTTCATCGAGGTCAATCCGCATCAGGCCCGGGGCATTCGCTTGCTGAACCAGCCACCACGACCCGAGCTGCTGGACGTGCCGGTGCTGGGGCGAGTGGCTGCCGGGCTGCCGATCGGCGCCGATGCCGAGGTCCACAGTCGCTTGATGCTGGACCCGGCGATTTTTACCAAGGCGCCGGATTACCTGCTGCGGGTCCAGGGCGATTCGATGATCGAGGACGGCATTCTCGACGGTGACCTGGTGGGTGTGCAGCGCACGCCGCAGGCCGCCAACGGCCAGATTGTCGTGGCGCGCCTGGATGGCGAAGTCACCATCAAGCGCTTCGAGCGCATTGGCGAGCGGGTGCGTTTGTTGCCGCGCAACCCGGCCTACCAGCCGATCATCGTCGAGGCCGACCAGGACCTGGCGATAGAAGGGGTGTTCTGTGGCTTGGTGAGGCAAGGCTGATGGGCGCTGTCGTTGCGCTGGACACGCTGTTCAACGGCGGCCAGGTCTGGAAGGGCCGGCCTGCGCCGCCAGCCGCCAGCCCGCAACCCACCGGCCATGCGGCACTGGACGCGGCGTTGCCCAGTGGTGGCTGGCCGGAGGCGGCCTTGACGGAACTGCTCATCGCCGCGCCGGGCGTGGGTGAGTTGCAACTGGTGTGGCCGACCCTGGCGCGGCTGTCGGCGGCGGGGGAGCGGATCGTGCTGGTGGCGCCACCGTTCGTGCCCTATCCCCAGGCCTGGCAGAACGCTGGCGTCGACCTGCGTCAGTTGTCGGTAATCCGCGCCGATGAGCGCGATGCCCTGTGGGCCACCGAACAATGCCTGCGTTCTGGCAGTTGTGGCGCGGTGCTGTGTTGGCCCCGCCAGGCGGACGACCGGGCCTTGCGCCGTTTGCAAGTGGCGGCGGAAACCGGCCAGACCCTGGCGTTCGCCTGGCGCTCGATCCAGGAGGCCATCAACCCGTCGCCGGCGGCCCTGCGCATTGCCATCGATACCCGGCCGGCGCAATTGCGCGTGCTCAAGTGTCGCGGCGGGTTGGCTCGTTCGGCGCCGATTGCCTTTGCCACGCTCGCCACACAAACCGGGCATTGAGGTTGCGATGCGCTGGGTCTGTATTCTCTTCCCGCAATTGGCGCTGGACGCTGCGCTGCGTCAGCGCCCCGATCCCGACCAGCCCCTGGCATTACTGACCGGTCCGGCCCAGCGTCGGGTGCTGCAAGCGGTGAATGCGCCGGCACGAGCCCTGGGCTTGCGTCCCGGCCAGACCATGACCGCCGCCCAGGCCTTGAGCAAAGGCTTTGCCACCGCCGAATACGACGCGGCGCAAATCGAACACTGGCAACAGTTCCTGGCGGCCTGGGCCTACCGTTTCAGCGCCCAGGTCAGCGTGCATTACCCGCGTACGCTGCTGTTCGAGATCGAGTCGAGCCTGGGCCTGTTTGGCCCCTGGCCGGTGTTCGAGGCGCGCTTGCGGGCCGAGCTGACCGAGCTGGGCTTTCGTCATCGCATCGTCGCCGCTCCCAATCCGGTGGCGGCACGGGTGTTGGCCAATGCCTATGACGCCCTGGTGGTGCCCGACGCCGAGACCTTGCAACAGTGCCTGGGAGACATGCCTGTGGAGCGGATCGGCCTGGAACCCGACGTCGCCACGGCGCTGTCGCGCATGGGCCTGCGCCGCTTGAGCCAGGTACAGGCCTTGCCCCGGCAGACCCTGGCGCGGCGCTTCGAGGCCCAAGTGCTCAAGCACCTCGACGCGTTGATGGGCCATCGCACCCTGGCGCTGTCGTTCTACCTGCCGCCGGACCGTTTCGATGTGCGCATCGAGCTCAACTATGACGTGCAATCCCATCAAGCGCTGTTGTTCCCGTTGCGCCGGCTGACCGGTGACTTGTCGGCCTTCCTCTGCGGGCGCGACAGCGGCGTGCAGCGCTTTGACCTGCACCTGGAGCACGCCGGGTTGCCGGATACAGTGATCAAGGTCGGCCTGCTCAGCGCCGAGCGGGCCCCGGCGATGCTCTTCGAACTGGCCCGCGGTCGCTTGGAACAGGTGCAGGTCGAGGCGCCGGTGCGGGGCTTTCGCTTGTGTGCCGAGGACCTGCCGAGCTTCGTGCCCCAGCGCCTGGAGCTGTTCGACGAACGTCCTCAGCAATCATTGCCCTGGGAGCAACTGCGCGAACGCTTGCGGGCCCGGCTGGGGGATGAGGCCGTGCAGGGCCTGGGGTTTCGCGACGACCATCGGCCTGAGTGCGCCTGGCAGATGACCTCCCAACCCCGATCCCAGGCTTGTCCGGTGCGCGACGGTGTGCAGCGTCCCGGCTGGCTGCTGGAGGAGCCCCAGGCATTGGCGCAAGGTCAGGCGCACATCCTCATGGGCCCCGAGCGCATCGAGACCGGTTGGTGGGACGGCGCGGATGTGCGCCGTGACTATTACCTGATCGAAACCCGCCGCGGACAACGTGGCTGGGCCTATCGAACGGTAGGCGAGGGCGGGCCGCTGTGGCTGCAGGGCTGGTTCGCATGAGCGTTGAGTATGCCGAGCTACATTGCCTGTCGAATTTCAGCTTCCAGCGCGGTGCCTCCAGTGCCCTGGAGTTGTGCCGTCGCGCCAAGCAGCAGGGCTACCAGGCCCTGGCGATCACCGACGAATGCACCTTGGCCGGAATCGTCCGGGCCTGGCAGGCGGCCAAGGAACTGGAGCTGCAACTGATCGTCGGCAGCGAAATCCAGGTCGAGAACGGCCCGAAACTGGTGTTGCTGGTGGAAGACCTGGAAGGCTATCAAGCCCTGTGCCGGCTGATCACCCGCGCCCGGCGGCGCAGCGAGAAAGGCCACTATCGCATCGTGCGAGAGGACTTCGACCAGCCCTTGTCGGGGCTGCTGGCGTTATGGATAGCCGAGGGCAAAGATGCCGAGGAACATGGCCGTTGGCTCCAGCCGACCTTTGCCGGGCGCCTGTGGCTGACGGTCCAGTTGCATTGCGCACAGGACGACCGCCGCCGATTGGCAGACTCGCTGGCGCTGGCCGAACGCTTGGACCTTCCAATCGTGGCCAGTGGTGATGTGCACATGCACGTGCGTGGCCGTCGTGCCCTGCAGGACACCATGACCGCCATCCGCCACCACGTCACGGTGGCCGAGGCTGGCCAGCGCCTGCACCCCAACGGCGAGCGTCACTTGCGCAGCCGCAAGGATCTGGCCGATCTCTATCCGCGGGCCTTGCTCGACGAAACCCTGAACATCGCCCGGCGTTGCACCTTCGACCTCGGCCAACTGCGTTACCAATACCCCCGTGAGCTGGTGCCCGAGGGGCATGATCCGGCGTCCTGGCTGCGAGAGCTGACCGAGCGCGGCATGCGCGAGCGGTGGAAGGATGGCGTGACAGACAAAGTGCGGGCACAGATCGACAAGGAGCTGAGCCTGATCGCCGAGCTGGGTTATGACAGCTATTTCCTCACCGTACAGGACATCGTCAGCTTCGCCCGCAGCCGTCATATTCTTTGCCAAGGGCGTGGTTCGGCGGCCAACTCGGCGGTGTGCTACGCCTTGGGCATCACCGAAATCGATCCCAGCCTTACCAGCCTGTTGTTCGAACGCTTCCTGTCCCGGGAGCGCAACGAGCCGCCGGACATCGACGTCGACTTCGAACACGACCGTCGCGAGGAAGTGCTGCAGTACGTGTTCCAGCGCTACGGTCGTCATCGTGCGGCATTGACGGCGGTGGTCAGCAGTTACCACGGCGCCGGGGCGGTGCGCGATGTGGCCAAGGCCCTGGGCTTGCCGCCGGACCAGGTCAACGCCCTGGCCGATTGCTGTGGCCGCTGGAGCGACGAGGCGCCGCCAGTGGAGCGCTTGCGTGAAGGTGGCTTCGACCCGGACAGCCCGGTGTTGCGCCGGGTCCTGAGCCTGACCCGGCAATTGATCGGTTTTCCCCGGCATTTGTCCCAGCACCCTGGTGGCTTCGTGATTTCCGAGCAACCCCTGGACACCCTGGTGCCGGTGGAAAACGCCGCCATGGCCGAACGCACCATCATCCAGTGGGACAAGGACGATCTGGACGCGGTCGGGTTACTCAAGGTGGACATCCTGGCCCTGGGCATGCTCAGTGCGATTCGTCGCTGTTTCGACTTGATCGAGCGCTATCGGGGCCAACGCTACGCCCTGGCGTCGCTGCCCCAGGATGATCGGGCGACCTATGAAATGATCAGTCGCGCCGACACCATCGGTGTGTTCCAGATCGAGTCCCGGGCGCAGATGTCGATGTTGCCTCGGCTGAGGCCCAAGACGTTCTACGATTTGGTCATCGAAGTGGCCATCGTACGCCCCGGGCCGATCCAGGGTGGGATGGTGCATCCGTACCTGCGCCGCAGAAACAAAGAAGAGGCGGTGACTTATCCCTCTGAAGCGTTGAAGCAAGTGCTCAACCGCACCCTGGGTGTTCCCTTGTTCCAGGAGCAGGTCATGCAGATCGCCATCGTCGCGGCCGATTACACCCCGGGTGAGGCAGACCAATTGCGTCGCTCCATGGCGGCCTGGAAACGTCACGGTGGGTTGGAGCCCCATCGGGAACGCCTGGCGCAGGGGATGAAAAAAAACGGCTACACCGCTGAGTTCGCCGCGCAAATCTTCGAACAGATCAAAGGCTTCGGCAATTACGGCTTCCCGGAATCCCATGCCGCCAGTTTCGCCTTGCTGACCTACGCCAGCAGTTGGCTCAAATGCCACGAACCGGCGGCGTTCGCCTGTGCCCTGATCAACAGTTGGCCCATGGGGTTCTACAGCCCGGACCAGATCCTCCAGGATGCCCGCCGGCATCAACTGTCGATCCGCCCGGTGGACGTGCGCGCCAGCGATTGGGATTGCAGCCTCGAGCCCATGGACGGTCGACAACCGGCGATCCGCATGGGGCTGTGCATGATCAAGGGCTTTCGCGAAGAGGATGCCCGCCGTATCGAAGCGGCCCGCCGGCATCGGCCCTTCAGCGACGTGGCTGACTTGGGCGAGCGCGCGCAGCTCGATGCCCGGGCCCAGGCGCAATTGGCCGATGCGGGGGCTTTGCAGGGCCTGGCTGGTGATCGCCATCGTGCCCGCTGGGAAGTGGCCGGGGTGCAGAAACAACTGGGCTTGTTCGCCGGTTTGCCCTGCCAGGAGGAACCGCCCGTGGCCCTGCCAAAACCTACGCTGGGGGAAAACCTGTTTGCCGATTACACCACGCTCGGCACGACACTGGGCCCTCATCCATTGGCCCTGCTGCGCCCCGAACTGCGCGCACGGCGCTGCCGCAGCTCACGGGAGCTGCAAGAGGTGGAGCATGGCCGCAACGTCAGCGTCGCCGGGCTGGTTACCGGTCGCCAACGCCCGGGCACGGCCAGCGGGGTGACCTTTGTCACCCTGGAAGATGAATTCGGCAACCTCAATGTGGTGGTCTGGCGCGACTTGGCCGAACGCCAGCGCAAGACCTTGGTGGGCTCGCAACTGCTCAAGGTCGACGGGCGCTGGGAAAGCGTCGGCGAGGTCCGCCACCTGATCGCCGGGCGCTTGAGCGACCTGACCGAGTTGTTGGCGGGTATCCAGGTGCAAAGCCGTGACTTTCGCTGAGCCCCAGCAACACCGCCGTTTTTGTGGCGAGGGAGCTTGCTCCCGCTGGGCTGCGTAGCAGCCCCCCAAAAAATGGTTTATGCGATCCATCAGGCACACCGCATCAGCCGGTTTACGACGGCTGCGCCGCCGAGCGGGAGCAAGCTCCCTCGCCACAGGATCGGGCCTGGATCGACCAGCATGAAACCAAACGCCAACCCAGCGCTCGAAGCTCTGATCCCAAGGGGTTTGTGGATGCCGACTCCCTGCAGGCATTTTGAGGTTCAGAATCGATCATGCAGTTTCTATCCCAAAATCACGGGTGCCCTGGATGGGGCGGTGAAATGGCCGGGCGTATCCGGGCGTTCGATTGGAGCCGGACCGAGTTGGGCGCCATCGAGCACTGGTCCGCCAGCCTGCGCAGTGCCGTCCAGTTGTTGCTGGCTTCGCCCCTGCCGATGGTGATGTTGTGGGGCCGCCAGGGCTTCATGATCTACAACGATGCCTATGCCGAGTTCGCCGGTGGCCGCCATCCTTACCTGCTGGGGTGTGCAGTGGAGTTGGGTTGGCCGGAAGTCGCCGAATTCAATCGGCATGTGCTGGACGTCTGCCTGGCCGGTGGCACCTTGTCCTACCGCAGCAAAGAGCTGGTCTTGCTACGCGATGGCAAGCCTGAAGATGTGTGGATGGACCTCTATTACAGCCCGGTGCCCGATGACGACCAGTCCCCGGCGGGCGTGCTGGCGATTGTGGTGGAAACCACCGAGCTCGTGTTGACCGAGCGCGCCCGGCAAGAGGCCGAACGCAGTTACCGAGCCGTCAACGAGCGCATCCAGTTGGCCCTCTCGGCCGGACCATTGCTGGGGTCGTTCGTCTGGGACATCCAGGCCGACACACTGTCGGGCGATGAGCGTTTCGCCCGTACCTTCAACTACCCGCCAGACTGTTCGCTGGACGCACTGCCCATCGAAATTGCCCGCCAGCGCATCCACGCGGATGACCTCGACGAGGTCAACCAGCGGGTCGAACTGACCTTGCGCACGGGCATCCCCTACAGCGCTGAATATCGGGTGCGCCGCGTGGGCGGTGATTACCTGTGGGTACTGGCTAGCGGTCGCTGCGAATTCGATGCCACGGGCAAGCCCTTGCGTTTTCCAGGTGTACTGATTGACATCAATGAACGCAAGACAGCCGAAGCTTCGCTGCTCAAATTCACCCGCGACCTGGAACAGCGGGTCGCCGACGAGGTGCAGGCGCGGCTGGCGGCAGAAGAGCAGTTGCGTCAGTCGCAAAAGCTCGAGGCCATTGGCGGTCTCACTGGCGGCGTGGCCCATGACTTCAACAACCTGCTGCAAGTGATTGCCGGCAACCTGCACTTGCTGGCCCGCCACGAACGGGACAACGTCAACGTGCAACGGCGGGTCAGTGCCTCCATCGAAGCCGTGGAGCGGGGGGCCAAGTTGTCATCGCAACTGCTGGCTTTTGCCCGGCGCCAGCCATTGTCACCGGCGGTCTACAACCCACGACGCATCTATGATGGCATGGGTGAACTGTTGCAACGGGCCTTGGGCGAAACCATCCAGATTGACGTGAGCTTGCCCCAGGAGCCTTGGTGCATTCACGTCGATCGCAATCAATTGGAAAACGCCCTGTTGAACCTGGCGATCAATGCTCGCGATGCCATGGGCGGCGAGGGCACCATCCGCCTGATTGGGGAGAACATCGTGCTCGATCAAGCGTTTTGTGCCGGCAAGGGGATCTCGGCCGGCGACTATGTCCGGCTGTCGGTGATCGACTGCGGTGCCGGCATGCCGCCCGAGATCCTGAAGCAGGTGTTCGAACCCTTTTTCACCACCAAGACCGATGGCCAGGGCACGGGGCTTGGACTGAGCATGGTGTTCGGGTTCGTCAAGCAGAGTGGCGGCCATATCGAGATCTCCAGCGACCTGGGCGAGGGCACGCGAGTACGGATGTATTTCCCTCGAAGCCTTGCGCCAGAAGCGGGCGAAGCCGAGCAACACGACGTGTTTCAGTCCGGCAGGCAAGAGACGATCCTGGTGGTGGAAGACAACGACGAGGTGCGCAGCGCGTCGGTGGAACTGCTGGAACAGTCCGGCTATCGGACCCTCACGGCCGCCAACGGCGATGAGGCGATGAAGCTGCTGCTGGAAGGCATCTCGGTCGACCTGATCTTCACCGACGTCGTCATGCCCGGCCTGATCAAGAGTTCCGACCTGGCCGCCTGGGCCAAGGTGCAGAAACCGCCGGTCCCGGTGCTGTTCACCTCGGGGCACACCCGGGACATCATCTCCCGGAATCATCAACTGAGCCCCGATACCCATCTGCTGAGCAAGCCCTATGGTCCGGACGCGCTGATGCGGATGGTCAAGAGTGTGCTGGGCGGTTGATCGTGGGGGCCGCAAACAAATGGAACCGAAGCCGGTGCCCGGCCTTCGAATAAGCAAGACCGGTCATTCCATCCGGCCCTGTCATGAACGAGGTGCCTATGAACGACGATCCCGCAAACACCCAGCAACAAGGCCAGACGCAAACCCCGTCCCCGCGCAATGACCCGGCGATCGATCCCAAGCTTGCGGCGGACTCATCGGACACCCAGCCCGTCAGCCCCGCCGGGACTGACCAGGCCCAGAGCGCGGCCCCAGAGGTCGATCAGAAGAATCTTCATCGGGACAACGACAATACCTTCAGCCCTGGCTTCGAGCCGGATCCAGATCGGCCGAAGTCCGGGGAAAGCACGGATGCGGATATCGACACCGACGGTGGTTAACCGCTAACCCGATTTGTTGGAACAGTGGTGCTGATGAGTCGTTTGGCGCTTGGGCTGCCTCAGTGCCTGCCTTTCCAGCGGTCCAAGGCAATCAGCACCAGAGACACCACGACGAATCCCAGCAGTACCATCACCGCATTAAGGAACACCCGGGGGTAACCCAGCGTGTCCACTTCGATAAAGGGATAGGGGTAGGCGCCGACAAAGTAACCACGCACCAAGGCGTAGATGAAATAGACCAGCGGATAGATCAGCCACGGCCAGACATCTTGCCATTGCAAAGTGCCCTTGGGCACGCAGAACCACCAATAGACCACGAACAGCACCGGCATCACGTCATGCAGCAATTCATCGGCCACCCACTGCAAGCCCTGGGGGTTCCAGACATTGCGCAGCAGCAGGTTGTACGCCACCCCCACGAGTATGATGGCAGCGGCGACGCCGCCCTGGACCGTGGGTTTGAGAAAGAATCGCCGCAGCGCCGAATCCCCTGAGGTGGCCGCGTAGGTCAGCACCACTGCCACCAGGATATTGGTCAGCACCGTGAAATAACTGAAGAAGATGTCTACTGCGCCCCACAGGCTCTTGCCGCCCTGCCAGCGCGAAGTCAGGATCAGGTAGAGCTGGAGGATCAATGCGAACCATCCCAGCAGTGCGGCGATTTTCACCGCGATACCGCCAGCGCTTTGCGTTAACACCGGTTCATCGCTCATGACTTTGCTCCTGCTTCGCGGCACCTGCGACTGCAAAGCCCCCAAGAGGTTGGATGCTTGTATCAGCAGGATGGTCTTGAGCAAGACCCTAGGAGCGTGGGTTGCAATATTCTACTGTCAGAAATGACAGTGCTGACCAGCGGTAGCCATGAACACCGACGGACTTGGGCTGAACAAGGCCATCTTCATCAAGACGGCCTCATTCTGTGCCTGCGGATTACTTGCTCGGATGGGCAGCCTGCAGTTTCTTGGCTTCTTCCAGGTGATGTTGCAGGTCTGGCAGCATCTTCTGGGCGAATGCCTTGAGTTCGGTATTGCCAGCCTTCTTGTCGTCGGTAACGGTTTCGGCTTCTTTCTTGAACAGGACGATGGTTTCTTCGTGGGCCTTGACCTGGTTGTTGGCATAGGCCGCATCAAAAGACTCATCGCGCACGTCGAGAATCTTCGCCTTGGCTTTTTTCATCAATGTGGTGTCGTCGGGTACCTCGATGTCATGTTTTTGCGCCAGGGCTTTCAGCTCTTCGTTGGCCTTGGTGTGGTCAGTGATCATCTTGTTGGCGAATGCCTTGATGTCCGCCGATTGGCTTTTTTCCAAGGCCAGTTTGCTGGTCTCGATTTCTCCAATTCCACCGGCCGCCGCGTTATCGACAAAGTCGTTGGAAGTCGCGGCCCATGCCATGCCCGTGCTGGTACTCAGGGCAACTGCCAGGCCGAGTTGACGCAGGGTGAATCTGTCCATAGGTAAGTCTCCACACAGGTTGAAAGAGCGATTCTTTTCGTCTCTGATCAATGGAGAGCGGGGGCCAGACAAAGGTTTGATTGGAGCGCATTGCGTTACGACGAACGGTCACCGCTGGTCGGATTGGCGGTCGACAGAACCCCGTCGACGAGGCCATCCTGATCATCGATGAGCGCTGTAAAGGCGTCTTCCACCGACCCACTGAAGGAGGTGTTCCATGCCGGTGTCCCACGATTTGTGCCAGGACCTGAACTGCACAAAAGACCACATCCAGCAAAAACGCAGCGAGGATCCGAGGCTCGACTCGTTACTTCAGAAATATTCCCAACTTGATGCCGAGGTCGTTGACGCTGAAAAACCATCATCGCCGGGGCTGTCCAGCGATGTCCTGGAGACGCTCAAGAAGAAACGCTTGCTGCTCAAAGATGAGATTGCAGAAAAATTGAAGTAGCCGAGAGGCTGGCCTGCCTGAGGGGCCCTTTTTGAAGGGCCCTGAACGTGTAGGGCGAAACTCAATGAACCCGTGGCGAGGGAGCTTGCTCCCGTTGGGCTGCGCAGCAGCCCCAAAACCATTCGACACGGGGCACCCGGAAAAACGCTTTGGCAGGTTTTACACTTTTGTGGCAAGGGGATTTATCAGGTCAATGGATCCCAGCGCTGCGACCAGTCGCTGCCGGTCTTGACGATCTCTCGCAGCACCTCGAATGCCTGCTGCAACGCTGCTGAATCCCGATCGCGGGAGTAGACCAGGTAGGTGGGGTAGTTGAATTCCGGTGCCTTGGGCACCCGTTCCAGGATGCCGCTGTCCAGGTAGCTCTGCACGACTCGGGTGCGAAAGTAGCCGCTGCCGCCGTTTTCCAGGATGTACTGCAGGGCCAGGGGGCCGAGGTTGAAGGTCACGGCGGCCTTGGCCTTGTCCGGAAGCGCGGTGTCGTGTTGGCGCCGGAAGTCCGCACTCCAGTCGATGTACACGTAGGGCTCGGGACGGGCGGCCAGGCGTACCAGGATGAGTTTCTCTTCCAGCAGCTGTTCTACCTGCAGGCGCGGCCAGTATTCGGGCTGATACACCACTGCCGCGTCCAGCAGACCCAGCTCCAGCTGTTGGAGCAGTTTCTCGCCGTCGCGGATGTCCATGCGCAGGGCATGGCCGGGAATTTTCTGGCGCAGCTCGCCGGCCCAGGCGAGCATCAAGGGATTGCACAGGCTGACCTCGCCCCCCAGGTGCAAGACGTTGCGATAGCCCTCGGGCAGTGGCAGGTCCCGACGGGCCGCTTCCCAGGTCTGCACGAGCTGGTTGGCGTAGACCACAAACGCCTCGCCGTCGCTGGTCAAGCGCGCGCCGGCACGATTGCGTACGAACAGCGCGCAGCCAAGCTGGCTTTCGAGCTTCTGGACCCGGGCGGTGATCGCCGTCTGGGTCACGTGCAGCTTTTCGGCCGCTGCAGCGAGGCTGCCGTGGCGGACGATTTCCAGGAAGGTGCGGGCGAGATCGATGTCCATGTTCAGGCCGATACGGGGGAAGCGGGCATTGTAAGAGCTGCCGCGCCTCGCCGATACCGGACATTATGGGACGGCTTGGACCTGTGCCGTTCGCGCCCACGGGGCAACCAGGCGTTCTGGCGTGCGGCAGGCCTTGTGCTTGAAGACGAAACCACGGCACTTGTCGGCGAAGCCGTGGCGATTGTCCACCATGTCATGTCGCATCTGCGCGAGCTCACCCTCGCGGCACGCCTGGATCGCTGACAGGCTCCGCTCGGCCTTGCGAACCCGGATGCTTTCATAGTTCGGATCGAGCAGTGCACTGTTGGCTCGTTGCAGCAGCCACAGGCCGAACTCGTCGGGGCAGCGTGGTCCGATCTCCTGGACCATGCCGTAGCGCAACGCCTGGATGGCGCTGATCGGCAGGCAGTCCCGGGTGAGTTTCCAGGCCATGTCCGGCCCGACCGCGCGGGGCAGGCTGTAGGTCCAGTATTCAGAGCCGTACAGGCCCATGGTCGCGTAGTGCGGGTTGAGCACGATGTCACGGCGCGCCAGCACGATATCGGCCGCCAGAGCCAACATCACACCGCCGGCCCCGGCGTTACCCGTCAGACCGCTGACCACCAGTTGCCGTGCGCTGAACAACTCAAGGCAAACGTCATCGATGGCCTGTATGTTGGCCCAGGCCTCCAGGCCGGGTTCGGCGGCGGCCTGGATAACGTTCAGGTGCACGCCGTTGGAAAAGCTGCCGCGCCCGCCGCGGATCAACAGCACCTGGGTGTCCCGGGACTTGGCCCAGCGCAATGCCGCCACCAGGCGCTGGCATTGCTCAGTGCTCATCGCCCCGTTATAGAACTCGAACGTCAGCTCTCCCACATGGCCGCATTCCCGGTAGCGAATGGGCTGATAAGACTCATCGCTGAACGGCTGGCGGGCCAGGGAACCATCGAGCACCGGGACGCCTTCGAGGCGGTTCGACAAAACATGGCGCGCCGGACGCTTGAAGGTCTGGTCGCCGGGCTGCGGCTTGCGGCGCAGGGCGCCGATCCACAGGCTTGTATCCCCTGTCGCCACCAACACCGCATCGTCACGCACGGCCAGCAGTTCGCCGGGCAGGCCGTGGCGAACGTCCGGATGGGCGTCGTACAGGTAAAACTGTTCGCCGGCCAGGCTCGCGAGTACGCCGGGTTGACCGTCGGCGGCGTCGATGCAGCGCTTGATGAAACCGCTGCTGTCGTGCCAGCTGAAGGCGCGATGGGCCTGGGTCATGTTCGGTTGCAGGCGTCCGACCACGTCATGACGGCCATAGTCCAGTGGCACCGGGATGAAACCGTCAAGGTACTTCTCCACGACCTCGCGGATGCAACGAATGGCGGCGTCGCTGACCGGGCCGTTATACAGCTCGGATTTGCGCAGGCCTTGGGGCAGGTCGAATTCGCACGTGGCCCAGACTGGCCCGGCGTCCATTTCCTCTACCGCCTGCAATGCCGTGACGCCCCAGCGCTCGGGCTGCCGAGTGATCGCCCAGTCCAGGGCGTTGGCGCCGCGGTCGCCGACAATTCCGGGATGAATGATCACCACCGGGCGCCGCGGATTGCGCCATAACTGCTCGGGTACACGGTCCTTGAGAAACGGGCAGATCACCAGGTGGGCGCCGCTTTCTTCGATTTGCCGGCAGACCGAGGCCGGATCGGTGAACAGCACGACGCTGGGGTGATAGCCGGCCTCGCGCAGGTCCAGCCAGGCGCGTTGGGTCAAGCCGTTGAAGGCACTCGACAGCAAAATGATCTTCAGTGTGGGCATGAGTCTCTCTTCCGTGAGATGAGCAGGCGCCGGCTCCCGATGAGCCGTCCCTGGCTTGATGGAAGCGCTACATTAGCGGCTGGGGGAGGAGCGACAACTGACAGGGATCAAGGTTGTGAGTGCAAGGCAGAATCAGCGCAGGGCAGAAACACGAATCCCGCCACGGGGGCGGGATTCGTTTGCAATCAGAGGCCCGCGAAGAACGCGAGCGCAGTCTCAGCCAGGGAACAGCTCGGACAGTTTCATGGCCAGCATCATGTCGCCTTCGGTACGCAGCTTGCCGCTCATGAACGCTTGCATGCCGTCGGTGCTGCCGTCGACGATGCCTTGCAGGGTTTCGCCGTCCATCACCAGGGTCACCTGGGCGTCCGGGTTTTCACCTTCCTGCAGTTCGCAGGTGTTGTCCTTGACGACCAGCGAGAAATTCTTGGTATCGTCGATGCGGAAACCGAATACCAGATCCAGGCCGGCAGCGGCGGCTGGGTTGAACTTGGCTTTCATGGCTTGTACGGCGTCGGCTACGGAGGTCATGGTTTCGATCCTTATTTGGGTGGTACAGCAAGGGTCTACAGTAATCCGGACTCAGCGAAAGGTGATGAGGTCCGGGGCCTTCAGCAGTTGCAGGTGGGCATGGCTGTTGAAGGAAGCCAGGGCCACCTCGCGGCCCCTGAATTTCAGGTGGTTGAGCGAGGTGTTGACGATTTGCCAGTTCAGTTCGAAGGCCTGTCGGGCCGGTATCTGGGTGATCAGGTGGAGCAGGGCGGTGATGGTGCCGCCGGAGGTGAACACGGCGATTTTGTGGGTGTTGTCGGCTTGCTCCAGGATGCGCTGCAGGCCCGCGTGGACCCGCTCGACAAAACCCAGCCAGCTTTCCAGGCCCGGCGGGTCATACTGGCCGCTGAGCCAGCGTTCGACGATCAGCGCGAAGATGCGCTGGAATTCGGCGCGGTTCTGCGCAGCGTTGCGCAGGATATGCAGCGCCTCGGGCTCCTGGGGAAGCATGTCCGGCAGCAGGGCGCGAATGACCGCGTCGGCATCGAACTCGTTGAACGCGGTGTCGGTTTCCAGCCCGGGAACCGGTAACCCGGCGGCGGACATCTGTCCCAGCGCGCCGATGGCGGTATCCTGTTGGCGACGCAGGTCACCCGAGAGGCAGCGATCGAATACGACACCGAGCTCCGCCAGGTGGCCGCCGAGCACTTGCGCCTGGCGCACGCCATTGGGTGAAAGGACATCGTAGTCGTCCGCACCAAAGGAGGCCTGGCCATGTCGAATCAGATAGATACTGCCCACGTCCGCGTCATCCCGGTACGTTGAAGGTTTGGCGAGGTTATGGGGATGGCGGTGAGCTGTCAATGAAAAAACATACGCTTGTTTGAAATGCCCGTTGCAGCCTTGTCCTGCCTCGCTCGCGTTAACGTAACCACCGGTTTCATGACTGGTCGCGACGCAGCCGCATGGGTATGCTGGGGCCGTTACGCGCCTGCGTTCAATGGCGCATTGCATTTAAGGAGTTGCTGTGGAGTTTTTCATCGAGTACGCCGGTTTCCTGGCCAAGACCGTGACGCTGGTGATCGCCATCCTGGTGGTGCTGGTCAGTTTTGCTGCGTTGCGCAGCAAGGGGCGGCGCAAGTCGACCGGTCAGTTGCAGGTGAGCAAACTCAACGATTTCTACAAGGGGCTACGTGAGCGTCTGGAACAGACGCTGCTGGACAAGGATCAGCTCAAGGCGCTGCGCAAGGCCGAAGGCAAGGCTGAAAAGGCCGGGAAGAAAAACAAGGACAAACCGGCGGCCAAGCCCCGGGTGTTCGTGCTGGATTTCGACGGTGACATCAAGGCCTCGGCCACCGAGAGCCTGCGTCATGAAATCACTGCGCTGCTGACCCTGGCGACGCCGAAGGATGAAGTAGTGCTGCGCCTGGAAAGTGGCGGCGGCATGGTCCACAGCTACGGCCTGGCCTCGTCGCAACTGGCGCGGATCCGTCAGGCCGGCGTGCCGTTGACGGTCTGCATCGACAAGGTCGCGGCCAGCGGTGGCTACATGATGGCGTGCATCGGCGAGAAGATCATCAGCGCTCCTTTCGCGATCCTGGGTTCCATCGGCGTCGTCGCGCAATTGCCCAACGTCAACCGGCTGCTGAAGAAACACGACATCGATTTCGAAGTGTTGACGGCCGGGGAATACAAACGCACGTTGACGGTGTTCGGCGAAAATACCGAGAAGGGCCGGGAGAAATTCCAGGAAGACCTGGACATTACCCATGAGCTGTTCAAGAACTTCGTGTCCAACTACCGCCCGCAACTGGCCATCGATGAAGTGGCGACCGGTGAGGTCTGGTTGGGTGTCGCGGCGCAGGGCAAGGGCTTGGTGGACGAGCTGAAAACCAGCGATGAATACCTGGCCGAACGCGCCAAGGGTGCCGAGCTGTACCACCTGCACTACGCCGAACGCAAAAGCCTGCAGGAACGCATCGGCATGGCGGCCAGCGGTTCGGTGGATCGTGTGCTGCTCAGTTGGTGGAGCCGCCTGACCCAGCAGCGGTTCTGGTAATTGCAGAAATAATGCCTAACCCCCTGTGGGAGCGAGGTGTGCTGAAGCTTCGGGTTCACAGTTATCCCTTTGTGGGAGTGAGGTGGAATTCAAGGCCCCGAAAACGAAAAAAGCCCTGAACCGGTAGACCCGGTTCAGGGCTTTTTCATAGGGCTGTCTCAGCGACGACGGAACAGCGGCAGCGGTTCGTCAGTGGCAGCCTGGTAGGTCACCGAGAAGTCCTTGAGGCTTTCGAGGGCCTCAAAGGGGTCTTTGTCGGCACGCAAGGCAAAGGCGTCGAAGCCGCAGCGGCGCATGTAGAACAACTGGTCGCGCAGCACGTCGCCAATTGCCCGCAATTCACCCTTGAAACCATAGCGGTCGCGCAGCAGGCGAGCGTTGGAGTAGCTGCGCCCGTCGGTGAAGGCCGGGAAGTTCAAGGCGATGACCTGCAACTGGTTGGCGTCCTCGCCGATTTCCTCGGCTTCCTCGTCGGCGTCCAGCCACACGCCCAGGCCGCCGTCGCGGGCCTTGAGGGCGTGGGCATGATCGCGCCACAAGGCCAGGGGCACGATCAGGTCGTCACAGTTGGAGATGCCATCGAGGGTCGCGTCCTTGGGCAGCAGGTGCCAGGTTTCGTCGATGACCTCGTTGTTCTTAATGATTCGCTGCATAGACGCGTTCCTTGAAGAGGTCGATGCCAATACGTTGGTAAGTGTCGATGAAACGCTCGTCTTCGGTACGTTGTTCGATGTACACGTCGATCAGCTTCTCGATCACGTCAGGCATGTCGTCCTGGGCAAACGACGGGCCGAGGATCTTGCCCAGGCTGGCGTCGCGGCTACCGCTGCCGCCCAGGGAGACCTGGTAGAACTCTTCGCCTTTCTTGTCCACGCCCAGGATGCCGATGTGGCCGACGTGGTGGTGACCACAGGCGTTCATGCAGCCGGAAATGTTCAGGTCCAGCTCGCCGATGTCGAACAGGTAGTCCAGGTCGTCGAAGCGACGCTGGATCGATTCGGCGATAGGGATCGACTTGGCGTTGGCCAGGGAGCAGAAGTCGCCGCCCGGGCAGCAGATCATGTCGGTCAGCAGGCCGATGTTCGGGGTGGCGAAACCTTGCTCGCGCAACTCGCCCCAGAGGGTGAACAACTGGCTCTGTTCAACCTCCGCCAGGATGATGTTCTGCTCATGGGAGGTGCGCAGTTGGCCGAAGCTGTAGCGCTCGGCCAGGTCGGCCACGGCGTCCAGTTGCTTGTCGGTGATGTCGCCCGGCGCGACGCCGGTTGGCTTCAGGGACAGGGTCACCGCGACATAACCCGGCTTCTTGTGGGCCAGGGTATTGCGGGTGCGCCAGCGGGCGAAGCCAGGGTGTTCTTTGTCGAGGGCTGCCAGTTCGGCGTCCTGATTGCCCAGCGCTTTGTACTGTGGGTCGACAAAGTGCTTGGCGACGCGATGCACTTCGGCTTCGGTCAGGGTGGTCTGGCCGCCACGCAGGTGAGCCATCTCGGCTTCGACCTTCTCGGCGAACACTTCAGGCGTGAGGGCCTTGACCAGGATCTTGATCCGCGCCTTGTATTTGTTGTCGCGACGGCCGTAGCGGTTGTATACCCGCAGGATGGCGTCGAGGTAGCTCAGCAGGTCCTGCCACGGCAGGAACTCGTTGATGAACGCGCCGACCACCGGCGTACGCCCCAGGCCACCGCCCACCAGTACACGGAAGCCCAACTCGCCGGCCGCGTTGTAGACCGTCTCCAGGCCAATGTCGTGGACTTCGATGGCCGCACGGTCAGAGGTCGAGCCGTTGATGGCGATCTTGAATTTGCGTGGCAGGTAGGCGAATTCCGGGTGGAACGTCGTCCACTGGCGGACAATCTCGCACCACGGGCGCGGGTCGATCAACTCGTCGGCTGCGACACCGGCGAACTGGTCGGTGGTGACGTTGCGCAGGCAGTTGCCGCTGGTCTGGATCGCGTGCATCTGCACGGTGGCCAGTTCGGCGAGGATCTCGGGCACATCTTCCAGGGCTGGCCAGTTGTACTGGACGTTCTGCCGGGTACTGATGTGGGCGTAGCCCTTGTCGTAATCGCGGGCGATTTGCGCCAGCTTGCGCACCTGGCGCGAAGTCAGCTGGCCATAAGGCACAGCCACCCGCAGCATCGGGGCGAAGCGCTGGATATACAGGCCATTCTGCAGGCGCAGAGGGCGGAATTCTTCTTCGCTCAGCTCGCCTGCCAGATAGCGTCGGGTCTGATCACGGAACTGCTTGACGCGGTCCTCGATGATCCGCTGATCGTACTCGTCATATACGTACATATAAGTCTCGGTCTCAGGCTTGGGCCGATCAGAAACAGCTGCATGTTGGCTCGCTGGAATCGGGTTCTGCCTCGGCAATTCTGCGCGCACGGCCGCGCACTCCTAGAGGAGCCGGTGCAAGATACCTGTTTTGAGTTATGCGCAAAAGTGATGTTTGAGTATATGTAAAGAACCAAATCGACTAATGAGATTTATTATTGCCTAACCCACATTTGTCGTGCGGGCAATCATCGTCTTAACTGTGGTCGAGTCCCTATGCAATCACCTACAAAACCGACAAGAGGCGATGCAATGAGCAATCCGACCAAAGCAAGGAAAAGCGACAGTACCGTTGATGCCTGGGCCATTTTGTTCCTGATTATCCTGGTGGTGGGCACCGCAGTGTTCTGGGTCAGTCATCAATAGGTTCGAGCCGTTGCCAGCCACATGAAGCTCTCGCGTTCATGTGCCCGTTCGCCACCCGGGTCGTTATACTGGGTGGCGTATTATTCAGGGCGGGCGGGATGTTTAAGTTTATCTGCAGGCTGGTAGCGTTGTTATGCCTGTCATTCTGGTTACCGGTGCACGCCGCCGGCGCTGTTTCTCCTTCAGCCCAGGTGAGGGCTGCGACTTCTGTGGTGTTCCTCAATCCGGGGCGTTCGACCGAGACGTTCTGGGTCAGCTATAGCGAGTTCATGCAGGCCGCGGCTAATGGCTTGGGGTTGCGCCTGCGCGTGGAGTACGCCGAGCGCGATCCCGAGCGCATGATCCGCCAGGCTCAAGACGTCATCACGTCGGTTGACCGTCCGGACTACCTGGTGCTGGTCAACGAGCAGTATGTTGCCCCGCGCATCCTGCAATTGGCCCAGGGCAGCGGGATCAAGCTGTTCCTGGTGAACAACACGCTGACCAGCGACCAGGCCCGCCTGCTGGCCCAGCAGGGCGCGCCGCCTCCCGAACTGCTTGGCAGCCTGGTGCCCGACGACGAGCGCAGTGGCTACCTGATGCTCACCGAACTGTTGCGCCAGCATGGGCCGCTGGCGCCTGGGCAAACCCTCGACCTGTTGGCATTTTCCGGAAAGAAGTCCACGCCTTCGGCGCAACTGCGTGAGAAAGGTCTGTACCGGGCGCTGGCCGAGCATCCACAGGTACACCTGCGCCAGTTGGTCTATGGCGAGTGGAATCGCGAGCGCTCCTACGAGCAGGCCAGCCAACTGGCCAAGCGGTATCCGCAGACCGCGTTGGTGTGGTCCGCCAACGATGAGATGGCCCTGGGCGCCATGCAGGCGTTCGAGGAGGCGGGTCGCCAGCCAGGCAAGGATGTGTTGTTCAGCGCCATGAACAGTTCCAGGGCGGCGCTCCAGGCCCGCATCGACGGGCGCTTGAGCGTGCTGTTCACCGGGCACTTCAGCTTGGGAGGGTGGGCCATGGTGCTACTCCATGATCACGCCCGGGGCACTGACCTCGCGCGTCATGGCGGCTACAACCAGCAGATCGACCTGATGCAATCGCTCGATCCGGCCCGCGCTCGAGCGTGGCTGAACATGAATCCTGCCAAGGACTATCGTCTGGATTTCAAGCGCTTCAGCCTGGTGTCTCGCCCGGATGGCGAGCGCTATGCCTTTTCGCTCGATGGGCTGGGGCGTCGCTAGAGCGACTCAGATCGAGGCTGGCAATAGGACTGTTTCGGTTCGAAAGAGACTGGTTCCACACTGTACGGATATGTTCTATACGCCCGCAAAGTACAACACCAGATTGACGATCCCATACAACGTCAACCCGAAAATCACCGTAAACAGGATGCCGAGGATGATGAAGTGGCTTGGCTTGCCGTGGGTGAAGTCGCGGGCGCGGTTCTTTCCGCTTTGCACGCCGAAGGCCGCCGCTCCCACGCTGTGCAGCATTTGCCAGAGGGTGGGCGCCTTATTTTCGGTCGGTTCGTCCATGATGCTCTCCATACACAAGGTCGTATGTGGAGAGCATAGCCAATCGCTGCGGTTTTAGTTGTCGTAACCCAGGTTCGGCGACAACCACCGCTCCGTCACACTCAACTCCTGACCCTTGCGCGCGGTGTAACTCTGCACCTGATCCTTATCGATCTTGCCCACCGCAAAGTACTGCGCCTGGGGATGGGCGAAGTACCAGCCGCTGACCGCCGCTGCCGGGAACATGGCGTAGTGTTCGGTGAGGAACACACCGCTGCGTCCGGCCTTCAGTTCGCTGGCCTCGGGGTCGAGCAGACGGAACAAGGTGGCTTTCTCGGTGTGGTCCGGGCAGGCCGGGTAACCGGGGGCAGGGCGGATGCCGGTGTATTGCTCCTTGATCAAGGCGTCGTTGTCCAGGCTCTCGTCCTGGGCGTAGCCCCAATAATTTTTGCGCACTTGCTGGTGCAACCATTCGGCGCAGGCCTCGGCCAGACGGTCGGCGAGGGCCTTGACCATGATCGAGTTGTAGTCGTCGCCGGCCTCCTGATAAGCCTTGGCGACTTCTTCGGCGCCGATGCCGGCGGTGGTGATGAAACCGCCGACGTAATCGGTCACGCCGCTGTCCTTGGGCGCGACGAAGTCGGCCAGGGAGAAGTTGGGCTTGCCGTCGGTCTTGATGATCTGTTGGCGCAGGTGGTGCAGGCGCGCCAAGGGCTTGCCGTCGTCACCGTAGACTTCCAGGTCGTCGTCATGCACCTGGTTGGCGGGCCAGAAGCCAAATACCGCGCGAGCGCTGATGAGTTTCTCGTCGATCAGCTTGCGCAGCATGGCCCGGGCATCGGCGTACAGTGCGGTGGCGGCTTCGCCGACCACTTCGTCGGTGAGGATGCGTGGGTACTTGCCGGCCAGGTCCCAGGAAATGAAAAACGGCGTCCAGTCGATGTATTCGGCCAGGACGTTCAGGTCGATGTCGTCCAGGACTCGCGCGCCAGTGAAGGTCGGCTTGACCGGCTGGTAGCTGCTCCAGTCGAACTGCGGCTTCTTGGCGATGGCCGCTGCATAGCTCAGGCGTTCGGTCCGAGCGCTGCGGTTGGATGTGCGCTCGCGCACGTCCATGTAGTCCAGGCGGGTTTTCTCGACGAAAGCCGGCTTGAGTTCCTTGGACAGCAACTGGGTCGCCACGCCCACGGCACGGGAGGCATCGGTGACGTAGATCACCGCGTCGTTGCTGTACTTGGGCTCGATCTTTACCGCCGTGTGGGCCTTGGAGGTGGTGGCCCCGCCAATCATCAGCGGCAGATGGAAGTCCTGGCGCTGCATCTCCCGCGCCACATGCACCATCTCATCCAGGGACGGGGTGATCAGCCCGGACAGGCCGATGATGTCGCACTTCTGCTCCTTGGCCACCTGCAGGATTTTTTCCGCCGGCACCATCACGCCCAGGTCGACGATGTCATAGCCGTTGCAACCGAGCACCACGCCGACGATGTTCTTGCCAATGTCGTGGACGTCGCCCTTGACCGTGGCCATCAGGATCTTGCCCTTGGCTTCCGGCTTGTCGCCTTTTTCCGCCTCGATGAACGGAATCAGGTGGGCCACGGCCTGCTTCATCACACGGGCGGACTTGACCACCTGAGGCAGGAACATCTTACCGGCGCCAAACAGGTCGCCGACGATGTTCATGCCGGCCATCAGCGGGCCTTCAATGACCTCGATCGGCCGGGCGAACGACAGTCGCGATTCTTCGGTGTCTTCAACGATGTGGGTGGTGATGCCCTTGACCAGGGCATGTTCCAGGCGCTTGTTCACTTCCCAGCCGCGCCATTCCTCGGTTTCCGCTTCCTTGACGCTGCCGTCGCCCTTGTACTTGTCGGCGATGGCGAGGAGGGCGTCGGTGCCTTCGGGGGTACGGTTGAGGATCACGTCTTCCACGGCGTCGCGCAGTTCCACCGGGATCTGGTCGTAGATCTCCAGTTGGCCGGCATTGACGATGCCCATGGTCAGGCCCGCGCGGATCGCATAGAGCAGGAACACCGAGTGGATCGCCTCGCGCACCGGGTTGTTGCCACGGAACGAGAAGGACACGTTGGACACGCCGCCGGAGGTCAGCGCGTAGGGCAGTTCGTCGCGGATGTAGGCGCAGGCGTTGATGAAATCCACGGCATAGTTGTTGTGCTCTTCGATACCGGTGGCGACGGCGAAGATGTTCGGGTCGAAAATGATGTCTTCCGGCGGGAAGCCGACTTCATTGACCAGGATGTCATAGGAGCGCTTGCAGATTTCCTTCTTGCGCGCCTCGGTGTCGGCCTGGCCGGCTTCGTCGAACGCCATCACCACCACGGCGGCGCCGTAGCGCTTGCACAGCTTGGCGTGATGGATGAACTGCTCGACGCCTTCCTTCATGCTGATGGAGTTGACGATGCCCTTGCCCTGGATGCACTTGAGGCCGGCCTCGATCACTTCCCACTTGGAGGAGTCGATCATGATCGGCACGCGGGAGATGTCCGGTTCGCCGGCAATCAGATTGAGGAAGGTCACCATGGCCTTCTTCGAATCGAGCATGCCCTCGTCCATGTTGATGTCGATCACCTGGGCGCCGGCCTCGACCTGTTGCAGCGCCACTTCCAGGGCTTCGGTGTAGTTGTCTTCGCGGATCAAGCGGGCGAACTTGGCGGAGCCGGTAATGTTGGTCCGCTCGCCGACGTTGACGAACAGCGAGCTGCGATCGATGGTGAACGGTTCCAGGCCCGACAGGCGGCAGGCCCGGGGAATCTCTGGAATCGGCCGCGGGGCATAGCCGGCCACGGCCTTGGCGATGGCTTCGATGTGGGCCGGGGTGGTGCCGCAGCAACCGCCGACGATGTTCAGGAAGCCGCTCTGGGCGAATTCCTCGATGACTTTGGCGGTCTCGGCCGGCAACTCGTCGTATTCGCCGAATTCGTTGGGCAGGCCGGCGTTCGGGTGGGCCGAGACATGGGTGTTGGCCTTGTTCGACAGCTCTTCCAGGTACGGGCGCAGTTCGCTAGCGCCGAGGGCGCAGTTCAAGCCCACGGAAATCGGCTTGGCGTGGGCCACGGAGTTCCAGAAGGCTTCGGTGGTCTGGCCGGACAGGGTACGACCGGACGCATCGGTGATGGTGCCGGAGATCATGATCGGCAGTTCGACGCCCAACGCTTCGTAAACACCCTGCACGGCGAAAATCGCTGCCTTGGCATTGAGCGTGTCGAAAATGGTCTCGATCAGGATCAGGTCGCAACCGCCTTCGATCAGGCCCTTGGTGGCCTCGGTGTAGTTCTCCACCAGTTCGTCGAAGGTCACGTTGCGGTAGCCGGGGTTGTTCACATCCGGCGACAGCGAGCAGGTGCGGCTGGTCGGGCCGAGTACGCCGGCAACGAAACGTGGCTTCTCCGGGGTTTCCAGGGTCTTGGCGTCAGCCACTTTACGGGCCAGGCGCGCGCCTTCCAGGTTCAGCTCGTAGGCCAGGCCTTGCATGCCGTAGTCGGCCTGGGACACCTGGGTGGCGTTGAAGGTGTTGGTTTCCAGGATGTCGGCGCCGGCATCCAGGTAGGCTTTTTCGATGGCGCCGATCACGTCCGGGCGGCTCAGCACCAGCAGGTCGTTGTTGCCCTTGACGTCGCTCGGCCAGTCGGCGAAACGCTTGCCGCGGTAGTCCTGCTCTTCGAGCTTGTAGCTCTGGATCATCGTGCCCATGCCGCCGTCGAGGATCAGGATGCGCTCCTTGAGGGCTTGCTGGAGAAGATAAAGGCGAGCGCTGCGATCGGACATAGGACTACCTGGAAAAAAAGACCATTACGAAGGCCAGGATGATAGCAAACCTGTGCAGGATTTGATCATGATGGGCTTTTGCATGAATATCGCTCATGTTTGCAAGGCGATGCTGGCCCGGTAGAATCGCCGGACTATCTCTTAGGGACCCGAGACATGCCGTACCGCGTCTTATTCGGCAGTCTGTTGCTGCTGTTGTGTTTTACCGCAGCCGCCGGGAGCCGCGCTCCCGCGATCTCCTACACCCGCGACATCCAGCCGATCTTCACGGAAAAATGCGTGGCCTGCCATGCCTGCTACGACTCCGCTTGCCAGTTGAACCTGGGCAGCGGCGAAGGCGCGGCACGGGGCGCGAGCAAGCTGTCGGTGTACGACGGCGAGCGGCGCCAGGCGGCCGAGCCGACCCGCTTGTTCTATGATGCCTCCGGCCAGCGCGCCTGGCAGCGCAAGGGCTTCTATTCGGTGCTCGATGCCCAAGGCAGCCAGGCTGCCCTGATGGCGCGCATGCTGGAGTTGGGCCATCGCACGCCGTTGCAGCCCAACGCCAAGCTGCCGGAAGAGATCGTGCTGGGCCTCAATCGCGAAAACAGCTGCGCGATGCCGGATCAATTCAACGAATACGCCGGCGCCCATCCCAAGGAAGGCATGCCCCTGGCCGTCACCGGCCTGACCGACCAGCAATACCAGACCCTGCAACGCTGGCTGGCCGCAGGCGCCCCCATCGATCAGCAGGCCCTGGCCCCGAGTGCCGCCGAAGCCTTGCAGGTGGTGCAATGGGAAAACCTGCTCAACGCCCCTGGCGCCCGGGAAAGCCTGGTGGGCCGCTGGTTGTTCGAGCACTGGTTCCTGGCGCACATCTATTTCAAGGACGGCGAGCCGGGGCATTTCTTCCAGTGGGTCCGTTCGCGCACGCCCACCGGCCAGCCGATCGACCTGATCAATACCCGCCGTCCGAATGATGACCCTGGCACCCGCGTCTATTACCGGCTCTGGCCGGTGCAAGGGGTGATCGTGCACAAGACCCACATTACCTACGGCTTGAGCGCGGCGAAGATGGGGCGCATCAAGAGCCTGTTCTACAGCGGCAAATGGCAGGTGACCGCGTTGCCGGGCTACGGTCCGGAGCGCCGGGCCAATCCATTTTCCACCTTCGAAGCGATCCCGGCCCAGGCTCGCTACCAGTTCATGCTCGATAACGCCGAGTATTTTGTGCGCACCTTCATTCGCGGGCCGGTGTGCCGGGGCCAGATTGCCACGGATGTGATCCGCGACAATTTCTGGGCGCTGTTCCAGGCCCCCGAACATGACCTGTACATTACAGACCCGAACTACCGCGGCCAGGCCACGCCGCTGCTGGCAATGCCGGGGCAGAACGACGATGTGGGCAGCGTCCTCAGCCTGTGGCTCGACTACCGGGACAAGCGCAACGAGTACGAAGCCTTGCGCCGCGACGTCTATGCCGATGCGCCGGCGCCGAGTTGGTCGACGCTGTGGGCCGGGAATGACAATGCATTGTTGAGCATTTTCCGGCACTTCGACAGTGCCTCGGTCAACAAGGGCTTGATCGGCGAAGTGCCGCAGACGATGTGGCTGTTCGACTTCCCGTTGCTGGAGCGCACCTATTACCAATTGGCGGTGAACTTCGATGTATTCGGCAACGTGTCCCACCAGGCCCAGACCCGGCTGTATTTCGATCTGATCCGCAACGGTGCGGAGCAGAACTTCCTGCGCCTGATGCCGGCCGACTCCCGGGAAGGCTATCTTGACGACTGGTACCAGGCCGGCGGCAAATTCAAGATGTGGCTCGATTACGAGGCCATCGACGATGACAAACCGACCGCTCTCAAGCTTGATGAGCGCGACCCCAAGGGCGATTTCACCCAGCAACTGCTGGCCCGGTACGGCGAGCTGAATGCCCGCCCCGATCCGATCAACCGCTGCGACGGCGCCTACTGCTCGCGCCCGAACATCGACCCGGCGCTGCAAAACGCCGAACAGGCCCTCAGTCGGCTGGTGTCGCGCCCTGCGGCGGGGCTCAAGGTGATCGACCAACTGCCGGAAGCGACTCTGCTGCGCGTCGAAACCGCCAGTGGTCATCGTGAAGTCTACAGCCTGCTGCGCAACCGAGCCCACAGCAACGTGGCGTTCCTGCTGGGCGAGGAGGCGCGATACCAGCCGGGGCTGGACACACTCACGGTCTACCCGGGCGTGCTCAGCAGCTATCCGAACTTCATGTTCAACATTCCGGCCGGGCAAGTGTCGGCATTCGTCGAGGCCATGCAAGGCGCCCAGGATGCACCGGCGTTCGAGCGGATTGTCGAGCGCTGGGGCATTCGTCGCAGCCACCCGCAGTTCTGGTACTACTTCCACGACCTGAGCCAGTACATCCAGGAGACGGAGCCCCTGGAAAGCGGCGTGTTGGACATGAATCGCTACCAGAACCTCTGATCGACAGCTCCGGCGGCAAACTCCGTGCCGCCGGACGCTTTCCTGACAAAAATACTGGGACTTTGTCCGGCGCGATGATTGGCGTAAACTGCCGGCAAGCCTGCGAGGAGTTTCCATGACCGCCATTACCATTACCGATGCCGCCCACGATTACCTGGCCGACCTGCTGTCCAAGCAGAACACCCCGGGTATCGGGATCCGCATCTTTATCACCCAGCCCGGCACCCAGTACGCTGAGACGTGCATTGCTTACTGCAAACCGGGGGAAGAAAAACCCGAAGACACCGCGCTGGGGCTCAAGAGCTTCACCGCGTACATCGACTCGTTCAGCGAAGCCTTCCTGGACGATGCGGTGGTCGACTACGCCACTGACCGCATGGGTGGCCAACTGACCATCAAGGCGCCAAACGCCAAGGTGCCGATGGTCAATGCCGACAGCCCGGTCAACGAGCGCATCAATTACTACCTGCAAACCGAAATCAACCCGGGGCTGGCCAGCCACGGCGGCCAGGTTTCGCTGATCGACGTGGTGGAAGACGGCATCGCCGTGCTCCAGTTCGGCGGCGGCTGCCAGGGCTGCGGCCAGGCTGACGTCACCTTGAAGGAAGGCATCGAGCGCACCTTGCTCGAGCGCATTCCGGAGCTCAAGGGCGTACGCGACGTGACCGACCATACCCAGAAAGAAAACGCCTACTACTGATAGGTGTTCGCTGTGGCGAGGGAGCTTGCTCCCGCTCGATTGCGAAGCAATCGCAAGGCAACCGATGTGCTCTTCGTGATGGGCACATGAGTTGCAGGGGGACCGCTTCGCGGTCCAGCGGGAGCAAGCTCCCTCGCCACAATAGTTTCAGTCGTCAGCCTGGACCCACAGGGGACTCGGGTTGGCTCTTGCCGGTTGCGTCAGGGCCGGTAGAGATGCGCATGCCCGGCACGGTACAGCGATGATTCGCTGAACACGTCATTGCCCAGCACACGCCCCACCAGGATCAGCGCCGTTCGGCGGAAACCCTTGGCCTGCACCTTCTCGGCGATATCTGCCAGTGTACCCAGCACCCAATCCTGATCCGGCCATGTTGCCCGGTGAATCACCGCGATCGGGCAATCCGCGCCGTAGTGGGGCAGCAGTTCACTGACGATTTTTTCCAGATGATTGACCCCCAGGTGAATCGCCATGGTCGCTCCGTGCTGCGCCAGGCTGGCAAATTCCTCCCCGGCGGGCATCGCGGTCTTGTCCGCGTAGCGCGTCAGGATCACGCTTTGGGAGACGTCAGGCAGGGTCAGTTCTGCACCCAGCAAAGCAGCACAGGCTGAGGTCGCGGTCACGCCCGGGATGATTTCGAAAGGGATGCCCAGTTCCCGCAGGCAACGAATCTGCTCGCCGATGGCACCGTACAGACTCGGGTCGCCGGAATGCACCCGCGCCACATCCTGGCCCTTGAGGTGCGCGGTTTTGATCAACTCAATGATTTGCTCCAGGTGCAGCTCGGCGCTGTTGATCACCTGTTCGGCGCGATGCCCCTCAAGCACGGCCGTCGGCACCAGGGAACCGGCGTAGATGATCACCGCGCAGCTGTGGATTAGTCGCTGGCCTTTGACGGTAATGAGATCCGGGTCGCCGGGGCCGGCGCCGATGAAGTAAACGGTCATGACCGGCTCCTGTGAAAGGTGAGTGAGCGTCGCCCAGATGAAGATCGCTCATGATCCTGGGCGCCGATTATCGGGATTTACGCCACGACCGCCAATGCCAACGTGCTGTTGGGCCCTTTTTGGCGAGTAATCAGCAGCGTCGCGGGCGTTGTGCCCAACTGGTCGGCCAAGGCCAGGGCGGCGCTTTCTGCGATGCCGTAGCAACCGGTTCGCTGGAAGGCGATCTCGGAGCGGTGACTGAGCCGCTGCTCGTAGCCGGCCAACTGTTCGACACTGAAGCAGGTCAGCGGCAGGGCCAGTTGCCCGGCCAGCTCCAGCAGTCCGGGTTCGTCACGCTTGAGGTCGATACTGGCCAGGGCCCGTACCCGATGAAGTCCGATGCCGTGGGCCAGCAGCGTTTCGTCGAGCAAGGCCCGCAGCGTGCTGGCCGGGCAACCACGCTGGCAGCCAAGGCCGACCACCAGCATCGGCCCGTTGCTCATGCGTCGTGGCGGGCTTGGCCGTCACGGCGAAACAGCCATGTGCTGATCAGGCCCAGGGCCAGCCAGAACGCGACGTTGGTCACTTGCGAGGCGATCTTGAATTGCGTTTCAAGCGCTTCGGGCGCCAGCATCGAGTGGACTTCGGGCTGGGGTGCGCCGATGACGTGGGGCACCAGCAACGTCGCCACGCCCAGCAACTTGAGCAGCCAATGCTTGCCGAAGGCGATCAGGGCGATGCCTACCGCCGTGGACGCCGCGGTGCCGATCCACCACATCTGCCGTTGGGCCAGGTCGGCCGCTGCGGTACCAGGCAGTTCCGGCGGCAGGCCAAGCGTCGGCGCCAAGACGAAAGTGGCATAACCGGCCAGCCCCCAGAGCAGGCCTTGGGACGTGCGAGTCGGTGCGCGTAAGGTGTACAGACCCGCCAGCATCAGGGCAAAACCCACGGCGACCACCAGGTTGCCGCCTGTGGTGGACAGCACGCGCTGCCAACCGTCTTCCGGCTCCCAGGCCTCGGCATCATGGGTATGAGCCGCCCCGTCGGCGTGTTCATGGACCTCGGTCGCCGGGGCCTTCTCGAAGGTTTCCGCCTGGAGAATCAGCGGCGATACCCAGAAACTTTGCAGCAGGGTCAGCAGCAGGGCGGCCAGCAAGCCGCTGAAACCAGCGGTCTGCGCGATACGCTTGATCATGTCGTCAGGTCTCAATGGCACGGGAATGCGGCGCTGTGACGGGTATCGTGGGCGGCGTTGTGCACCGCTTCGATGTGGGAGAAACCGGCGAAATAGACCAGCCCCGCGCCCAGGATCGAAGCCAGGATCGCGGCGCTCAGGCGTTGGCTCAGGGTGGTGGTGCTACTGGCGGTGCGGGCGGTGCTGCTGATGGTCGACATGGCGCTTCCCTCTGTTCTTGTTCAGTGGGTGATTCGAGCGCGATGAAACTCCAGGCGAAGGCCCGCCAGGGTTCGAACAGCGCCCGCCCACCGCGGGTTGTTGATGCATGAGTCATGGGCCGGTCTCCGGGCTCGCGAGGGGCGGGGCTTGCGCCTGGCCTGCAAGCGTCACCTTCCCATGTCCTGGGACACAGTGGTTCAGACGCTTCGCTCGCTTACCGTTGCGGGGGCAGCACCGGACTGACGTGGCCTTGAAGTAAAGCACACGATTCACCGGTTTCCCGTTTCACCCTGTGAAGGGCACCCGTAACTAGGCGCACAGGAGAGCATGGGCGGGGCGGGGCCGTCAATGTACAAGGGCCGACGAGCGGGCTGTTGTGGCGAGGGAGCTTGCTCCCGCTCGGTTGCGCAGCGACCGTAAAGAGCCGGGGGGCGCTGCGCTGCCCAACGGGAGCAAGCTCCCTCGCCACAACAGCATCCTGCATCTTACTTGCGGAGATTGACCCGCCCCCACACCCTGCGTAGCCTTGCGCCTTCGAGGTTCTTCGGCACGTGCCGGAGCTAAGAAGGGAACGCGGTCCAAGCCGCGGCTGCCCCCGCAACTGTGAACGGTGCTGTTTCTGCAAGGCCACTGTGCATGCCCTTATTAAACGGGCGCACGGGAAGGCGCAGCAATTGCCAGTCGAAAGATTGGCCCACCGTCAGCCAGGAGACCTGCCTCGACACAGATTCTCACTACAACCGGGCGGGGTGATCCGGTGGCGAAATCTTCCGCGCGCGCCTGTGCCAGCGGTTGTCGTCCCGTTTGCCCGCCACCTTGCCAAAGGGCATCCGATGAAAACACTGGCCAAACTCCCCGTCACCATCGTCACCGGCTTCCTCGGCTCGGGTAAGACCACCTTGCTGCGTCACATGCTCGACAACGCCCAGGGCCGGCGTATCGCCGTGATCGTCAACGAGTTCGGCGAACTGGGCATCGACGGCGAGATCCTCAAGCAGTGTTCCATCGGCTGTACCGAAGAAGAAGCCAACGGCCGCGTCTATGAACTGGCCAACGGCTGCCTGTGCTGCACGGTGCAGGAAGAATTCTTCCCGGTGATGCGCGAACTGGTGGCCCGGCGTGGCGACCTCGACCATATCCTCATCGAAACCTCCGGCCTGGCCTTGCCCAAGCCGCTGGTCCAGGCCTTCCAATGGCCGGAAATCCGCAGCGCCTGCACCGTCGACGCAGTGATCACCGTGGTCGACAGTCCGGCCGTGGCCGCGGGTACCTTCGCGGCCTTCCCGGACCAGGTCGATGCCATGCGCAAACTCGACCCGAACCTGGACCACGAATCACCGCTGCATGAGCTGTTCGCCGACCAATTGGCCAGCGCCGACCTGGTGATCCTCAACAAAGCGGACCTGATCAGCCCTGAAGACCTGGCCAAGGTTCGCCTGGAAGTCGCCGAAGAGTTGCCGCCGGCGGTCAAGGTCATCGAAGCCAGCAGCGGTCGCCTGCCGCTGGACGTACTGATTGGCCTGGACGCCGGTTCCGAAGAACACATCGACGGCCGCCACAGCCATCACGATCACCACCATGACGGCGACGATGACGACCACGATCATGATGCCTTCGATTCCATCTCCATCGAGCTGCCCCAGGCCGACGAAAGCCTGTTGCTCGACGCGCTGACGCAACTGGTGGTCCAGCACGGCGTACTGCGGGTCAAGGGTTTCGCGGCGATCCCGAACAAGCCGATGCGCCTGTTGATCCAGGGCGTCGGGACGCGTTTCGACAAGCATTTCGACCGCCAGTGGGGCGCCGAGGAAGCGCGGGTCACCCGCCTGGTGCTGATCGGCCAGGCGCTCGACGCCGCGCTGCTCGAAGCGCAGTTGCGCGCCGCCCTCGGCGCCTAAGCCATGCACCTGCTCAGGACCCAGCCCGGCGGTTTCGTGTCGGATGACAACATTGCCGACCTGGGGCAAACCCCCGCCGAGCTGGTGATCCTGTGCAGTGGCGACTCCAGCCTGGCGCTGCTGGCCGAAGCGGCGAAGCAGTTGCCGGGCGATTATCCCGAGTTTCGCCTCGCCAACCCGATGCAGGTGCAGAACCACGCCTCGGTGGATCTGTATTTCGAAGACGTGCTGCGCCACGCCAAGGTCATCCTGTTGTCGTTGCACGGCGGCATCGGCTATTGGCGCTACGGCATCGAGCGCCTGATGGAACTGACCGGGCGCGGGGTGAAGCTGATCCTGGTGCCGGGGGATGATCGTCCGGACCCGGAACTCAGCGACCTGAGCAACGTGCCCTTCGAGGACCGCGATCGGCTCTGGCAGTTCTTGCGCCAGGGCGGGCTGGGCAATGCCCTGGACCTGTTTCACAACCTCGGCAGCCAATGGTTCGGCCGCGATTATCCGTGGGCCGAACCGCAAGTCCTGCCACGCACGGCCATCTATCACCCGGCGAAAACCAGCGCCAGCCTCGACGATTGGCAAGCCGACTGGCAGGCCGGACAACCGGTGGCGGCGGTGCTGTTTTATCGCTCCCACTTGCAAGCGGCGAACACCGCGTTCATCGACGTGTTTTGTCAGCGCCTGCAAGCGGCGGGGCTCAATCCGCTGCCGATTGCCGTGGCGAGCCTCAAGGAGCCCGGTTGCCTGGCGCTGGTCGAAGACTGGCTGGACGCGGTGGAGGCCGGGGTGATCCTCAATACCACCGGCTTCGCCCAATCCAGCCCGGAAGCGCCGCACCTGCGACCGTTCCGTCGCAACATTGCGGTGATCCAGGCGATCTGTGCCCAGGACAACGAACCGGGCTGGCGTGCAAGCGAGCAGGGCCTGGGCCCGCGAGACCTGGCGATGCACATTGCCTTGCCGGAGCTGGACGGGCGGATCATCAGTCGCCCGATCAGCTTCAAGGACCTGGCCTGGCGCAGCGAGCGCAGCCAGAGCGACGTGGTCTGTTATCGGGCTGTGCCTGAACGCATGGATTTTGTCGCCGAGCTGGCGCGGCGCTGGACAACATTGGCGCGTTTGCCCAACGCAGAAAAACGTGTGGCGTTGATCCTCGCCAACTACCCGACCCGGGATGGGCGCATCGGCAATGGCGTCGGCCTGGACACCCCGGCAGCGGCGTTGAATATCCTGCGGGCCATGCAGGCCGAGGGGTATCCGCTGCCGCCTGATTTGCCTGGGAACGGTACCGCGTTGATCCAGCAGTTGCTCGGTGGTGTCAGCAACGACCTGGACAGCCTCGACCTGCGGCCATGTCACCAGAGCCTGGCCCTCGATGCCTATCAGGCCATGTTCGACGCGCTGCCGGAGGCCAATCGCCAAGCGGTGCTGGACCGTTGGGGTACGCCCGAGAACGATCCGATGTTCCGTGACGGTCGCCTGATGGTCGCCGGCCTGCGCCTGGGCCTGACGTTCGTCGGGATCCAGCCGGCCCGGGGTTACCAGGTCGATCCGAGTGCGGTGTACCACGACCCGGACCTGGTGCCGCCCCACGGTTACCTGGCGTTTTATTTCTGGTTGCGCAACACCTACGGCGTGCACGGGGTGATTCACGTTGGCAAGCACGGCAACCTTGAGTGGCTGCCGGGCAAGGGCGTCGGGCTCTCGGAGAGTTGCTGGCCGGACGCGCTGCTGGGGCCGCTACCGAACATCTATCCGTTCATCGTCAACGACCCGGGTGAGGGCGCCCAGGCCAAGCGTCGCACCCAGGCGGTGATCATCGACCATTTGATGCCGCCGCTGACCCGGGCTGAAACCTACGGACCGCTGCGCAACCTCGAGCTGTTGGCCGACGAATACTACGAGGCGCAATTGCTCGATCCGCGTCGCGCCCGGGAGCTGCAACGGGACATCCTCAACCTGGTGCGCGAGACGCACATCGACCGCGAGCTGCAACTGGACGCGGCCCTGGACAGTGACGCCGATGCGGCGATCTGGCTGCCGCGCCTGGACACTTACCTGTGCGACTTGAAGGAGTCGCAGATTCGCGACGGCCTGCATATTTTTGGCGAGTCGCCCAGCGGACGGCTGCGCATCGACACCTTGCTGGCGTTGCTGCGCATTCCCCGGGGCGACGGCAAGGGCGCGCAGTCGAGTCTGTTGCGGGCGCTGGCCAAGGCGTTCGGGCTGGGTTTCGATCCGCTGGATTGTGCCTTGGCCGAGCCCTGGACCGGCGAGTGTCCCGAGGCGTTGCGCCGGGTCAGCGCCGAGCCTTGGCGCACCGCCGGCGATACGCGCGAGCGCCTGGAATTGTTCGCCGCGCAGTTGATCGAGCAAGCACTGGACGGTGGGGTCGAGCAGCTCAATGCGCCGGGCTGGGAGACGGTGGCCAGCATCATCGAAAACCTGCGCTCCGTCGTGGCCCCGCGCCTGGACGCCTGCGGTCCGGCGGAAATCCGTGGCCTGCTCGATGCCTTGAACGGGCGCTTCGTGCCCGCCGGCCCCAGCGGTGCGCCGAGTCGCGGGCGCCTCGACGTGTTGCCCACCGGACGCAATTTCTTCTCGGTGGACGTGCGCAACCTGCCGACCACCACGGCGTGGCGCATCGGTTTCCAATCGGCGAACCTGATCCTTGAACGGCACCTGCAGGACCATGGCGATCACCTGCGCCAGCTCGGCCTGTCGGTGTGGGGCACCGCCACCATGCGCACCGGTGGCGATGATATTGCCCAGGCCATGGCGCTGATGGGCGTGCGTCCAGTGTGGGCCACGGGCAGCCAGCGGGTCGATGATTTCGAGATACTGCCGTTGAGCCTGCTGGACCGACCACGGGTCGATGTCACGCTGCGGGTCTCCGGGTTCTTCCGCGATGCTTTTGCCAACCTGATCCGTTTGTTCGATGCCGCCGTGCAGGCCGTCGCCGCCCTTGATGAGCCGGACGACCTGAACCCCTTGGCGGCCAAGGTCCGCGGCGAACGTGAGGCCTTGTTGGCGTCGGGCCTGGAGCCGGAAGCGGCGGCGCGCCAAGCCGGCTGGCGGATCTTCGGCGCCAAGCCCGGGGCCTATGGCGCGGGCGTGCAGGGCGCGATTGATGGGCGCTTGTGGCAGAGCCGCGAGGATCTGGCCGAGGTGTACCTGAACTGGGGCGGTTACGCCTACGGCGCCAGCGATGAAGGCACCGCCGCCCGGGAGCCGTTCTCCCGACGTCTGAGCCAGGTGCAAGCGGTGTTGCAGAACCAGGACAACCGCGAGCATGACCTGCTCGATTCCAATGATTACTATCAGTTCCAGGGTGGCATGCTGGCGGCGGTGGAGACTCTCGGTGGAGTCGCGGCGGCCAGTTACCATGGCGATCACAGCCAGCCAGACTTGCCCAAGATCCGCACCCTGAAGGAAGAGCTCAACCGTGTCATCCGTTCCCGCGCAGCGAATCCGAAGTGGATCGATGGCGTGAAGCGTCACGGCTATAAAGGCGCGTTCGAACTGGCGGCGACGGTGGACAACCTGTTCGCCTTCGACGCCACCACGCAGCTGATCGACGATCACCAGTACGCCTTGCTGGCCGATGCCTACCTGCTCGACCCGGACACCCGGGATTTCGTCCGCCAGCACAACCCCGACGCCCTGCGGGACATGACCGAGCGCATGCTCGAAGCGCAGCAGCGGGGGATGTGGCAGGCGCCGGGGGAGTACCGCGAGGCGTTGGAGAATTTGTTGTTGGACATTGAGGAGGATGGCTGAAATGAGGACAACAGGCGCGCACTTGTGGCGAGGGAGCTTGCTCCCGCTCGGCTGCGCAGCAGTCGTCGTTCTGGAAGGGCACTGGGACCTCAGGTTCTGGGGGCCGCTTCGCGCCCCAGCGGGAGCAAGCTCCCTCGCCACAGGGGAACCTCGCACATTCATGAGACCTTCAGCATGACTCACACTCCCCATTTCCCGCTCTCCGCCGTGGTCGGCGCCGATGACCTGAAACTGGCCCTGTGCCTGGCCGCGATCGATCCGAAAATCGGCGGTGTGCTGATCGAAGGTCCGCGGGGCATGGCCAAGTCCACCTTGGCCCGGGGCCTGGCGGACTTGCTGGCCAGCGGTCAGTTCGTCACCTTGCCCCTTGGTGCTACCGAAGAGCGGCTGGTGGGCACCCTGGACCTGGACGCAGCGCTGGGGGAGGGGCGCGCGCAGTTTTCTCCCGGCGTGTTGGCCAAGGCCGACGGTGGCGTGTTGTACGTCGATGAAGTGAACCTGCTGCCCGATCATCTGGTGGACCTGCTGTTGGACGTGGCCGCCAGCGGCACCAACCTGATCGAGCGTGACGGCATTTCCCATCGGCATCCGGCGCGCTTTGTGCTGATCGGCACCATGAACCCGGAAGAAGGCGAGCTGCGCCCGCAGTTGCTCGACCGTTTCGGTTTGAACGTGGCCCTCGACGGTCACACCGCGCCGACTGAGCGCGGGCAGATCATTCGCCGGCGGTTGGATTTCGACAGTGATCCGGCGGCGTTCTGCGCGCAGTGGGAGAGCGCCCAACAGCAGTTGCGTGAACGCTGCCAGCAGGCGCGCAACCGGTTGGCCGGGATCGCGCTGGATGATGCCGCACTGGCGCAGATCACCGAGCGCTGTTTTGCCGCCGGGGTCGATGGCTTGCGCGCCGACCTGGTTTGGCTGCGGGCGGCCCGGGCCCATGCCGCGTGGCGTGGGGCGGATGCCATCGCGGATGGCGACATCGATGCGGTCGCCGAGTTTGCCTTGCGGCACCGGCGGCGCGGGCATTCGGCACCGGCACCGGCACCGTCCCAGGCGCCGACCGGCGCGGAAAAAACTGCTGAACCCAACGAAGGCCAAGGCCAGTGGGGCGACCTGCCGGCCCGGGCATTGCCGACCGGTGCCCGGCGTGATGTGCCGAGCTGGCCAAAAAAGCCTTAGGCATTCGCCCTCGTTCAACGGCGGGGGCGAATGCCAGACCCCGTGCAGGACAGTTGGAGCAAGGACGCCAGGGCCGGAGCAAAGCCGCGGCCAGCGGTGCGGTGAACTGGCCGGGGACGTTGCTCCATGGCCGACCGCGCCTGCGTGAGGACCTGCGCTGGCACGGTCGTCATCGGTCTCCCCATGAGCTGTGGCTGGTCATCGTCGATGCGTCGGCTTCGACCCGGCGTCATCGCGCCTTGAGTGACGGCAAGGGCCTGCTGGCGCAGTTGTTCGACGACGCCTACCGACAACGCGCGCGCTTGGCGCTGTTGACGGCCAGCGGCACGCTCCCCAATTGGCAGGTGCAAGGGCTCAAGGCCTCGGCGGGCCTGCGCGCCTGGCTCGATGGGTTGGGTGCCGGTGGCGGAACGCCGTTGCTGGCGGCGCTGAACGAGGCCGGGCGCTGGCTGGTGGCGCGCCGCAAGCGCTACCCGGCGGAGCAGCAACGGGTGTTGGTGATGACCGACGGACGAGTCAAGGAGGGGCTTTCACCGCCGCTTCTCGATTGCCCATGCCTGTTGATCGACATCGAGAGAGGCCCGATCCGCCTGGGCCGGGCCCGGCAGTTGGCGGGACAGTTGCAGGCTGAGTATTGGCATATTGATGCAGAGTCACCTGGCTGAGATAAGCATTGATTGCTGCACTATGCTCAGGCAGCCCCTCACAGGAGTGAACCATGCGCGTACTCGTCACCAACGCCCAGGACGATTTTCGGGTCAAGGCCTATGCCGGCACCAACGGCGTACTGCTTGCCATGGACCTGGCCGAACCCCGGCGCAAGGGCTTGCTGGGCTTTGCCATCGAGAAGCAGCAGGGCGACAAACCCTGGCTGTTCCTGTTCAACAGCCTGACCTTCCCCGACAAGGCCCACACCTTTCCCCAGTTCCACGCCACCCCCAGCGACAAGGCGCCGTTGCAGAAATTTCGCTGGGCCGACTACGCCGTCAACCCCGGTGTGACGATCCACTACCGCGTGCACCTGGCTTATGGCAGTCCCGACGCACCGCAGTTGGGCGAATTCCTGGCCGTCACGGTCACCAGCGACGACGGTCAGCCAACCAACCAGCGAGTGATATTCAATCGGGCCGTGGCCGCCAGCCAGGCGTTCCAGCGCAAGTTTCCCGAAGTGGACGCTTTGATTAGTGCCAACAAAAACCTGTCCATCGATGACTGGCCCGATGCCCCGCGCCGTTGGTTGGAAAACGGCTTGCTGGGGCGCTTGACCGGTTTCATCGACCGGGCGCTGGATGCCCACTGGGCCCTGGATGTCGCCATCTATGAATACGAATTGCCGGTGATCGTCGACGCAGTCAACGCCGCTCACGCGCGCGGCGCACAGGTTCGCGTGCTTTACCACGCCGAGCCAGGCGACGACACCACGCTGCGCAACGAAGCCAACCTCGAAAAACTGCCGGCGGCCAACAAGCGTGGACGGGTCACTCACAACATTTTCCACGACAAGTTCATTGTGTTGAGCAAGGTCGATGGCGGCGGTGCGTTACAGCCGGAGGCGGTGTTGTGCGGCAGTACCAACTTCACCGCCAACGGCGTCTACCGCCAGGCCAATGTGGTTCATGTGCTGGACGATCCGCGGGTGAGCGACGGCTATCGCCAGGTGTTCGAGCAGATCTGGGCCATACCGCAGGACGTCGGGACCACCCGTGAGTGGATCAATCAGAACAATCCCATGGTCCCGGAGGAACAGTTGTTCATCGGTTTTTCGCCACGCACGGGAGAGGGCGACCTGGACCGCTTCGTCGACATCATCAACGCGGCTCGAAAGGACCTGTTGTTCGTCACCGCATTCGTCTTGCCCGACCGGATTCTTGACGCCGTGCTCGGCCAACCCAATGACGACGTGCTGCGCTACGGCCTGCAAAACACCAAGAGCCGCATCACCGGCTTCCATGCCGACCGCACCGCTGAATTCGCCGCCACCGCACTGCTCAACACCGGCCTGGAAGGCTGGCTCAAGGAAAACATGAAAGGCCAGAAGGGCAACCTGCTGGTGCACACCAAGGCCATCGTCACCGACTTCACCAGCGACACGCCGACCATCATCAGCGGCAGCCACAACCTCAGCGCTGCCGCCAGCAGCGGCAACGACGAGAACTACCTGATCATCCAGGGCGACACCGACCTGGCCGACCGCTACGGATTGGAATTGCTGCGTTTCTATGAGCATTACCGCTTTCGCTACTTTGCGAAAAAACTCGCCCTCAAGCAGGTCAAGCCACTGGCGGTGGATGACAGCTGGAGTGATGACTATTACCGCGAGGGGGATTTGCGGATGTTGTCCAGGGTGAGGTTTTGCGGGCGCTGAACAGTGGCAAGGGGTGTTTTAGAGTGCTATTTTGAGCGCTATTAAGAGTACTCAAGGACTCGTTTCATGACACATATCGTGCTTTCCCAAGTAGTCGCCAGCATTTCTGAACTCAAGAAAAACCCAATGGGCACCGTTGCTGCCGGTGGAGGATTATCTGTAGCGATCCTCAATCGTAATGAGCCCGCGTTCTATTGCGTCCCTGCCAGGGAATATGAAGCCATGATGGACCGGCTTGAGGACATGGAGTTGGCTGCTCTTTGCCGCGAGCGTGAAAACGATCCAACGATCAAGGTTTCTCTCGATGACCTATGAGTTGGAATTTTCCGATAAGGCATGGAAGGAATGGCAGAAATTGGGGGCAACACTCAGGGAGCAATTCAAAAAAAAGCTTGAAGAGCGACTGGTGAATCCGCATGTCCCGGCCGACCGTCTCGCCGGGTTGGGCAACGCTTATAAAATTAAGCTGCGCAGTGCGGGTTATCGATTGGTTTACCGCGTGGTAGATGATGTGTTGGTCGTCACGGTGATTGCAGTGGGTAAGCGTGAGCGCGGCCAGGTTTATGACGAGGCAGCCAGGCGGTGATGGCCAAATTTTCCCGATAGCGTTTGTGGAACTCTTTCCAGTGCTAGCATAGAGCCATCTATCAGCCAGGAAGCTGCCATGAACCTCTGTCACGGAACGTCCGCTTTACTTCGCACCTGTGTCGCGATCCTGTTGTTGGTCCTGGGCACTTCGGCCCTTGCCGCCAATCAACCGTGTTCCGGCCGCAAAGGGGGGATCGCCGGGTGTGATGGCGATACCTTCCTGTGCAACGACGGCTCGATCAGTGCTTCGAAGAAGTCCTGTTCCGCTGTGCTGGGGCTTCGCAACGAGGCTCGGCCGCAATCCTTGCTCAAGTCCGCCGACGGTTGCCAGTGCGGCAGTGGCAATTACTGCGTCGGGCCTCGGGGCGGGGTCTATTGCCTCACACCTGGCGGCAGCAAGAGCTACAAGCGCAAATAGCCCAGGTACACCGCCGAACAATGGTGGGAGCAAGCTCGCTCCCACAGGGTATCCATTTACAACTCCAGCGTGGCTCCGTTTCGGTGCGCCGGGTACCCGGTTTGGGGCCTTGTTACCCGTGCCTCGTAGCCAACGGTAGCAACACTCTTCGCATGCGGACGCTGCTGCCCGCAGGTCTGTTTTTCCCATCTCCCTGATTTCCCTGACTTTCCATTTTCTCACCCATGCGCTCCAAGCCTGTGGCACACTTTCTGCTGTCTATTCCGTTGTTACATACCATGTTCCGGTATAGCGGAATAAACTCAATCTGGAGTGCTTGCCATGCAACGCCGACCTTCCTTGTTCAAAACATGTGTTTTTCTCTTCGCGGCCACGGTGGCTGCCGTGGGTGTCGCCCAGGCGGCCGACAGCAAGCTGGATAGCGTGCTGCAGCGGGGGAAATTGATCGTGGGCACGGGCAGTACCAATGCGCCGTGGCACTTCCAGGGAGCGGATGGCAAGTTGCAGGGCTTTGATATCGATATCGCGCGGATGGTCGCCAAAGGCCTGTTCAACGACCCGGAGAAGGTCGAGTTCGTGGTGCAGTCTTCCGATGCGCGCATCCCCAACCTGTTGACCGACAAGGTCGACATGAGCTGCCAGTTCATCACCGTCACCGCCAGCCGCGCCCAGCAAGTGGCGTTCACCTTGCCGTACTACCGCGAAGGCGTGGGCCTGCTGCTGCCGGCCAACAGCAAGTACAAGGAAATCGAAGACCTCAAGGCAGCGGGCGATGACGTCACCGTGGCGGTGCTGCAGAACGTCTACGCCGAGGAGTTGGTGCACCAGGCGCTGCCCAAGGCCAAGGTCGACCAGTACGACAGCGTCGACCTGATGTACCAGGCAGTGAACTCCGGCCGCGCCGATGCCGCCGCCACCGACCAGTCCTCGGTCAAATACCTGATGGTGCAGAACCCCGGCCGTTATCGCAGCCCGGCCTACGCCTGGAGCCCACAGACCTACGCCTGCGCGGTCAAGCGCGGCGACCAGGACTGGCTGAACTTCGTCAACACTACCTTGCATGAAGCCATGACCGGCGTGGAATTCCCCACCTATGCGGCGTCGTTCAAGCAGTGGTTCGGCGTCGAGCTGCCGTCGCCAGCGATCGGTTTCCCCGTTGAATTCAAATGACCCTGTGAGCCCGGGGCGCCCCTTGCGGGCGCTTCGTCGAAGGTACTGCCGACCATGAATTATCAGTTGAACTTTGCCGCCGTCTGGCGCGATTTCGACACGCTGCTGGCGGGGCTTGGCCTGGGGCTTTCCCTGGCGTTGGTGTCGATCGCCATCGGTTGCGTGATTGGCCTGGCGATGGCGTTTGCGCTGCTGAGCAAGCATCGGGTCTTGCGGGTGCTGGCGTCGGTGTATGTCACGGTGATCCGCAATACGCCGATCCTGGTGTTGATCCTGCTGATCTACTTCGCCTTGCCGAGCCTGGGCATCCGCCTGGACAAGCTGCCGTCGTTCGTCATCACCCTCTCGCTGTACGCCGGGGCCTACCTGACCGAAGTGTTTCGCGGCGGACTGTTGAGCATTCACAAGGGACAGCGGGAGGCGGGCTTGGCCATCGGCCTGGGCGAGTGGCAAGTGAAAGCCTACGTCACCGTGCCGGTGATGCTGCGCAACGTATTGCCAGCCCTGTCGAACAACTTCATTTCGCTGTTCAAGGACACCTCCCTGGCGGCGGCGATTGCCGTGCCGGAGCTGACCTATTACGCCCGCAAGATCAACGTGGAGAGCTACCGGGTGATCGAAACCTGGCTGGTGACCACGGCCCTGTATGTCGCGGCCTGTTACCTCATTGCCATGCTGCTGCGATATTTCGAGCAGCGCCTGGCGATCCGCCGTTAGGAGTGTCCCATGTACGAATCACCCAGTTGGTTGCATGAGTTATGGGTCGCCCGGGATACCCTGTGGGCCGGCTTCCTGACCAGTGTGCAGTGTTCGCTGTTGGCGATTGTGTTGGGCACGCTGATCGGTCTGGTGGCCGGGCTAGTGCTGACTTATGGCCGGACCTGGATGCGCGCGCCGTTTCGTTTCTATGTCGACCTGATCCGCGGCACGCCGGTGTTCGTGCTGGTGCTGGCCTGCTTCTACATGGCCCCGGCCCTGGGTTGGCAGATCGGCGCGTTCCAGGCCGGCGTGCTGGGCTTGACGCTGTTCTGCGGCTCCCACGTGGCCGAGATCGTGCGCGGGGCCTTGCAGGCATTGCCCCGTGGGCAGATGGAGGCGAGCCAGGCCATCGGCCTGACGTTTTACCAGTCGCTGGGCTATGTGCTGTTGCCCCAGGCCTTGCGGCAAATCTTGCCGACCTGGGTCAATTCCTCCACCGAGATCGTCAAGGCCTCGACCCTGCTGTCGGTGATCGGCGTCGCCGAATTGCTGCTCAGCACCCAGCAGATCATCGCCCGGACCTTCATGACCCTGGAGTTTTACCTGTTCGCCGGGTTTCTCTTTTTCATCATCAATTACGCCATCGAATTGCTCGGACGGCACATTGAAAAGCGGGTGGCCTTGCCATGACTGATATTTCGACTCCTTCCAACACCCAACCGCTGTTGGACATTCGCGGCCTGCGCAAACAATACGGCCCGCTGGAAGTGCTCAAGGGCGTGGACCTGAGCATGCAGCGCGGCAACGTGGTCACGCTGATCGGCTCCAGCGGTTCGGGCAAGACCACGCTGCTGCGCTGCGTGAACATGCTCGAGGAATTCCAGGGCGGGCAGATCATGCTCGACGGCGAGTCCATCGGTTACGACGACATCGACGGCAAGCGTGTGCGCCATCCAGAAAAAGTCATCGCCCGGCATCGCGCCATGACCGGCATGGCCTTCCAGCAATTCAACCTGTTCCCGCATTTGACCGCGTTGCAGAACGTCACCCTGGGCCTGCTCAAGGTGAAAAAACTGCCCAAGGATGAAGCGGTGGCCCTGGCCGAGAAATGGCTGGAGCGGGTGGGCTTGTTGGAGCGGCGCGATCACTTTCCCGGCCAGTTGTCTGGCGGCCAGCAGCAGCGCGTGGCGATTGCCCGGGCGATTGCGATGAACCCCAGCCTGATGCTGTTCGACGAAGTCACGTCGGCCCTGGACCCGGAACTGGTCGGCGAGGTGCTGAACGTGATCAAGGGCCTGGCCGAAGACGGCATGACCATGCTGCTGGTGACCCACGAAATGCGCTTTGCCTTCGAGGTCTCCGACAAGATCGTGTTCATGAATCAGGGCCGCATCGAAGAACAGGGGCCGCCGAAGGAATTGTTCGAACGGCCACAGTCGCCACGCCTGGCGGAATTCCTCAAGAACACCCGTTTTTAATTTTATTCAGTAAGGAGAAACACCCATGAGCATTACGCGCTACGGCACCGGCAGCTCCGCAGGCGGCGGTCAGCCACGGCCATTCGCCCGCGCCGTGGAAGCCGATGGCTGGCTGCACGTGTCCGGCCAGGTGCCGGCGGTGAACGGCGAGATCATTGTCGGCGGGATCGTCGAGCAGACCCACCAGACCATGAAGAACCTGATCGCGATTCTCCAGGAGGCCGGTTACGACCTCAAGGACGTGGTGCGCTGCGGCGTGTGGTTGGATGACCCGCGGGATTTCTGGAGTTTCAACAAAGTGTTCAGCGAGTACTTCAGCCCGGAACACGCCCCGGCCCGGGCCTGTGTGCAGGCAAGCATGATGGTCGATTGCAAGGTCGAGATCGATTGTGTGGCCTACAAGAAGAAGTGAGGCCCATTGCGGGCGAGCCGTGATGCCGTGACGGGAACCCTGTGGCGAGGGGATTTATCCCCGTTGGGCTGCGCAGCAGCCCCAAACAAGCTACAGCGAAGTGTCAAGCTGGATCGTAGGCAGGTTTATTTGGGCCGCTTCGCGGCCCAGCGGGGATAAATCCCCTCGCCACAAAATCTGTGAACAGCTTGCAGTCTGGTTACACTCGCGGCGAACTGATTGGGAACCAAAGACATGACCGAAGACACCATCAAACGCCGGGCCCGAGGATTGGATAGGGCGTTCGATATCCTCGATTTTCTCAAGGAAATCGGCCAGCCGCTGCGCCCGAACGATATTGCCAGCGGCATCGGCAGCCCCAAGTCCACGGTCTATGAACTGGTGGCGTCGCTGCTGGAGCGGCGCATCCTCGAGCCGGTGGGCAAGGACGGCCATGTCTACCTGGGCCGCCAGTTGTACTTTCTCGGGCAGGCGCACCTGCGGCATTTCGACCTGAGCCGCGAGGCTGACCAGGCTTTGCAGGAGATCGTGCGCCAGACCCGGGAAACGGCGCAGATGTGCCTGCTCAACGGGCGCAAATACACCGTCGCGCTGATGAAGGAAGGCGAGCGGCATTTTCGCATTTCATCGGACATCGGGGAAAACGCGCCAATCCCGTGGACGGCGTCCGGGCGTCTGCTGCTGGCGCATTTGAGTGACCAGCAGATCGTCGATCTGATCGACCCTGACGACTTCATTTTGCCGGACGGCGATCGCTTGCCCCTGGAGCAATTCCTCAAGGAAATCCGCCAGGCCGGCATCGATGGTTTTTTCTCCTTCGACAGTGTCGCCGACACCTTCACCCACTGCTTTGCCGCACCGGTCAAAAACCCCGACGGCGTGGCCATCGCCACCCTGTGCATCGTCGCCCCACGGGCCGACGCCAAGAACAATTACGCCGACTACCGCCGGGTGCTGATCGAAAGCGCCAACAACCTGGCCCGGCGCATCAATGAATAGATAACCGCGGCTGCGAGCGGTCGCGTGCGAGGAGTACCAACATGTCTTCTGTCATTCCCAATGCTGGCGTAGAGAAGGGTGCGGCCACCGTCGGCGCTCATTTGCTCAAGGACGTCAGCCTGCCGGCACTGGTGTTGCACCGCGCGGCGCTGGAGCACAACATTCGCTGGATGCAAGCGTTCGTCACCGACAGCGGCGCCGAACTGGCCCCCCACGGCAAGACCAGCATGACCCCGGCGCTGTTTCGACGCCAGCTCGATGCCGGTGCCTGGGGCCTGACCCTCGCCAGTGCCGTGCAGACTCGTGCCGCTTACGCCCATGGCGTGCGTCGGGTGTTGATGGCCAACCAATTGGTGGGCACGCCAAACATGGCGCTGATTGCCGATCTGCTGGCTGACCCGGCGTTCGAATTCCATTGCATGGTCGATCATCCGGACAACGTCGCGGACCTGGGGGCGTTCTTCGCCTCGCGCGGTATGAAGCTGAACGTGATGATCGAGTACGGCGTGGTCGGCGGTCGTTGTGGCTGCCGGACCGAAGCCGAGGTGTTGGCCCTGGCCGAGGCGATCCAGGCGCAACCGGCGTTGGCGTTGACCGGTATCGAAGGCTACGAAGGGGTGATCCACGGTGACCACGCCATCAGTGGCATTCGTGCGTTCGCAGCGTCCCTGGTGCGGTTGGCGGTGCAGTTGCAGGACAACGGCGCGTTCGCCATCGACAAACCGATCATCACCGCCTCGGGGTCGGCCTGGTACGACCTGATCGCCGAATCCTTCGAAGCCCAGAATGCCCATGGGCGTTTCCTCAGCGTGTTGCGTCCCGGCAGCTACGTGGCCCATGACCACGGCATCTACAAAGAAGCCCAGTGCTGCGTGCTGGAGCGGCGCAGCGATTTGCACGAAGGCCTGCGCCCGGCGCTGGAAGTCTGGGCCCATGTGCAATCGCTGCCGGAGCCGGGCTTCGCGGTGATCGCCCTGGGCAAGCGGGACGTGGCCTACGACGCCGGATTACCGGTGCCGCTCAAGCGCTACACGCCTGGATCGGATTCGGTGACGGGTGACGATGTCAGCGGTTGCAAGGTGACGGCGGTGATGGACCAGCATGCGTTCATGAATGTGGCGGCAGGGGTTGAGCTGCGTGTGGGCGACATCATTTCGTTTGGCACTTCACACCCGTGCCTGACGTTCGACAAGTGGCGGGTGGGATGCCTGGTGGATGAGCAATTGCGGGTGGTCGAGAGCATGGAGACTTGTTTCTAAGGCTTGAGATCGAGTCGCGGCTATCGCGAGCAAGCCCGCTCCCACACCGGATTGTTGTGAATACAGAATCTGTGATCTCCCTGTGTGCGAGCTCGCGATAGCGGCCTGCCAGACACCGCTGAATTATCAGGATCATCCATGAGCAACCCCAAACCCCGCATCGCCCTGATCGGCGAATGCATGATCGAACTGCAACAACGCGCCGATGGCAGCCTGCTGCAAAGCTTCGGCGGCGATACCCTGAACACCGCGGTGTACCTGGCCCGCGCCTTGGGCGACAGGGGCACGGTGGATTACGTCACGGCCCTGGGCGATGACAGTTTCAGCGATGCCATGTGTGAAAACTGGGCCGCCGAGAACATCGGGCTGCAACGGGTCCAGCGCTTGCCTGGACGCCTGCCGGGTTTGTATTGCATCCAGACTGACGCGGCGGGGGAGCGGCGATTCCTGTACTGGCGCAACGAGGCGGCGGTGCGCGATTGTTTTACCACCCCGGCCGCCGGGCCGATCCTGGCCGCATTGCCGGATTACGAGGTGCTGTATTTCAGCGGCGTCACCCTGGCGGTGCTCGGCGAGCAGGGGCGTGGCAAACTCATCGAAACCCTGGTCGAAGCGCGTCGGCGCGGGGCGCTGGTGGTGTTCGACAATAACTTCCGGCCCCGGCTCTGGGCCTCGATCGAAGCGGCGCGGGTGGCGTATCGCAGCGTCTTGCCCTATGTGGAACTGGCGCTGCTGACCGTAGAGGACGAGCAGGCATTGTTCGGTCATGCCGACAGCGAAGCGGTGTTCGCCGCCTATGCGCAGCTTGGCACCCCCGAGGTGGTACTCAAGCGCGGTGCCGAGGCCTGCCTGATTCGTTGCGACGGCCAGTCCTATGAAGTTCCTGCCTTGCGGGTCGAGCGCGTTGTGGACACCACGGCGGCGGGGGACTCCTTCAGTGCTGCGTACCTGGCGAGTCGTTTGCTGGGCGGCAGCCCGGTGGAGGCGGCCGAGGCCGGGCATCTGTTGGCGAGCCGGGTGATCCAGGTGCCGGGAGCGTTGATGCCCAAGGACTGACGGCACGAGTTTGGACTTTCCTGTGGCGAGGGAGCTTGCTGTGGCGAGGGGATTTATCCCCGTTGGGCGCGAAGCGACCTCGGGCAGGTTGAACGCAGTCGGGCTGAGACACCGGGGTGCAGGTCTTGGGACTGCTTCGCAGTCCAGCGGGGATAAATCCCCTCACCACCGGGACGGTGTTCGCAACACACCATCATTTCAATCCCGGTAGAACACCTGCACCAGGTGATACCCGAACTTGCTCTTGATCGGCCCATGCACCACCCGCAGCGGTTTCTTGAAAATCACCGCATCGATCACGCCCACCATCTGCCCCGGCCTTACCTCACCCAAGTCGCCGCCGCGTTTGCCCGAAGGGCAGGTGGAGTATTTCTTGGCCAGCACATCGAAGGCTTCGCCCTTGGCGATGCGTTGCTTGAGCTGTTCGGCTTCTTCGGCGGTTTTCACCAGGATATGGCGGGCTTGGGCTTTCATTGCTGCGGTGACCTGAACGGTGCGACGGGGCGGCAATTATGCCTCAAGTCAGTTGCCATGGTTGATCATCGTCCGGATCTTGTTGGCCAGCAGATCCAGGGTGAACGGCTTGGCGACCATGTCCATGCCTTGTTCGAGGAACCCCTGGCGTTCGGCGGCTTTCTGCGCGTAACCGGTCATGAACAGCACTTTCAGCCCCGGGCGGTGCTGGCGGGCGATTTCCGCCAGTTGCCGGCCATTCATGCCCGGCAGCCCGACGTCGGTCACCAACAGGTCGATGCGCTGGTCCGATTCCAGCATGGGCAGGGCCGTCATGGCGTCCCGTGCTTCCAGAGCGGTGTAGCCCAAGGCTTGCAACAGGTCGAGCACCAGCATGCGCACGGCGGGTTCATCCTCCACCAGCAACACGGTCTCCCCGGCGATGGCGGGCGGTACGACGACCGTCTCTGGTGTCTCGGGTGGTTGGGCTGACGAAGCGTGCAAGCGCGGCAGGTACAACTGCACCCGTGTGCCTTGGCCCGGCACACTGTCCAGGTTGAGGTGTCCACCCGACTGCTGGGCAAAGCCGTAGATCATCGACAAGCCCAGGCCGGTGCCTTGGCCGATAGGCTTGGTGGTGAAGAACGGATCGAAAGCCTTGGCCAGCACGGCGGGGGTCATGCCGCTGCCGTTGTCACTGACGGCGATCATCACGTAATCCCCGGCCTTGACCGGCTCCAGGGTGTTGATGTCCGTACCGTCGAGATAGACATTGGCGGTTTCGATGACCAATTCACCGCCCTCGGGCATGGCATCGCGGGCGTTGATCACCAGGTTGAGCAGGGCGTTTTCCAACTGGCTGGCGTCGGTGTTGACCGGCCACAGCTCGCTGGCCAGTTGCAGCCGCAGCACGATGTGATCGCCGGTGGTGCGGCTCAGCAGGTCTTCGAGCGAATGCACCAGGTCATTGGCGTCCAGCGGTTTGCGGTCCAGGGACTGGCGCCGGGAAAATGCCAGCAGCCGATGGGTCAGGGCCGCCGCGCGGTTGGCCGAGGAAACCGCCGCTTCGGTGAAGCGCCCGATCTCGGCGGCGCGGCCGGCGGCGATGTAGCGTTGCATCAGGTCGAGGCTGCCGAGGATGCCGGTGAGCATGTTGTTGAAGTCATGGGCAATGCCGCCCGTGAGCTGGCCGACGGCCTCCATTTTCTGCGCATGGCGCAAGGCTTCTTCGGCGCGCTCGCGTTCGAACATCTCGCTTTGCAGGCGGTGATTGGCTTCGGCCAGTTGCTGGGTACGGGCGATGACGCGTTCTTCCAGTGTTTCGTTGAGGTTGCGCAGGGCCTCCTCGGTTTTCCGGCTCTCGGTTTCGTCGATCACGAAGATGTAGAAACCGTTCACCGCACCGTCCGCGCCATGGCGAGGCAGGTAGTTGATCAGCGAATGGCGCGGGCGCCCGTCGCGATGGTCCATCTGCACGGTGAAGCTGCACGGCTTGCCGGCCAGGGCATCGGCGATCTGTTGGGCGCGGGCGGCATAGGCCTCTTCGCCGAGCACTTCACGGATGGTCTTGCCGTAGAGCTCCTGCGGGGTCAGGCCGTACCAGTCCAGGTAAGCGCTATTGTTCAGACGGAAACGCTCTTCGCGGTCCACGTAGCTGATGAGGATCGGCATGGCATTGATGATCAACTGCAGCTCGGTCTGGCTCTGGCGCAGGGCTTGCTCGGTGCGCTTGCGTTCGGTCAGGTCCAGCGCCGCGCCAAGAAAACGCTTGGGTCGGCCGTGGCGATCCTTGTAGCAACGGCCGCGCACGTACACCCAGCGCAACTCATCGTCGGGCTGCAGCAGTCGGTACTCCTCGGCGTATTCGGTGCCATGGGTGATGCAGTGCTTGATGCTGCGGGCAACCATCGCCCGGTCCTCGGGGTGCACGCCTTCGAGGTAGGCACTGATAGGCAACTGGCGTGACAGGCTGGGGTCGACGCCATGCAACAGGGCGAAGTGTGCATCGGCAATAAAGCGGTCTTCGCTGATGTCCCAATCCCAGGTGCCCAGCGCATCGGCGGCGGCCAGGGCCAATTGCAGGCGTTCTTCGCTTTCGTGCTGGGCCTTGAGGCTGGCCTCGGAGCGGCGTTCGAACTCCATCGCCAGGCGGCGGCGTTCGCTGGTCTCGATGGCGGTGACCAGGATGCCGGCGACGCTGCCGCTTTCGTCACGCACCGGGCTGTAGGTCAGGTCCAGCCAGACATCACAGAGACGGCCGGCGAAGGGTACGCGCCATTGCTGGTCGCGGCAGGAGTGTGTCTGGCCTTGCAACACACGGTGATAAATCCCTTCGGTCGTACTCTTGAGTTCGGGCCATGCTGTATGGGTCGGTTGGCCGAATGCCCGGGGGTGCTTGTCACCGGCCAGTCGGCCGAAGGCGTCGTTGTAGAGATGGGACAGCTGCGGTCCCCACAGCAAGGCCATCGCCATGGGCGAATGAAGCATGATGTCCACGGCGGTGCGCAGGCTCTGGGGCCAGTTGTGGGCAGCGCCCAGCGGGGTCAGGGCCCAGTCCACCTGGCTGATCAGGCGCTGTATATCGCTGCCGGCGGGTGTCGCGTGCATCAGGCGACCCCTGGCTGTCGTGTCTGTACCACGGCGTCTACTATCCTTTGAGGAAAGTAAGTGCGGGCGGGTCTGAAGGGTTTCATGTTCGGCTCAACTTGTTTCATTGATGTCTCGCGGAAGTTTCAGTCCATGGAAATCGATCCGTTGTTGCGAATCCTGGCGAGCCAGAATGGTTCCGACCTTTACATGTCTACGGGTGCGCCGCCGTGCGCGCGTTTCGAGGGTGTGCTCAAACCCTTGGGTAACGAGGCGTTCAAGGTCGGCGACATTGCCAGGCTCGCCGGGTCTCTGATGGACGCCGAACAGCGCCTTGAGTTCGATCGGGAGTTGGAAATGAACCTGGCGATCTCCCTGGCCGGCGTCGGGCGGTTCCGGGTCAATATCTTCAAGCAGCGCAATGACGTGTCCATGGTGATTCGCAACGTCAAGCTGGACATCCCGCGCTTCGAAGACCTGAAACTGCCTCGAGTGCTTTTAGACACCATCATGCAGAAACAGGGGTTGATGTTGTTCGTCGGTGCGACAGGCTCGGGCAAGTCGACCTCCCTGGCGGCGCTGATCGATTACCGCAATCGCAACAGCAGCGGCCACATCATCACCATCGAGGACCCGGTGGAGTATATCCATCGGCACAAGAAATCCATCATCAATCAACGGGAAGTCGGTGTCGACACCCGCAGTTTCCATGCAGCCCTGAAAAACACGCTGCGCCAGGCGCCGGACGTGGTGCTGATCGGCGAAATCCGTGACCGGGAAACCATGGAGCATGCCTTGGCTTTCGCCGACACCGGGCACCTGGTGATTTCCACCTTGCATGCCCATAACGCCAACCAGGCCCTGGACCGGGTGATCAATTTCTTTCCGGAAGAACGTCGGCCGCAATTGCTCAATGACCTGGGCAACAACCTCAAGGCGTTTGTCTCCCAGCGCCTGGTGCGTACCCGCACCGGCCAGCGGCGAGCGGCGGTGGAGGTCATGCTGGGCTCGCCGACGGTGGCCGACCTGATCCGGCGCAACGAGCTCGGCGAGCTCAAGGGCATCATGGAGAAGTCAGAGGAGTTGGGGATGCAAACCTTTGATCACGCGCTGTTCAACCTGGTGGTCGAAGGCGCCATCGATGAGGAAGAAGCGCTGAAAAATGCCGACTCGGCGAACAACCTGCGGTTGCGGTTGAAGTTGCATACCGAGTCGGGCGCGGTGCCACCGGCCGATCCGGCGGCGGGTGAGTGGGGGCTTATGGATTGATCGTGTCGGGGACCGCCCCTCGCCACAAAACTGCCTGTTGCGCTCAGTCGGCAAGCTCCGGTCGATCCCGAAACTGCTCCAACGCCTCGGGGTTGGCCAGGGCATCGGTGTTCTTCACCGCCTCGCCATGCACCACGTTGCGCACCGCCAACTCCACCACCTTGCCGCTGATGGTTCGTGGAATATCACTGACCGCGAGGATCTTCGCCGGCACATGACGCGGTGTGGTGTTGGCCCGGATGACCTGGCGGATCTGTTGCGCCAAGGCTTCATTCAGCGTCACGCCATCGCGCAGGCGCACGAACAGCACCACCCGGACATCGCCCTGCCATCGCTGGCCGATGGCGACGCAGTCCAGCACTTGCTCGACTTTTTCCACCTGCCGATAAATTTCTGCCGTGCCGATGCGCACGCCGCCTGGGTTGAGCACGGCATCGGAGCGGCCATGGATCAGGAAACCGCCGTGGGGCAGTTCTTCGGCGTAGTCGCCTTGGGCCCACACGCCGGGAAACTGGGCGAAGTAGGAGGCGCGAAGCTTTTCCTGCCGAGGGTCGTTCCACAAACCAATGGGCATCGCCGGGAAATGCCGGGTGCACACCAACTCACCTTTTTCACCGATGACTGGATTGCCGGCCTCGTTCCAGACCTGCACGGCCATGCCCAGGCTCTTGCCCTGCATTTCGCCCCGGCTCACCGGTGACAGCGGGTTGCCGTTGACGAAGCAGGACACAATGTCGGTGCCGCCGGACATCGAGGCCAGGCAGACATCGGCCTTGATGTCGCGGTACACATAATCGTAGCTATGGGGCGCCAGTGCCGAACCGGTGGAGAGCAGGGCTCTCAGGCTGTCCAAACGGTGCGTCTGGCGGGGCTTGAGGCCCTCGCTTTCCAGGGCGGCGAGGAACTTGGGGCTGGTGCCGAATACGCTGATGCGCTGCTGGTCGATCAGGTCCAGCAAGCGCTCGGGACCGGGGTGGAACGGCGAACCATCGTAGAGCACCACCGTGCTGCCCACGGCGAGGGCCGACACCAGCCAGTTCCACATCATCCAGCCGCAGGTGGTGTAGTAGAACAGCCGATCCTCGGGCCCGAGGTCGACGTGCAGGCCATGTTCCTTGACGTGTTGCAGCAGCACGCCCCCGGTGCCATGGACGATGCATTTCGGCACGCCGGTCGTGCCGCTGGAATACAGGATGTACAGCGGGTGGTCGAAGGGCACGCTGACGAACGCCGGTTCGCCACCGCTCTGATAAAAGTCGTTCCACAACGCGACAGCGGCCGGGGTCTTGAAGTCCTCGACGCAGGCGTCAGGCTGGGCATAAGGCAGCACGATCAATTGCTGCAATGACGGCAAACGTTCAAGGATTTCGTTGACCTTGGTTCGCTGGTCGATGACCTTGCCCGCGTAGCGATAACCGGCGCAGGTGATCAGCACCTTGGGTTCGATCTGGCCGAACCGGTCGATGACCCCTTGGGTGCCGAAGTCCGGTGACGAGCACGACCAGATGGCCCCCAGGCTGGTGGTGGCGAGCATGCCCACCAGGGTTTGCCAGGTGTTGGGCATGCACGCGGCGACTCGATCTCCCTGGGTGACGCCGGCAGCTTTCAAGCTTGTTTGCAGGCCAGCGACATGGGCGGCGAGTTCGGCCCAGGTCAGTTGTTCCTGGCTGCCGTTTTCGTCGAGCGCCACCACCGCGACGGCGTCATCGCGGCGGCGCAGCAGGTGCTCGGCGAAGTTCAGGGTGGCGCCAGGGAACCACTGGGCGCTGGGCATTTGCGCACCCTCCACCAGTACCGCGTCGGGAGCTTGGTGAAAGTGGATCTCGAAAAAATCGACAATGGCCTGCCAGAAGGCTTCGCGCTGGTCGATGCTCCAGGCGTGCAGGGCGGGGTAGTCGTGCAGTTGCAGGTGATGTCGCGCGTTGACGAACTGGCGAAAGGCGTTCATGCGCGACTGGGCGATGCGTTCGGGGCTGGGTTGCCAGAGGATGTCGGACATGGGGTGCCTCTTGTTTTTTCGGGCTTATAAACATTGCAGCACAAGGCGTTATTTATGGCGAGAACCGCTTCTGTGGCGAGGGAGCTTGCTCCCGCTCGGTTGCGTAGCGGCCGCCTAATGGGCCTGCTGCGCAGTCCAGCGGGAGCAAGCTCCCTCGCCACAAAACCGCGTTTGCCAGAGGATTGTGGGGTTATTGAGCCAGCCACCCACCATCAATATTCCACGCCGCACCGCGCACCTGGCTGCCGGCTTCGCTGCATAGGAAAAGCACCAGTTCCCCCAGTTGCGGCGGGGTGACGAATTCCAGGGACGGCTGTTTCTCGGCCAACAGGTCATGCTGGGCCTGTTGCGGATCGACGCCGGCGGCAATGCGATCGTCGATCTGTTTTTGCACCAGTGGCGTCAGCACCCAGCCCGGGCAGATGGCGTTGCAGGTCACGTTGCTGGTGGCGGTTTCCAGGCCAACCACCTTGGTCAGGCCAATCACCCCATGCTTGGCCGCGACATACGCCGCCTTGCCCACCGAGCCGACCTGGCCATGCACCGAGGCGACGTTGATAATCCGCCCCCAGCCTTTGGCGCGCATGCCCGGCAGGCTCAGGCGGGTGGCGTGGAACACCGAGGACAGGTTGATGGCGATGATCGAGTCCCAGCGCTCCACGGGGAAATCTTCCACGGCGGCCACGTGCTGGATCCCGGCGTTGTTCACCAGAATGTCAACGCCGCCGAACTCGCGCTCGGCGTAGGCGAGCATGTCGGCGATCTGCGCCGGGTCGCTGACATCGGCCGGATGATGACCAACCTTGCCGCCGAACTGTTTCACCTCGGCGATCACCGCCGAGGCATCGCCAAAGCCGTTGAGGATCAGGTTGGCCCCGGCCTTGGCCAGGCTCAGGGCAATGCCCAGGCCGATGCCGCTGGTAGAACCGGTGACCAGGGCGGTCTTGCCCGAAAGAGTGGTTGTCATGGGAACCTCACACAATGCCAGTGGCGTAGAACACAGCGATCACGAAGAACACCGCGAGGGTCTTGATCAGCGTAATGCAGAAAATGTCTTTGTAGGCTTCGCGGTGGGTCAGCCCGGTCACCGCCAGCAGAGTAATCACCGCGCCGTTGTGGGGCAGGGTGTCCATGCCGCCGCTGGCCATGGCGGCTACCCGGTGCAGCACTTCCAGGGGAATGTTGGCGGCGTGGGCGGCGCTGATGAAACTTTCCGACATCGCCGCCAAAGCGATGCTCATGCCGCCCGAGGCGGAACCGGTGATGCCCGCCAGCAGCGTGACGGTCACCGCTTCGTTGACCAGTGGGTTGGGAATGCTCTTGAGCCAGTCGGCCAGTACCAGGAAGCCCGGTAAGGAGGCGATGACCGCGCCGAAACCGTATTCCGAAGCGGTGTTCATTGCCGCCAGCAATGCACCGCCCACGGCGCTCTTGCTGCCTTCGGCCAGCTTGCTGCGAATGGCCCGGAAACCGAATATCAGGACCATGATGATGCCCACCAGCAACGCCGCCTGCACTGCCCAGATCGCGGTGAGCTTGGCGATGTCGCTGGTCACTGGCGTCGCCATGCCCGGCAGCGCCAGGCTGTGGGTCTTGCCGTACCACTGTGGGATCCACTGGGTGAACAGCAGGTTCATGATGCCCACCGCCAGCAGTGGCGAAACGGCGATCCAAGGGTTCGGCAGCTTGATGTCTTCGGCGGTTTCCGGTTCGTTGCGCAGTTCGGTGCCGTAGCCTTCGCCCACACGCTGGGCCTTGTTGCGCTGGCGCTGCAGGAACAGCATGCCGAGGCTGAACACGAAGATCGTACCGATCACACCCAGCCAAGGTGCGGCCCAGGCGGTGGTGTTGAAGAACGTGCTGGGAATGATGTTCTGGATCTGCGGCGTGCCGGGCAGGGCGTCCATGGTGAACGAGAACGCACCCAGGGCAATGGTGGCCGGGATCAAGCGCTTGGGAATATTACTCTGGCGGAACATCTCGGCGGCAAACGGGTAGACCGCGAACACCACCACGAACAGCGACACGCCGCCATAGGTCAGCAGGGCGCAGACCAGCACGATCACCAACATGGCCTGGCGCGTACCCAACAGACGAATCGCCGCGGCGACGATGGAGCGGGAGAACCCCGACAGCTCGATCAGCTTGCCAAACACCGCGCCGAGCAGGAACACCGGGAAATACAGTTTGATGAAGCCGACCATTTTCTCCATGAACACCCCGGTGAAGGCGGGGGCGACGGCAGACGGGTCGGTGAGCAGGACGGCACCGAGGGCGGCGATGGGGGCAAAGAGGATAACGCTGTAGCCACGGTAGGCGGCGACCATCAGCAGCGCGAGGGCTGCCAAGGCAATGATCACACTCATGGTGTGTCTCCTGGATTGTTATTGTTGTGATGAAGCTGTGGGGAGGGCGTTAGCGAGTTTTGTGCCAGGTGTGTAACCGGCTGAAATATAAGGAAATTAATTGAGGTTGTAGGGCGCGAATGAGAGGCATGTCTCTGTTTCGAGAATTTTTTGGAGTGTGCAGGACCTCATCGCGAGCAAGCTCGCTCCCACAGTTGACCGCGTACTTCAGAGGAACTCCTATCCCTGTGGGAGCGAGCTTGCTCGCGATGAGTGCGAAGCGCTCCAAAACCACAAGTCTATATTTTGAGAATGAAGTCTCTCTATTGAGAGTCCGCAATCCCTAGCGCCACCATCTTTTTGTACAAGGTCGACCTCCCCAACCCCAACCGCTCGGCCGCTTCAACCACTTTGCCCCCGCATTGCGCGAGAGTGGTTTCGATCAACTGTCGGTCGAAGCGTGCCCGGGCCTGGCTGAAAGTTTCTTGCGGCAACGGTTCCAGGCTCGGACTTGCCGGGCGGGTTACCGGTATGAACGTCCCGATAGCCGCGCGGATGTCCGCCGCCGTGAGCACCAGGTCGTCGCTGAGCAACGCGGCGCGTTCCAGCACGTTGCGCAGTTCGCGGATGTTGCCCGGCCAGGCGTGTTGGCATAGCAGGGCGAGGGCGGTGGGGTTCAGTTCGTGCTGGCTGCGCAACTCTTCCAGGATCGCTTCGCTCAGGGCCGGCAAATCATCCAGGCGTTCACGCAAGGGCGGAACGTGGATCGGCAGCACGTTGAGGCGGTAATACAGGTCGGCGCGAAACTCTCCGCGCTTGATCGCCGCCTCCAGGTCCATGGAGGTGGCGGCGATCACCCGCACGTCGCTTTGCAGCACCTCGTTGGAACCCACCGGTTCGTATTCCTTTTCCTGAAGCACCCGCAGCAGCTTGCTTTGCAGCGGCAGTGGCATGTCGCCGATCTCGTCGAGGAACAGCGTACCGCCCTGGGCGATCTGCAGTTTACCGGCGCGGCCCTTGCGGTCGGCCCCGGTAAACGCCCCTGGCGCGGTGCCGAAGAATTCGGCTTCCAGCAGCGATTCAGGAATCGCCGCGCTGTTGATGCTGACGAACGCCTTGTGCGCCCGCGGCGAAGCACTGTGGATGGCCTGGGCCAGCAGTTCCTTGCCGGTGCCGGTTTCGCCGAGCAGCAGCACCGGCGAATCGGCGCTGGCGCTGCGCCGGGCACGACGCTTGACCTCAAGGCCGGCGTTGCTGGTGCCAATGAAATGGGCAAAGTTGTACTTGGTCTGCCGCGCCCGCAGCAGCGAGCGGGTGGAGGCCAGTTCTTCCTGCATGCTCAGGTAGCGCTTGAGCATCGGCGACAGGCTGCGCAACTCATCGAACAAGGCAAAGCCGATGGCACCGATCACCGCACCCGCGCTGTCGTGGATCGGCAGGCGCATCACCACGAGGGGTTCCTTGGGCGTGTCCTGCATGTCCAGCAGGATCGGGCGCCCGGTGCGCACCACTTCGCGTAACAGGCTGCTGGGAATCACGCTCTCGCACGCCCGACCGATGGCTTCCTGCGCCGAGTTCAGGCCGAAACGGCGGGCATAGCGTTCGTTCATCCAGACGATGTTCGCATCGCGGTCGACAATCACCGTGCCTTCGCTGGACTGCTCGATGATCTCGAACAGCGAACGGATCGCCAGCGTGCGCACGCGCTTGTAATCCTTGAGGCTTTCGGTGGGGTTCATCAGGCATTTCCAGAGAGAGGGGGTTTGTCGTCGCCACCGTGCGCGGCGATGAACATGGCGACGGCCGACCGGCAATAGGATTCGATTTCGTTGTCGTCCTCTGCTCTGGCCTCATCGAAGCGCGCGATTATCAGGAGATCGGATCCTTTGAAAAGCGCGGCAAACAAGCGGGCGGATCCCAGGGGGTCGGGCACGTTCAGGACCGCCTTCGCGTGCAACTGACCCAACAGCGCCTCGATCTGGGCGATGACATAGGCGGGGCCGGCTTCGTATTGGCGCTTGCTTAACGACTTTTGATTGGTCTTGTCGGCCATGATCATGGCTTCGACACTGCGCACGTCCGCGCTCAACAAGGTGCGAAGCAGGGATGTTCCCACCGCCATGAGCTGATCTGCCGCCGAACCGCCGACGCCTTCAATAAGGGCCTGCGGTGCAAATTGATGGCAGTGGGCCGCGATGGCCGCACTGAACAGCGCCTCCTTGTTCTCGAAGTGCCGATAGATGCTGAGCTTGGAGATCTTCGCCCGCTGGGCGACCTTGTCCATGGTCGTCGCTTGAAAACCCAACTCCACAAAAAGTTCGCCCGCAGCGTCGACTATAGTTTGGCCAAGCGCCTCGTTGGCGGGCCGGCCGCGACGGGCCTGGCTGTTTTCGGTCATAAAAATTCCAGTACTTGACAGTATTCTAATTCTTGAATTATGGTACTTCAAAGTATCTTAAAGTACAAACCAATCTCCTCCCTCCACAGTACGGAGCCCATCAACATGAATGACGTCATCATCATCGGCGGTAGCTTTGCCGGGCTTGCCGCCGCCCTGCAACTCGGCCGTGCCCGCCGCAAGGTCACCGTTCTCGATACCGGCCTGCCGCGCAATCGCTTCGCCGACCACTCCCATGGCCTGCTCGGCCACGACCACAAGCCACCGCTGGAGATCCTGGCCGAGGCGCGGCAGCAGTTGGCACGCTATCCCACGATCCAGCTGGTCAATGCCCGGGCCGAGAGCATCTCCGGCGCCATCGACGATTTCTCCGTCCTCACGAGCGAGGGCGAAACCCTCAGGGCGCGCCGTCTGATCCTGAGCTATGGCGTCGTCGACCAGATGCCTGAACTTTCCGGCTTTACCGAAGGCTGGGGCTCCTCCATCGTGCCTTGCCCCTATTGCGACGGCTTTGAAGTTGCCGGTCGGCATTGGGGCCTCGTCTGGTCCGGCCCAATGTCGCACAACTACGTCAGGCTGTACCACGATTGGACTGACACGTTGACGGTCTTCGCCAATGGTCACGACATTTCACCCGATATCCGGGCCGATCTGGCGCGCCGTGGCATCCCTGTCGTCGATGGCCGGGTCACCGAAATCGACCATGACGAGAGCCATAACGCCACCGTCAGGCTCGACGCCGGCCCCTCTGTCGCGGTCGACATCCTGTTCGCGCATCCGCGCAACAAGCCGTCCGCACGCCTGCATGAATCGCTGGGTCTCGCCACGGTCGATACGCCCCAGGGCATCGTCCTCAAGGTCGACGAGCGCCGCGAAACCAGCGTGCCCGGCATCTACGCCGCCGGCGACCTCGCCAACCCCGCAATGCCCTCGGTCACCACGGCATCATGGCAAGGCGCGACGGCGGGCATCTCCGCCCAGCAGTCGATGCTGGTTTGAGAGCAAGCAGCATCGATCACGCCAATTTCAATTTCACAACAGAAGCGAGTGCCACCATGGAAGTCCTGAAGAAATTCAAGCCGCTAGACGATAAATTCCCGCTTGAGCGCCAACTCGGCATCTCGGCCGCGCCAATCGTACTTATCAACATATTCACGGTCGGTTCCGCCGACGAAGCGGGCTTCCTGGACGCCTTCAAGGCGGCTGGCGAAACCCTGAAGAAGCAGCCGGGCTTCATCTCCACCCAATTGCACCGAGCGATCGGTGACAGCCCGACGTTCCTGAACTATGTGGTGTGGGAGTCCACCGAGACGCTGCGCGATGCCTTCGCTCGTCCCGAATTCGTCGCGAAGGTTTCGGCCTATCCGCCATCCGTCGTCGCCACCCCGCATTTGTTCCAGAAGGTTGCCGTCCCCGGCTTTTGCACGGCCTGACTCCAGAAATATGGCAAGGCGCGATGGCGGGTACTTTCGCCCAGCAGTCGATGCCGGCTTGAGAGCACAGATTGGAGATGAGCATGAAGGCGCACATGTCCAAGACCAGAAAAACCGAAGCCAGCATCAGCATTCTCGCCCGACCACTCTTGAAAAAAGGCTGAAACAGATGGAGTTTGAACACGTCACTTTCGACCTGCCACACGGCACCTTTCATGCGCTGAAGGGGGGGGATCCCGATGGTCAACCGACGATCGTCTTGCACGGTTTCCCGGATCATCCGCCGACCGCGAAGCCCTTCCTTGCCGAGCTCGGCCGTCGTGGCCGTCACGTCATCGCACCCTGGCTTCGCGGTTACTCACCGTCCCCGACCGCGGGTCCGTTCGACTTCGCAGCCCTCACCAGCGACGTGCTCGCGCTGATCGACCGCTGGTCTCCGGGGCGAGCCGTGGAGTTGATTGGTCACGACTGGGGCGCCCTGATCACCTATGACGCCTGCGTCACCGCGCCGGAGCGGATCGAACGCGCGGTCGCGCTCGCAATCCCTCATCCACTCACGTTCATGAGCCGGCTGACGCACCCCGCTCAACTGCGCCGGAGCTCGTACATGGGGCTCTTTCAACTGCCTGGAAGCGGCTGGATCGCCACCGCCCGCGATCTTGCCTTCATCGACCGCCTCTGGCGTCAGTGGTCGCCCGGCTTCTCGCTCGATCCCGCTCTCAAGGCGGAGCTACACGAGCATCTGCGCAAGAGCATGCCCGCGCCCCTAAAGTATTACCGGGCGATGCTGCGCCCCGGCATGATTGGTGCGACGCGCCGCATGTCTCAGCCGATCACGGTGCCCCTGTTGCAGCTTCACGGTGCCAACGACGGCTGCATCCTCCCCGCGCAGGTCGACGACCGACATCGGTTCGCCGCCCCGCACGCGATGGAGGTCGTCCCCGGCGTCGGTCACTTCCTGCACATCGAAGCCCCTGAGGCGATCGCGGAACGGATCGCGGCATGGGCCAAGTAGCGTCCTTTCCCCCCTTGCCTCGATCAAAGGGATGCTGGTTAAGAACGAATCAAAACGAGGAGATGTCATGACAGAGCAAAAAGCCTATCAGGTCGCCGACTGGAATGGCCAAAGCGGTGAGTACTGGGCCGCCAACCAGGCCCGGCTCGACGCCATGTTTGCGGTATTCGGCCAGGCCGCGATCGAAGCCGCCGCGCCCGCCATGGGCGAACGCGTGCTGGACGTCGGCTGCGGCGCGGGCGCGTCGAGTCTGGAACTGGCTGGCCGCGTCGGTGCGGGCGGCCATGTGCTGGGCGTGGACATATCCGAACCGCTGATCGGCCGAGCGCGCGCACTGGCGCCACAGGATACGCCGGCCCAGTTCCGGGTAGCCGACGCCAGCAGCGCCGAGCTGCCCGAGGGGGCGTTCGACATCCTGTTCTCGCGCTTCGGAGTCATGTTCTTCGACGATCCCACAGGGGCCTTCACCCATATGCGACGCGCGCTCCGGCCCGGCGGGAGGGTCGCTTTCGTCTGCTGGCGCGGCGTGGCCGAGAACGATTGGCTACGCCTGCCGATGGGCGCGATCAAGGACATCGTCCCGCTACCCGCGCCGCCCGGTCCCGAAGCACCCGGTCCGTTCTCGTTCGGCGACCGGGGGCGGGTGACACGCATCCTGACGGCGGCCGGCTTCACCGATATCGCTCTCACGCCCTTCGATGCTGCCATCCCGTTCGGCGAGGGCGGGACGCGGGACGCGGCGATCGACGACGCGGTGAAGATGGCGTTCGAGGGCGGCCCGCTGTCGCTTGTGTTAGCTGATCAGTCCGACGACATCCGCGCCCGCGCCTGGGCCGCGGTTCGTGCCGCCTTCGCGGGCCTCCCTGGTGAGCGGTCGGTGATGATCGACGGCGCGGCGTGGATCGTCACGGCACGCAATCCTGCAAGCTGACAGGATTACCCCGGATGCGCCGCCGCCAACAACTCCTTGGTATAGGGATGCTGGGGTGAGTCGAACACGTCATGACTGGCGCCTTGCTCGACCACTTTGCCGTCCTTGATCACGATCATGTCGTGGGCCAGGGCGCGGACCACCGCCAGGTCGTGGCTGATGAACAGGTAGGTCAAGTCGTACTTCTGCTGGAGCTGACGGAGCAGGGCGACGACTTGTTTCTGCACGGTGCGATCCAGTGCCGAGGTGGGTTCGTCCAGCAAAATCAACGCTGGCTTGAGCACCAGGGCCCGGGCAATGGCGATGCGCTGGCGCTGGCCGCCGGAGAACTCGTGGGGGTAGCGATGACGGGTCGCAGGGTCGAGGCCGACCTCCTTGAGGGCCTGGATCACTCGGGCTTCACACTGTTCGGGGCTGGAAGGCTGGTGGACCTCCAGGCCCTCGCTGATGATCTGCTGCACTGACATGCGCGGGCTGAGGCTGCCGAACGGGTCCTGGAACACCACCTGCATCTGCTTGCGCCACGGTCGCAGGGCTTTTTGCGACAGATGATCGAGGGCCTGGCCCTGGAAACGGATGCTGCCTTCGGACTCGATCAGGCGCAGGATCGCCTGGCCGAGGGTGGACTTACCGGAGCCGGATTCGCCGACGATGCCCAGGGTCTTGCCGCGCTGGATGCTCAGGCTGATACCGTCCACGGCGCGCAAGTATTCCTTGCGCCGGAACAGCCCGCCGCTCAGGGGAAAACTCACGCGCAGGTCTTGCACTTGCAACACCTCCTCGCGGTCGTCCCGGGGCAGGGCCTCGCCTTCCGGTTCGGCGTGCAGCAGCTCGCAGCTGTAGGGATGTTTCGGTGCGCTGAACAGGGTTTCGCACGGCGCCTGCTCGACGATTTCCCCGGCCTTCATCACACACACCCGTTGGGCAATGCTGCGCACCAGATTGAGGTCGTGACTGATCAGCAGCAAGGACATGCCGAGCCGTTGCTGCAAGGACTTGAGCAGCAGCAGGATCTTGCGCTGCACGGTCACGTCCAGCGCGGTGGTCGGTTCGTCGGCGATCAACAGTTCCGGCTCGCAGGCCAGGGCCATGGCGATGATGACCCGCTGTCGCTGACCGCCGGACAGTTGATGCGGATAGGCCTTGAGTCGCTCGACAGGGTTTTGAATGCCAACCAGGGTCAGCAGCTCCAGAATCCGCTGGCGCGCGGCTTTGCCCCCCAGGCCCTTGTGCAGCATCAGCGTTTCGCCGATCTGCTTTTCGACGCTGTGCAGCGGGTTCAGCGAAGTCATTGGCTCCTGGAAGATCATCGCGATGCGATTGCCGCGCAGCTCCCGCAGAGCCTGGGTGTCGGCCCCCACCAGCTCCTGGCCGCGATAGCGAATGCTGCCGCTGGTATGGGCTTCATTCTCGGGCAGCAATTGCAGGATCGAATGGGCGGTCACCGACTTGCCCGAGCCGGACTCGCCCACGAGGGCCAGGCACTCGCCGGGGCGGATGTCCAGGCACAGGTTGCGCACCACCGTCTGGTCGTTGAAGGCCACGCTCAAGTCGCGGATTTCGATTAGGTTGTCGCTCATCTCAAGGTTTCGCTTCATGGCTGTTTTCAAGAGCGTGGGTCGAACGCGTCTCGCAACGCCTCGCCGATAAACACCAACAGGGAAAGAATCAGGGCCAGGGTGAAAAATGCCGTCAACCCCAGCCACGGCGCTTGCAGGTTTTGCTTGCCTTGGGCGATCAGTTCCCCCAGCGACGCGCTGCCGGCCGGCATGCCGAAGCCGAGGAAATCCAGAGCGGTGAGGGTCGAGATCGCCCCGGTGAGGATGAAGGGCAAGTAACTCAGGGTGGCGTTCATCGCGTTGGGCAGAATATGCCGCATGATCACCTTGCGATCACTGAGCCCCAGGGCCCTGGCCGCCTTGACGTATTCCAGGTTGCGCCCGCGCAGGAACTCGGCACGGACCACGTCCACCAGGGCCAGCCAGGAAAACAGCGCCATGATCCCCAGCAGCCACCAGAAGTTCGGTTCCACGAAGCCGGACAGGATGATCAACAGGTAGAGCACCGGAAGCCCGGACCAGACTTCCAGCAAGCGTTGCCCGAGCAAATCCACCCAACCACCGTAATACCCCTGCAACGCACCGGCGGCGATACCGATCAGCGTGCTGATGGCGGTCAGTGCCAGGGCGAACAGGATAGACACTCGCGCACCGAAGATCACCCGGGCCAGCACGTCCCGAGATTGGTCATCGGTGCCCAGCCAGTTCACGGTCGAGGGTGGGCTCGGGGCCGGCTGGTTGAGGTCGTAATTGGGTGTATCGTCGCTGAACGGGATCGGTGGGAACCACAGCCAGCCGCCGTCCTTGTGGATCAGGTTCTGCACGTAGCTGCTGCGGTAGTCGGCCTGGAACGGCAGCTGCCCACCAAATTCCTGTTCGGTATGGCGTTTGAACACCGGGAAATACAGCGAGCCCTGGTAGCTCACCACCAGCGGCTTGTCATTGGCGATCAGTTCGCCGCCCAGGGTCAGGATGAACAGGCCGATGAACAGCCACAGCGACCACCAGCCCCGACGATTTTTCTTGAAACGTTCGAAGCGCCGACGGCCCAAGGGGGAAAACTTGAACATCAGGCGTTCCTCGCCGCGAAGTCGATGCGCGGGTCCACCAGGGTGTAGCAGAGGTCGCCGACGAGTTTGATCAGCAGGCCGAACAGCGTAAAGATGAACAAGGAGCCGAACACCACCGGATAATCCCGGGAGACGGCGGCCTCGTAGCTCATGCGTCCCAGGCCGTCGAGGGAAAAAATCACCTCGATCAGCAGGGAACCGGCGAAGAACACGCTGATGAACGCCTGGGGAATACCCGATACCACCAGCAGCATCGCGTTGCGGAACACGTGGCCGTACAGCACCCGGCGTTCGCTCATGCCCTTGGCTCGCGCGGTGACCACGTACTGGCGGGTGATTTCATTGAGGAACGAGTTCTTGGTCAGGATCGTCAGGGTGGCGAAGCCGCCGATCACCAGCGACGTGACCGGCAGCACCAAGTGCCAGAAGTAGTCGGCGATCTTGCCCAGTGTCGACAGCGACTCGAAGTTATCCGACACCAGCCCGCGCACCGGAAACCAGTTCAACGACGTACCGCCGGCAAACACCACGATCAGGAACATCGCGAAGAGGAACGCCGGCATCGCGTAGCCAATGATGATCGCCGTGCTGCTCCACACATCGAATGCCGAGCCGTGATGCACCGCCTTGCGGATGCCCAGGGGGATCGACACCAGATAGGTGATCAATGTTGCCCAGAGCCCAAGGGAAATGGTCACTGGCATCTTTTCCAGGATCAGGTCGGTAACCGTGGCGCCGCGGAAGAAACTCTTTCCGAAGTCGAGGCGGGCATAGCTGCTGAGCATCAGCCACAGACGTTCGTGGGCCGGTTTATCGAAGCCGTATTGTTTCTCGATGTCCTTGATCAGTTGCGGATCCAGGCCGCGACTGGCGCGGGAACTGTTGGTCATGGTATTGCTGGAACCGCCGACGCTGGCGCCGCCGATGCCTTGCAGGTGGGCGATGGCCTGTTCCACCGGCCCGCCGGGTGCGGCCTGCACGATGACGAAGTTCACCAGCAGGATAATCACCAGCGTGGGGATGATCAGCAGCAGGCGCCGCGCAATATAAGCCCACATCAATGCCGCCCTCCGGGTGTGCCACGCTTGATGAGTTCGGCGCGCATCTGCTCGTTGGTCAAGGGTGTGGGGCTCACTTCCCACCAGCTCTCGATGGCTTCGTCATTGCTGGCCTGTACTTTCGGGATGCCGAAGCGGTTCCACCACACGGTCGAGCTGCCCGGCGGGTAATAGTTGGGAATCCAGTAGTAATTCCATTGCAGCACCCGGTCCAGGGCGTGGGCGTGGCGGAGCATGTCGGCTTGGGTGCTGGCCTTGACCAAGCCGTCGATCAGCGCGTCCACCGCCGGGTCCTTCAAGGCCATGTAGTTGTTGGCCCCTGGATCATTGGCGGCCGCCGAACCGAAGTAATTGTAGAGTTCCATGCCCGGCGAGGTGCTGACGGGGTAGCCGGTGATGATCATGTCGTAGTCGCGACTCATCAGGCGATTGACGTACTGGGAGGCGTCGATGCGGCGAATGCTCATGTCGATGCCGATTTGCGCCAGGGTACGTTTGTAGGGCAGCAGCAGGCGGTCGATACCGTTCTGGCTGTTCAGGAAGGTGAAGCTCAGCGGCTCGCCCTCGGCATTCACCAGGCGGTCGCCGTCCGGTTTCCAGCCGGCCTGTTCCAGCAGCACCAGGGCTTGCAGTTGTTTGTCGCGGATCACGCCACTGCCGTCGGTTTTCGGAGCCTGGAAGACTTGGGTGAAGACTTCGTCGGGAATCTGTCCGCGCAACGGCTCTAGGATCGCCAGTTCGCCGGCATCGGGCAGTTCTCGAGCGGCGAGGTCAGTGTTGGAAAAGTAACTCTGCTGACGCACATAGACGTTGCGCATCATCTGGCGATTGCTCCATTCGAAATCCCAGAGCATCGCCAGCGCCTGGCGCACACGACGGTCCTGGAACTGCGGTTTCTGCAGGTTGAAGACGAAACCCTGGGCGGTCTGGGGCGCCTGGGTGGCCAGGTGAGCCTTTTGCAGGCGACCGTCGTGCAGGGCCGGGCTGTCATAGCCGATGGCATAGCCGGTGGCGGAGAACTCGCGATTGTAGTCATAGGCGCCACCGCGCAGCACCTGGCGGGCCACATCGGTGTCGCCAAAATACTCGATGCTGAAATGGTCGAAATTGTAGAGGCCGCGACTGACCGGCAGATCCTTGCCCCACCAATCGGCATTACGTTCGAACGTAATGCTGCGCCCGGAATCGACTTTGCTGACCCGGTAGGGGCCACTGCCCAGCGGGGGCTCGTAGCCGCCGCCGTTAGCGAAATCGCGGGTCTTCCACCAATGTTCGGGAAAGACCGGCAAGGTGGCGATGTCCAGGGGCAGGGTACGGCTTTCGTTGTTCTTGAAGTTGAAGCGCACGGTGCGTTCGTCCTCGACCACGACGTCCTTGACCGCTGCGAACTGGGTGCGATAGCGCAGGCTGCCTTGGGTCATCAACAGCTCGAAGCTGTAGCGCACGTCCTGGGCGGTGATGGGCTTGCCATCGGCGAAGCGGGCCTTGGGGTTCAGGTAGAAGCGCAGCGACAGGCCATCGTCGGCCCGCTCCATTTTCTGCGCCACCAGGCCATAGACGGTATAGGGCTCATCCAGCGAGCGCTGGGCCAGTGGCGAGTAGAGCATCCCGTCGATCTGGCTGACGCCGATGCCTTTGTCGATATAGGGCAGGATGTGGTCGAAGTGGCCGATCTCGACGGCCGAGCGGCGCAGAGTCCCGCCTTTGGGGGCCTGGGGATTGGTGTAGGCGAAGTGGCCGAAACCTTCGGCATACTTGGCCGGTTCGCCATAGACGGTCAGGGCATGTTGCGGTGCCGCATCGACGCCGACGGCGCCTGTCAGCAGGACCACGGCAGTCAATAGCAGGGAAGGGAACGCCAGTCGCATTGTCAGCCTTAAAGCCGGGTGATCGATGACACGATTTGTACGCGAGCGGCGCGTGGATCGCCAGCCCCGTGTGACCCAAACACAACGGCCCACCGAAGGGCGGGCCGTCATGTCGATAAATCGGGATCAGTCCTGGCGACTGGTCACTTCCAGCAGGTGATAGCCGAACTGGGTCTTGACCGGGCCCTGGACCACGTTGATAGGGGCGCTGAAGACCACGGTGTCGAATTCCTTGACCATCTGGCCCGGACCGAACGAACCCAGGTCGCCGCCTTGACGGCTGGATGGGCACGAGGAGTTGGCCTTGGCGACTTCGGCGAAATCGGCGCCGGCTTCGATCTGGGCCTTGAGTTCGTTGCACTTGTCTTCGGTGGAAACCAGGATGTGGCGGGCAGTGGCTTTGGCCATGGGGTCATTCCTTTCGATATTTTTAAAGGTGTTGAGCCTACCGGATTCATTGAACGGTTGTTGTCAAAATTGCGTCAAAACCTTGAACCGGACGATCAAAGGCCGGCTTTGCGCAGGCGTTCGGCGTGGCGCAGGTAAAGCTCTGTGGGGGCTGTACCCTTGCGTGATGTGCCGACTCCTGGGCTGATGGCCTCCATATGGTCCATTGGATAGTCGGAGCGAATGACCTTGCCCAGGTGCGAACTGAAGCGTCCGACCAGGCCGTCGTTCTGCTCGGCTTCGGTGATGAAGTAGTCGGAGAAGGCGCGGCAGAAACCCTGCAAAGGCTCCGATGCTTCCCCCGTAGCCTCGCGCAACGTACCGCTCCATGAGTAGTAGCGCACGCCATTGACCCGGTCCGGGCCGTTCCCGCCCCAGTTCTTCGGCAGGCCTTGGGGGTATTTGTCGTTGAAGGCGCCCACGGCCTCTGTGGTCAACGTTGCCAGCGCCGCGACGGCGCTGGGCGATAGCTGCGCCTGCCCGTCAAGCCGCGAGATGAAATCGACGAACAGTGTGGCGACGCCTCTTGCCACATGCCCTGGCAAACGTCCGGGGGTCAGGGCCTTGCGCAGGAAGTCGGCCAGTTCGGAACCATGGTTGGGGCCGCTGACCGACGTGACCGAGGCAACTTTGTCGGGTGCCAGCGCAGCGGCATACCGGGCGGCCAGTGCGCCCTGGCTGTGGCCGATCAGGTTGACCCGAGCGGCACCGGTGCCAGCCAGGACCCGATCGATTTGCGCCAGTAGTTGTTCGCCCCTGGCCTCGTTGCAATGGGAGGCCGACAGATGTGGGATGAACACCCGGGCACCGCCGGCGCGTAGGGCTTGTTTGATGCCATGGAAAAGTTCGAAGCCGCCGATCTTGTCAAACCCGAACAACCCATGGACCAACAGGATGGGGAATTGAGTGGTTGCATTCCGTTGCATGTTCGTACCTTTTTCGAAGAGGTTCACGATGAATTTGCGACTTCACTCTAATCCAGGCCTGTAAGGGACGGTGTAGGAAGAAACCGCGCTGACGCGGGGAAACCGGAATAGAAAAAGTGGGAAGAATGGGAAATAGCCCGGCGCTGGCTAAAGGTGTAGGAGGTCTCCTATAACCGGAGTCGTTCGCAGCTACAGCTTTGAGCGCCAGGGACCACCGCCGTTGTCGTCTTGTCTGGCTGTGCGTTTGGCGCGAGCAGGTTTTAATGGCTCCATCGAGCGCCGTTATGCAAACGGTGCCTTCATCCAAGGACTGGAGCCTGCACATGATCACTTACCCCTCTCTTCAACGATCCCGTTCAACTTCAGGAGCAAGGCTGCCGCCACCGATCCTGGCAGCGGCCAGGGACGGGGTGATCGACCCCGCTTGGCGCAAGGCCGTCGTTACCGTCAAGCCTTATCCCATGATGGCGTGCGGGGATGAGGTGCTGCTGCGTTGGCATGGGCTCAACAACGAGGGAGAGCCTTATCGACATGAAGTGGCCGGGTTCGTCACGGAGCGGCAAGTAGGGCGCGACGTCGTGTTCGTCGTGCGCGAACCGCACATCGCCGAGTTGGACGGTGGCTCGCTGGCGCTCTCCTACCAGGTGACGGGTAAACAGTTGCCGGCCATCCTGGTTTCGCAACACCTGCAACTGGACATCGGCGATGTATCGCCGCGACTGCTGCCTGCCGTTGCCAACGATGCGGTCGGTGGGAGCCTTGATCCAAGTCGGGTGCCGGATGGAACGTGGGTGACGATTCGGCCCTACGCCAGGATGGCGGTCGGCGATCGATTGATCCTGACGGCCAGCAAGGACTCCAACGCGCTTTGGCGCGATGTGCTGGAGATAGAAGCCCATGCTGTCGGTCGTGAGCTGTCGCTCTGGATCGATCATTCGCTGATCGCTCCCCATGTAGGACACGACCTGGCCTTGGCCTATGTCGTCAGGCGTGGACATTCGGTGCGCCGAGCCGAGCCCTTGTCGTTGCACATCGGTCCTCTGCTGCGTCCTGCGTTGAAGGCGCCTAGGATTCGGGAGATGAACGACGGGTGGCTGGATGTCGACGATTTGCAAGAAGGGGTGACGATTGTTATCGATGATCCCGGGCTTGAGGCGGGCGAGCTGGTCTGGTTGCAGTGCAACGGAAACTCGTCGTATGTGCGTGAACGCGAAATCACCGAGGCCACGGCAGGCCAACCGCTCGCTTTTTTGATTCCTGCGGTGTATTGGCAGGATCAAGGCGACAGGTCGGTGGGCGTGTTCTATCAGGTCGAGCGTCTGGATGATGTCAGCCAGCGCTCCGAGTGGGTGACGGTCCAGGTGCGTTCCAGCGCGCCAGGCTGAGCGAAGCCCGGCACAACCTCTGTGGGAGCGCCGCCCCTGGCTCCAGGGGACGGCGCGTTCGGGGCTCAGGCTGGCAATTGCAGCTTGCGATGGGCTTCGCGCAGCAGCCGTTCGGTGGACTCCCAGCCCAGGCAGCCGTCGGTCACCGAGACGCCGTAGCGCATCGATGGGCCCAGCGGTTGGCAGCCTTCGAACAGATGGCTTTCGAGCATCATGCCGATCAGGGCGCGGTTGCCTTGCAGGCGTTGTTCCAACACGTCATTGAACACCTGTGGCTGGCGCAACGGGTCTTTGCCGCTGTTGGCGTGGCTGCAGTCCACCATGATCCGGGCCGGTATCTTGAGGCGGGTCAGGTCGTGGTGTATCTGCGTGACGCTCTGTTGGTCGTAGTTCGGCCCGCGATGACCACCGCGCAGCACCAGGTGAGTGTCGGGGTTGCCCGGCGTCTGGATGATCGCCGGATGCCCCTGGCTGTCTACGCCGAAATGCCGATGGGGATGGGCGGCAGAACGCATGGCATCGCAGGCGATGCCGACCCCGCCGTCGGTGCCGTTCTTGAACCCCACGGGCATGCCCAGGCCACTGGCCATTTCCCGATGGATCTGCGATTCGGTGGTGCGTGCGCCGATGGCGACCCAACTGAGCAGGTCATCGAAGTAACTGGCGGCCATGGGTTGCAACAGTTCGGTGGCGACGGGCAGGCCCAGTTGCAGCATTTCGCGCATCAACTCCCGGGACAAGGTCAGGCCGGCGGCCATGTCGTCGCTGCCATCCAGGCCGGGATCGTAGGCCAGGCCTTTCCAACCCACAGTCGTGCGGGGCTTTTCCACGTAGGCGCGCATGACCAAGAGCATGCTGTCGCTCACTTCGTGGGCTACGCGAGCCAGGTTGGTGGCATATTCGAGGGCGGATTTGGGGTCATGGATCGAGCAGGGGCCGACGATGACCAGCAGGCGGGCGTCTTCACCGTTGAGGATCGCGCGGATGGCCTGGCGATGGACGCTCACTTGGTGGCTCAACGCGGTGCTGAGCGGCAATTGATGCTTGAGTTGCAACGAGCTTGGCAGACGCAGGGTCAGGGCTTCGTTGGCAGGGTTGAGCGTGGACAGCGGCAAAGCAGAGACGGACGAATTCATGATCTGGCTTCCTGGACGGGCAGCGGGTTCGTTCCCGCGCCGGTCCTAGTGGGGTGTTCGACAATTGGCCGTATGGGCCCGCAATTGAGGCTTGCCACCGGTAGGTGACCGATCGGAGGCGGCAGGCTGTCCCGAGCGGTGGCTGGTAAATCGCCAGGCGGAAAAACTGTCGTAACGGTAATAAGTGGCGTAGTTCATGGCTCAATCCTCAAGTTGTCTGGTGTTGCAAATGTGTGGGGCCGGAAAAACAAAACCCCCGGTCGGGAGGCCGACCGGGGGTTTGGAAAACTCTGGAAGGCGACCCGTTTAAAGTGGGCGCCGGTTGGGTATCAGGCGCGCCAGTGGCTAAACCAATACCCAAAATAAAAGCTGACCGGAGTTTGAACGCTGTTCGCCCGGGCAGCCGCAACCGAGCGCAGGGCGCTGGTGGTGTGTAGCGGTGAGAGGGCGTTGAACATGGTCTGTCTCCGATGAATGGCCCTGAGCTTACTAGAGGGCAGGGCGGCGGTTCAATCAGAAAATTCTATCGAGGGCATGCAATTGTTCGCCCTGGCTTGAGTCCGCTGGGCTTTATGACAAACTTCAGGTTTGCAACGCCTCCCAGGGATGACCCATGACCGCTCCAGTCTTCGCCGCCGCCCAGTCGATTTCCGTCGCGGGGGACCTTCGCGCCAACCTCGCGTGTCATCAGCGTTTCATGCAGGCTGCCGCTGAGCAGCAGGTGCAGTTGCTGGTATTCCCTGAACTGTCGCTCACCGGCTACGAACGCAGCCTGGCTGCGGAGCTGGCGATCCTGCCGGAGGATGCCGTACTGCAACCGCTGCGTGACCTGGCGCAAGCGCTCGGCCTGACCGCCGTGGTGGGCATGCCCATTCGGCTGTCGGCCGACGCTCCGGTGTTGATCGGCGCGTTGGTCCTCGGTGCCGACGGCTCCCTCGGGGTCTACAGCAAGCAGCATCTGCACCCTGGGGAAGAAGTTGCCTTTGCCCCGGGTCACGGTGGCTCGACGCTGACAATGGGGCCGGATCGCATCGCGCTGGCGGTGTGTGCCGATTTTTCCCATGCCAGTCATGCGGCTGCGGCAGCCGGGCAGGGCGCTACGCTCTATGCAGCAGGGGTGTTGATCACCGAGGGTGGCTACGTGCCCGATACGACGTTGCTGCAAGGCTATGCCCGGCAGCATGCCATGACCGTGCTGATGGCTAACCATGGCGGCGTCACCGGAGGCTGGGAGTCGGCTGGCCGCAGTGCCATCTGGGGCCCGGACGGTTCGCTGCTCGCGGCGGCGCCGGGTACGGGCGAGCTGTTGGTGATTGCCCGCCGCGACGTCAACGGCTGGGCCGGGCAAGTCGTGCCGGTGACAGCGCTTCAATGAGGTCTTCATGAGCTTCGAGTGGCGTGCTGCAACGAACGGGGACATCGACTTCGCCCGGCAACTGACCTGCGACAACATGCTTCCTTATTACCTCAGGCATGATTTGCTCTGGCAGGACGAAGCGTTCGACCTGGCCTGGATCATTCGCCAGAACTGGATAATCAGTCGTGAAGGCCAGGCACTGGGCTTTGTCAGCCTCAGTCGTGATGCCCGGGCGCTGTATATCCGTGAGCTGCAGGTAAACGAGGCGTTCCGCGGGCAGGGCGCCGGTACCTGGACGATCGGACAGGTTTGGGACCTGGTGGTGCTGGAGCGGCGCCCGGCGCTGCGCCTGACGGTGTTCAAGGACAATCCGGCCAGGGCGTTGTACGAACGCATGGGCCTGCGTGTCGTGGGCGAGGACGAGTGTTTCCTGAGGATGCAGCGAGACATCGGTGCTTGACGCCTCGGATGTCGTGCCGATTAAAGATGCGTTGTAACTTTTATCTGTCCCTTTGCGCTAGGTCTGCCGGATGCTTTTTGCTAAGGTGTTGTGCAACCCAAATAAGACCAAATCGTGAGGTGTCTGCTTGATTAGGGTGTTAGTGGTCGATGACCATGATCTCGTCCGTACGGGCATTACACGAATGCTGGCTGACATCGACGGCCTGCAGGTAGTTGGTCAGGCTGAATCCGGGGAAGAGTCCCTGATCAAGGCACGTGAATTGAAACCCGACGTGGTATTGATGGACGTCAAGATGCCTGGCATCGGCGGCCTTGAAGCCACGCGCAAGCTGCTGCGCAGTCACCCGGACATCAAGGTGGTCGCGGTAACCGTCTGCGAAGAGGACCCATTCCCCACCCGGCTGTTGCAAGCGGGCGCGGCGGGCTACCTCACCAAGGGCGCTGGCTTGAACGAAATGGTCCAGGCCATTCGTCTGGTTTTTGCCGGGCAACGCTACATCAGCCCGCAGATCGCCCAGCAGTTGGCGATCAAGTCGTTCCAGCCGACCAACGATTCGCCTTTCGATGCGCTGTCGGAACGGGAAATCCAGATTGCCCTGATGATTGTCGGTTGCCAGAAGGTACAGATCATCTCCGACAAGCTGTGCCTGTCCCCCAAGACCGTCAACACCTACCGTTACCGTATCTTCGAGAAGCTTTCGATCAGCAGTGACGTCGAATTGACACTGTTGGCGGTGCGCCACGGCATGGTCGATGCCAGCGCCTGAAAATGACTGAATTGTTTGATCCCAGCGCGTTCCTCTCCACCTGCAGCGGTCGCCCTGGCGTGTACCGCATGTTCGACAGCGAGGCGCGCCTGCTTTATGTCGGCAAGGCCAAGAACCTCAAGAAGCGCCTGGCCAGCTACTTTCGCAAGACCGGCCTCGCCCCGAAGACCTCTGCTCTGGTGGGGCGCATCGCGCAAATCGAAACGACGATCACCGCCAATGAAACCGAGGCCCTGCTGCTCGAACAGACGCTGATCAAGGAATGGCGCCCGCCGTACAACATCCTGCTGCGCGACGACAAATCCTACCCCTACGTGTTTCTGTCCGACGGGGCGTTTCCGCGCCTGAGCATTCATCGGGGTGCCAAGAAGGCCAAGGGCAGGTATTTCGGCCCTTATCCCAGCGCCGGGGCGATTCGTGAAAGCCTCAGCCTGCTGCAGAAGACCTTCTTCGTTCGCCAGTGTGAAGACAGCTACTACAAGAACCGGACCCGGCCCTGCCTGCAGTACCAGATCAAGCGCTGCAAGGCGCCTTGCGTGGGGTTTGTCGAGCCCCAGGTCTACGCCGAGGACGTGCGTCACTCGGTGATGTTCCTGGAGGGCCGCAGCAATGCGCTGACCGATGAGCTGTCGGCAGCCATGGAGGACGCGGCGGTCAACCTTGAATTCGAACGCGCCGCCGAGCTGCGCGACCAGATTGGCCTGTTGCGCCGTGTGCAGGACCAGCAAAGCATGGAAGGCGGCAGCGGCGATGTCGATGTGATCGCGGCGTTCATCAACCCGGGCGGCGCCTGCGTGCATTTGATCAGCGTGCGCGGTGGTCGGGTGCTGGGCAGCAAGAACTTCTTCCCCCAAGTGGGCATCGAGGAAGACGTGTCCGAGGTCATGGCGGCGTTCCTGGGCCAGTACTACATCAGCAGTCCGGAACGGGACCTGCCTGCCGAGTTGATCGTCAACGTGGTCCATGAAGATTTCCCGGCTCTGATCGAAGCCATCGACAAGCTCCGCGGTCGTGAACTGACCATCAGCCACCGCGTTCGCGGCACCCGCGCCCGTTGGCAGCAGTTGGCCGTGACCAACGCCGAACAGGCCCTGGGCGCGCGCCTGGCCAATCGTCAGCACGTGGCGGCGCGGTTCGATGCCCTGGCCGATGTCCTCAACCTGGATGAGCCGCCGCAACGGCTGGAGTGCTACGACATCAGCCATTCCAGCGGCGAGGCGACCGTGGCCTCCTGCGTGGTGTTCGGTCCGGAAGGCCCGATCAAGTCCGACTACCGCCGTTACAACATCGAAGGCGTCACACCGGGCGATGACTATGCGGCGATGCATCAGGCGTTGATGCGGCGCTTCGGCAAGCTGAAGGACGGGGAGGGCAAGTTGCCGGATATCCTCCTGGTGGACGGTGGCAAAGGCCAGCTGTCCATGGCCCGCGATGTGCTCAATGAGTTGATGGTCCCGGACCTGATCCTGCTCGGCGTGGCCAAGGGCGCGACGCGCAAGGCCGGTTTCGAGACCTTGTACCTGAACGATGCCGCCCATGAGTTCACCCTCAAGGGCGATTCGCCAGCGCTGCACCTGATCCAACAGATTCGCGACGAAGCCCACCGTTTCGCCATCACCGGACACCGTGCCCGCCGTGGCAAGACGCGCCGGACGTCTACACTGGAAGGTGTGGCAGGCGTCGGCCCGACGCGACGCCGCGACTTGTTGAAACATTTTGGTGGATTGCAGGAACTGTCTCGTGCCAGCATCGAGGAGATAGCCAAAGCACCCGGTATCAGTAAAAAGCTCGCAGAGTCGATTTATGCAAACCTGCATAGCGAGTAGAATGCCCGTCAACCTCGTAGCCAGTTGTGCCGATGAATATCCCAAACCTGATTACCGTTCTACGCGTCCTGCTCATCCCGATCTTCATATTGCTGTTCTATTTGCCGTACCACTGGAGCTACGTGGCCTCCGCCTCGGTCTTCGCCTTCGCCGCCGCGACGGACTGGCTGGATGGTTACCTGGCCCGACGCCTTGAGCAGAGCACGCCGTTCGGTGCCTTTCTCGACCCGGTGGCCGACAAGCTGATGGTCGCGGTGGCGCTGGTACTGCTGGTGCAGGAACATGGCAACCTCTGGCTGACCTTGCCGGCGGCGGTGATCATTGGTCGCGAAATCGTCGTTTCGGCACTCCGGGAATGGATGGCCGAGCTGGGCGCTCGTGCCCAAGTCGCCGTGTCGAACCTCGGCAAATGGAAAACCGCCGCGCAGATGCTCGCGCTGGTGATCCTGCTGGCCAACCCGTCGGATTTCAGCTTCTGGGTGCTGTTGGGCTATGCGCTGCTGCTGGTTTCCGCTGGGCTGACGCTCTGGTCGATGGTGCAATACCTGCGCGCCGCCTGGCCGCATCTGCGGACGGATGTAGAGCCGAAATAAAACTTTTTTGAATCAAAGGGTTGACGGCGTAATCTGAACCTATAGAATGCGCCACACCAAGACGCGGGAATAGCTCAGTTGGTAGAGCACGACCTTGCCAAGGTCGGGGTCGCGAGTTCGAGTCTCGTTTCCCGCTCCAAGATTCAGAAAAAGCCACTCAGATGAGTGGCTTTTTTTTGTGCATGAGAAATGCTGCACTTATGTGCACAGGCTGCTTTCGGTCGATTCTGTTGAAAAAGTCGACCTGGGCTGATTGCCCATATTAGGTGCTGAAAACGCCAATTTTGCAGGCTGCTACGTAAAATCTGAGCCATGAAATCTCGTGCGCAACGCACAGATTTAAATCTCAGACGCGTACTTTTCTGCGGTGGAAATCGCAGCTGACTTTTGCAACAGAATCGGTCAGAAGCGAACACTGACAAAAAATCAGGGTAGCATTTACTAAGGTAACTTTTGAGGCTGATAATGCCGGACAGAGCCATCCTCGTTGATTAAACGCTCGCCTCTCGTCGCCTCTACCAAGCGAACAAACCAAAACCAGCAATCCTCACGGCCATGAGGTACTGCATCAATAATTTGGAGGACCTCCTCACGCGAGTAAGCCCTTAGCATGTCCGCAACATGATGCAGGTCATGCCATTTAGGCGAACACGCGAGGATGCGTTCGAGAAGGTCCTCATGTACGGCACGATGCAGTGGATTCGCCGTCGCAGCTAGTCGGTAAAGCAAACTTTCCTGGTTGATGTCGCTTGATGCAATGCACCGTCGGAGAGCATCAATAGGAAACAGCTCGAAACCCTCGGTGAATACTTGTGGAATGAGCGCGGCGAGGGCAGGCACGGCAAGCATGCGATCCAGCAGCGGAGCATTGTAGGCAGCTACCCCTTTTAACACCGCCAGTACCGCTGCCGCTCGCTTGTCGTCGAGATGATGCACGACATATTCGATGGCTAATTCTGGCATAAGAGCTAACAACTCTGGTGTGAAATGATCTTCCCACTGGCTAATCACACAATTAAGCGCGATCCAATCGGGAAAAGGATGCTCGATACCATCAGTTGTCTTTACGCTGAGTATGCCACCAGATAGCTTCTGCCAGTCCCCATACAGCAAAAGGGCTTGGCGGAGGTGATACGCTGGAAATGCGTTGGGTTGCTCCGCGATAAAACTGACAATGCGGGGAATCCCCGCTGGATAGACTCGGGCAATAGCGTTAAGTACGTCTTGCGTCGCTTTAGGCTGCATTGGACTGCCTAGCCGACGCCAGATCTCGTCGATGAGCGAAACCGGAGCACTTGGAAGCCAACGCATGTGGGCAAGTGCAGGGATGTGGTGGATGCCCGCGAAGGACGGTGGCAGCTGTTTAATCAACTCAGGTAGTACTCCCTCGCCATGACGTGCGATTAGTACCCGCCAGCCCGCCTCGTCATGACCCGCAGTAATCCAGGCCCGCGCCGTTTCGTCATCAATTTCAGGCGAAAATTTCTTGGCGAGTTTGTGATGATGAGGGGCGCCAGTTGCTAAAGCCACTCGCTGAAAGCGAGCTACCCATGGCGTGCCAAATTCCACGATAGCAAAGCCGAGAAGTTCCTGTGCACGTGGCCTCATGGACGGGAAGTTTGAGAGTAGAAGACCGAACACGTCGTCATCACTGCATCCGACAAGCACTCTGTTGATTTCGATCCACCCGCTAGAATTTAGCTCTACAACAGACTCGATCAATCGCTCGTATTCGATAGCAATGAACCGAGCCAGGGCTCTGTTGGTACGTCTTGCTGCGGCTGGCTGAAGTAACCAGGCACGCGAAGCGATCGTAGTGTCGAGATGCGGGCGAACCCAGTGCGGTACATCGCCACAGCAACCAAGTGCGGTTGCGGCCGCCTCTGTCCAGCTTATCTTACCGTTAGCCGCAACTTGCTCTAACCAAAGACTCCACTCAGGCCCACCCCTTTCGGCAATTGCATCGAGGACAAGACTGCTATTCGGAGCCCCTAGCCAATCGGCGAGCGTAGACCGCTGCGCATACAGAGCTTTTGGGCGGAGGGCTTGCTTCCACTCCGATGGGTACATGCTGGATCGTCCTAGATTAGAAAGTACCTCCAGAGCGGGGCGAAAAAGTTCCGGGCGCTCGGCCTCTAGTGCAGCGATTGCGGCGCGATTGCGCACAGCCAAGCGAGGATCTGCCAGAGCGTGAGACAACGCTTCTGATAGGGTCGGCATAGGGCGATCTGCACCGCGGCTTATGTCGAGTGTGGCAGCCAGCAAAAAATCCTCCCTAACTGTTGCGTTTATATCGCTATCTGCTGCGCGTCCACCCGACTGGATAGCCAGGGCATAGCTCTCGCGCGTCCGGAGTGAGTCTATTGCTCGCTCGGCGACAGCATCGGCTAGTAGGCCGCGTCCGGTGAGCCAACTCCAGTAAAGGTCGTGGCATGGGACTGCCTGACCTCCGCGCTCTAGGATGGTGCCGAGACTTCGTAGTAGCCTGGCCGGGTCAGTAATTTCCAACTTCGCTGATCGAGTTTGGAGTTCATCCGTGAGGCGACCAAATGATCGCGTTCCCGCCAGAGAAAGGTCAGACACAGCCCCGGCGAGCGCTTGAGTGAAGCGCTCGGGTAGCCCTTGCATAAGGTGCTCATGGAATTGACGCAGAAGGTCGCCGGTCGTCGCAGAGCGCGCGTCCGAAAGAACTTGGATGGCCAAAAGGAGGGGGAGTCGCAGAAGGTCAATTACCGGACTAGGTGGAAGCGCCTCGTCTGGGGTTGCGGCTGCGACTGCGCGCTTTACCCGGTCGGGCGGGAGCAGATCGAGGGTCCACTGCTTTAGAGGGCTGTCATCCATGTCAGCAAATCTGGCCGTCGCAACTAGGCGTGTGCTCCTTAGAGTGCGCAGTGCGCGTCGCTTCTCTTCTACCTTCGCAGCGCCCGCGAATTCGGACCAGCTGTCGACGAAAATACAGACTCGTGGATCTTGGAGCAAAGTAGATAATTTGACTCCCGGAGCCGCCTCCGTGACCATCTCCTCTAGATCGTGCCAGCCTATCGCTTGTCCTGCTGGGAGATAGAGCGGGATGATGGTGCCGGCTGCGAGCAACTTATTGGCTGCGTGCCAGAGAGCATGAGTCTTGCCTGAACCTGGCTGACCGACGATGAGGTGTTTTTTTTCTGGGAGCTCAAGTAGATCTGATAAAGATGCGCTCGCGGGAATCCCATGTGCCTTGACTTCGGTGAGGCGCGGCTCCCCTGAGAATGCGTCCACAAGGGCATCCCGGGCTGAGGACTTGGTTCCAGGGAATAGCAGGTCGATCGATGGCGGTGCGCCAGTCTCAATTAACAACTTCGCTAAGTCGCGTAACTCTTCAATAGATAGAGCAGTGCTTGGCCGCTCCGAGCGTTCACCCAATATATCTACGGCGACGCTTGACGGAACTGCGATTGAGGTCGCTCGTTCTAGACAGGCCAGGAGTTGTGTTCCGTTTAAACGACGCGGATCCGAACCGAGCGCACAAGCAACGGCATCGCGGAACACAGCATCATATGCGCGATGTGCCATGTCTGCGGTCGACAGGAGCTGTTGTCGGCGACTCACGATAGCGCGTCGATTGCGCTCCTCAAGCGAGCGCCAATCCGGTTCGCCGCATGCAAAGACTACTGGACTGAAAAGCTCAGCTCTAAGCTGCTCGGGAAGGCTATTTATTACAAAGGCTCGAAGCTCCTCAGAAAGCGGCCGCTGAAGAAGAGCTGTGCGAAGCTCCTCAACGCCCCCTCCGGAAGCAGCCGCCTCCCACGCGGTTAGGCCAGCCACGCCGGAAGGCAACGCATCCTTGCGCTCTTGTCCGATGCGCGATGTGGTCAGAAATACGAATCTTACTTCTCGGCCAGGATTACAGGCCCGCAGCCTGTGCAGAGACTCAATTGCGGCCAGCACATCTGGCGAGTTCAGCGTTACGGCCCCGGACTCGCGCGTGTCCTTCACCTGTGTGGCCCTCAGAACGTCATCTATCCTGCCCGGCTCACGGAGAAGCTCGCTGAAGTCCTCAGCGACCTCTAGGTAGAGGTCATCGTCAACACCCAGATCCAGCCACGCGGCAGCTGAGGCGTGGAGCTGGTAGACATATCCACGAAGCGAGGCAGTTGCTTGCCGGATCAAGTCTTCTGGTGGGACGCTCCAAACCTGAGAGGGGTTTCCAAAGACAGAAATGGGTGTAGTCGACATGGGTTTGACTCTGTGGCAAAGCAGCGGAGTAGCGGCAGGCTGCGCAGTATCGAAGTGGTTAGATACTAAACCAGATTGGCTCTCGACTTTGGAACTACACTCCATGTAGGGAGCCAGAGCACACTGAGACTATGCTGGAGCCGGATATCTGGCGGTCTAAGGGTGTGCTCAATCTGGAGCGTTTCGACGTTACTGCGCGGATCGTTTGTGGTGCCCTCGACTCGCAACCTGCTGCAACGATTTTCATCATTGCCCTCATCCTGGACATCCTGAGCTAAGATGTTTTTACACGTCAGTGCGATCAAGGACATTAAGCGCAGCATGAACCTTCAATCTCTTGGCAACAAATTGCAGCGCTACCGGAGCCAGTTGGAGGTCACTGAAAGAGGAGTGTTCAAGGACGCGACTATCTCAGTGGATCGCCTGACGCAAATCGCACAGGGCGCTGTTGAGCCGACGGGCGACGAAATTCTCATTCTTGCCGACTTTTATCGATGCGACTTCAAGTTTTTCATTTCTAACGAGCAGGTCGTCCCGTTCGAGCAGACGGAAACCCTGTGAAGAGCGCACGGCAAGGAGTTCTCGAAAGCAGATCGCGCGGCCATCCAAGTTTTTGTACCTAGGTGATACGGAACAGTTTCTCCAAGAGCTGAGCGCCACGACGCTGCGCTCAGAATCGAAATAGAGGAATGATCTTAACTTGACAGAATCGTCATAGGTACGACATGGCAGGAAAACGACAACATTACATTCCCAGATTTCTTCAGCGAGAGTTTCTCGCTGAGCGTAGCGGCGATGCTGAGCGGACGTGGCTGCATCGACGAGGTACCGCAGCGCGACTGGTAGGTATCAAAGACGTCGGAGTTGGAGAATTTTTCTACTCCAAGCTTGGGGCAGCAGACGAAGAAGCGCTCGACGATCTGATCACAGCTCTTGAATCTGATATCCATACCAGTCTCCGAGAGCTCCAACATGCCCCCCGAGGTGCCATCGTTGACCCACGAGTTTCAGCTCGCATCACGACGCATCTTACGTTTAGGACAGCGCATGTACGCTCTACTTTTCTGCAGGGTGCTGAACAGCTCTTAGAGCAGATGTCCGCACTAGTCGCTGACTCGGATGAATTGCGCCAAATGATGGGGGTGGACAGTGTGGGCATGAGCTTGTCCCTCGCAGCAATCGATGAAGAACTGAACACGTCTCTCCTCGGAGAGTTATTGCCGCCTCCTTTCGCTAGGAGGGCGATGGCCTTTTTGCTCCGTGAGTCGTTCAACGAGTTCCATTCGTCCCATATGCCCATGGTCTCCGAAGTTTTCACCAAGCTCGTCAAGGCGCTTCCTACTATGATTCGGGACAGTCATAACAATGCATTGAAAGTGTCCCAAGCGAACCAGTGGGAAGCCGAACTTGCACAGTTATCTTGGCGAACCTGCAGCGTTGTGAATGCGATCCTTTCGGACTGCATCGCGTTGGCACAGAGCGGCTCTGACTCACTAACAGCTCTCACTTTGAGAGAGCACCAAAGGCCTGACGTAATAATTTTACCCATTGCTCATGACTTGTTGCTCGTGGGCTCAAGAGGCGAAATAAAAGATATTGAAATCGGGAAAATCAATGCCGCCAGCGCTGCCTGCAGCGACAGTTTCTTTATTGCCCGCAATTCCTGCGACTCGACCGACCTTGCGAGCTTGATCGGTCAGCGCTGCTCCCTCTCAATCAAGAAAGTTATTGCAGAGGCTATAACAGAGATCAGGCCGCGCGATTCCTCACAGCCAAGCACAAGGTCTGATATTACCCCCCTTGCTTTATCCGATCACACTAATAGTTTCAGCTTCTCTCTAGCATGCCAAGGGTTTGCCGATGGCGAAACTGCGTCCAAGCTTGGTGATGTTATGCGGGCTGTTGCCCAAGAAATGAGCCGTGACTTGCCACTTTCACAGTTAGATGGTGTTACGTTCGCGGCAAACTACGAGGCTGCTCTGGAGACTCTGGACAGGGGTGATGCAAGGCTTCCCCCGGACAAAACCCGCCCTCGATCTTATGGTCAAGCCATAGCCAAATGCGTTCATGTCATCCGCGACGGGAAGCGTAAAGAGCATCTTGTGCTCAATGCTAGTATTGCCGTTGCACTGCTCGATGCAGACGATGAGAACACAGCATGGGCTTTACACGTCATTGTTGGAATGCTCGCCGACGTCGCGCACAGTGCGATGTATGAGCAGCGTCTTCCTACGATGTCAGAGATAGCTTTTGACAGCATGTCAAGGCGGCTGCACGTAGCCTCATCTGCCTGCCCCGGCAGGTATTTCACAGCGCGAACTAGCGCTTTTACCGATATCAACGCCGGCGAACGATTTGCCACTTTATGTTCGGATAGCCTGTTCTCAGCACAACAAGAGGTCCAACGCGCGAAGCAGGCCTACATCATTGACCAAGCAATGGATCAGCTGCTAGATACAGCCCTTCTGCATGTCTCTTCCGTACTCGATCATGCAGCTGAATGGTTGGGGCATAGGGATGGGCTTCCAATGCAGGAGTCGTTCCCCGGCTCCTCCTTCCCGGATAGTTTGAAAGATCAGGGCCTTCGCGATTGGCTTGAGCTTTTCGGGCTCGACTTACGACGACTTTATGACGCAGACGACCAGTTCACAATCGAGAACATCCTTGCGCTTTCAAGACATGTCGAGCGTCTTCTATGGACGATGGGCTTGTTCCCCTGGCCGACGGAGGATGGAGGCCTGTATATGTCTTTGGGGCCAATCACATGAACAGGGTGCCGCGCGAGTGCTGGATTTCAACACGGGTAGTCGACGATACGCATGTGTGTTGTTTACCCGCAAATCCCCTTAGGCCAGCACGGCTGGCGGACAAAGTTGAATAATCCAGCTACCACGTGTAGGGGGGCTAGGGGTTGAGTGTTCAAATCACTCCGTACCGACCATATTTTTCAATGACTTAGCCTAACCTCTTATCAGTTCGGCTTTTTCATCTCATGTCTAGCACAGCACGCCCATCAGCGCGTTTGGGAGGGGAGAGAGAGGAGATACGTGGCTACGGAAGGCTGTGCCGATCATTTTGTGCGTTCTATGATCCGCAATGTTATCGTGCTATCACGTATGACAGCTTCGTCAGGGACTGAAAGGGGACAAGATGACCGATTTCGAGCAGCAACCTTTTGCGGACGCCGAGTTTGCAGAGAATCCGGAGCAACGATGCCCCTGCATACTGCTGTTAGATACATCATCATCCATGAATGGCGCGCCGATCCGCCAATTGAATGATGCGCTGCAGTTCTTCAAAGAAGAGCTATATGCCGATGTAATGGCGGCGAAGCGGGTAGAGTTGGCAGTGCTTACCTTTGGCCCGGTTAACGTCCAAACCGAGTTCACGACTGTCGATGGTTATTTCCCTGAAGTGTTGGAGGCCTCTGGTGTCACACCAATGGGCAAGGCCGTCGAGCGTGCATTGGATCTGCTACGCGAACGCAAAGAGCGTTACCGAGCGAATGGTATCAAGTACTACCGCCCCTGGGTTTTTCTAATTACTGACGGTTCCCCAACGGATGATTGGCAGGAAGCGCGCCGACGTGTTCATGAGGGCGAGGAACGAAAGGAATTCATGTTCTATTCCGTCGGCGTTGAGGGCGCGGAGATGTCGATTCTCACTCAGTTGGGAGTGCGTCAACCTCTCAAGCTGAAAGGTCTGGCGTTTCGAGAACTCTTCGCTTGGCTATCTAGCTCTCTGAGCGCTGTATCGCAGTCGAGTCCGGGGGACGCGGTGCCTCTTGCCAATCCAACGGGGCCGACGGGGTGGGCAGTTGCAGAGTAGCCTGCATTGGCGCTGGGCCGCAGCGTCGTGTATTGGCACGTCGCATCTACGAATGGGCACACGGAAGCAGGATGCATTTAGCGTCATGCGCGTCCATTCAGATGCAATGTGTGCGATTGTTTCTGATGGCGCGGGCAGTGCTAGTCACGGTGGGCAGGGCGCTGTATTAGTCTGCCGCACCCTGCGGATCAATTTTCGTAACTGGTTTAAGCAACATGAAGTTTTGCCAGGCGACGAAACGATCATGTGCTGGATTGATCAACTCCGCGATCATCTTTCGTTGGTCGCGAAGAAGCGGGGTGTAACTCGGCGACAGTTTGCCTCCACGCTGGTCATGCTGGTGATATTCAAAGATCAAGTCTTGGCTTTACAGATCGGCGATAGTGCACTTGTGGCGCGCAAGGAGGGTGTGTGGGAGGCCATTTGCTGGCCGGAGAACGGAGAGTTCGCTTCGACGACCTATTTCGTTACCGATGATCCTGAAGTTCGTCTGCACACCTATCGCTTTGATCGGAAGCACGATGCTTTCGCTCTTTTTTCCGATGGGCTTGAGTCAGTTGCGCTGGAGCAGGCCACGCAACAACCTTTTGCTCGCTTCTTCGATCCCATGATCAAACCGGTGGATCAGGCACGGGCGGATGGGCGCCTTGCCGAGTTATCAGAAGCGCTCACGCGTTATTTGCATAGCCCTGCGCTGTGTGACCGCACGGATGACGACAAGACGCTCATTCTGGTGTCGTGTAGATGACCTCTATGCAGGTCAAGGTTGGCGGTAAAACCGAGCGCCTTGACAAACAGCTGGGCAAGGGGGGCGAAGGCGATGTGTACGCCTTGGTGGGGCGAGGTGATTGTGCGGTCAAGATCTATAAACCGGAACTGCGTGTCTCGCGCGAGAACAAAGTCCGAGCAATGGTTGATGGGAGATTGGCTGGTGCGACCACCCTCGTCGCTTTTCCGGCTGAAGTAGTGACTGATGCCGCTGGTAACTTTCTTGGTTTTACCATGCGGTTGGTGGCGGGATACCGCGCGCTGCATGAGCTATACAGTCCAAAATCCCGCAAGATGAATTTTCCAAAGGCTGATTATCGCTTCCTGGTCCGCGTAGCTCAAAATGTCGCACGTGCTGTCGCCACTGTGCATCAAGCCGGGTGTATCATCGGCGACCTCAATCACTCTGGGGTACTGGTAGGTCCTGATGCGACGGTCGCGTTAATTGATGCCGACAGTTTCCAGTTCAGTTTGAAGGGCCACGCTTACCCTTGTGTTGTCGGCACCGAAGACTTCACACCACCCGAGCTTCACGGGGGTAGCCTTGCGAAGGTCATCCGCACTCAGGCACACGACAATTTCGGGCTTGCGGTTGCTATCTTCCAGTTGCTAGCGATGGGCAAGCACCCCTATGCAGGTCGTTACAACGGTCCGGATCTGTCTTTGGGGCAATCGATAGCACAGAATCGTTTTGCCTTTTCGATGGCTCGACGTAACGAGACACGTACCACACCGCCCCCTGGCTCTGTACTGCTGGCGGATTATCCTGGAACTATAGCGGCGGCATTGGAGTCTGCGTTTGGCCTCGCGCCCTCGTCACGCCCAGATCCGGCCACCTGGGTCAGCTTGCTCCAGAGACTCGAGACGGGATTGCGCCGCTGCGCAGACGTAGCGACCCACTATTTCCCAGGCTCTGCAACTTCTTGTTTGTGGTGTCGATTGGCGAGTCAGTCTGGGGTAGAAATGTTTCCCCAAGGCCTGGCTGCTGGCGCTGTTCCGTTGGCAGGGCCATTCGATTTGGAGCGCGTGTGGGCGGCTATTCGAGCACTGCGTATCCCGATACCAGAGGAAGTGTTGCCGGTTTGGAGTGGCACCATCGCTGCCCCGAGCCTTTCTGTGACACAAGCAAAGGGTAAGCGCCATGATCCCGCGATCTTGGGTGGTGTTGCTTTGCTAATCGCCATTATTGGCTGTGTTCTCGCTCCCAAAGCAGCACTGCTGTGGGGGGGGCTCGGGCTTATTGGTTTAGTGCGAGTCTTTGCTACCGATAAGGTGGACTCAACGACTTTTCGCAAGGCTTATCGAGACGCGGACAGTAAGGTGCGCTTGGCGTCTCAAGCCTATCTTCAACGAATTGGTCTGCGGGAAATGCACATCTTGCGTGCCGATTTGGAAGATGCAGTCATTCGATATCGGCAGGTCCAAGATGGTCTTGTTCAGGCGCTCAATCAACTGAAGTTGACACGAGAGGAGCGCCAACGCGCAGTTTTCTTGGATCGCTTTTTGATCAGGCGAGCGTCGATACCTGGTATCGGAGCCGGGAAGACTGCCACGCTTGCGTCTTTTGGTATTGAGACGGCTGCGGATATTACTGCTTCAACAGTTCGAGCGGTGCCAGGTTTCGGAGAGGCACTGACAGCGAAGATGTTAGCTTGGCGTCTGGGGCATGAGGGTAAATTTCGCTATAACGCCACACCCGATCCGTCCGATCTACAAGCAGAACAGTCCACTCGAGTGGCGTTCGCAACTAAACAGATCGAACTCCAAAGAAAAATTCAGTTGGGCTTGGCTGCATTGCAAGCGGCTGTGCCACGCTGCCTTTCTACCAAAAACACACCAGATCAGGCGCTCATGCAAGCACTCCAGGAGCGTGCTATCGCAGAGCACGATTGTGCTGCATTGGGGATCAGCGTACCTGCGCCAACCGAAATCACCATTGATATCCCCAAAAGAACGCAAACACTGCCAAGCAGAGCTAATCCAGCGCCGGTGACCTCTGGTTCGTCGATACCGACTTCCGCGCGTTTACCTGCAACGAACTCTTGCCCGAGCTGCGGCGCTTCCATGGTGCGTCGTACCGCACGCAAGGGAAAGCATGCGGGGCGTCAGTTCTGGGGGTGCTCCAAATTTCCTGTCTGTAAAGGCACAAGGAGTTAAGGCTTAGCTCAGCAGTCAGCTCGCAGAAAAAGAGCTGGCCGGTACGGCAGGCGTACGGCTGATCGACTGTGATGGGCTTTTGGCCGATTACGTCCAATTACCTGTGGGTGCGAACCAAATCGCATAGTCCAAAGCCACCTGTTCTTGGCCCTTGATACACCCCAAGAACAAGTCCAGAATCAAGTCTTTTCCTGTCTCGGCAAGAAAAGAAACCCCCTAAATTTCAATGAGTCGGACGCCAGATACGAGTCTCGTTTCCCGCTCCAAGATTCAGAAAAAAGCCACTCAGATGAGTGGTTTTTTTTGCGTGCGCCAGGCATGGCGCGTTGCGTGTAAGCGCAACCAGCTTGGTCGTGGTGGCCACGCTGGTGACTTGGAGGTGAAAGTCCTCTACACACCCGGCAAGGGGAAGTGTTAGCCAGAGGCAAGGGTGTCGCGGGTGACTGCGAATCTGAAGGAAGCCCGAGGCAAAATGCTGGCCTGACGAACAGGAAGCGGATTAGGCGGCGCAGCGGGGTAAGACGGCGTAAATCGTCAAAGCCCGATACTTGCACGGAACGCTGTGACGTAGATCCGACAGGCATAAGCAGGAAGGTCGCGCGAATTACCCTGGGAGATCTGCATGCTTGCCACTGTGCTACCGGTCGTCGAGAGGCAACGGGATGAACGTGCAGAAGTCAGCTGAAGCCGTAGTAATCACCGAAACCGGGTGAATGAAGGGCCGAACAGGTTATGCCGCCAGTAGGCGTCAGAGTCTCGTTAAATACCGAAATGCAGAAATTTCTCCCAGAGAAAACTGTTACTCCGAGTCCGGACAGTATCCGAGCAGCTTCGTACTCTGCTACCTCGCCGGTCACGCCCAGCAGCTTGCCAGTCAGGCGATAAAATCTACGCGCAAGCACCTTGGATTCTTTCAAGATCTCTAGGATTTCATCCTGGATCAATCTAGCCTGCTGAGGTTCGTTGCAATGACTGAGCTCAGTCATCCGCAAATGTTTCCAGGGCAGCGAGCAGCTTGGTTAGCTCAGTAAGGTTGGCAGTGACGATGTCATATTCTCCTCGGCTGCTGACCCGATATACCTCGCGGGCCTTTTTAACTCGCTCCAGAAGAGGCACAACGATTCCTGATGCTCGCTGCAGGAAATCGGCGATGTCCGCACGCGTCTGGGGAATTTTGTAGCCCTTCGCCGCACTGGTGATGATGACGTCCGCATCGCGAAGCTTGGCGATGCCGCTGGAGCGAATTCGCTGGCCGTTGACCTCTCCGAACCCGCTGTCTTTTAGGTGGGCCATAATCTCCGTAGTCAGCACGTAGTCCTTGGTGACGAATTCGCTTTGGAATCTCAAGAATCTCAAGATGCTTAGCTGCAGGCGCTCATCTTCATCAGGGTTCTCACCGAACCGCTCGCTGAAGCGGTCGGCTTGGCGGAGAGCTTCTTGGTGTACCTGGTGGTCTGCATACCCTGATTCATCCGTCGGCGGCGGCAGGAGAGACTGGTACTTGGATGGCCACTCCAGCATTCCAAGAGTCAGGCTGCGGAGGATTTTCTTGTAGGCAAGAACTGCTTCTTCCGAAGCCTTCTCCTCGTATATTTGAGCCACTGAGCCAGCAAAAAAATCTGCAACCTGAACCAAAACGTTGTTCTTGCTGGACGTCGTCTGGAAGGCATCCTGATCGCCAAATAGGTCGTCGACGAACCGATCTAGAACATAGCTTCTGAGGCTTTCCTGAAAATCCTGCCCTCCATGTTCGTCTACGATCATCCGGAGGTCAGGGTACGCGTGGAACAGACGTTCATAGAGCAACCCGTTCACGTATTTTATGAACGAGGTCTTGATACGAAGGCCGCCATCTTTGTGGATTCGAGATTTATCAACGACGGTGAAGTAAAGCTTAAATGGCAGCTCGGATAGGTCGTTGAGGATCCTGGCACGGCGATCTGCATCCTTGAGTTTCAGGCTGCTTGATTTGATCTCGCCTGTTTGAAAATGACGCTTGCGGAGTGCTTCAGCTTGGGCATAAGCAGCGTCCAGGTCTTTCTCTGCCACTAGAATGGAGCACACGATGAAGAAGCCCGAGCTTCCACCCTTTGACGTATCAAGGTCGGTATTTCCGGACTCATCCACGAAAGCATACGTTCTGTCCATGAGCTTGCTCCATCAACAACTTACTGAGCGCGGCGGCTCGCCCAATGGCAAGGTGACGACCTCAATTCGTCGCAGTGGTGGTGCCCGGAGCGGGGCCTTCGCTGAACGTGTAATTGATGACCACGTCATTACGGATCAGAACGTCGAGAGTTTTCTGTGTGCCAGTAGTCGTCACCTTCATGGTGACCACGTAGCTTTGAGCATGAGCTGAGCCGTTCGTGTAGGTGTATATCCACTTCTCGTCAGTCTCACTGACTGCACTCTTGGTGTATGGCTCACCGAACAGCGACTTCAATTCGGTCGTCGTAGTTTTGCCTTTGGTAATGCTCGCTACACTAGCCGAGGGGAAGTCTCGGCCTGCGGTGTAGTGCGACGTAGCGCAACCGCCAAGTGCGGCACACATCACCATGACTGCGATGAGCTTTTTCATATCCATCCTTGATCGTAGAAAACTCCTAATCTAGTTGGCATTGAAGCCAAAAGCCATCAACATATTGAAGCACCCTACCAGCTTGACCTTTGTACCTCGCTACCTAGTAAATGATTGCCCTCAAGTCTCCTCGACCGTTGTCGGGACGCTTGGTTCTACCTTCACATTGACCATCGAAACCAATGTCTTGAATCGCTTGACGTTGTTGCTCTCAAAGAAAAGCGTTCTGGTCAGTTCTGTGTATTGCTCCATGTTCCTGACCGACATGATGAGGATGAAATCGCACTCACCTGCCACGTGGTAGCACTGCTGATCCTGTGGACAGGCCAGGAACGCGTGCTTCATTTCATCCAGAAGATCCAGACGTTCATTCTCAACTTCTACTTCTGTCATCACCGTAAGCCTGTAATCCAAATGGGCCGGGTCTAACGGCGCCACAGTTTTGCGAATTACTCCGTCCATATTCATCTTCTTCAAACGACGATTCACCGGCAGATGAGGACATGTTTACGCGAGCACCCAAGTCTTGCTGGGAGAAGCGCTCGCGGATTTCACGGTTGTTAGCGCGACGGACGGTAACCATGAACGGGGCCTGGGTGCTGTGCGGCAATCAGAATGGCGATTTATCCTGGTGCCATTTACCGGATGTGCGTGCTGGTACGAAAAAGGAGAGTGTCGGTACACTGCGGTGCGAATTTTAGATCGGGTCTCGCCATGAACCTCACAGATGCCACGCTCGTACTGCTGCTCGCGGCACGTATTCATGGAACAGACGAAGCCGTCAGGGCTTCGGCGAAGAGCGTGGTCAAGAAGTTACCGCGCAGCAAACGTGATCTGATCTACAAGGTGATTGACAGCCGGAGCCCGCTCCATCTCGTGGGTTTTCTGGCAGAGAATCTCGATGATTGATGGATGTTCAGCGATAAAATTCTTTCTGGTTTAACTGACCCTTTTGCGCAGCCTATTGCCGGTCAGCTTGGTGAGGTGAGAGCGAGTGTCTAGAGAGCACGCAAATGGTGATATTCATCATGGATGGCCGGTTTTTATTGCGAAGGGGGTCTCTATTTGGCAATAATCTCGCCCCCGTATTCTTCTGTCAGCCCTCCATCCCTCTCATTCGGGGGCTGCGTTTTGGAGAAGTGGGTAACCCGGCCTTCGTGCCGGGTTTTTTGTTTATTGGGAGCGGGGCTTTTTCTTCTCAATCGACTTCGAGCGACGATCAGAGGTAAGCGTCTGCCTAACAGCTCTTGCTTCCTGATCAGCCCCTCTGAATAGAATGGGTCCACCTCGTAGAGACTCCGCGCCGCCCGGATGATCACTGGGCGTGTGGCCGGTCTCAGGCCGCTCGAAACATTCTCGGCAGTTATGCGGCGAGCTCGATATAGCTAGACTCCCCACCCCCGGTCGCCCCCGACAACCAACCCCATACAAAGGTAAGAGTGGTACGCCCCTCGTGATCAGCACCTACCGTGCCACGAGACCACCCAGCAAGAATTTCGCCTTCCGTAGTTAGGCAATGAAACAGAAGCTCAATGGTATCGGGCCCCGTCACGCGTCCAACCTGATGACCGATGCGAATCCGGCCACCTTGGTATGTACTCGAAATGGACTCTCCCTCAATGTGGTAGTGAAACACTGTGCCCGCACCGGATACCCCGTGGGAGTTGTCCGCTACGGTAAATCGGCGATTATTCAAACGCTCACTGATTTGGGAAAAGGGGACTTCCATATTAACTCACGTCCTTAGTTGAGATTTTCATTTCCAGCCTTCGGCGATCCTAGGCCTTTTTGTCGCGCCTCATCAAGGCAGTGCCTTGGCTATCAGGGGAGCGCGAGTCCCAGCGATACGGGCAGATGGGTTCACTGGTCGTTTACTTTCCTCCCAAGCGAGTCTTTTGAATCTATCAAATGATAAGGCTCAGAGTTACAGAGGATATGCTAGAGTTGGATAACCTAAATAACCCTGCAGGGTGATTTCCATGAGCGTCGTTTTAGACCAATCGGGCGTTTCCACTTTGGTCGGCACGCCCAAAGAGGTACGGGCCCGCCTGAGCCGCTCGCATGCGGATCGAGTGCTGGTCGTGTCTTTCGATCACATCAAACCCAACGTTTTTGAAGCATTGGCTGAGAATTTCGCAAATGTGGCGTCCTCGATGTACGAGGTTTTGCAGGAGCGCCAAGACTTGAATTCCCTGGAACGATTGGCCGAAGTCTTTGTTACGCGTAAGCCGCCTTCGCCCCGTTTGCTCAAGGAGGCGGCGATGCTGGTCCAAGCTCGCAAGGCGGTCTTGGAGAGTGGCGACTGGCTAACCGCAGCCGACATTGCACAAGTGGCGCAGTTAAGTACCCGAAACCCCAGCGCCCAGCCCAACAAGTGGAAAAAGCAAGGTCAGATCTTCGCTATCAATCATGGTGGGGTCGACTATTTCCCCGGTTACGGTCTGGACCCGGATACAAGCTACCGACCGTTGAAGGCGCTGGCCAAAGTCATTGAGATTTTCGAGGGGCACAAGGACAGCTGGGGTATGGCCTACTGGTTCCGTTCAGACAACAGTTTTTTGGGCGGCAAAAAGCCCCAAGACCTATTGGCATCGGTACCTGACCGAGTGATCGACGCGGCACTGGACGAGATTCAAGGCATCGCCCATGGCTAAGCGCAGTGCTAAGGGCAGTGAACGTGGGGCTCCGCCGTCGGATGATTCGGCGGCATCCGTGACTCCGGTGCCTGAGGCTACGTTGTACGTCACGTTCACTGAACTGGCTAAAGGCGAAGTGCTCCATCGCGTGCACCACGACAAATACCAGCCAGATCAATTCAACCCAGGTGTGCAGGGCAATGCACGCTTCAGCCCGATCCAGAATGATCAGGGGCAGGCGATTCCAACGTTGTATGGTGGTACGACAATAGAGTGCGCCTTGATGGAGACCGTCTTTCACGATGTTCCCCATACGCCAGGCTTCAAGAGTTTCGATAAAGGAAAGCTGGCTGGACAGGTGCACTCCGCTGTCCAGATCGATCAACCGCTGCAATTGGTCGATCTATCCAGCGTTCCCCTGCGCAAATTGGGCATCACCCGTAAGCAGTTGATCGACACTGAGAAGGATCAGTACCCGGCGACGCGCAAATGGGCCGAAGCGATCCATCGCCAATGCCCGGATGCGCAAGGCTTGTATTGGGTATCCAGGCAAGACGATTCTGCACGAGCTGTGGTTCTTTTTGGTGACCGTATTCCCGGAGGTTCGCTTCGTCCACAGGGTGTTTCGCGCAGCCTGGTAGACGATCCTATTGTTTACGACGCGGTGCTCGATCTGGCAGATCGGATTGGTGTCGCCGTCATTGCAGGGAAAAACTGAACGAATGGTCGAACAGTGTCCTGTGATTCGTTTCTCTGAGATCGAAGCGGCCGTGCCTACGGCCCCTGGTCTTTATGAGATCGTCACTGACCAGGGCGAGCTTCTGAAGGTGGGCATTAGCGTTAATCTTCGTAAAAGGCTTATACAGCACCGACAGTCGAGGCAGTCTCGCTTGAAGCTCAAGGATGGAGGTGAATGGAGTAACCCCTCTGACGTTGTAAGCAAGCAGTCGATCCTCGCCAAGCATCTTTTCTTCTCAGGGCAGGTCCTGGGTTATGACTTGCAGACCGAGGCTGGCCGGAAATGCTATCTGGAAGAGAAGTGTCATATTCTCATAACGCCTACCACGACCCGGGACGAGGCACGGGCAATCGAAAGGGTGAAAGAAAAAAGCGGCGCCTATCGATTCGGAGGCAAAGTCAGGCTTTCATGCTGAGACGCTCTAGTACAAACGTACATGGATAAAATGGAAACGACCCACGCGGTCACTAACGATATGGAATGCTCATATACGGCTTCCACACGACGTGAATTCAGAAATTAAGGAGGCCAGTTGGATCAACAGGATGAGAGCGAGGTTCGGGATCGAAACAAACAGAACCGAGTAAAAAAACTCTATGAAAACGTCGTGATAGGAAATTTCCTATACGGTCTTGGATTCGCGGTGCGGTCATGTTTGGACGCCAATACCTTGCTCCCGAGCGTGGTCAACTTGCTACAGCAGACTCCCGCGGACAGGGAGCTGGCAGACGTACTGTTAAGCTTTCCAGGTGTCGTGCGACTGATCGAGTTCAAGATGAAGGGCGCCAAGCTTTCAAAGGAACGGATAAGGCATCGATTACTCATGGCAGCCTTATCAGGTGAGAATCGCGCTTTGGTCGAAACGTCGAGAGGCCTGCATTGGTACGTCGAGGTTGACACCAGCGACACTGAAACTCCTTTGATATCCCGGGTCGTTCCATACCTTGACGCTTTCGATACCGAATGTCTGGGATTGACTGCGGGAAGTCTTGAGCGATTGGTAGAGCAAACTGCGTTGGAGGCCACCCGCGAGCTCGACCCGGTATCGCGGCAGCGTTCGGAAATATATCTGCGGTTTCTACGCAATATACAAGACGGCGATCCGGTAGACGCAGGTGGCGTGCTCTTGGTCATGGGCGCCGGTGGTGCAATGCATTTTGCTCAGCTGCGGGACATCTGTGACTTGAGCATGCCGCATCGGGAATGGTTGGAACTAGAAATGCGGGGTTCGGAGTTCGAGCGATCTATTCCTTCGCTGGAGCGAAGCAAAGAATATCCCCGAAAGCGCCGCGATGGCCCTGAACATACTATGTGATGGGAATGGAGCTATGTGATGGGAATGGAGGAAGACTTGAACGAAAATGATCTAAGCCTGCGAGCGATGGCCGTTGCCGCCAAGGGCATAATGGGCGCCGCAGAGAAGGACAGAAAGGCTGCCGAGCAAGCGATTACGCGTCTAGCGGATTTGGAGAGGCGAGTCGAGCAAAGTCTGCAGCAGGTACCAACGGCGCTGAGAGCTTCCACTGCGCAGATTGCTGAGTCAGTTGCATCCCAAGCGGCCAAGCTACTAGTCAGCAAGTTCGAAGAGGCTGACGTCGCAGCGCTTAATGCTGCACGAAAATACCAGGCGGCCAGTGACAGTCTTAAGCGTCGATTCTGGCTCACCATCGTAGCGATTCATCTTGGCGTGGTCTTGCCTCTAGCGCTGTTGTTTTTTTTCGCAGTGCCCAGCACAGATGAAATTGCTAAGAGGAAACAAGAGATAGCGACGCTTGAGCACAACATCGCAGAGTTGAAGCGACTGGGTGGAGGCGTGGAAATTGAAGAGTGCGACGGGAGCCTTTGCGTGCGAACACGCGAGATCCCAGGAGAAAAACCCTATCACGACAAGGCAACTGAAAAAAAAACCTATCGACTCGTCTGGACGAAGTGATGTCAGTTTTCCGGCTGACGTCCAATGTGATGATCTGGGCCGTGATGAACCTCCTTGAATCGATGGTGCCCGCGGTTGAGGTGTACAGCATTGATGAGGCTTTTGCAGATCTGACGGGTATTTGAGGGGCTGGATGCTCTCGGCCGCAAGATCCGCAGCCACGTGCTGCGCTGCACCGGTATTCCGGTTGGGGGGCATTGCTCATACCAAGACTTTGGCAAAGCTGGCTAACCACACGGCCAAGCGTTTGCAGGGGCAGACGGGTGGGGTGGTCGATATCTGCGATCCGTTCAAGCGCGACTGGGTGCTGCGCAATACCGACGTCTGTGAAGTTTGGGGTGTAGGTCGCAAGATGAAGCTGCACCTGGAGGGGATGGGCATCAAGACGGCAATGGATTTAGCCAAAGCTGATCCATGGACGCTGCGTAAGAAATTCAGTGTGGTGATCGAGAAGACGGCTCGTGAGCTGGCGGGGACGCCGTGTCTGGAGTTGGATGAGCCGGATCCGCCCAAGCAGGAAATCTGCTGTAGTCGGATGTTCGGCAAGCGTCTCACCGAGTTGGCGCCTATCAAGGAGGCGGTAGCCACCTACATGATGCGAGCTTCGGAAAAGCTCAGGGCGCAGAAGTCGCTTTGCAAGAAGGTTCGGGTCAGCTCCGTACCGGCATGTTCAACCCGGAGGAGGCGAAGTACGCCAACGGGATATTGATTGAGCTGCCGTATCCGACTGACGACGTGCGTCTTTTGACGAAAGCGGCAGTGGATGCCTTGGATAGGGTTTTTCGGCCTAGCTTCAAATACAGCAAGGCTGAGGTGTTGCTGATGAACCTCTGCCAGGCGGGGGAGTACACCGATGATCTGTTTGCCACGTCGCAGCCTGCTGATGCGGCGAAGTTGATGGCTGTGTTGGATCAGATTAATGGGCGATGGGGCAGGAGGACGCTGCGCTCTGCGAGCGTGCCTGGCGACCCTGATTGGGGAATGCGGCGGGAGATGATGAGTCAGAGCTGTACCACTAAGCTGGATCAGCTATGGCGGGTTCATTGTCAGTAGCAAATTGCGAGCGTACAGGAGGCAGGTAACGGTTCCTGGGTTACGATGGCGCGATCGGCAGCTGTCGGTCAGAAGCAGTCCACGGGACTGCAGCTAGCTCGGGACACTAGCCAGACCTATGAACCGAGCGAAAGATTTGAACTTCTCATTAAGTTCCATAATTCAAACTTGCATAAGTGTTGCTCTGATGTAACCCAATGCTTTAATTAACATTGCGCTACGTTGTGTACGTTCTTGAATTGACTATGGCCAAATGCTGCTTGGTCGTAAAATAGCTCGGTGTCTTGTAGTAGATTATTGATTTTGCTGTCAATAACGAAGGGCATATGCTCTAAAAAAGCGTAGCGTTCTATGAGCAATTTGAAATTCCAGTAAGTGTCTTGAGGTTCAGTGCAATAGCAGTATACAGCTAGAAGTTGAGTTGCGTCATAGTTCAAGAAGGATCTGAGAATGTTGCTATACATTTTTTCGTTATTTGCGAGCTTGCAGTGTTTAATTGTGCCTTCATTGAAGTTGAAGCCTATCTGGCTGTCAGGTACATTCATTGATATAAATTTTAAAATTTGATATAGAACTCTAAAATAGTGGCCACATAAGCCATTTTTCTCTTCAAGGGCATGTTTGGCTTCTGCTAAATTTGAAACTGATTGATCAAACACAGTTTCCCTGACAATATCAATATCCGACCTTCCATTGGTCCATTTGCCTGTTGGTGCTGATATTTTCTCCAGTGCTTTATTGTGTTGGTCTAGCAAAGAAAAAAAAGTGTCTTCGAATTGTTGTTTTATTTGTGTTTTCGATTGCTCTCTTAGCGAAGATTCAGATTTTTCCTGTGCTAACGCTGAGCGCTCTAGTTCTTTTCTCGTTGATTCGAGCTCTTTGCTTTGTAGGACAATGGTTAGTAGCAGGGCAATTAATCCAAGGAAGCTTAGCAGCGGGTTAAGCGTGCCGCCTATAAAGTCGCCAAATGTTCCCCAGTCGGCGTTCTGACTGCTAAAGCCATCATTAAACTCCATAAGATAAAAGGCAAAGACCACCCCCACAACTCCTGTCGCGAAGGCTAGTATCCATGCTAACCATTTGAACAGACGCGCAGGTGTCAAGGTTTCAAATTTATGTTCTAAACTCATGCCTCATTCCTCTTGGGCATTACAAGCATATTGAATGCCGGTTTTAGGCAGCTTAAGCGACCAGGATGAATTAATTTACTCTATTGCTGGATTGATGGTCAAAAGAAAAAAGAGACTTGGAGTGCGGTCAAGGGTCGTCGCTCGTATCATGGTATTTTAATTTTTATTATGATTTTTGAGCTGTGAAGTAGAGAGTAGGAGGCGAAACTTTCTGTAAATAAGTTTATGGGTTAATGATTGGATTATGCTCCGCGTATATTAAGTATGATAAATAATGATAATAGTAGCGCAGAAATGGCTACTGCTAGGGCATAGCATATGCCAAAGCCGATTTTAATAAAGGATGCTTCATCTGCAAAAGTTTGATGGCCAACGTATCCGCCAGCTGTTGCGGAAAATATGATACCGATGACTAGGATGTCGTATGTTTTATAATTTGGTGCGATGATGGGAATCGCAATTGTATAAAGTATACTTATAAGTGTGGTGGCTGTAGCTATAATCATAATCGATGCAATGATGCTTTTTTTTATGGTTGTCATTTTTATTTAGCTCCTGAGAATAATTTCCAAGCCAGATTGTTTAGGTTGGCTGTTTCGCTTTTGCAGTTGTTGAGTATTATTCCGTTGCTGTGGTTGTTTGCTGGAATGTTTAATTTATCGAAGGCAATGCGGTAGTATGAATCCATAAAGGCGGGGCCGACTTTTTTTGCCTCGCCATTTTTTAATGACTGCTCTGCCGCACTTATATCTTCTGGTTGGTTAAGGTTCCAGCCCTCCAAGTTGGCAGAGTTGCCCCAGCTGTACGTGGATTCAACAGAGCCGTCGTGATTTGTGGTAAATGTGAATGTATGCGTAGCCGGGTTTGACCAAGAGCGTGCGGAAGTGCCAACAACAGATAGGTCTCGATTTGTGACATATGTATCTAGACCTAGTGGGTCGGTGAGTGAGGCGGGATTTCCTAATGCATAGATAAATATGTTGATGCCGCCCGCAAGTTCTATTGGATCCTCCGAAATAAATCGTCCAAAGCTAGGGGAGTAATACCGCGCACGGTAATAGTAGAGACCGGAGCCATCATTTTCCCGCCCCGTGTACTGCAGACTGTTAGCACTGGCGGAGCCACTGGTGTTGGTATGGCCGTAAGGGCCGTACGTGTATTGGGTAGTGGATGAACCGCTGCTGTCAGAAAGTGCTTGGATTGATCCCAGTGCATCAGTCAGATAGGTGTAGGTGCTGCCACTGGCCTCGGTACGGCTGAACACTTCGTCCAAACCGCCCGTGAGGAAATTTGTCTGAACCGTCGGGGTGACAGTACCGGTCAGTTCTTGCACCAAGTTGAGGCCGTCGAAAACATAGCTGGTGGTTTGGCCGGCAATCGTCTTTTGGCCACGTCTGTTGGCCGCGTCATAGCTAAAGCTACCAGACGTGGTACCTGTAAGCGTACTCAGGCGCTGACGTGAATCCCAAGTGTAGGTATTGCTGCCATCACTGGTCATGTTGCCATTGGCGTCATACAGCAAGGAGGCGCCGCTCCATGCCGTCAATTGGTTAGCTGCGTTGTAGCTGGTGGTGCTCACAGCATCGGGGAGGGTGGTGCGGGCCAAGCTGCCGCCAAGCTGTACCCGTTGGCCAGCATTATCGTAGCCATAGCTCAAATTGCCGAGGTTGGCGCCGCCCTTGGCGTAACTGAGGCTGACCAACTGGCCGGCATTATCGTAACCGTAACTGACGGTCACCCCGTTGGGCAGGGTCAAAGTGGCACGACGGTTGTCCGCATCATAAGTGAAGGCCGCGCTTTGACTGCCGTTGCTCAGATTGGTCAGACGATTGCCGACGTCATAGGTGTAGTTCACCGAGGGCTGGCCCGTGACAGTCATGCTGGTACGACGATCAGCAGCATTGTAGGTGTAGGAGACGGTGCCTTGTGTTGTTGCTTCGCTGAGCAGGCGATCCAGATCATCGTACCCGCGGGTGATTGTGCCTCCCTGCGTGTCCACAATCTGCGTCAGGCGGTTACCACCGTCGAAGGTGTAGCCAACGGTGGCATCTGGAGCTGTCAAAGAAGGACCACTGCCGATCAAGGTTTGCCCGAAGGCCGATTGCGTGCGCCGATTCAAGGCATCATAGGTGTAGCTGGCGATCACGCCATTGCGGGCGGTCCACTGTGTCACATTATCCAGGCCGTCGAGGCCGTAGCTTTGCGTCGCGTTCAGTGGGTCGGTGTAAGACACTCGGCGATCGCGAGCGTCGTAGGTGTACGCATGCACTCCGTTCTTAGCGTCAGTGACACTCAGGAGATTACTGTTCGTGTCATAAGCAAAGTTGGTCACGCTTCCTAACGGATCCGTAACCTTGATTTTACGGTCCAGTGGGTCATATTCCGTCATGGTACGACGCCCCACGGCGTCAGTTATTGCCATGACGCGCCCTACGTTGTCGGTGAAGTAGCTGGTGGTTCGCCCTAGTGGGTCGGTAACGCTCGCAAGGTCTCCAAGAGAATAGCTCAGGGTCGTGTTCGCTCCGATGGGGTCGGTGATCTGCGTCAAGCGCCCTTGGCTATCTGATGTGAATTTCACAGTATTGCCCAAGGGGTCGGTAATTTGCGTCAGACGCCCCAAACTATCGTAGCCGTAGTTAGTGGTATGGCTGAGTCCATCGGTATAGCTGGTGAGTTGATTGAAGGTGGAGTCGTAGGTATAGCTCTGCGTCACTGCCTGCGAGGTCCCTTGCAGCCGGGTCACGCTGGTGAGATTGCCCAATCCATCGTATGCATAACCAGTCACTCGACCCAAGGCATCAGTGACGGAGGTCACCAAATTGGTGGTGGCGTTACGTTGGAGGCTATAGCTTTGTTGTTCGGGTTGACCCAGGCCATAGGTGTTCGTTGTGACGTAGCCTGCTCCATTGAATGCCAAGCGTTCGATATTACCGCGGGGATCTGTTACGTCCGTCTGGGTCACTTGGCTGCCACTGAGGGTGTACGCAAATTGGTAGGTGCCTGCAACGGAACTCCCAGGTCCAAGAATTTGTTGTGAGACCCGGCCATTGGCATCGTAACTGTTGCTCAGCAGTACATTGCCGTTGGGTCGTGTGATGGTCAGCATCTGGTGTGAGCTGTCATAGGTATAGGTTTCTACGCCTCCATTGGCGTCAGTGACCTTCCAAAGATTTCCGTTGCTGTCGTAGGTATAGCTGACTGTGCGGCCCATGTTGTCACTGGCCTGCGTAATGCGGTCGCTGGAGTCATAGGTGAAACTTATCCAGTGCCCATTGGGGGATGTCACTCGCTGCAAGTTGTTAAGGGAGTCTCGTGTCAGTGTGACCGTGTTACCAAATCGATCCATGGCTTGGGTCATCGCTGCATTTTGCAGACGAGTGTTGTTCTCTGCGTCCGGGAACCACATTTTTGAGCCATCTTTGAGCTTGAGCAGCCACGGCCATGTGCCGCCGACCCATGAGATGGTTGCCCCCTGGAATCGATCCGAGGGTGACCCATTGTGTTGGTACACAGCATCCCCGTAACTGGTACCCGACGAAGTCCGGTTGAAGTGAATGCGTTCACCGTTTGAAAGAATCAGATCCTGATAGGTCCAAGGGCTGGTATCGCCGACCATGAAAATGTCATAGACGTGATTGGTACCGATGCCGAAGGCTCGTGACCGAGTGTCCTCGGAAAGGTAGGTGCGAGTTAAGATCAGTGGAAGGGTATCGGCGACAACCAGGTCGGTGTGCGGGTATGTGAACAAGCCCGTGGACGTATCCACTGGCTCGGCCTTGTCACTCGAAGCAACCCCCAGCAATTGGTTGCCTCCACCGGCCGTTGGATTCTTTGCGGGCGCTAGAGACGGCACACTGACCATGGCTCCAGTGAACTCATAAACGCCAACCCCATCTCCCGGAATAACTTGTTTTCCATTTTGTGAGACAAGCCCCTCACCATAGACATACCAACCTTTATAGACGGGGTCGTAAGTCCAGAAGTCCATCGCGGAGCCGGCCGGGCGGCTGTTGTAGTTGGGGTAAATGATCTGTGCAGCCTTAAAACTGCTTGGATCGATGGCTTGCAGATTTGCGCTGCCTGGCTGAATGGTGAAATACACCGGGATGCCGTGCGTAGGAAGCGGAAACGGTGTGCGGTCAACTGGGATGGGGGTAATGCTGACGGAGCTGACAACGGCGCCGTTGGTATCTCGGATGACGGTTCCTTTAGGGATATGCAACGCCAGCCCTGGAATATGAGGTGTTGTGACGGTCACCTCTTTTGTAGTGGGGGATGGCAGGCTTACCGCGTGTTGTGTGTCGGTACGGGGCAGCCAAATGGTGTATTGCAGGGACTGGGTTTTGCCATTCTCAAAGATGACAACCAAATCATCAAAAAATCCATATTGACGACCTGGTTTGTTGGCACCAGAGCCATCGATTCTGAGCGTTTGATTTCCGGTACCGATACCACTCAGGAGAAAGCGACCAGTAGCGTCGGTAACGGCGCTTTGTTCTCCCATCTTTAATTTCACACCTACAGCTGCCTTTCCATTCATCAACAGCACCTGGCCCGCCAGTGCCGTGACTCCCAAAGGGGCTTGTAAAGGGGGGAGGTCCTGCAAAGGAGAAGGTGGACGTTTGGTGCGCCAGTCACCGGTTAAATGCTCAGGACCGGGGACCCAGTCCTCAGGGCCGGCGTTAACCATCTCAGAGTCGGCAAGTGGGGCCAGCGGCTTGGTTTGGTCATCAACAGCGCTAGAGGGGGTGGTGCTGGTTGGCGCAGTGTTGGCGGTCAGGGCCTGCGTAGTAAAGGTGTACCCCGCCAGTGTAAGTTGAGTGCCGCTCGCATCTGTGGCGCCGCTGACAAACACACTGTAATGCGTATTGGGTAATAGCTCCTGCGTCGGGACAAAAAACACCGCTTGCCCGTTTTCTACAGGCGTTACTCTGCCGGTAATTTGACCGGTCGGGCCTATCACCGTCACAGTGTTGCTGTTCAGTGACGTCACCGTCATCGGCTTGGAAAAATGCAGGCTGATCCAGCTGTTGAGACCGACAGCGTTAGCATTAGCCGCAGGCAGACTGGCTTGCGTTTCTGGAGGACCCTGCAGGGAGGTTGACGTCGCTGGCAAGCCTGATTGGTTCTCCTCCAGTGAGGAGAATTTTTGCCCGGCGGGGTCATAAAGCTCGCTACCCGCCACTGGTTTGTCACTTTGGTCTTTGCCGCCCTGGATCAAGATGGAACCGGAAGGCAAGGTTTGCGCGGTATGCCCATAGCGGGCAGTCGATAAGCTAACCGGTAGCGTATTCACCGTCCCCGTACGTGGATCCCACAGTTCGGCGCTAGTCACCGCCGTTTTTTGAGGCGACAAGCCTGCGACTAACAGAACGTGTCCATCGAGCAAAAGGGTAGCCGTATGCCGGGAGCGGGGCGTAAAAGCCGCACCGGTAACAAGTTGGGTCTGCTGCTTCTCGATGTTGATGCGCTCGGCCTGGCTAAGGGGGCTGCCCTCTGCTCCCACACCGCCAACGATGAGTACCGTTCCATCGGGTAACAAGGTGGCCGTATGGTCCTGGCGTGGGGTATTCAGGTTGCCCGGGAACAGCGTTTCAGTGTTTGTCACTGGATCAACCACGGTCAATGTCGCGAGTGTCACGCCTTTTTCCGAACCTCCACTGAGCAACCAACGTCCATCAGGCAACAACGTAGCGGCCTCACCTGCGTGACGCGTAGGCACGCTACCAGCAGCGCCGCCAATTGCCGAAGCGGCGCTCGCTTGGGAATTCATCATGCTTAGCGCAAGCCAGGCAATCAGCAGTAACGAGCAATGTGTCATCTGCCGTAACCAGATCTTGGTTTTAGAGAATGCACCACAACCGGAGTAATTCCCTTTCATGGTGTATTACCTCAAGGATTGGTCACGCTGACGCTAATGGAGCCCACATTGGCAGCGGACGGATCGACATAGATCGTATAGGTGCCGGTGGTGGGAAGAGTCTGAGGCGATAAATTGAAACTGGAGCTGCTGGACGTCGTCGATGTAAGGGCTGTGTTGTCGGGTCTTTTTAAGGTGACGGTCACATTGCCAATACTGTTAGTGGTCAGGTGAACCGTTGCCACCTGACTCGATGTACCGCTGAACGTCGCACTGGCATTTTGTCCCTCTGCCGTTGTGGTGACGGTAAAGGCTGAGCCATTGATCGTGACTGTGCCGGTTACATCTGCCGGCACACTGGTCAGATGAAATGTCATGCTGCCGGTGTCAGCCCCGTTAGGGTTGAGATAGATGGTGTAGGTGCCCGTAGCCGGAAGCGTAAGAGTGTTCGTGTAGGAACCTGTCGACCATGGATTGCTATAAATAATGTTGCCGCTGTTGGTGTTGGCATTTCCGCTGGCGTCCGGTTTATAGAGGTTGACCCCTTCGCTGCGGGGATAGGTTGAGTTAGGTACGCTGAGGTAAATACGTTGGCCGGAGGTGCCACTGAAGGTCAGGCTGCCGTTCTGGCCAATGGCGGTTGTGGTCAGAGTGGCGTCGGCCCCATCAATGCTCATCGTGCCGGTGGCATCAGCGGGCACGCTGATCAAGTGGAACGTCATGCTGCCAGTGTCGGCGCCGGTCGGGTTGAGGTAGATGGTATAGGTGCCGGTCGCTGGGAGCGTCAGGGTGTCGGTGTAGGAGCCCGTTGACCATGGACTGCTGTAGATGATGTTGGCGCTATTGATGTTGGCATTCCCGCTGGCGTCCGGCTTATAGAAATTGAGCCCTTCGCTGCGAGGATAGGTGGAATTGGGGGCGCTGAGGTAGATGCGTTGCCCGGCAGTACCGCTGAAGGTCAGGCTGCCATTTTGGCCGATGGTGGTGGTCAGGGTGGCGTCGGCCCCATCAATGCTGATCGTGCCTGTGGCATCAGCGGGCACGCTGATCAGATGGAACGTCATGCTGCCGGTGTCAGCCCCGTTAGGGTTGAGGTAGATGGTGTAGGTGCCGGTCGCTGGGAGCGTCAAGGTGTCCGAGTAGGAGCCCGTTGACCATGGACTGCTGTAGATGATGTTGGCGTTATTGGTGTTGGCATTCCCACTGGCGTCCGGCTTATAGAGATTGAGCCCTTCGCTGCGGGGATAGGTGGAGTTGGGGGCGCTGAGGTAGATGCGTTGTCCGGCAGTGCCGCTGAAAGTCAGGCTGCCATTTTGGCCAACGGTGGTGGTCAGGGTGGTATCGCTCCCACCGACGCTGATCGTACCTGTGGCATCCGCAGGCACACTGACCAGGTGGAACGTCATGCTGCCGGTGTCTGCGCCGTTCGGGTTGAGAAAGATGGTGTAGGTGCCCGTGGCCGGAAGTGTCAGGGTGTCCGTGTAGGAACCTGTCGACCAAGGATTGCTATAGATGATGTTGGCGTTATTGGTGTTGGCATTCCCGCTGGCGTCCGGCTTATAGAGATTGAGTCCTTCACTGCGGGGATAGGTGGAATTGGTGGCACTGAGATAGATACGTTGGCCGGCGGTGCCACTGAACGTCAGGCTGCCGTTTTGACCGACGGAGGCCGATGCCAGTGTGGCGTCAGGGCCGTCAATACTCATGATCCCTGTTGAGTCTGGCGGCACGTCATACAGTTTGAGGGTGACATTGCCCGTGGCGTTACTGTTTGGGTTGATCAAAATTGTATAGGTGCCGGCGGACGGCAATGAGGTGGTGTCTATATCGCCAGGGGAGAGGGAACATGGCGTAGTGGTTAGGAGACTGCCATCGGGAGTGTAAATGGCGAGGGTAATACAAGCCGAAAAGGTCGCCCCCATTACATTCAGATAAAAGCGCTGGTTTTGTGTGGCATCAAAGAGAAGCAGTCCCTTTTTACCCCCGGTGGTGATACTGGCTGTCTTGCTCACCCCAACGGCCAGACGATCCATGTATTGAATGTCCGTCGCTAGCAATGGAGAGGGCGGAATGAATAGATCCTGCGCGCTGACGGTCGAGCCATAGGCCGTGGTAACACTGACTTTACCGCCCATGGTTTTGGTGGGAATGCTCGTTGCGATGGTGCTTGTACTGGTGGAAGTGATGATCAACGGGCTGTTGTTCAAAATCGCTTTTTCTTTGAATTTGTCGCTCTGGAAGTTACTTCCTGAGATGGTCAGCGCGGTGCCGGCTGTGCCGATAATCGGTGACAAGTTTGAAATGGTAGGAGCTGGACTCGCTGCAACGGTGAAATTGCCCGTCGAGGTGGCACTGCCCGCCGGCGTGGTCACGTTGACCGATCCCGTAGTGGCGCCGCTTGGAACCACCACGGTCAGACGGTTCGGATAACTGGGATCGATGGTCACTGAGCTGGCGGTTACGCCATTGAACTGCACGGTATTCTGACTTACCGTGCTACTGAAGTTGTTGCCGTCAATGGTGACGGTTGTGCCGACCGATCCCCGCACGGGTGAGAAGGTCAAGATGCTGGGATTGCCCGCAGCATAGGCCTTGATGGCGGTGATATTACCTACCACGTCGTAATTGTATTCAGCCGATGCCGTGCTATTGGTGACGCCAGCGAGGTGACCGGCCACGTCGTAGCTATAACCAATGGAACCGGTGCCTACAGTGATGCTGACGGCGGGCGAGGTTGTGGAGACGTTTTGGGAGTCTGTGGCTTTGGCCGTGAGGCTGTAGGTGCCTGGTGAAACATTCGTCCACTTGAAAGCAAATGGCGCAAGGGTGGCCGTGCTCAGTAGGGTGGTACCCTGATAGAACTCTACTTTTGAAATGCTTCCAACACTTGTAGCTGCGTTTGCGGCCAAGCTGATTGTCGCTGGTACGATAAACGAGGCGCCACTTGCCGGCGTCGTTAAGGTCACCGTAGGGGCGGCAGAGAGTTGGCCGGTAAACGCCATGCTCAGCATCCACCCTGTCATCACAACGAGCCGATACCACTCCGACACTTGCTGCGACATATCCCTATCCTCGGTTCTGTTGTGTGTGGGCTGATTCACATGCAGGGTCTTGCTTGAAATGAGGACTGGTCAGGGCTTTGAGAAACGCCACCAAATCGTTTTTTTCCGTCGGTGTCAGAACCAAAGGGCGACTGGCTTGGATACTGCGGTAATACGCTTCCAGATCTACGGCTTCTTCAAGCGTTGCAACGCTGCCGTCGTGCATATAGGGCGCTGTCTCAGCCACATTGCGTAGGCTGGGAGTGCGAAAGCGGCCGAGATCGATTGGATTGAGAGTGACGCTGAAACGACCCAGCTCGGCCGAGGCAGGATCAGATTGCACGAGAGCCTGGCGTTCCGTTGCAGTCAGCTTTGCAAATTGAATCGCCGCTGGAGCCAAGCGATCCGCCAGATACCTGAATCCAACACCCAGGGTGTGAAATTGTTGATCGGTGAACAATGCGCTGGTCTCGCCGATGACATGGCATTGCTCGCATTGGGCACGACCACGAAATAGCGCCAGGCCGCGCAAAGCATCTGTCGCCAGGGCCGTTTTGTCGTGTCCGTAGAGGTAGCGATCAAACGCAGAGTTACCTGCCACCAGGGTGCGCTCGTAGGCAGAAATAGCTTGCGCAACCTGCATGGTCGTTAATGCCTCAGGGGCTGTCGAAAATACCTTCTCGAAAGCCGCTGCGTAGTAACTGTCCTGCCGAATGGTTTGGAGGAGCTGCGCCTCATCCTTTACGTTGTGTTCGATTGGGTTAAAGAGGGGATCCGTCGCTTGCGTCTCGAGGCTTTCGCGTCGTCCGTCCCAGAACTGAGTGCTGGCATATGCTGCATTGATGAGGGTAGGGGTATTGCGTGTACCCAACTGACCATGAATGCCCTGAGCACGTGGCAAACCATCAATAAAGCCGCGTTCGGGGCTGTGACAAGTGGCGCAACTGATCGAGCCATCGGCACTCAGTTGCTTATCAAAGAAGAGTTTTTTGCCAAGTTCGGCTTTGTCTGTCAGATGATTGGGTAACGGGATTTCAGTAACCGCTGGAAGCCCCAGCAGATGATCTGCAGTTTGCTCAGCACACCCAGCTGACAAACGAAGCGCTGAGTCGGCCACGACCATTGTGCCCGGTAGCAGCAACACGCACATGCTCAAACCGCGCATGGTGCGCATGCTCAGTTCTGGTGCTTGGTGGACTGGAGTCGAGAGGCACGAGGGCCGATAAGGTCGTGGAAAAATGGAGAATGTTTCGTATCAATCCATTGGATACTCAACATTATTTGTTGAAGTTTTGAACCTGAAGCCACCATAAGCACCTCCCTGTGAACCAGAGCCATCTTGGGCCCCACGTACACATCGTATGCACAGCGGTTTGAACATTTTCATGTTCATGATGGGTCTTCATTCCATGACCTAGGGCAGATCAAGCGTCTACGATCTGTAGCGCGTCCAGTACGATGTGACACTAGTTCAGCGTTTAGAAAAAGCAATGGCATTTTGAAATTAACCTGAGTCGCTTGATCCTGCCGCTCACGGTGGTTGATCGTTTAGATGGGAAAGCTCATCGGTCTTGAGTACCAAGTTAGCGACACGCTTGGCACCTCCTTCAAATTGGGAAGACGTACCGTAGCCTCCGTCCTTCCGATTCCGCTTGTCTGATAATTCCTATACAAATTGACCGACATACTTGTACAACGTTAACTGTATGTTCGTACAGTTGTTTTGGTGTCGTGCGTCATGAGCTTTTCAATTCTCGGTCTTATCGCCGTGGGTGGCTTGAAGCTGCCCTTGTGTTCGTTTCGTGTGCCAGCCGGGTTTCCATCCCCTGCGGCGGATCACATCGAAGCGCATATCTCATTGGATGAGGTTCTGAATATCCGTGCCCCACATGTGTACCTGGTCTCGATTGCCGGGGAGAGCATGCAGCCTGCCAAGGCGACAAAGCTGATGGCTGTGTTGGACCAGATCAATGGGCGATGGGGCAGGGGGACGCTGCGCTCTGCGAGCGTGCCTGGCGACCCTGATTGGGGGATGCGGCGGGAGATGATGAGTCAGAGCTATACCACCAAGCTGGATCAGCTATGGCGGGTTCATTGCCATTAAATTGGTCTGGGAGGGGACCGCTTTGGTGTCAGTTTGTGGCCTGACTGCGTCAACAACCGGCCAGAAGCAGCCTCTCAGGGCGGGGCAGAAACGGACGTCTGACAAAACACCTATTCGTCTTAAATACAATCCCAAATGGCGAACCGCACACCGGTACGATCAGGGGGCTGCGGTGTCTTGCCAGGTACAAGGCAGCGGACGGTGCCAACATAATCATCTATCACACAGAGTGAGGAGATTGTGTGCGGCAACCTAGATCGTCCAGCATCGTTTACTGATGGCAATCAGCCGCATATGATGCAGCGACTAAAAGACCATCAGCCCCAAGGGCCTTAGCAATGGAAGCTAATCGTGAATATCAGCGCTCACGACATCGCACTACTCAAGCCCGGCAGCTTGTTGCTACCGCGATCACATCAGAACACGCCCCTCACCTCACTAAATGCCATGTGTGCCGCCGAACCGTTTGGGGGGCACGTAACTGCAGCGCTTCTCAACCGTTCAGAATAGCCGGCTCCAATCCGACAAAGAACGCTGAGCGCTATATATGAAACTTCATGAAGTTAAGGCTCGCGAGTTGAACGGTAGAGATACCATTCACAGATTTAAGGCCCAATTCAAAGCCGCAAGCCTAGAATGCTTAGCACTCCTCGAAGACTGCGCCATTGAGCGAGTCTTTTGCGACTACCACGAAGATTACGTGGTCAAGTTTGTTGATGACGGAGAGATCTACTACCGCTTCGTACAGGTCAAAACAAAGACAAAGCAGAACCATCTTTACAATATCCTAGAAATATTTGGTATCAAGAAAACCAAAAAAAACGGCCACGATTTGCCCAACAGCTTTGCCGGCAAGATGTTGTTGCACGTAGATAACTTCGGTGACACCTGTCACTCTCTTGTCATCTTAACGAACATCAACTTCGACGATGATGTCGAAGGTTTGGTCAACGATGCACAATCCGGCAATGTTGTATCCAAACACACGGCAACGCTAATAGCTGAAACTAAAAAACTTGTACCAAGTCTGTCAGCAAAGACCGACAAGGAAGTTCTCCACTTCCTGTCGCACCTAAAACTAATGCCTCGCCAGCAAATCTTGAACGACGACGACGATAACTTCGTTTCAAGCGCACATAGTCATATTTACAAATACAGTGAAATCAATTTGACTCCGAAGGAGATTCGGCTTCTGATCATTCAGCTTCTATCATTAATAGAAAGCAAATCATCAGAAGAAATAAAGGACAGCATGACCGAGGCTATGCTTAATGATAAAGCGAGTGTGACCCTCGATGACATGCTCGACATCCTTGCTATTTCTCGATCGGCCTATTATCTCCTCAGAAATGGCGGCGACCCGAGCGCTATTAAAAGCGTTTCGATTCTTCAGCGCGTATTAAAGCGAAACAACTATAAAGAAGAAACGCTTAACTCATTTGCAAACTTTAAGTCGCAGTGGGAAACCTGGTATCGCGTTAATAGGCACACAATCCAGGAGCTAAAACTTCTTGAGCTAATGGATGAAATAACAAGTCTGACAGATAACCTGGCTGTTGGAAAAATAGATATGAAGACAATTACAGGTGCGGTCGTCAAGCTAACAACTAATCTTCGCACACTATTAGACCGCAATGACCTAACTGAAGAATTAGTTTTTGGAGCCGTACTGTCTGAAATCGTGAAAGGAGAGTCTTCATGAATTTCCGTGAAGCTGTGGCTGTAGCAAACACTGAGTCCCAAAGTCTTAATTTCTCGTACTCGCCAAGAAACAGGTCTGACGTTTTGGGTAATGAGACTTTATTTCATATCCCGTTAATTGCACTGACCATAATTTTACTCGCACGTAGCCAAGCAAAGCCTAAACGTAACGACATTGGCATGCTGGTTGGGCAGTGTTTTGAACAGAGTATTGCCAGTTTCAAGGGGTCAACGCAAGAACTAGGTTGGTCTGCGAACTTAAGAGTAAGAACAATTAAGGCGCTGACATTCTTGGAGGACACTGGGATGGTCGTCGTTAACAAACACAACTCTCGGATCGATGCCGCAGAGCCTGGCAAGAAATTCATCGATAAAGTTATGAGCGAAGAAAGCCACCTTTGCGTGGCGCTCTTAACCATCAAAAGATCATATAGAAATATTTGCAAAGAACGAGACATCGAGGCCAAACTAGATGAAATTTGAATCCCTACAGTTCTTTGCAAGCCATGGTGGTGGGTGGGGCTCTCAAGAGCTGAGGTTTGGTAAATCTGTTACTCAGCTATTTGCCCTTAATGGAAGTGGGAAAACGCCGCTAATCCAATCCATCATGTTTTGTCTCGGATTAGACGTTCAGTTTCGTGAAGACATCATTCGGAATACTGGAAAGGTCGTCCTGCGAGTAAATATAAGCTCTAACTCACTTTCCTTTGAGCGCAAGGTAGGAGAGAAATACGACATCACCGTTAGCAGCGACGGCAGAACCATCAATCGCTTCTATAATGATGAAGACTTTTCCAGGTTCATGCTGGGTATCTTGAATCTAAGATCTGAGCGTCTGACTACTAATAGTGACACTGCTACAATTCCGTTTTTCTCGGCGATACTGCCACTATTTTATCTAGATCAGGACATCGGTTATTCGGACTATTACGTTCCGCCGCGACATAGCTTTATCAAAGCTCAGTATTCCGAAATGATTCGGCTAGCCGTGGGCCTCCCTGCCAGAAGCTCATTCGACGCAGCCAAAAAGACGATCAATCTCAAAAAAGAGCTCGACTACCTGGATAAGACTATTACAGATAGCCGTAAGCTTATGGAGAGGCTACGCCAAGACCTCCCAGCCGCTCCACGACTTGAAGCAGATATTGAGCGTGATATTACCTCACTCAAAGCTCGTCTTGATGAATTGAAGGCGACTAAGGACATTAAAAGCGAGACATTAAACAGCTTCGACTTCTTGATTACCGATCTTCGTCGCCAGCACCGAGAGATAGCCTCACAGCATATAACCCTAGAGTCGAGGATTCGCAGTTCGTCTCAAATACGAGATGAGATCGACAGCGAAATCGAGACCCTGGATTTGAATGAAGAAGCTCGCCGTGCATTTATTTCTTTTAGCGAAATATGCACAACCCCCTCGTGCGGGATGTTTCTCGTCAGCTCTGACTCGTATGGCAAAAGCCTGCTTTATCTCAAAGATCAGCTGAAAGACCTGGAAGCCGTGACCGTCGCGAATATACAGCAGGCTGAAGCTCTGCAGACCAAGATGACTTGGCTAGAAGGACAAATCGCTGATCTTTCCACAAAGAGAGGGATTGCAGAGCGCGAAGCAGGGATTGAGATGTTCATTGAGGCGATCAGTAGAATTGCCTCCGAACTCTTCGAGTTAGAGCTCGAAAAAGGTCAACAACAGAAATACAAGAGCCAACAAGGTAAGCACCTTGAACTGCTGAATCGGCGAGAGGCGGTTCAAAACGAGCTAGAGTCTCTCGGAAAAACCAGAGAGCAATCTCCGGATGTAATGCGATTCAAGCTCGCGTTAGCCGAGAAAATGGCCCGTTGGCTAGACATCCTAAACTCCAAGAACATCTCCAGAGAGATCCAGATCGACAGTGATCTGAAGCCAATTCTTGGCTCTGAGAAACTTGGGATCATCAAAGGTAGTTCTAAGGCTCGTACGGTGCTCGCATTCCACGCTGCGCTATTTGAAATTTGCACCGGCAATCCAACCTCGCCCTTCCGAACATTGATATTCGATACCCCTCGTCAGCAGGAGATTCACTCAGAGGATCTGGATGCGTACATCAAAGAGCTCAAAGTAGTGTCTCTAAAAAATAACGCTCAGGTTATCTTCTCGACTACCAGCTACCGCTTCGAGATCGATCCGGCGACGGATGAAGAATGGCTTCCAAAGTTCGGTGGTTTTGAACAGCCAATGTACCTCGGACATTTAAATAACATTCTGGACTCATAGTCTCCGAACTGCTCCGGCAGTACGGCCTATACCCCCTCATTGTACAAGGTGCTCCATGACAGCTTTGGTTCAGCTTCTCAGCGTATCGGCCAGGTTGTTCTTTATGAAGACAGTAGTTCAGACACGACCTTGAATCGCTCGTTAGTTTTTAGACGCAAAATGGCTGATTTTGGCCGTTTTCTGTCGGTCCCCAAGGGCAGAAAACGGCCCATTTCTGCCTGGCTGAAGGGCGGAATTCAACCGGTCGCTGCAACAGATTGACTAAATCGTTCAGAAGGGTGTCTGGTAGTTTAGGGTTTTTCGAGGGCGGCTATTTACCTACCTTGCCACTTCATTGAGTGTGGCTTGCAAGTGCCCCAAAGATCAGTCCCTTTCGAGAAGTACTGCCTTAGCACCCGTTAGTGTTCTCATTCGATCCCCGTTGCCAAGAACGATGAGGATCGCAGAAGCGGGGGTGTAACTGTTTTGCACCCTGTTATTAATAGCACGGCAATATTATTGATTATATTTTAAAAACACGATCTAAAAACTCCTCGGATGCAAAACCTTTCGGGATTACCGAGCGTGTAACATCTTGTTTTTTCCAATGGTCAGAGACGTGCGCAAAGTATAACTCTTCTAGTTTGTCACGATCTGCATTTGTTATTTTTTCCAAGCTCCTAATGAAGCCTGCTGCATGCACACCTCTCAAATAATAATTAATAAAATCACAAGAATTTAAAGGCAAATACAGCACGTCTGGATGAGACCAGTACAATGTAATGTCTTCATCATAAACCCAGTCACTTACTTCATTATCTTTGATTTCTATTTTAGCCTTGAGCTGCTCAATATGATCTGCCGCTTTTTCTTGATGTCTCTCAATAAGGCTTTTTACATACCCAATACTCAACATGTGCCAACCTTTATTCAATGCAACTAAAATGTAAAGTTTAGCTAGGGCGGGCTTGAGGGTGAAGCTTCATTTTCTTGGGAATTCGACTGCTTGATTAAACAGCAATTTCAGCCAATGCCTCTCCAATGCCGAAAATCGAAGGATCGCCAGACGGGGGAACTACTGCAAAAGCTTTCGTCTGAGCATACTGACCATGGCCACGTAGCTTGTTGTCCCAAGCTGCAACCACATCAATCGCGTCTTTCACTTCTCCGCCCCAATTGGTAATTTGGCAGTAACGATGGTAGATATCGAGCACGTCTGATCGATCAGGCTCTGATAGCTTGCCTCCAATCTCCGTCGCCTGTCGCAAGGCGTTGTAATAGGCTTTTGCGGCAGTCAGGGTGTTGAAAACCGTACCGCTCTTCACAATAACTTTCTTTGCCATGGTGTTATTCCTATGTTGGTCGGATATCTGCTTTTTTTCAAGCACGATTCATTGGCCTGACTAATCAGGCAACCTAGTCCTTTCACGGTGCGGCCGTCCTTGCCGATAGACCGTAACTATAGTCCACCGTGGCCATTTCAACGCCAGCCCCGACCAATATTCGGAATGCGACGTCAAGGCAGTCATCACCAACGGCTTCAACGCTATGTCGGCAGGCAGCGTATATTTTCCGCTAAGGGCTCTTACCGCATCCGTCAAATCGAGCGCAGCTGTTTCGAAAGGCTTTTCAAGCAGCGGCAACAACCCGACATGGCTGAATTCTTCGTTCATCTTTTCCCCGATTGCTGAATGCGGTGCGCCGTAGTCCAGGAGGCGACTCTTTGCCGGGTTCTACCTGTTGCCGCCCTCACCTCTGGGCCGAACGCAGTCGTCTGCTCATCTACTCCTCCTTTGTAATACACGCTTTGAAAGGCTACAGCGGTGGTCTCGCTGCAAACTGCGCCCTATGCTCACAGGCCTTTTTTCAGGAAACGGTTTCAATGCAAGGAATGCAAAACATAAAACTGGCCTCACTCCTCATCCTCCCACTGATAGCGGCTTGTACCACCCCAGGACCAACAGACGCCCCTGACACACCCAAGCGGCTCTTGACCCAGCCAATAACCATCGACAACTGCGCAGTCGGCTGTCCATCTGGAGGAAGCGATGTCACGCTCAACCGGCAGGCCTACACGCTAAACAACAACGGCTCTACGAAATTTGCCAACTGGGTCGCTTACAGGATCACCAGGGAAACCCCAGCCAGAGGGCGTCCGCGAAACTGGAAAACCGACCCAGACGTTCCTGCTGACCAAACACTGAACCCTGTCGATTACAACGGAGCCAGCGTTGCTCTGAAAATAGACAGGGGCCACCAAGCGAACCTTGCTTCCATGGGGGCTGTATCGGATTGGCAAACGCTGAACTATCTCACCAACATCACGCCTCAAAAAATGGACCTGAACCGAGGCCCATGGGCACGCTTGGAGGATCAAGAGCGCAGCCTTAGCAAGGCACCTGATGTTGATGCCGTCTATGTGATCACCGGCCCTCTGTACGAAAAGAACATCGGCTCGCTACCAGGCACAAACAAAGTCCACACGATCCCAAGCGGATATTGGAAGGTCATCTTTACCGGCGGTACTCCTGCCAATGGTCTGTACGCAGCATTCATCATGGAGCAGAGCACACCGCGCTCAGCCAATTTCTGTGACTTCCAGGTGACGGTGTATGAGATCGAGGAACGCTCGGGATTGACGTTCTGGAGTGCATTACCTCAGGACATCCAGACAGAGCTGAAAGCGAAGAAAGGGCAGTTGTCTCAGAAAATCGGCTGCAATGCGACAGCAGAGCTATCCAACAGCTAAAGCCGCATAGAAAACCACCTGTCATGAACAGGTGGTTTTCAGTACGTCTAAGGTGATCGAAAGATCAGTGAAGAAATTTCATAGCCGTGAGAATAATGCCAACAGCAGCGGACGTGATGACACCCATGCGGATTGTCAGCCTCACGTCGGCTTTTGCAATCTCAGCCGTTAACCGGTGCTCGAGATTAGCGAGATCACTTTTGGTTGCGAGAAGGGTATGCATGTCAGACTCCATTGCTTCGATCACGGCATGGGCTTTCTGCTCAGGGACGTTGATCGACATCAACGCTTGGTACAGAGCTAGGTCCATTTTCATTAAGGCCTCCAAAAAAATAGGGCCTTGTCCCACGACGGGAAAAGGCCCGTCGTGGGTGAGAAATACTGTGTTTCCGAATCGACCGTTAAGTCGACCTAACCGCACTGCAGGAAACGAAGCGGTCATTGGGAGGGATCCTACGGATAAGCTCCGTAGCGCCGTCTGAAAGATCCTTGGCGGCTGGGCATGTAGCTGACTTTGTCAGCAAAACGCGTACATAAATTGCTTCCCTGGCGGTTGGCTGTCAACCCAAAAACCGGTTACCGAGTGTTTCCTAAAGTTGGAGTCTTGCGTTTCCTCGGCATCGAATCCAGCAGCTTGAGGTAAGGGTTGTTCAGCGCCAGGTCATTCATGAGTCCTTCGTGCGACTTGAGTAGGTAACCGTACAGCCTTCGGGTTTTGCGGGCACCACTGACCTCACAGATCCAGATATTCAGATCGTTGGGTTGCTTCCGATGCAGCTTCAATTCCTCGAACCGCTTTTGAATCCACTCCCAGTCCAAAAGCTTTTCTTTCTTGGCAATGCGTGCCAGATGGGGATGTTCTTGGGCATAGCGTAGGAAGACGCCTGGGGTAACCAAATAGAGGGTGTCGCTGACTGTATGCACCAGGGCGTTGGCGTCATTCATGATAATTCGATGAGATCGCAGCCCGTTGGTCAGCCATTCCATGAAATGAGCGCCGGACAGCTTAACGGGTTTGCTGCCCTGGGGAGACGCATCACTTGGCGAATGGTCAGTCTCTTCAAGTGGAGGGGCGAAATCTTCGGGTAGCGCTGGAGGCCCACCAAAAAGGTCCATGAGTGAATCGAGTGAATTCGGTGCAGATGAATCCATCGCGATTGAGTTTGATGGTGGGGTAGGGGGCATGAGCGACCCAACCGACGATTCCCTGGCTGAGGGAGGAGCTTGATGGTGGATAGAAGCGTCGTCGGAGAGTGTTGTGGCGCTCTCTAGCGGTATGACCGCCACCGAGCCTGTGAATGCGTCTGGACGCTCTTCACGGTCCCAGATCATGGCTGGGGACAGCTTTAGGAACGTAAAACTATGGGACCAGCCTGTTTCGCTGGTGACGGTCGCTTTCCAGATGGCTTTGCCATTGGTGTTGGGGAGGGCAATGCCGTGCTCCTGGAGCACATTGAAAATGGCGATGTTTTGCTCCGGAATCCCATCGACACCTTGCGAAAGCAGATGAGCGCGTAATTTGTCTGAGACGGTTTTACTGACCAGCCAGAGGGCTTCTTGAGTAAGCCAGCCATCTGAAGCTTGAGGCTGATTGAGCTTGAGTTCTTCGCTCAGCAAATAGCGCAAACCTTCCAACAGCTTACGTTGCAGAGCATGTTTGGGGGCTGCCATGGCCTTGGTAGGGTCACCGCCGAGTGCTTGAGCAACTGAGGCCTGGTCCGCTTTTGAGATCAGGATGCCGAGCTCGCCCGCATGTTCGTTTTGTCCTGCACAGTTGAACATCAAAGCTGTCCATAGCTCAGGGAAGGTGCTGAGCCAATCCATTATTTCGCTGTTCAGAATCTTATGGATGAGCACTCCGGCTACAATGCCGTGGAGTCGGTATTGGCGGTTTTTTTTATAGCGCGCACGGTAGGGGGCTGAGAGTGGACCCTGCCAGGGGTGCCAGACGCGGCCGTCACCATACTCGACATGCACGTCTACAGCGATCTTGCCCAGGTCATGGCCCAGGGCCGCGTATACGAGGGCGGCAGTCCAGGCCTCAGCCTGGATGATTTGTACTTCAGGCTGAGCACCAGAGGGAAGCAGGTAAGATTGCCTTAGCTTTAACGCGTAGATAACGACTTCAAGCCCATGATCAAGCATGCCGCCGGGGTATGCGTGGTGATGACTTTCAGAGGCGGGAAGAAGCTGAACCAGTTCGGCGTAGCGGTTGATCGGGTCGAGGTAGATCTCGTTGAATTGTGGGCGGGAGACGGCAGTGTGCTGCCATATTAGCTTCAGCAGTTTTTCCCGGCGCGGTGTGGCCAAGAGGGACTTTGCTGACTGAGGACGAGTCAGTCCTGCAGGTGCCGTTGGCTCGGTTGGATCGATGTGTTTTGGAGCGGGTCGTGACTTGCGATGAAACAGCGAGAACATGATTGATCCTTTCAACTGGGTGTGCAGGAAGGCCTTTTCTGCTTTTCGGGTAGGGCCTTTCCCCTTCTGCTCCATTCCCTTGGTTTACCCCTTTTTCCCGTTTACCTTTTGAGCCCATAGCAGATAGCTGGGTAGCTGGGCTGCGTCTTAAGGCAGCGGTTGCCTTTTCTGAAAGGTTCATCGGTAAGTGAGTGCTTAATGTGTATGAGGAGAATAGAGCTTCTAGATCAGCCCGATTCGGCGAATGGCTTGGACGTCGATGGCGAGAGTACCGCCGTGTAGAAGGCGATATTTCGCGTTGGCTGATCCAAAAGGGATTGTCTAGACGGTCCGTCAAAGGTTTGAGGTGGACCATCCATATTGGTCTGTTGCTTGTTGTGCTTGTATTTGCGTTTTGGGTAGCACTGATTGCTGGATTCATAGTCGTTTTGGCTAGCGGCGTTGTTCGTTCTTACAAAAGGAAGGAGGAGTGGGCAATTGGCGAGCAGTACGATGAGCGGAACGATCCGTTCTATGATCCGATCAATTATTCTCATACGATCGATCCTAGGTTTGACGACGATTGATCTGAGTTCACAGTCGCTCCTATTTAAGCCGCTTACTAATCCATTCGCCTCCCTCGGCACCTGCTTGTCCAGCTGCTTTAGTACTATCTGTAAGTCCATGAATCAGGTTTCCGGTTCGCACACCTACCCATGCCAAACTCGTAACCCAAAATGCTGGTAGTACGATGAACAGGGTCGCCATGACGTAGTTCAGCAGCATGTCCCCGAAGGAGTTGTTCGCGCCTAGGAGCACGTTGAAATTGCTGTGGGGTGAGTTCCAGCCGTAGAGGGCGTCGAGGATGGTGCTGTCGAGCCAGCGTGCGAGCTGGAACCAGAAGTCGACGAAGAACAGGGCGAATTGCACGCAGCTGATGGTGACCAGGGCTTTGAGCTCGTAGGTGCCGATGACCAGGATCAGTGGGATGCTGATGGTCAGCGCCATCTTCAGAAAAGACAGCACCATGGGTAGGGCTTGGCGTACGACATCCATCGCAGGGAAGTACGCCGTTGCACCTACTGTCAGGCCCAAATCTGAGGCTAAGCGTGCGGTCAGGTTGGAGGCACTCATGTCGATCTGGCCTGCGTAACTGGAGTAGACCTGGCCTTGGTTCAGCGTCTGCTGACGTGGTGAAGCCACCGAACGAACAACGGCGTCCTCGGCTTGGGCCATGCTGAGGAAGCGTGCCCACTGGGTAAGTCGAAACAGTAGATTGGGATCAACCTGCCGCAACAGCCTGCCCCTTAGTCCGTGACCGACATCCGACCACCACTGCTTGCAACTCGGATAGCCACCACCGCCCGGAACCTGCAAGAGGCCTGCATCACGTGCGCTGTTGTAGGGCCAGCGGCTGCGAGGTGTTTTTGAGCGGTACGCGTCGTAGTAGTCGTGGGTGTCGAGCAGGTATTTTGAGCCAATCCAGTTGATGTCATCCATCAACGCTTCGCTCAACGTAGGCCGGTTCATGAATAGCTTGGCCCGGGCCGGGCCGTAGCAGTCTTGGCTAAAGTCAGCCACTTCCTGAGCCAGGAGAGGGTCGTCGATGCGAGCGGTATCGATGTCGATGCGTATCTGTCGCAGATCTGTACCGCAGGGGATTGCAGCAGTGGCTCCCCCCGTCAGAGCCTTGGACAGCGAGTGCATGAAGAACCACCACACAGGCACCTTTGCACTTTGGTTGTTGAGCGTGGTGAAAGTGTTGGACCAGCGCGTGTCCTGAGGTGTAGCGATGCTGACCTGGCATTGTGTGGAGCGTGTGTCGTCGAATGCGATGGTGTTCAAGTCCACATCAATGAACGGCACACCCGCGAACATGATTACGACGATGGCGACCCAAACCCGATTTTCGATACGCAGCGAGGAGAGCACCCCTTTGTTGCCTTCGTCAGCACCTTCACTACGGGCCCTGAGCCACTCCTGAACGATGATCGCCAGGAAAGGCAGGGTGAAGACTCCGCTAGCAACCAGCATCTCCCATATCCCGTTGTTGACGATCCATCCGACCAGGGTGAGGTAATACTCCAGATAATCGTTCGTGTAGAGCGTCATGGGCGTGTCCAAGGCCGGCTTTCGTCGGTGACGGCTAACAGCTCAAGCAGAATGAGGACTCCAATGGCGGCGACCTCGGCGCACAGCAGGCGTCGATGCTGTTCCGCTGTGAGCCCGCGATGGGTGAGGCGCCGACGCATTCGGTACCACGCCACCGCAGTTGCGCCGTATAGGGTCAGCCGCCAGATCAGCAGAGCTGTTTTGTTCCTGTCCAGCCAGGAGTACCAACCGTTCAAATCGTTGGCTGCTTCCAGGGTCAGCAATCCGACGACGATGAATGCCAGGCCAAGGGTGACGCCCCATAGAACCAGATGACCGATTACAAGCCGTGTCTTTGATGGACGCATCATCGAGATTGGCCCTCCGGTACCGCCTGCTGGATCAGATCCAGGCGGTTGCGGACAGGGTCCCCTTGATAAACACCGCGAGAGGCAGCGGCGCGTTCACTCTGACGCTGGATCAGCATCATGGGTGAGTTGCTCGCCAGGGTGCGACGCAGCTCGAGTTCGGTTTTGAGGTTGTTGATTTCCTGAGTCAGGGATTCGCTTTCGGTGTTGATAGCTTGCTGAGCCAGTTGGTTGGCCGCCACGTTGGGCTCTTTGCGTCCGGTGAGTAAGGTTCGTTGCAGCAGCAGAGCTTTTTCCAGGACGCTGGAGAGGGCTATTTCTGAGGCAAGACGTTTTGCCAGCAAGTCTTGATCAGGTTCATCGCGTAGTGCTTCGATGACGCCGCGGGTGATGGGCAATGATTGGCTGCCCGCTGCCATGAGATGTTCGGCGGAGGTGGGCTTGCTGCCTTTGATCAAGGCATCAAGGACTTGCAGCTTGGCTTCGTACTCCTCCTGGATGAGTGGAGTGAGACCTACGCCAGGTTTGGTTTGAGTTTTGGTGCAGGTGTCGCAAGTCTGGTGTTCTCGTTCTCCCAGGACACGGGTTGCCCAGGCTTCGGCCTCCTGGGGTGACGACCAGGTCTGGCAACTTAGGCGGTTGCCGCAGCTGTTTTTGGGGATAGGGGCACGGTTGCCGGCGTCACGACCATTGAGCAAATTGAAACCGGCGCGGGTGACGTCGGAGACGACTTTGATGGGCGGCTGTCGTTTGCCTCCAGCCGACAGACCCCCAATCCAGGGGACGCCGTTGTTGCCTCGATTTGCCTCCGCCTGCTCAATCGCCGCAACGGCGTCGTGGTTTTTGACGGTATGACTCAGTGCCATCCCTTCGGCCAACTGCCCCCAACCGAGCTGGCCACCGGCGATATCTGCCATCCGTTCGGCGACAGCTCGGCAGGTTGATTTGGAACGATCAAAGTCCAGTCGTGCTTGCAGAATGCCGTTGGTGAGTAGGTTGTAGAGACCGGGGTCAGCACGCTGGATGATCAAGGCTGGGAGAGAGGCTACTGCGCTGGTAGCGTTCTGGATGATATTGCCCATGATGGATTTGAAGCCGCGTGTGGCACCGTTGAGTTGGTTCTGCAGCGTGGTGTCCAGGCTCATGTCACCGCAGATCAAGTTGGCGTCCCAGCCGGCCCCTACCGAAATGCTGTCCATGGACGCCGATCCCCCCATGGACACAGCGCGTCCGCCGCCAATGCTGTAGAGCACATCGTCTCCAATCGAACCGCTGTGATTGATGCCGTCTTTGTTGATCTGGGTTTGAGCGGCGTATGCGTTGTGGGCCGTGAGAAGCAGGGTGGCGATGATGATTCTGGTGACGGAACGAGGAGAGACTGGAGCGCGAAAGTGGGCTGTTTTCATTCGCTTGCTCCCGCGAAATCGGTACTGCCCAGGAATATCTGGCCCTTGCGTTCGCAGCAGCTGTAGGGCCGCCAGAGGGCCCAGGCGTAGTCGCCACGTGGTGATTGAACATGCACAGCGTTGTTAGGAAAGACAACGCAGGTTGGGGATTGGCTGGGCATCAGCTCTTGCCATTTCCCGGTGCTTGCGTCGCTTTCTTTCAGCGGGCCGGCTGGCCAGTACCCATCCCGCTTTGAGCCCAGAAGCGGCTGGTACACGTGTGCTTGGCCTTGCCGAGTGACGATGTCTCCCGCGCGTTGAGCGACAACAGCAGCGCTTTTGTGGTCGTCGACGCCATGCAAAAAACCTCCACGGGGATAGACCGCTCCCCACAGGTTCCCGGCAGCGCGACTGCCGATCTCCCTCATGCCCGGCGTGACAGACTCAGGAAAGACCAGCTCCGGAATGTTGTAGCGCCAGGCGACACTGTCCAAGGTGCTCAGGAAGTAGGGCATCATCATCTGTCCAGCACCTGGGCAGGAGTAACCAGACTGCCCCGCAAACTGGCTGAAGGTGGCTCCTCCAGGATGACCGATTACATCGGCATTCTTGAATTTGGCGAGGTCATTTTCATGGCTGATGCCTGCACTGCCATCGCCGCCGCCCTGGGCAGAGGCATTGGCTGAGCTCATGGCTCGGACTTCCGTCCAAGGGTTCTCGCCGGTGGTGCTGTAGCTCGACACCACTGCGTCAGGGACATAGTGGTGAACCTTCGAAGAGGTTTTAACGCTGCATCCGAACTTGGTGCAGAAGAGCCAGTAACAAATGCCTACCACGCGATAGGCAATGCAATCTGGCGACAGGCTGGACGCAGTGATGGTTGCGGTATTCAACGCGTGCGCGGAGAGCGGAATTCCGACGGCTAGGGGGATGGCAATCAAACGGAAAATTTTTGAGCGGTGGTAGGACATGGATTGATCCTGTGCAGGGTTATCTGCACAGTGAATCAGCGGTCGGAAGCCCATACCCGTGAAAAACGGATTCAGCTGCCTCCCGTATAGGTGTTAACCCAGAAAAAAAGCGCCCTGAAAGGGCGCTTCGGCTAGGAGGTAGCGGAAAGATCAGGCTGCCTGATGGTTCAGAGCAAGCCAGCTTCAGCGAAAGAGTAGGGCTCACCTTCTCCGATGATGAAATGATCCAACAGACGGACATTGAGCCTTGGCAGCAGGTCGTTTAGCACCTTGGTGATTTCTTTATCCACGTTGCTCGGCTGAGTTTCGCCAGAGGGGTGATTATGGGCGACGATGACCGCTGCGCAGTTATGCTCCAGAGCGCGTTGCAGTATCCGTCTTGGATAGACGCTCACCGAGTCAATCGTGCCGTAGAACAGCGGTTCATAGGCCACCACTCGATGAGCGCTGTCTAGGAAAAGCGCAGAGAACACCTCTTGAGGTTCCCCTGCAAGTTGGAGCTTTAAATATTGGCGAACGTCGTGCGGCCTTTCGAGGTAAGGACCGCGCTTGAACATACGCTGCTCCAGAATGGAGATCGCTTTTTCGACCAGCAGGTCATCATGATTAGAGGGCTCATTCTCTTGAATGGAGGGCTTGGCCGGTGGAAAAATTGTTGTCATGGGAGACTCCGTTGACGAAAAGAGGCTCCCGTCCCAAAGGGCGGAAACCCCAAGGGACTGTGTTAGATAGAAGACCGAGCTGACTCGGAAGGGAGAAAGGTGCATCCACCACCGCTTGAGCGGAGATTCGCTAAAAAGGATGCTCAGCGAACGATTTTGGTCTGCGCAGTGACGCTGCGCCGTAGCCTTAAGGACCAGAGCTACCTGGGCAGTTGCTAAGGGTGTCAGAGGTGACACGTCGTTGCCGGATCATTGTTATGAGAATGAAGGTCGCTGTCCCGATTTAAACCGTCCTGACAGCTCTCCACTTTTTCATTCGTACTTCAACGTCTTCCCCCGGCTCGATCACTTATGTGGGGTGGACCTGTATTAAGTGGAGGAGTGCTCATCTGGGTGTCTGGCATGCGGCCAGCTAGCCTCTCGCTTCATCCTCAAGCTTTCCTTGGCCACTGCTGAGTGGAGTGCCTCCGTCAAAAGATCCGCAAGTCGTAAAGCCACGTCCTGCTCCAATCTTCTGATTGTCCCCGTTCTAGGGGTGGCGCAACTGATAGTTTTCTCAGCGATACGGAGCGAGGACATCACGCCCCGTAGGTACCCGTCCAAAAATTGATTATCAAAGAGGACATGGCTTTCAGGCGCTTCCTGATAGTCCCAGTCCACTCTGAAATACTTCCCGTCTTTAGATACTTCGATTTTCGGCAACGATGACTCTGAAAGAGACGATTGTGCTCGGCTCATTGACTGACCTCTTGAAGGCTTGAGGGCATGAGATTCACATAGTATGGAGAACGGCCGCCACGATGATGGTGTTAACCATCGCTATGAAATTGTAACGGTTGAATTCCTCGAGCCCGGTCTATGTTTTCTGCCATTCGAATGGCGGCATCAAGCTCACTTATTCCATGTTCCTGCATGAGCTTGAACCTCGCTGCTTTCTCCTCAGGTTCGGTCATGGCCATCGCTAGATACAGGCTAGGTGGCACGGCGCGAAAGAGCGCCTCCATCGACTTGGAGAGCACGACGCCTTCGCAGTATTTTCCAGCCTCTTTGCGGGCTGACATCATCATCGATTTTTGGGCAGGGCTGAGCTCGCGGAAGCGCGCGATCTTCTCGACTTCGTCAGGTGGCATGCTCAGGCAAATCCACCACTCGATCATGTTCAGCATTGGTTCTGCGGCTTTGGGTAAGTCGTCCAGATTTTGTGTGGCCAGCCAGAACCAGGCACCCAGTTTTCGCCACATCTTGGTGATCTTTACGACGTAGGGCGAGAGCAGGGGATTCTTGGTGATGATGTGTCCTTCGTCCGTGACGTTGATAATGGGCCGTCCCTGGAATTGGTCCCGTTCAGCGATGTTGTTCACTGTGTTGAGCAACGAAAGGTAAGCAATTGAGAGTTGAGCGTTGTAACCCTCACGAGCGAAGGTGGCCAGGTCGACAATGGTGATGTCCGCCTCCGGCCAAGGAGTACCGGGGCGGTTGAATAATTCGTCATCCAGCCCCTGACAGAACAGATCCATGGCCTCAGCCATCTCGAGTAGTCGTGTTCGCCGCGACTCAGGCAAGCCATTGTCTCGGCCACGTTCACGCAATGCATCACGCACGTCCTTAGTCAGCACGGATCGATGCTCATCGGCGCAACGTTGTGCCGCGTCGAGAATGCTTTGACGAATCAGACTACGGTCTGCCCGGGTCAGGCGAGCCTCCTCTTTGTCTTCGCCCCCGGTGATCATCAGGCGCGCCGTGATCTCCAATTCTCCAAGGACGTCTCGCTGCTCATCGCCCTCTTGAGGAGCGGCCGTCTCTTCTAGCCGCTCAGCATCCAATGTCTCGATTTCCTCAGGCGTTTCAATCAAGCGACGAGCGTCTGCAAACGGCGCCAAGCTTACGCCGGCCCCTGGCGAAAGCTTTACATGATGCACCGTCAGACCCAAGCGCTTGGCGAACTCAGCAAACAACCCAAAGGAGTTGCCAGCCTCAACGATGAACAACCGTGGTCGATAAATCGCAGTGATCTGGTTGAGGATATTGTTGAGCGTCGCTGACTTGCCGGAACCGGTAGGCCCAAACAAAAACAGATGGGCATTCATTTGCCGATCGAGGCGGTTCAGCGGATCGAAGGAGAGGGTACCGCCACCGCGGTTGAAGAATGTGATGCCTGGGCGCCCCGTCCCTTGGCTACGGCCCCACACCGGGGCCAGGTTCGCCGCGTGCTGTGCGAACATCAGTTGGCTGTACCATTGCCGTTTGTCCTTGGCCGGGTCGAAGACACACGGTAGCCAGCGCAGGTAGCTATTGAGCGGCGCTACCTCGTCGTCCTCTCGTACTGGCTGCAATCCGGCATTGAGCATCACATTGGCCAACTGCAAGCCGCGGGCATCCAGTTCCGCAATGTCTTTGCCACGTAGGAAAAATGCGAGGGATCCGCGATACAGTTTGTGAGCGCTTCCGATAATTGATCGAGCCTGCTGGACATCTTGGCGAGTTTGCTCCGAGGCCAGTGTGTCGCCCACGGATTTCTTGCTGAGGTGGTTGAGGTGAGCTTCCAGTACATCCTGAGGTGTGGCCACCAAGGTCAGGCACATCATGGTGTCTTCTGGCATCTGGTCGAAGTAACTGTTGATGGCGTCACCCTTGCGCGTCTCACCCGTCAAATGGCCTGTGTGGGGTACTGAGCGCATACGGTCCATCAACATGACCCGATGCGGCATGCCGTTGAAGGACCAGGTGCCGTGGGTTGCATCAGAATGAGGTTGGCTGAAGAACAGACGTTGAGAGAAGTCCGTGCCGCTGGCCAATTCGATTTCCCCGGGTTCTGTTTCCTCAGGGTAGGCGGTTAACTGATAGAAGCTGTCCCGATCACTTGCAGCATCCCCCAAAAGCGTGGGATTGGGGTTGAACCAGCGCAGTAGCCAGTCGTAAATATCCTTTGCCTCAAGGCGTTGCGTCTTGAGTCCAGCACTGCTCAAACCGGCCGTCAGCCTATCGCAAACATTGCTCAGGGCTTGTTCTGCAGAGTGCCCCTTTCTGGATGTTGCGACGGAGGCCCGTCGGTAAACAACCATTCGTACCCGCCGATTCTGTCCCTTCCAGGGCAGGCGAGTGAGCGTGGTGTCCTCAAAGAGTCCGCCAGGCTTGGCAATCGCCTTGAGGTGGTGGGCAAAGAACCGTAAATAGAAATCACTGAAGGCACTGCCTCGTGCTCGTGGTCGAAGGTACTGACCCAGCGTATTCAGGTAAGCGTCCCAGTTGGTTTCGTCCTGGGCATATAGCTGCACCACCCATGGGTTGCTATCCAGTTCGTCGAAGCTGTCCTGCAACACGTTTTCAAGCGTATCCCTGGCCTGCAACAGCCAGGCAGTTTCCCGACCTTCGGTACCCAGTGGCATCAGCTCGAAGAAGGCCGCAACTGAAACGCCATCCTCCAGCAGCATGCACTTGGATTGGGGTAGGAATTCGACCCATGGCAGCCGCTCTACAAAGGACGGCGCCACGTCGTAAAACGTGGTGTCGTCTGCTTCAGTCACGGGTTTGTTGTGCCAGCCTCCGGGCCCAGCGATACCTCGCTCAGCGAGTTTCGCAATGTGCCGGCTCCAGGCATCCTGTTCCGTAGGCTCCGACGTTGGCTCATGATATTTGTGCTGAGGGAAAAACCAGGCCATCAGTAGTCCTCCAGACGTTCACCAGGCAGGGCGTATTGCACACGTTGGTGCAGTGGAAAAACGGTGCTGTACCCAGGCACCGGTACGGCTTCTGTTCCAGCCCGGTGAGGAAAGACGTACATCACCAGGTCCGGATTGGGTAGCCGATGGAACTGACGCTGGATTTCGTTTTGTGCGGTCCGTGTATAGGGAGCCGAAAAGGAGGGCACCAAAGGTTCTGTCAGTGGATGTCTCAAGGCTTGCCGCGCGTCGAGCAATCGTTGACTCGATTGCTCATTACGCGACCCGGTCGTTTGCCGATTCCAGACCTCCAACATGGTGCTGCCGTCATGGCTGAGCAGGTCCTGGGTATTGGTTGCGCATCCAGTCAACGCGATGACGATCAGCGCAGCCGCCATTGCTTCAATCCAGGTCCGTGGTGTCATGGCGACCTCCGAGGGTGTGATCGACTTTGCGTCCTTGAGGTTCGTAGTCGAGAGTAAGTGGTTGTTCGATATGGACGGCGATCTGTGCGCCAGGCTCCACGTACACGGCTGCGAAGGCTTGTCCGTAGAGTTTGTTGACCCATTGCGAGATGTCCTGCACACCGCTGGCCAGTAGTCGGTTCATGGCTTCACCGCTGGAGATGCCTACGGTCCCCATTGCACCGCCGCCATTGCCGGCATAAAGGGTCGTGCTGTCTGACTTGATCAAAGAGGCTGCGCCTACCCCGGCGGCGGTGATCAAGGCCTGTGAGCCCAGATACTGCTGAGCGTTACTTCGCCGTTTGCCCGGTACACACGGAATGCCATGTTGATCACTGATCCAGCCGAGACCTTCTTGCCCATGATTTGAGTCGCTCCTGGACTGTCCAGCAGACTCCTCACGACTGTCACCCGGTAGGGTTCGGATGGTGCCGTCCTGGAATACGAAGGTGATGGAGCGGATCTGACCTCTGACACAAGACAGCGTCCAATCACCCGACGCCGTACCACTGACGACCGCACCTGCGATCTCAGGGAGATCAATGCCATTGGCCGTCAGGTTGTCGGCCCCAATCAGTACCTTGAACGGGTAGGGGTCATTAACGGTGCCGTCGATGGGGATTCTTCCAATGAGCGCTGTCATTGCCACGGAACCCATCAACGTGGCATTGGATGGAACGGTATAGGTGGGCTTCAGCTGCCGGCTACCAAGGTCTCCGATGGCTCGTGTGGCGAAATTGTTTGCTACATCGCCCAGAGGATTCTGTGCAGGACCGAAACGTGTCGGGAAGCTGAAACCCGGTTCGTTGGAGGTGTTTGCAGATTCTTTTGGTATTGCATCATCGGGCTCAATCCAGCGAGTACCGTTCTTGAATGCCGTGCCGTCGCCATCCTGCAAGCCTAGTCCCAGCGGCAGGTCCGCTGGATCATCCGGCTGCTGCAAGGTACTCAGCTGCCGTTGAAGATCTTGTAGAAGCCATTGAGTCTCAGCGTTACTGTCATCGGTAGTGCTTTTCTCCTCCTGGATTCGTTGTCGTTCATTCTCCAGAGCGAGTTGAATGCGTTGCTCGATGACATCTGCGAATTGGCCCAACGATTCGGGGGCACCCGTGCGAAGCTCGTTTTCGCTTATGGTTCTTTTCAACTCAGCCCGAAGCTGCCTGACCTGAGCGACCAGCGTGGCCACCGTATCGCTTGGCGTGTCGCCCTCCAGTCCCAGTGCCTTCATTTCTTCGGCGGTGAGCTGGTTTTCTAGCGCTGGCGGTTCGGCTGGGGAGGGCTTATTGGAGAACACTTTCACAAGAATCAACACCACAAGCAGCACCATCGGAACCATTAACCATTTGAGCAGCCCGTTACTTTTCATTTGGCCTCTCCTTCGGCGATGCTCCAAGTGCTTGAGGCAGGTTCAGGGCGGCATCGATTGGGCTAATCGTGGGAATCAACGCAGCCGCAATGCCTTGCCCACGACTGGTGAGGTAGAGCACCGTGGTGTCTGAGGGGGTGCCCCTGGGGCCAAGGAACTGATGTTGGAACGTGGCCGTCGCGAAATCTCCCAACAGATATCGAGGATCCAGATCAACATGAGCTTGGGTTTGATTGCTGAGCCGAATAGCCGTAACCCAGTAATCATCCAACCGCCACGCAGCGAGCGTTTTGGCACTGATTGATAGGCTAGGCATCAATAGGTCGAGCGCGAGATCGGCCGGCAGGTTAACGGGTCTGACGCCGGGTAAAGGTTCTACAGTTCTAAGCGGTGCGTATAGGTTTTGAGCTGCATACCGAGTCAGTACGACTGGTACCGGAGTTTGTTGTATATGTTCATGGACAGAGGCTGTCGGTTCGGAATGGCCATCTTTCGTGTGTGCTTGGTTTATGGGGGATTCGACGATCTTTATCGCTTCCAACGCCGCCTGACCCGCTTGAGCTACCTCAGCAGCGATATCCAGGAGAATCAGCTCTCCCGTTGCCGCGTCTTGTAGCTGCAAACGTGTCGGCTCGATCGGTTCATTGGCCCGCAGGTACACGGTTCCTCCAGCACTTTGGACTCGTAAGCGATCTCCCAGCTCGGCCGGCATACCGACCCGTACATTACGTTCAACAAACAGCACGCGCTCTTCGCCAACAACCAGCGGAACTGTCAAAGGCAGCCGCTCCCAGCGCATTAGCTCCACTGCTTGGCATTTGAAGAGGGGAAGAATCAGCGTCAGTCCTAGCACAACGGACGTTGCGAATGGATTCATGAGGCATCTCCCAACGGACGGTCCAGGGTTCGTGTAGCAGGTGCCGAGGACGTGGGCAGTGTTATGCGTTGAGGCGTGCCTTCGTAGCAGTCCAGAGCCAGTCCGAAGGGATTGAGCTCTGGATCGATGTCCAGGCGTACGACCTTGATGGGATAGCGAACGAGCGCGCGCTTAACCTGCTCGGCGCCGTGGTACTCATCGGCATTGATGTCCAAGGTAACCAGCCAGTCATTGTCTGAAACTACTTTGACGCGGGTTTCCGGGTCGTCCCCGTAGCCGCGTCCAGGAATCTCATACACCCCGCGCACACGCTTTCTGAGCTCACCTAATCGACGGCGCTGGTCATAGTCCTGTTGGAAGAACGATCGGCACGCGGGAGTCAGATAGGCCGTCAGTGATTGCAGGTTACGGCTGTAGTCGTCTTCACCGTCGTTGGGCCAGCGGTTGAGCTGCTGGAAGATGTAGAAGGTGAATGCGTAGACAGATTCGGGAGGGATCTCCCACCACTTACGAGTGCTGCCAGAGCGCAGGTCAGGAGGGACATGGATGGTTAAATCTCGTGGGGCATTCCACCATCCCGCGCCTAACCCGACGACAACGAGAAATAACCCACCGGTGCAGAGCCTCAGCGTCCTGACATGAGATTGCAGGTGAAGGACCTCGTTTTTAAACCGGCTCATGCCTCACCTCGACGCGTTACCCAGAAGCCGGAGTAGGTAATGAGTCCATGAATACCCAATTGGCGGCTCACGTGAGGGTATTTTGTGGCGAACCTCCATTGGAGATGTCGATAGAGCCAAGTCTCCGGTCGACCGCGCTTCTGTCGACGTAATAACCCTCCGCCGAAGAAGAGTCCGGCTGCAATCGACAGTACGATCATGGTGGGGACCATGGCGATGCTGCTGGTGAGGCAGACTAGCGGTACGCCCAGAATCAGGCCAATTGCCGCTGATAATCCGGTGCAGATCCAGAGTTCATCTGCGGTCAATCCTCGAACGACAACAGGTTGTCGATTCAGGCGGTGGGGCAGGAAGGTGATGGTGGCCTTAGGCGCACTCTGTAGAGACTCCATGGTGCGTCGTCCTCACAAAATCCCGGTGGCTTTGGTCAGCAGCCAAATGCCGACCACCAGCATGACTGCACCCACCGCGATGCTCAGGCCGAACTGACCCCAGGTAGATCGTCCTGTATGAATTTCGGAGTAACGGGTGTAAGCGTGATAGCAGACACCGATGAACATGGACGCAACCACTAGTAGCGCCACGAGCATCACGATGTCGTAGCCATAGTTTTGCATCGTATCCATGATGCCTTTGCCCGCACCGCGGGATGGGTCCTCCATCGTCGGTAACTTGCCTTTGGCCAAAGCCAAGGAGGGCAGTGCGCTAGTCCAAAGGGCTGGTACGACAGTGAATCTTTTGGAGCACGAGATATAAAAATTCATGGAAGATTCCATTGGCTTACGAAAGGAGGAGGTAGGTCAGGGCCAGGTACATCGCCATGAAACGGATCACCACGCCGAGGAACTGGCGCTGGTTCAGCCGTTGCTCAGCCCAGCCGGAATAGGCGGTTCGTATAGCCCAGGTGCCCCAGAGCAACAGCACCGCAAAGACGGTTGAAGTCAGAACCAGGGCGGTGATTGAAGGTGAGAAGCCACCGTTTGCTTGAAAAGCAGCGATCTGGGCGGTGCTCATTGATGAGGCACCGTTTCATCGAAATAACTGCCGTACAACGCCCCGGCGTCGCGAGGGGAGGCTCGCTTGGGAGACAGGTAGTCTTTGATTCCCGTACTGACACGATGGATATCCATGCGTAAACGGACATAGTCAAAGTGATAGCGAGCCGTCTCGGGGGCCTTGATGAAATCATCGGCAGCGACGAGCCGCTCGATAGCCTTCAGCTCGCGAAGGACGGTGGCTAGGCGGGTATGTTCATCAACGATCTGATTGGCTGTTGCAGTGGCTGCTCCTACGAGTGCGAAGAGCAGGCCAGTAGCCTTTGTGAGTGTTGGAGGTGAGGGAGTGATCATGGTTGAGCTCGTTCTGTCCAGTTAGACAGCCCGATAGTGCTAGGGGGGACGTACTGATGCTGCGATCAATATGTCATGGGAGAAAACCCTATTGATCAGCGATATATCACTAGCAGCGGTCAGAGATATTTCTTGAACCTGCTGGCTGCTAGGGAAAGAGTGATTGCCAGAAGAATCGCGCCAGGTAACAGAATCCAGGCAGCATTCAAGCTCACAGGCAGCGCCAGGTAAACGACCCAGGGCCATGTCAGCAACGGCATCACACAGGCCTTGGCTCGATGGTAGACGTAGCCTGACTCACGACCTGCACCGAAACGACGGATGTCGCGTTGTACCAGCCCATCCACCAAGCCGATGAAAGCCGCCATAAACAACAGCGGCACTGAGAGAAACAGCACCATCAGCCGAACGACGAACACCAGGACGCAAAATGCCGCAGCGATCAGGTTGTTTTCCAGGTGCATATACAGCAGCGCAATGTAGTAATGAGGCTGGTGAGTCGCTTCAGCGTGGGCTCGGGCCGCACCCTCCGATGTTTCTTTCAGAGACCTGATGATTCCGGTCTTGATCAGCACACCTTCATACACCAGCTGGACAATTGCATTGGCGCTGCGACCTGGTTCTTGCACCAATACGCTGCGTTTGAAATCACTGGACAATTGGCCCAGCTCATATTCAAACATCTGTCTTGCATGCCGCCAGCCATCTTCAGGCCAGAAGGCATACATACCGATGCACTCGATCACGATGTTCAGCAGCAGCGACCCGAACAACACAGCGACAAACCGGAAGGGCAGTGTAATCAGACCGAATACAAATCCCCGTTGCTGCCGCTGTTGACGTTGCGCTGTCGATGACGGTTCGCTCATTCTTCGGTCTGCTCGGACGATGCAGACTCTTCGAGTAGATCCTTAGGCAGTGGGGGATCTTGATAAAGCTCTGCTGCTAAATCCAACCAATCATCCGCCGCGACGTAACGTTTACGCATGTAGCTGGCCATCATTTGGAGGTCCCTGGGCATCACTTCATCGGGATCGGGTGCGGGGAGTGGCATGCGAATCTTCCAAAGCTGACCGCCTTCAATCAATCCGAAGGCTTGCCCTTTGGGCAGGGCGACCACATGGGCAGGCTCAATCATGGGAACTGAGGTCGCGGTGACTCGATCCTGGGTATTTGAAGTGAAGGCAGTGTTGCCATGCGGGTCCGAGCTGTCGGTAGCAGCGCTCATCACCGACGCCGTATACACCTCCACCTTGGGTAATTGGTTGGTGAGTAACTCGGCTGTGGCCGTTTCACGAACGCGCAACATGAACAGATTATTGAAGTTGCCGATGACCTGGCCCGCCTTGGCCCGGTTTCCGATTCGTGCCTCGATATCACTGAGCGTCTGGGTGTAGGCCGTGACCTGAATCCCGGCACCACCACCTTTGTTAATCATCGGGATGAATTCGTCTCCCATCAGCTCGTTGAATTCATCGGCATGGAGGTTGATGGGGATTTTCTTATCTGCCACTGCTTTATCCAACCCAAAGTCCACCCCGAACTTGTAGATGTGACCGGCCACAGACACCAGGTCCGAAAACATGGAGTTACCCACGGCAGAGGCCACCTCGGCATCCGAAAGTGCATCGAGGCCAACGTAAACGACAGCACGTTTGCGCATGACTTCCATCCAGTCAAAGATCGGTCGCGAGTCATTCAGATTGGTGTAGTCGGGAGCCAATAGATGGGCGATCTCACCCGTGGTGAGTTTTTCCAGCAGAGGCAGTAGGGAGGCGACGATCTTGTCGAAATAGGTCCGGTCATAGCGCACGGCTGAACGCAGTCCGTCGAGCACTGGATCATACAGACGTGCCTGCGCCAGGTATTGCTCAATCGCCACGACCCGTTTCTCACGACCCATCATGTGCCGCGGAGTGTTTTTTTCATTGATTCTGGCTTCCAGTTGCACGATGACGTCCCAAGCCTTGGGAGCTTTTTCGGCAAAGAAGTGAGCCGCATATTCGATGAATAGCGCGTCGATATTGATCACGTGCCGCTGGATCAGCAAGTAATCCGGACGTTGGCCCAGTTCAACCAGGGCACGAGCGATGATGTTGACAAAGCGCCAGGCAAACTCCCTGAAAGCAGCAGAGTTACCTTCACCGGATAGTTGCCCGGCAATTCGGGATGCCACCTCAGTGATACGCCCGAAACGGCCGATGGCGTTGTATCGGGCTGAGATTGTGGGTTGTCCTAGGTGAAAAACATAGAATTCGTCACCGCGACCTGCACGTTGGGTCTCAACGTACATGCGCTTGAGCAGCTCGGCATCACCCTTTGGATCGAAAACGATGCAGACCTCGCCGCGACGAATGTCCTGGCTGATGAATAGCTCGGCAAGTCGAGTTTTTCCAACTCGAGTGGTGCCTAGCACCAGCGTGTGACCGACCCTCTCACCCAAGGGTAGGGTGACATCCAATTCTTGAAGCTCTACAGCATGGAGCCGTGGCATACCCCCCACTGGCGGTAATGGCCTCATCGGGTTCAGCGGATGGTCCCAGCCAGTGAGGCGGGGGAGCTGGCTCAACGGGTGAGGGGAAAATTCAAGTCTTGCTTCCAGCCGGCGTGCCCACTTGTACAGAATCGAGGGTTCTACAAAACGTCGGAATTCCGGTCGGTAAGTCTGCATCAGTCGGTGGGTATGGCGTTGATCCCAACGAAATCCTTTTCCCACAAACAGGCGCTGATGACTGACTGGGATTTCACGGCTGGTCATCCTATAGCGAGGCAATCGCCTCATCTGCCTGCGATAGCGCAAAACGGTGCATGCCTGGTTTAGGCGAATGACGCCTAGAACCGCGAAGGCGCAGGCCGCGGCTGCACCGATAGCAGGCGCCAGGGCTAATGACCACGGCGCTGTGATACATAGAACCGCCCCGGAGCTGCATGCAGCGACGCTATACAACTCCACCGCCGGTCGTAGCAGCGTTTCAATGCCATGGTTGTGCGTCATGGTTACTGCTCGATACTGCTGGCCGTGACTAAAACGGGGTAGTGTTGAAGTTGCAGTCGTTGGGCCAGATCATCAGCGGCTACGGGAGACAGGGTGAGACCTGGCGCTAACTTACGAAGTTGAATGAGTGACGCGTTGGACTCCACATTAACGACCAACCCGGCGGCCTTGAGCTTGGTCAGTTGGGGTAGTCGCTGCCTAAGCCAAGATCGTGAAAGCGCGTCGTCTCCGATCAGGAAGAACGCCGGCAAACCAGAGGCATTAAGGGGCCTGCGTTTAACGGTTCCGGGGGACAAGGTCTTCGAGTGAATCGGCAGTAGGTCGTTTTCGCGAAAGCGGTCCTCTGCGTACTGGAGCATCGCTCTGTCCGCCAGGCATTGATTGCAATCGAGTGCTAAAAGAATGCACATCCACCCAACAGTATTTTTCATGGTTGCAGTCTCCTCTTTGAAGCCAATTGGTCCAGGTGTTTGCGGATGCGATCTCGGTAGCGTGTAGCCAACGGTCCGCCTGCCGGGCGGTGATAACGACCAGCAGCCAGGAGCCAATCTTCGCCCTGGCGGTGATGGTTACGCAGGATGGTGGCGGCAACCTCCAGATTTCGATGAGGTCGCAGCAACTCACAAGGGTGCCGATAAAAATGGCGTTGATGTCCCAGGTTGATCTGTGCAAGACCTGCGTCTATTTGTGAGGGAGGGTGTTGCTTGAGGGCTCGTTGAAGCGTGTCGCAGGCATCAGATTCTCTGGAAAAATAACGGGAGCCCCCCGCGATGTTGAGCGTCCAGGGCCATGGCATTCGTTGGCCTCGCAGCGTGACGCCGCTTTCCTGTAGCGCCACTGCAAACAACAGTTCCGCAGGCACTCCCATTCGCCGCGCAGCTAAACCGTAGGCTGGGGGAGGCTCCAGAGAGGTCATAGCCCCTTCAGCAAGACCCATTTCAAAAAGGGTGGCGAAGCTCAGGAGTCGCAGCAGTGAACGGCAAGTCTTCACTGTCGCAACCATCTGCCATTGACCTCCTGCATCACGGCTGGCAGTTCTCCGGCATCACCGATCGATACCCAGCGTCCTTTGTCATGGTTGATAGAAATGGTCCCGTCTCGAACCTTGATGGGCTTGATCCCGACTTTATGGGCCCACTGACGAATGCCGTTGTCGTCATGTTGGCTATCAATGATGTAAAGATCGAACGCTGTTCCAGAGGCTTGGAGTTGCCTTATCCGGTGCTCGCATTCAGCACAGTCAAGGCGTACGAAAACAGATTTTCTTCCGGCGGTCTTTGTCAGTAGTGGACTGTGCAACGGAGGAGGATTGATCAGTACCATTCCCGGAAATCGGTTTTTCCATGCTTGATCATAGGCACGTTGATAGGAGAGCAGCTTCTCGACGCGTACAGCTTCGGCTTCAACCTGAAGCTGGGCATAGTGCTGCCGTTCCGCATCAGTTCGGGCCTCGATCCCCAGAGCGCTCAATGGGTCCAGGTGAGGGGAGTACGTACCCAGTGGGCCGCGCATCAGTGCAGTGAAACGGTCGAATTCTTCTTGTTCCAACCCCCATTGTTGAGCCAATAACGCGCTTTCAAGAGAAACCGCCGTATCGGTTTGTGGCTTGGACTTGAGCCCAGCGAGGGTACTCGGAGTGAAGTGTTGTGCCTGAACCCCACAACATAGCGACAGGGCCAGCAAGGGCAGTAAATGCAAGCGGAACATAGCCACTCCTATCGAACGTTCAATTTGTGCGTGATGCCGTCGACAGAAAACACCGCCGTCTGCTCGTCGAGGCGCTCAAGCTTCCAGCCGAGATAGGTATCGCCGATCCTCAAAAGTTGGCTTTGATCCAGCGCTTGAACACCTACTGGTGCGACAGACAGAACCTGCACTGCGCCTCGTAGCTCCAGACCCAAGATCTGGAAGCCAGGCTCAGCGCCTTTCTTCGGTTTTTGGATAGAGGGCTTGGCTTGTTTGGGAATGGGAGTTTGCGTGATTGATTTCTGGCTGGATTCGAGTCGCTCCAATCGTTGCAGCAATGGTTGCAAATCCTGCTGCGCCATATGTGTTGCTAAGGTGTTCTCCAGGTCTACCAGGCGCTTGTTCAGATCAACCTGCAGATCCTTCAGGTCGTTACGATTGGGTACGTGTCTCGCTGTCTGTTGCACTTGCAGGACAGCTTGCTCTAGCCCTAACACCGTACTTTCAAGATGCTCCAGGCGATTAACGTCAGGATGGTCGCTCAGACCCTGGGCCAGCTTCGACAACGACACCTGATGAGATGCGAGCACGCAGCTCATCAGCGTGAATACAAGCGCAGGCGTCCAGCGTTTAAGGCGACTTTGCAAACGAGGCCCAGGCAGGGTGGCGTATATCATTGTGTGACCTCCGGATTGACTGCCGCTTGTGCTGTAGGGCTGGGTTTGGCAGCCCCGGCAACAGGGATGAAGCAGACCAGGCGAAGCTGATCATCGGTTTGCAGCGCCCAGGCTGGCCCCGCAAGCGTCTGTAACGCGTCGCGAAGTTGAACAGGGCCGAGCTTCAGGTGAGGTGCAGGGAGGGGTAGGGCAAACAGTGCCGCGTTTTCTGGTGTGCGATCACAAAGTCGATACCCCGAGCGCAAAAGGACATAGCGCAGCGCATCAGCAACTGAGATGGACCAATTGCCGGGAAGATTGATATCGATCACTTGAAGCAGAAGGTTTTGTTGTGCAACGTGCGGCGCGAGTTCCACCAGGGTGTATCGACCATATCGTTGAACGGGGATGTAGTGGTCGGAAGAGGGCTGGGGCACACTCGGCACCGCCTGTTCTATGGATGTTCGTTCCGTAGACAGGCATGCAGTCAGGGTTAGGTGGCTCAACAGCATGAAGGGCAGCAGACGCATCTGTATCGCGGGCATATGAGGAGTTCCTGGATGGGATATGCGAACGATCTCAAGCAGGTGACTCAGTAGCAGCCATCAATAGGTAATGACCCGTTACCTGTTTCAATGCCATCAAAGAAAACGGCCTCCGAGGAGGCCGTTGCGAGGATTAACTGAAGTGCTAGAGAGGTCTGGCCACAGGCCTCAGTATTCCTCAGGTAGAAGAATGGTGGTCACGGTACGATCAGCTTCGGTGATAACCCACAATCTCAAGCCAGGTTCAACATCGTAGGCAGACATCAGACGATAACCCGACTGCAGTGCATCTTCATTGAGCTGACGATCTTCATCACAGATATCGCCCCAGTCGCCCAAGATGTGGCGGCCGAAGTAATGGAACGGATCTAATCGTTTCGTTCTCATCAGTGCATCAACGCCAGGGGTCATAACCAAAGCGCCGTGCTCGGACCAGGGTTTGGCCGAATCTCCAAATTTGATAACAATCATGGTCTGCTTCCTATTCAAAAAGTGGGGCCATGACACCCCCCTCGGGCGTCATGGCTTACGAGGGAGGGTGGGAGCTTCAAACGTCGACGTTGAATGACGACGTTGAGGAAAAACCAAGACCCGTAGCCGGATCTGAGATCAGAATGCAAAGTCCTCTTCGGGTGATGGAGGGGCTGCATTCACTGGTTGAGTTGTAGCTTCGGATTTCAGGCTGTCTTGATTCGAAGGTTCGCGCTTATGCACCAAAACACCGTCGATCTTGATCCAGTTCAACAAGAGCAATCGGGCCTTGAAGCTCACGCCCAACTGTCCCTGGTTAATGCCTTTGGAGTAAGTGAACGTGTCCACCCAGGGATCTCCCAGACGAAAACCAACGAGGACCTTACGGTCCAACTCAACGGCTCTGGCACAGCGCCGAACCAGTACCTGTGCATCTTCGCCTGTGACACGAACGTCGAAACGCCGATACTCAGCGCAGTCGGTCGGACCATTGAGCGCCGCGATGTCGCAAGCTAGGAATGATTCACCTTTCTTGAGCTTCACTTCACGAATGCGATTGAGATAACCCAGTCCAGTGATGTGAAGGTCAAAATAGGTCGTTTCATCAAACGTAGGATTCATGACATGCCTCCAGGCTAGGAATAACGATGGAGGCGCCTCTCCCGAAGGGGCAGTCGCCCCCAATGGGTGATTGGTTTGGAAAGTGGGGAAAACTGCCAGGCCCCAGTGAATAAAGAGGCTGATTACCAGCCGTGGTAATGAAGGATCAGCGAAGCAATAATGCCTCTCTGTAGAGGGTCTAAAAGGCCCAGGTCAGCCAAGCCTTTAACCCCTGCCTGCTTGAGCAACTCACAACCTTTTTGGGTGTCGTGGAAGCTCACCATTGCAGCTATTAATATCCGTTCCTGACTGCTCAGGACTTCGAAGTTTTTATCGATCAGTCGCATGATGGGACGCAGATCCCATCGGCAATTGGCCTTGTTGAAGCCAGCTTTAGAACCGTCACCAAAATAGGTGAAACCGGCTAAGGCAACGCCTTTTTTCCAAGCGGCGAAGAAAGCGGCTGCTGTATTACCGACATCAGCAAGTTGTGCGGCGGACTTAGGCTGGGACAGGGACGACAGTTGAGTAGCGGGAGCGTTTTTCATCGCTAATGACTCCTTGGATCTGATTTAAGTGAAAGGTGTGGGTAACCCTCACGGCGAAAGACAGGCATCAACGCCTTCGAAGGCGCACGTCCACGGAAACGATGCCGGGCGGACTGGGCGGGGCCAGCGTGAAACATTTCACGACGCAGCTTTGAAGACCCTAGCTGCCTGGGCATGCGCTGATCAGTGATCAGTCTTGCGTGGTCAAGAATGGTTTTTCTTAGCCGGCCTGTCAGTGATCAATACCTCGCTGAAAGACTCCGGATTTCTAAGCACACCGAGCAAACGTTTACCGAGCCAAGTCAGGCAGGGGACGGCCATTGAGTTGCCTATGACCTTGTAACGGGGGCCGTCAGCAGCCATCAGCATCCAGCCATTGTCGGTGGCTTCCCACATGTCCAGAGGCCGACGGTGGCTGATGCGCCTTATTGCGTAATGACGCCTGGGAATGCGTGTGTAGTTATCGGGTAGCCCCTGCAAGCGCTCACACTCAATGGGAAGCAGGCGCCTGGCCCTAGGACGCAGGTGGCAGCTGTTACGTGCGATAACGTCTTGGTGCCGTAGATGGGGAGTTGAGGTTTCACAGACGGAGCCGTGTGCTGTGCCACACACCACAATCGCAACGTCGTGATTGCAGGTCAGTGTTGGGCAGCATTCCAACGCTGCCTCAGCCCCGCCTTGGCCGTTGGCCATGGCATAAGCGTTGCTGAACGCGACGGCGCGTAAGGGGACACTTAAGGTTGCAAGGCCAGCGCCAGCAGGGGTGGTAGTCTGCGTTTGTAGCGTGCGGTGCGGCGCAGTATCCCGGCGCGGGCCTTGGCGCTCAAAAAGTACCGCGGCGGGATCGAATCCCACGCGAGCACTTGCGACAAGGAACACACGACGGCGTCGTTGGGCCAGGCCGAAATATTGGGCATCCAGGACGCGCCACGCGACTGTTCTTTGGGGGCCAAACACAACACCTGCGTGCGACCAAGTCTTCCTTGGGGGGACGAGTTCATGTTCTTCGCCAGCCAGTGCTGCGATAAAACATCCGAAGGCGTTGCCCCTATCGGTGAGCACGCCGAGAACGTTTTCCCAGACGATGATGGCTTCAGGTTCCTTTCGTCGCATTCGGACTTGGTCGATTGCATTGGCAAGCTCCACAAATGTAAGAGTCAGAGCACCTCGAGCATCTGCCAGGCCCGCGCGAAAACCCGCCACACTGAATGCCTGGCACGGCGTGCCGCCAATCAGAATGGCAGGAGCCTCAATGACTCGATTGAGTGCCTGGCGGGCCAGTCGCTTCATGTCGCCGAGATTAGGTACGGTAGGGTAATGATGGGCCAGCACCGCACAAGGGAACGGTGCTATTTCGGAAAACCAAGCCGGGGTGAGACCTAAAGGCTTCCAGGCGACGGTCACCGCTTCAATCCCGCTGCAAACGCTGGCGTATTGCAGTGGCGGAGAGGTTTGAATCATGGGGGGATGTCCTTTGCAGGCGCGCATTTCTGTGCCCGAGCGGTGTTGGGCACGGCGCAAAGTGGGAGAAAGGACAAAGGCGCCGAAGGCGTGACCTTCGGCTTGAACAGAGAGGCCACCCGTGGGGCTGTTTCGGGCTTGGCGGTCGTCAGGCCAGGCGCCTTCACAAGCATCTCACCCGACCCGTTTCGTGGCGTGGGTCGGTATCGTCAGGCACACATCCGCGTACAAAAGGAGCTCGTTGTTTGACCGGCGGGGTCCGGTACCGACTATGTCCACCCTGAAGGGTCTCCTGATCGCCCCAGGGAAGGCGATCAGGGGACCCTTCAGCACGGCACTGTCCTACTGAACCATCATGCTGTAGGCACAGCTCAGACGATGTGTTCCTCCGTGCCACCGGCTGTTGCTCGGCTTGGCGCGCTCGCTGTTTCAGAAGGAGAAGCGAGCTTGGGCAAGGTCGTTCAGGAGTTTCCAGGTTTTGAACGACGCGGCTTTCGGTGGCGTGGGGACACTCTCCCTTGCGAGGCGATGGGTAAAGCCCCCCGACATTCTGGATACCGGGTACAGGACCAAAACTTGTTGTGCTTGCCGTCACGTTGACGCATCGGCGCCCCACACAAAGGGCAACTCGGGCCGCCAGGGCTATGGAGCGCCAAGGTCGTCGTACGGTAATGCTCGACCAACTGGCTGATCCAGGCGGTTTGTTTTGCGAGGAAATCCTCCAGCGTCAGTTGACCGGCCTCGATCATATCGAACGCCTGCTCCCAGATGGCGGTGGTGGCCGGGTCCGCTATGGCGGGAGGTACCGAATCGATCAAGGTGAAGGCTGCCTCAGAAGCCCGTACAGATCGCCCTTTGATGTACAGATACCCTCGGCTCAGCAAACCGCTGATGATATTGGCCCGTGTGGCTTCTGTGCCGATGCCTGTCGTCTCCTTGAGAACCTGCTTCAGCCTTGGGTCTGTCACCAGTTTGGCCACGCCTTTCATGGCCTTGATCAGCTCACCCTGGGTATAAGCTTTGGGGGGGCTGAGTCTTGAGGGACTTTAGCTCCACGTCCACCACGTTGCAGCAAACACCCGCGTGCAGGTCTGGTAGCGTTTGGCTGCGTGGCGACGCTTCGTCGTCGTTGGGGGGGGCATTCGCTACCCAATACTCGGTGCCAACCTGATTCCACCACGTGTTTGCCATGGGCTTTCAATACATGATTGCCGCAGGTGAGCTGCACGGCGGTGCGGTCGTACTCATGAGGGGGCAGAAACTGCGCTAGATAACGGGCCCGAATCAACTCATAGACCGCGCATTCGCGTTCGCTTAACGCCAACCGATCAAACGGTTCCAGTGTCGGGATAATGCCGTGATGCGCGCTGACTTGGCTGTCGTTCCAAGCCCGGGAGCGCAGCGTGAAATCGACGGATTGCACCAAAGGACCCACTCCAGGATCGCTCTTTATCAGTGCAGCAAAGACCGCTTCTGCCTCGAGCAACATGCTTTCGGGTAGGTAGCCTGAGTCTGTGCGCGGATAGGTTGTCGCTTTGTGGGTCTCATAAAGCGATTGAGCAATGTCCAATGTTTCCTGCACGCCGTAGCCCAAGCGTCTTGAGCAAACTTCTTGCAAGGTGTTCAAGTCGAAGGGGAGTGGCGGTGCCTCTCGAGTTCGTTGCGTCTCAACCTCCAATACTTGTGCAACCCCTGTCGCTTTGAAGCTCTGCTGCGCCTGCAAAGCGATGGCTTGCCTGATACACCGGCCAGCTTCGTCAGTGGCACTGTCGGGTGCTGCCCACTGCGCTGTAAACGCTTGCCCCAGTACTTCAAGCTTCACTTGGATAACCCAGTAAGGCCTGGGTACAAATCGTTCGATCTCGCGATCCCGATCAACCACTAAGCGTAAGGTCGGTGTTTGCACACGTCCCACCGACAGCACCCCGTTAAGTCCGGCCTGGCGGCCCAGGAGGGTAAACAGTCGGCTCATGTTCATGCCGATCAGCCAGTCCGCTCGTGAGCGGGCGAGGGCAGAATGATAGAGAGACTGAGTTTCTTCTGCCTGTCGTAACTGACTCAGGGCTTTGCGGATGGAGGCGTCGTTAAGTGCTGACAGCCATAACCGTTGGATAGAACCGCGGTACTGACACAGCTCAAGCACCTCTCGAGCAATCATCTCGCCTTCGCGGTCCGCATCAGTGGCGATCACCAATTCAGATGTTTGGGCCAGTAGCTGTTTGACGATTTTGTACTGAGCCGCCGTGTTCGCTTTGACGCGGACGCGCCACGAGATTGGAAGGATGGGCAAATGGTCCAGCGACCACTGTTTGAAGCGTTCATCATAAGTTTCAGGTGGTGCCGCTTCGACCAGGTGTCCGATGCACCAGGTCACACTGATACCCACGCCTTTGAAGCAGCCGCTGCCACGTTGTCGAGCGCCAAGTACCCTGGCAATGTCTTTGCCCTGGGAAGGTTTTTCACACAGAAAGAGTCGCATGTCATGCCCAGCAAAGCAGTTGAGAGGGCAGGAAGATGCATGAGGGGAGACGGTGCGCGCGACTCTCAAAGCGATTCTGCATCAGAGCGTATTGATGATCAGTCGGCAGAGGCGACCATGAGCCAGGCATGGGAGCAGCGGTCTTTGCACCAGCGAATTCGTCATGTGCCGCTGGCTGGAACAGGATGGACGTCAGTGGACACTCACAACGCAGTAGGGCTTGCGAGCGTTTTGGGACAAAAGAGCGACTGACGACAGGGCCAGCCGCTCTCGCGCTTCTCAGGATCAATGCGGATGGTCGTCGCCATCGGTAGCGGCGGCAGATGATTTGCCACCCAGTGTGACCCGTTCGACCCGGTAGGGCAGGATGCCTACACGCCGCGCCTCGATTTTGAACGTCACTCGTGCGTTCTCATCCGCATCGGCCCATTCCTCCTTGACCGAGCGTCCTTCGACCATCACCCGCATGCCTTTTTGATACAGCGTGCTCCAGTGCTCTGCTTCACGGTGCCAGATTTCAACCGGCGCCCAGAAACCGCCTCGATCTTCATAGCCGTCTTTGACAGGAACAGGGTTGTCGAAATAAACGTTGAGCCTCAGCAGACGCCTGGGCTCGTCATTGCGGTTGTTGAATTCCCGAAATTCGGGCGCCGATCCGATATTACCTTCACCGAAAAAATGAGTGCTCATGAGGGGCTCGCTTATACAAGGGCGCGTTGTTTAACGCAACGTTGATAGACCGCTTCGGCATGCGCCATCTTGATGGCGCAGTCATTGGCTTGGCGGGCCAGGATGTGGGTCATGCTGATTTGCATATTCAGCACGATCCGCTGTTGCTCCAGTGCGTAGAGGTCGTCAATCAGCAGATTGGGGGTGGCCTCGTGTTCAATGCATTGCTGCCACAGGGATACCCCCATGTTGGTGCGATCGGGGTTGCGCCAACGTAGAAAAGTCGTCCCAGCCCCCGTGCTGTGGCGGGTCAACTGGGCTGCTAGCAGGTTGAAGGGATAACGCCGAGCTTGGGTCAGGATTCGTGTCTGTGCCAGCTCAATCAGACCGTCACGAAGTGCATTGCAATCGCTGGCCCAGTCCTCCAAACAGCCCTTACCTTTAAAAGGCTGTAAAAGGCCTTTTAGGTAGGCCGCATGCTGCAGTTGCTCGAGCTCTGAATGAGCCAAGGGTTTGAAATAGTGTAAGGCCATCAGCGCTCGTCCTCTGCTGGCTGCTCCCGAGCGCAGGAGACAGGTTCATGAGGGCTGGGCGTTTCACTGTCGATGGCGACGTCCAGGGTGTTGTCTTCGTCCCTTTGAGGGGCGCTGATCGTGAGTCGGCGCACCAAGGGCGGGGCAAAGCGCGAGCGACGGGTGCCTTCCAGAATGTCTTGATCAATCTCACCAAAACGTTCTTTGGCGGATATCGCCAGGGGAGTATTGGCCTGATAGTCCTCACGGTTCAAGCCGGATGATTTGTACTGTTGAGCCAAGCTGAACAGGCTTCGCAAAGCGTGCGCCCCTTCGTTAAGCCAGCGTTCTAAGCTGGAGCGATCAATCAATGCGGTGTGATGAGCCAGAATCAGACGTCGCGCCAGGTCGTCATAGTCTGCCAACAGATACACCGCCATGAAGCCAAGTTGGGCGTTGACGAATAGCGGTAATTTGACTGGCTGCACATTGAGGTTCTCGCCCAGACTCAAGGCAGAAGGCACTTCTGAAAGTGCCAGGTTCACCTGCTCATTCAAGACGTTGAGGATGTCTTTGGTCGCGTTGAGCTTTTCTTCTATTCTTAACATCCAAGCGTCGGCGTAGGGGTCATCCAATTCCGCGCCACGTTTCATTTTGTTCATGACGGCAATAAAACCGTTGAGGCCGATGATCGTTGCTCGGCCTTGGGAGGCGTCTCGCCCATGCCAGATGCGAGAGGCGTGATGGGTGTGCAAGGTCAGTTGCACGCTACTGCGCAATGCACCGAGGTTCAGTTGCAGGTCGTTTGCCATAGGACGTCACTCAGGGACTGTGGGAGGGTGCCCAGCTTTGCGGCACGGCGGGACTCTGTCAGTGAACAAAGCGCAGGCAGTGCGAGCCTGATTGGTGACTGCGAAGGTGGGGGCGACAGCTATCCCCAGGGGATAGCTCGATGCCGTGCTGTCATCGTTCCTTCAGCAGACCCTTGAGCTCGTCCAGATAGGCGTGAGCAACAGCTGGGTCCCGCTCCGTCTTCTGAGTTTGCTTGGGGCTGGGCTTCGTTCCACTCGATTCAGGAGCTTGTTCCTTGGCTGCCCAGACGGTGAATTGACCCTGCAACGCTTTTTGAAAAATGCCAAACAGGTAGCCGGCTGGATTGCGTATGTGGGCCTCTCGGCACCGAGCTGCCCATTCATCCAAGACTGCCTGCCGCAATTCGCCTGGCAATCGCTGCAACGCCACTTTGGCACCCGATTGCTGTGCAGGCGTGAGCGATGAAAAGCGGGGAGGGAAATCCAGCTCGAAACCTTCCTGCGAACACTCGCCAGTACGTAGTGTTTTTAACGCTTTTGTACTTAACATACTCGCAGGCTTCGGATGCCGAAGAGAGTGCTCCTGCGGGGCTTTGGGCCTTGGTTCGGATACCGAAGACGGGGCGTTTTGTTTCCGAAGAGCCTGAGAGGTACATTTTTCGGTCGGCATATCTGGCGCGACATCGACGGCCTGCGTTTGCTGCAGACGCAAGGCTAAAACCTGTAGATGGCTGGGCAGCAATTGAGTCTGGACGCTGGGGTCATGGCTTATTTCTTCGAGCACCGCCAATCCGACGCGCTGAATACCCTTATTGGCGTGCTTGAGCGTGTGGCTGACCAATACCATGTATTCGGGATCGATCTGCATAGCTTCAAAGGGCGTCAAAGGGCGATCATGCAGGACATACAGGTTACCGAGCACACGTCCGGTACGTGCATCTCGCCGTCGACGGGCCAAGCTCAACCACCTTGTCAGACGCAGGAGTGTCAAGGTCTTCGCAACTGACTCATGGGAGGCCAGGGCGCCGCAGGGTACGGACGCCAGATACTTACGTAACTGGTCATAGGTCGGAAAAGCGGTGACTCCGTCGTCGTTGAGCAGCAGCCGAAAAACTTGCCAGGCATTGCGTTCAAGCGGGGTCAAACGCTGATCAAGAAGCAACGCCCTGGGGACGGTTTCATGGCGGTTGCCACTGAACAGGAAACCGTCCCCATTCCCTTGCGTGCTCTGGGCACACAAACTCTTCAGGGCGCTATCAAGCACAGAGGAGAGAGGTTTGGGGGCCGAGCTTTTCACCACGCTAGACCAACCCTTGATCGATCCAGTCACGCAATGATGCCCAAACCACCGAGGCTGGGTATGAAAGCTCCTCAGCCAGATCAAGCGTCAGGTCCAGTAAGGCCCGGTCATCGTCCACCGAAATTTTTCGTGCCTTGAATTGAGGGTGCCAACGCTCCCAGAGCAGTGTGTCCTGTGCTTCGCTGAGCACATGGTGCCGGCCCTTACGCTTGGGCAGTCCCAAAATGTTGCGACGCAGGGCCACTTCCTGATGAGTCAGACCGTAGAACTGACTGACCATTTCCGTACTGGCGCCCAGGCGCAGCATCCGATCAACGTTGGCGATTTCTAGCCCCACGTCTTCTGCCTGACCAAGGATTTTCTTCAGTACGCCACGGTTTATCTGGACCGTGCACCAAGGCACACGGGCATTGAGCAGAACACTGATAAGCCCGGGTTCCTTGAGGGCGGCCAAATCCTCATCAGCAAATCCCATGGTCTTGCAGCGTCTGAGTTGGCCGTTGCGCAGATCATGCAGCGCCTGGGCTATAACGGCTTGGTTGATCGGATGGGGTGTCGTCATGAGTCCTCCTTGGTGTGCATGTCCTGGTCGGTGCCAAATTCTGATTTGAGGTCAATCAAGCGTCGGGCTAAACGAATCAAGCGAAACAATTTGATCAGATTGGCGTCGCTCAATCGGTATGCTTGGGCATCCCGATGTGCGCTTCCCAATAGAAGAGGGCCGATTTCCATCGGGACGCTTGGTACAGAGGAGTTGGTCGTCAATGTTTCGAGCAAGGCGACCAAGGTTAACGGTGAGGGATGTTCGGGTACTGTCTCGAGGCGACAACGAAAGCCGATCCCTTCATCCACTTCGGTGATGAGGTCGGCTTGGGCAACGTCCTGACAAATTTCACGTGCGAATTGGCTGATATGTATCCGCAGGCGCTGTGGCTCATCCAGTGCCGGATCAATGTTCCAGATATCCGAAATAGGGAAGAGACTCTCTTGTGAAAACGGCAGGACGTCAGATGCCAAAGAGGGTTCACCGCCCGTATGTCTGGCCACCAACGCTTGGATGGATTGCAGGCGATCAGAACCAGATGCATCCGGATGGTCAGGCTCTTTAAGCGCCTGAACAGTTTTCGTTGGAGGGCCAGCCGGGATAGACGGGACGGTTGGGAGGTCCAGACCGGTGTCCGAAGCAGCCGTTTTTGGAGGGCAGGGCGCGTAGCGATGACTCGGAACGTGAGTTAATGCCTGCTCACGTTTTTCGCCTGCCTCAGACGCCAAGGCCAGTGTGTCGTAGTCAACACCCAGGTAATGAGCCATTTGTCCAATGACCTCATCCTGAGCGCGGTCGATAGAAAAATCGGCCGTTGCTCCATCAAATAACATCAGAGCTTCCTGAAAAAGGGATGCAAAATCGATGGTCAGGATTTTTGTTTTTGCATGCTCATCCCAGATCTTGGCACAGGTCCGTCGAAGCACAGCAAGGCGCTCGACTTGATGCCGGCCTAGCCCTCCGTATAGAACGTTGGGAATCGCAGGTAGCAAGTAGTGAACCGCATCTCGCATCCGGCTGATGTGGGATTGGTGAACAGGGTAGCCGTCCGAGGTCAAGCGCCTGGACAGCTCTGACTGGGAAAGCGCTGCTCCGCTCTCAAGCTCGTAAAGCTCCCTGGCTTTCTCAACGCCGAGCGCGCGCTCGATAAATGTCAGACCGCCGCGCAATTCATTCTCAGCTAGGTGGCCTGTCAGGGAAATGATTTCACCGCGCTCGGGCCAAGGGCGAAACATGCAGGTCAGATGATAAAACTGCTCGTCCTTTGTTTCAGACCAGAGCTCGCGCAGGATCGAAAGCCGCGTGTTGCCACCGTTGCGCACGCGGAAACAAGATTCGCCTGGACGCCGGGTGATCGGCGGCGGCGAATCGAGTCCACGCTGGCGGATGGACGCCTTGATTTCATCGTACTTGGGATTGCGCGTGACCCTCGGGTCCAGGTCGTAGGGCTTCAAGCAGTCCAGTGTGACGACCATAGGCGTTTCGACCTCTGGATCGCTCGAGCATGCTGAGACAGCGTTTTCGCAAGGCGCATTTGAAACACGTTTAGACGCCTCATCTTGTGTAGGGAAGGTTGATGCCACGCTCGCATAACTCCTTAGCTGCGATCGTTTGAACGATCTGTAATCCACTGATCGACTTCCATGGCGTTCCAGCCTACGGCCCGAACGCCCAAGCGGACGGATTTTGGGAATTTGCCCTGACCCATCAGGCTGTAAAGGAACGAGCGCTTGAGCCCCGTTTTCTGCTCGACGTCTGAAAGTCGCAATATGCGAAGCTCATGAAGGGGAGGTTTTGAATCAATATGCATAGGCATGGTTGACACTCCTTGACGATTGATCGCGCCTGATAGAGCACGGGTAATAATGTTTCAAGGCAAACGAGCGTCGCTAATGAGCGCTTTGGTTGCAGCGGTCAGGTCATGGTTGGGCTCAGCAACGGCGTAGTTCGTTAACTGTTTGCAAATGTGTCATGGGTACAGTGAGCTTTACGAATACATGCAGGGATGTCAGGCAGACTGCTAGATTAAATGCCGCCTTTAGCACACGGTAGTAAGTGTTGGTGCCGTTGAACTGTTCATTTTGATCATGAGTCTTTCCATATCCTGCAATGTCCATCTATGGAACTGCATGCTTGGGAACGACGAAAGATTCAATGCGTCAAGGCACATACCCGTTTAACTGGTAGACAGCTGATGATTTCTAGATATTGCATTGGAGAGGCCGCAGCGTTGCGTTGTTCGCGGACCGTAAGCGTTGTGAACGAGTATTCGAAGACGCCGCGGATCAACACGGTTCAGGCTTGAACTCACTTCCAAAGCATTGTCTTGGAGAGATTTCAGCTGATGCATGCAGCGAGCATGAGGAGGTTGCCTTGCGGGTAATAGGCAGAAACATTCTGAAGAAACTTGCGTGCCTAATACACATAGTGAAACGGATGTGAAATTGACAGCGACAAGACCTTTCCTTAGGAGGAAGTCGTTTATGACTTCGTGCATGTGGTATTCCTTACCATATGTTGCAGTGACTTACGTGAAGAGGTTTCGCGACGGTTTGCGAAAGCAATATTTCGTTAATGTCTCCTCATAAGCAAGTGCTCGAAGCGCCATTATCTGATGCGAGTTGCTGCTACTTTAATGAACTTGTCGCTCTGGAATTGAAAGCTTTCATGTATGCCTGATCATTTTTCGTCAAACTTGTACCACCTATGCTGTCACTACCGATCTGTCGCGGAGGTGTGCCGAAAACTGAAGATCAACCGAGGGCAGTTCACCAAGTATCTGAACGGCAGCAGCCGACCCACGCCTTACAACCTGAAGCGAATTTGTGATTTCTTCGGCGTGGAGGAGAGCGAGATCGCGTTGCCAACCGAGCGGTTTCTCCCTTTGATTGGCGTCCAATCGCGCTCTCGAACAACCGAGCCGACGAGCGCTGCTATAAGGATGTTCGATCATCTGTGCAAAGGCTCATCAGACCGGTTCTCGACGTTGCTGGGGTACTACCATGAGTACTACTACGCCATGACCGAGCCCGGCCAAATCCTCTGCTCATTGGTCCATTTGCGCGAGGAAGCTGGACAGGTGGTGTATGAGCGCCATGAACGAGTACAAACGGTTGAGGCGGGGCAAGAAGTTTTTGAGCGATACCTTTACAAGGGAATTGCCTACTACCTGCGAGACCGAGTGTTTCTTCTCGATTACGAATCGCTGACGAATAATGAGATCACCCAGACCATCCTGATTCCTAGTTACAAAAGCCGTTTGTCTCGGCTCAATGGACTGAAGCTAGGGGTATCGGCTACAGACCAACGCGTACCGACATGCACGCGAGTGGTGTGGGCTTTCTTGGGCACCCATATTGATCAGGAGGACGCTCTAAAGCGGACTCGATTGTATCGGCCCGAAGATTCGAGATTGGATGCCGATTTGCTTGAGCGTTTATCGCGGACGGAGTTCGAGGGAGGGACATTTAGGCTGGGATCATCATGAACAGTATCGAGTGCCGATTGAAGGACTATTAGCTCGGAGCCTTTGCCCGCTAACCCCGGTAGGTGTCCTATGACTGACCACGAACGTTTATTCACCCTCCAGTCCTACGCCTGGATCCTTGAACTCCCGGGCGAAGCGTGTTTCAGCACGACGAGTTGCTGGACTGCGAACACAACCCGCACCTGAGCCTCACAACAAGGCAGGCATTCACCAGGCGATGCGTATCATCATCCGGTTGATGGAAGAGCATTGTGGCAAGTTGACTGATCTCGGGGACGAATCGGAGAAAGCAGGGCAGTGAAACCGCACGGGGAATCGTGTGAGATTTTCCCGTGCGGTCCGAAGAAAACCCTGCCGACTTACCGCTCAGGCATGTTCCGATACGGCCCCATCAGGAAGAACATCTGCGCTCCCACCAGCAACAGCCCCATTAGCACCAGCAGCCCTGCGGTGTAACTACCCTGCAAGTTGCGCGACAAGCCTAGCAGGCCGATGGCGCAAGCCGCCGCGACCTGGAAAACCGAATATACCAGTCCATAGATGGACCCGAACGAGCGGCGTCCGAAGTAACGGGGGATCAGGTAGCCGAGCACGTCGAATTCCGCGCCGATCACTAGTCCGATCAATGCGGCGCACAGCGGGGCGGTGCCCGAGGGGGCACCGAGGGCGAGCAGCAGCAGGGCGAGGGCGGCGGCCAGGCATATGCTGGTCATCAGCTTGGATACGTGGATGCGATCGAGCAGCCAGCCGGTGCCGATGCGTCCGAAGATCAGCGCGATGCCGAGCACCGACTGCATCGCCATCGCCTGGGGTGTGTTCATGCCGGTGTCGACCAGGATGCGCACCTGATGCACGAAGACACCAGAGCTGGCCGCACCAAGGACGAAGAAGCCCACCAGCACCAGCCACAACTCGCGGTCGCCCCAGGACTGGCTGACGCTACGCTCGACCAAGGGCGCGGCGACCTTGGCTTCGGTGCGGTTGCGGTCAGTGCCGGCGTCCCTGAGCAGCCAGAACGCTACCGGCCAGGACACCAGGACGGAAAGCGCGCCCAGCACCTGGTAGGCGGTGCGCCATCCGTAATGCACCATCACCAGCGCGGCCAAGGCGGGCAGTAGCGCGGCGCCCAGGCCCTGTTCGACGGTTTTTTCTCGTTGGTCGCTACCTTCATCAAGGTACTGATGCTGATCACGGCCAGGTTGATCGCCAAGGAAAGCAACCACCGCTTCCAGTTCGGGTTCTGGCATCTGGAACCCATGGTCCTGCTGATCGAAGGCAGCTTCCTGCTGTTGATCGCCATCTATGCCTTCCTCTAATGGCGTGTCCGGCATCATCACCGGTGGCCGTGAAATCGAGCTGGGGATGGTGATCATCTATGCCGCGGTGTTCACCGTCGTCGAGTTCGGCTATTTCTTCTACGTTCGCTATCGCAATCGAACGCTCAAGTCATCGCTCATCCAGTTCGACAACATCAGTTGGCTGGTCGACGCGATGCTTTCGGTGGGCCTGCTGGTCAGTTTCCTGATCGCTCTGTTGCTCAAGGCCCAGGGGTACGGACAGTGGGCGATGTATGTGGACCCGTTGATCCTGATCCTGCTGGCGCTGAGCATGCTGGCACCGGCCTTCAAGATCCTGCGGCCGGCTTTGCGCGATGTATTGGGTATCGCACCGGATCAACTTGACGATACGGTGCGCCAGGTGATGGATGCGGCAACGGTAGAGCATGGGTTCGAGGACTATGTGTCCTATGTCCAGAAACACGGGCGGGCGCGGTTTATCGAGATCCATATCGTGCTCCCGGCGGATTACCGGTTGCAAACCGTAGGGCAACTGGACGCGATCCGTGAGCAGATTTCTGCCAGGTTGGGTCAAGCCGACGCGACGCGGTGGTTGACCATTTGCTTTACCGGTGATCGCAAGTGGATCGCTTGATTTTTCATCGTCCCTGAAGCCCGGCTGAGTTATGTGCAATTACGACGGCAAGTACGGTCCGCCAGGTCGTCCTAATCTCAAGGTTCGAGCGTTAGGATGCTTGGTGTCACGTCGGTACAGATGCCATATTTCTGGCTCTCGGCTGAGTGCTTGCAGGCGCCTATTTACGATTTTTTGCTACGGGTCGACGTGTTCGGCTTGCAAAGCATCGGTGGCATTATCGGCGCGGTGCTCACTGGTGTGTCTGGGGCGGTCTGTTGGAAGGGGGACCATGGACCTTGCTGAGCATAACGAGCGGGTCTACAACCATTGTCCCCCGGCGCTGAATGCAAGTAGCCCACTGTTGGCTGGGCCATTTACGTTGTAATTCAACTCATCGCCAGTTCCCCGGTGATTCGTTAGGTATGAACTATAAACTTTATCAGCTCAATAAGTGGCCGATAGCTCTCCTATTATTTTTTGCGCAATACATACACTCTCCACATGGCGTACAGCGGAATAAAGTCTAGGGATTTCTGAACGCGGAACCCGGCCTGTTCGAATTCTGCCTCGACAGTAGTAGCCGACAATACGAACCGATTTTGGTAACTGTTCTGTTCTCCTTTGTTGCGACGACGCACTTCGGTACGCTTGCGTTTCCAAGCCTTGAAGTTCCCGTCCACCCATAGTGAGATAATTACGCTGTCGCGAGTAACGCGTTGAAACTCACGCAGTATCGCGAGTCTGTGCTCAGGGGCGCCGATGTGGTGCATCAAGCGCATGCAGAATATGTTGTCGACCGCGTTGTCCGGTAAATCGATAGCAAAGGCAGAGGTCTGCAACGGGCGAACCCGTTTCACCACCTCCGCCGGTTGGGCGATGGTTGCGACCTTCAACATCGACTCAGAATTGTCTGCGCCGATGATCACGCGACCAGGCTTTTGCGCCAGTAACGGCCAGAAACGCCCGGCCCCACACGGCAAGTCCAGCACCAAGCCAGGCTCGCCAGCGGCGACCAACGCACTACGCGCCAATTGCTCGTCGCGTTTGTGGGATAAACGGCGGGCCAGATTGTCCTGATGCTTGAGTAAATAACTCTGCGCGTGCTTATCGTCGTACTTTTCGGAAAATTCAAGCTTGATCGGATCGGGCATCAATGGGGCTCCATTCGTTGCGGCGAATAACTCCAGAGGATATGAGCTGTAATCCTCATTCTGAACTTATGCGGTCGTAGTTTTGGCCGGGAGATCTGCGTGACTATGGGAGCTGTCAGGTCATTTAAAAAACCTTACGGCTAATGGGCGTGGAGCCTAGTGACGATGACGCAGGTGGCTTCGTAATCGTGGCGTGATTTTACGACAGGGATGACCAAGAGCTAGCTACCTGATCGCATATAACCATGAGCTGTATTGATGGCTGGGCACCAATATCCCATTGCGTTGATTCATAAGTCTCATTCATGGCTTCATTTATGTATTCAATTGTTTGACTTCGTCTGAAAATCTGGCTCGCGTCACCGTACACAGGGCGACGTTGATTCGCGCAGGGCAGTAACCCGTGGTGCTCCCAGAGTTTCAATATAGCGTCCATGCAGGCGCTACTTGCTCGCCCCAACGGGCCCGGATCTTCAGCTTCCAGTCATTCGCGCACAAACCTGCGAATGTAACTGGCCAGTCGCATGGCGAGAGGGCCATCCGGCACTTCAGGTTGGTCACTCGCAGCGAGTAAAAAGGTATACGGATATTTCTGAGGTGGCGGGAACGCTCAGTGGGTGATCTGCATCTGAACAAGCATTGGGCTAAACAAGTGGCCGCTTAGAAGCAACAGCCCTGGCAAAACGTTCTGGACGGCTGCCTGGCACGAACAGTGCGCTTCGAATGATTTTGGATTAAACGCCCCGTGCAGGGCGGGCTAGTCGTCATCCGGGATCTAAAGTCCATCCAGTGCTTCTTGAGCCCCGCCTTCCTGACAAAATGGCGGTACGCAATACGAACCTCAGCGCTGATGTTGCATGCGGTTTGACAGCAAATCCTCCACCTCTTCACGACTAGGCGCGTAAGCCCCGGCATGCGAGCAAGACACCGACGCACAAGCAGCGGAGAACTCCAATCGTGCATGGGGCTCTTGGATGCCTAACAACGTCGAGGCCAGCCATCCGGCCATACTCGAATCGCCGGCACCCACCGTATCAGCGACCTCAACGGCGATCGCGGGCTGTTCAAACTTCACGTCGGCAGCATACAACGCCATACCTTTCGCTCCACGGGTGAAAAGAATCTGCGCACTAGCATTCATCGTCCGCAGCGTGTGAAGCGCCTGTTCTTCGTTCAATCCAGGGTATATCTGGCGAAGATCTTCATCCGAGAGCTTGATGATGTCTGCAAGCTCCACCATGGCCGGGAAAGTCAGCTCGCGGTAGCGGGTGTCCATCAGGTTGCGCCAGTTCGGGTCATAGCTGATCAGCTTGTCTTCTTCCTTCACCCTCCTGGCCACCTCAACAAGCCTGTCCCCCAATGGCTGACGGGCAAGGCTGATACAGCTGAAGTGACAGAGTCGAGCGGCATCCAACCAACCTGCCGGGAGTTGGTCCACATCAAAAAGTAGATCGGCCTCGCCCGCAAAGAAATACCGGGGAGGGTGGCTGGAGGGCACGATAGCTACCAGAGGGTCGGCGTCAACTCTCTGGAGGAATCTCATGTCCAGGCCGGCAGCCTTCGATTGCTGTGCGAGCTCATCGCCCAATGAGTCGGTACTGATCGAGCCGGCGAATGCAGTGGGCACGCCGAGGCGGCTCATTGCGCGGGCCACGTTCCAGGGCGCGCCACCTGGATAGCCCTGCCACCGTCCGGGCGAGTGTTGAACCACGTCGGTCAGTGCTTCACCAAACACAACAACGCTCGGCAATTGCATATTCATTCTCTCTTGTATCGGGCTGGGGCACTATCGTGCGTCACATCGACAGGCGCGGTCTCACCGCACCTGCGTGATCGGTAGCGATGGGTGAAGACTGTCTCGGTTGAAGAGCTTCACGGCAGTAGTACGCCGGTAGTCGCTCGGGGTCTGATGCATTTCATGACGGAAGTGGCGATTGAAATTGGAGACGTTTTCGTAGCCTACCTCGAAGCAGATTTCGGCGACCGAGAGCTGTGTCTGGACGAGTAGCCGACATGCACGCTGGATGCGCAGCTTGCGCATCAGGTCCATGAATCCGTGGCCAGTGATTCGTTTGAAAAAGCGTGAAAAACCGGCCTCGCTCATCCCAACTCGCTCGGCGATGACAGATAGCCGGATGTCAGACGTGAGCTCATTGATCAAGTAGTCGAATGCCTGATTAATTCGCTCCGAGCTGCGCTCGTTCAACGAAGGCGAGTAGCAGGCGCTGGCCAATACCCGAATTTCGCGCTTTGGCGCCCTTGCGAGGGTGCCTATCAATTGCAGGAACATGATCAGGCGCTGAAGCCCCGTCGCCTCGCCGATTCTCTCAAGCAGCAAAGCGGCCTCGACGGCCGTCCCACCAGTAAACTCGATCCCACGTTGTGCCAGCTCAAATAGCGTTTTCAGCTCTGATAGCTCAGGTAATGAACCTTGGAGGTCGAGCAGGGCAGCACCGTCAAACTGCAGAACCACGTCGCGGCCTACGAGCTGTTCCCCCGGCGCGATATCTCCCATCCAATCATGGGGAAGACCTGGGCCAATCAGTGCGACATGTCCTGCGGTGAAGGGCCCGATGTAATCCCCAGCCAAAAGCTTGCCACTTCCTTGTCGGATCAGGTGGATTTCATATTCCGGATGGTGGTTCCAGCGGGCGAGGGCGTATGGATAGTCGTGCTCGTACCATCGAAAGCTCTGATCGGGTTCAGGAAGGATGACTTCAAGGTCGGCTGGTCGGTGCTCGAACAAGGCAGCGCGGTTATCAGGCATCTCGTGCCCCTTTTTATAGTTATGCGGTGGATCGAATGCGCCAACCATACGCCGAATTCGTCCGGCACTGCTAGCCCAACTATTGCAGCTTGTTGATACTTTTTTAACCCTTGTGGCTGCCGGTTGTCGCGATCAAAAAAGTATCGATTCGGCGTCCGCGATTCGTTTGAGGGCGGGGCGGGTAGGTGATCTAATCAATTCGCCCACCACTGCAATGCGGTCTTGTTTTGCTCACAAGTGGTGAACAACAACAATAATAGCTCCGGTCATCTGGCTTGGAGTGGAGAGCCCCATGAAGATTACGAATGCGCTAATTCTTTCTACTGGTCTGTCATTCGCCCTTGCCAGCCATGCCGCTGAGACGCTGACCATCGCGACGGTCAACAACGGTGACATGATCCGAATGCAACGGCTATCCAAGGTCTTCGAACAGCAGCATCCCGACATCAAACTGAGCTGGGTCGTACTCGAAGAGAACGTTCTGCGTCAGCGCCTGACCACTGACATTGCCACTCAAGGTGGTCAGTTCGACGTGTTGACCATTGGTACCTACGAGACCCCGATGTGGGGTGCTAAGAACTGGCTAGAGCCGATGAAGGACCTCCCGGCCGGCTACGACGTCGACGATATCTTTCCTGCCGTACGCCAGGGCCTTTCCGTTAACGATACGCTCTACGCACTGCCGTTCTACGGCGAAAGCACCATCACGTACTACCGCACCGATCTGTTCAAGGCCGCAGGATTGACGATGCCGGCACAGCCGACCTGGTCGCAACTGGGCGAGTTCGCTGCCAAGCTCAATGATCCTTCGAAGGATCAATACGGCATGTGCTTGCGTGGCAAAGCTGGCTGGGGCGAAAACATGGCCTTGCTTACCACGATGGCCAACGCCTTCGGGGCGCGCTGGTTCGATGAGAAATGGCAGCCTGAGCTCAATGGTCCTGAGTGGAAGGCAGCTGCGACGTTTTATGTTGATACCCTGAAGAAATACGGCCCTCCGGGAGTATCCAGTAACGGGTTCAACGAAACACTGGCCCTTTTCAACAGTGGAAAATGCGCGATTTGGGTTGATGCAAGCGTGGCTGGATCTTTCACCACCGATAAGGAGCAGAGCCGGGTGGTGGACAGCGTAGGTTTCGCTCCTGCGCCTACTGAGGTTACCGACAAGGGGTCCTCGTGGTTGTATGCCTGGTCATTGGCAATTCCTGCCACCTCCAAGCACAAAGAGGCCGCCAAATCGTTCGTCACTTGGGCCACCTCCAAAGAGTACATCCAGCTAGTTACCGATAAGGATGGCATCACGAACGTGCCACCCGGTACACGCATCTCGACCTACAGTGACGCTTACCTCAAGGCCGCGCCGTTTGCTCAGGTAACGTTGCAAATGATGAAGCACGCTGACCCGTCGCAGCCTTCAGCCAAACCTGTTCCGTACGTGGGTATTCAATACGTGGTGATCCCCGAGTTTCAGTCGATCGGTACATCTGTAGGCAAGCTTTTCTCCGCAGCATTGACAGGACAAATGTCGGTTGAGCAAGCGCTGGCTTCTGCCCAGTCCACAACCGAGCGCGAGATGAAGCGTGCGGGCTATCCCAAAAAATAAATAGCCCCTTACCTCCGCCGGCTTAGCGCCGGCGGTCACAGCCGCACAGGTAAATAATCATGAACACGTCCATTATTCGAGCCCAGCTTGCGGCCTCGGCCCCATCACGCGCGCGCCGTTTGATCAATCCAGGATGGTTTCTGGTGTCGCCATCGGTTGCACTTTTGTTGCTCTGGATGATCGTGCCGCTGGCCATGACCGTTTATTTTTCGGTGATCCGGTACAACCTGCTCAATCCAGGGGAAAACGAGTTCGTTGGCCTGGAGAACTTTGCCTATTTCGTGACAGATTCGGGTTTTCTTCCCGGAGCGCTTAACACGTTGATATTGGTGGGCAGCGTGCTGCTGATCAGCGTGATTTTTGGTGTCTTAATTGCAGCCTTGCTTGAGGCAAGCGAGTTCTTTGGGCGCGGTATAGTCAGGGTGCTGCTCATCTCGCCGTTTTTTATCATGCCGACCGTGGGTTCGCTGATCTTCAAGAACCTGATCTTCCACCCTGTCTCCGGGATCCTCGCGGCGGTATGGAAGTTCTTCGGGGCGCAGCCCGTCGATTGGCTGGCTCATTACCCACTCTTCTCGATCATTGTCATCGTTTCCTGGCAGTGGCTGCCTTTTGCGATCTTGTTGCTGATGACAGCCATGCAGTCGCTCGATCAAGAGCAGAAAGAGGCCGCTCGATTGGATGGGGCGGGTGCCCTGGCCATTTTCTGGCATTTGACCCTGCCACATTTGGCCAGGCCCATCGCGGTGGTGGTGATGATCGAGACGATTTTCCTGCTGTCGGTATTTGCAGAAATCTTCACCACGACAAATGGCGGACCTGGGTTCGCTTCGACCAACCTCGCCTATCTGATCTACAACCAGGCACTGGTGCAGTTCGATGTGGGCATGGCCTCGGCCGGTGGTCTGATTGCGGTGGTGATCGCCAACATCGCGGCGATTGTGCTAGTGCGCATGATTGGCAAGAACCTGACCGACAAAGCCTGAGGACAACGCCATGATGACGCTTAAACAATCCCGGTCTCTGCAAAGCTTACTGCTCGGCACCTTGGCCTGGGTCGCCGCTTTGCTGTTGTTCTTTCCGATCTTTTGGATGGTGCTTACCAGTTTCAAGACCGAGATCGACGCCTTCGCTACGCCGCCACAGTTCATTTTCATGCCTACGCTGGAGAATTACTTGCACATCCAGGAGCGCAGTGACTACTTCCACTTTGCGTGGAACTCGGTGCTGATTTCCTTCTCCGCTACAGCGTTGTGCATGCTGATCGCAGTGCCGGCGGCCTACTCGATGGCGTTCTATGAGACCAAGCGCACCAAGCAGACGCTGCTTTGGATGCTATCGACCAAGATGCTTCCTCCAGTTGGGGTGCTCATGCCTATCTACCTTCTGGCGAAGGGGGCGGGGTTGCTGGACACCCGGATCGCGCTGATCGTGATCTACACCCTGATCAACCTGCCCATCGTGGTGTGGATGATTTACACGTACTTCAAAGACATTCCCCGGGAGATTCTGGAGGCGGCCAGGCTGGACGGGGCGACCCTGGGACAGGAGATGCTGCGCGTGCTGCTGCCCATCAGCAAGGGTGGACTGGCGTCGACCATGCTGCTGTCGATGATCCTGTGCTGGAACGAGGCCTTCTGGTCGCTCAACCTGACGAGCTCCAGCGCCGCACCTCTGACCGCTCTGATCGCTTCCTACTCGAGCCCCGAGGGCCTGTTCTGGGCGAAGCTTTCCGCGGTTTCCACATTGGCCTGTGCACCTATCTTGATCTTCGGCTGGATCAGTCAGAAGCAATTGGTTCGTGGGCTGTCCTTTGGCGCCGTCAAATGACGACGTCGAGCATTCAATGATTTCGCGAAGGCTCCAATTTCATACAGGACTTTACGCATGGCCACTTTGAAAATAGAAAATCTCAAGAAAGGTTTCGAGGGACTGTCCATCATCAAGGGCATCGATCTCGAGGTTAAGGACAAGGAATTTGTGGTGTTCGTAGGGCCGTCGGGGTGTGGCAAGTCGACCCTGTTGCGCCTGATTGCAGGTTTGGAAGACGTCACGAGCGGCACGATCGAGCTCGACGGCCGAGACATCACTGAGGTGACTCCCGCCAAGCGAGACCTGGCCATGGTATTCCAAACCTATGCTCTGTATCCGCACATGACGGTACGCAAGAATTTGTCATTTGCCTTGGATCTGGCCGGTGAGAAGAAGCCGGATGTGGAAAGGAAGGTCGCCGAGGCCGCAAGGATTCTCGAGCTTGGTTCTCTGCTCGACCGCAAGCCTAAGCAGTTGTCAGGTGGTCAGCGCCAACGGGTCGCGATTGGTCGTGCGATTGTCCGAAACCCGAAGATTTTCCTTTTCGATGAGCCACTGTCGAACCTTGATGCTGCGCTGCGTGTACAGACGCGCTTGGAGCTGTCCCGACTGCATAAGGAGCTGCAGGCGACCATGATCTACGTGACCCATGACCAGGTCGAAGCCATGACGCTCGCCACCAAGGTCGTTGTGCTTAACGCAGGGCGGATCGAGCAGATTGGTTCGCCGCTCGAGCTCTACCATCACCCTGCCAACCTGTTCGTTGCCGGCTTCCTTGGGACACCAAAAATGGGATTCTTGCAGGCGACTGTGCATGCCGTGCATGCGTCGGGGGTTGAGGTTAGATTCGCCTCTGGAACCACTTTGCTCATTCCACGCGACAGCAGTGCGTTGTCGGTCGGGCAATCCGTGACGATCGGGATACGGCCGGAGCATTTGACCCTGAGCGCTGAAGGCCAAGTGCCGGTCACGACGGATGTCACCGAGCGCCTGGGCAGCGATACCTTCTGCCACGTGAATGTCGATTCAGGAGAAAGCCTGACGGTACGTGTCCAGGGGGATTGCGAAGTGCCGTACGCCGCCCGGCGTTATCTCACCCTTGATGTCGCTCATTGCCATCTATTTGATGAGAGCGGTCTTTCGGTAAGCCCTGCGGCATCACGCGCGGCCTGACTTCCATCAGGCGCGCTCTTTCGATGAAGCGCGCCACGAACCACAAAGGTAGATTCAATGAAACGTCTCGAAGGTAAAAGCGCTTTGATCACGGGTTCCGCACGCGGTATTGGCCGCTCGTTTGCCCAGGCCTATATCGGTGAAGGCGCTACGGTCGCTATAGCCGACATCAATTTGGAAAGAGCTCAAGCGACGGCCTCCGAGCTAGGGCCGCAAGCTTACGCGGTGGAGATGGACGTTACCCGCCAGGCGTCCATTGATGCAGCAATCGCTGAGGTCGTTGCCCGCGCAGGAAAGCTGGACATCCTTGTGAACAATGCGGCGTTGTTCGATCTTGCACCGATCACCGAGATCACTCGGGAAAGCTACGACAAGCTTTTTGCAATCAACGTCAGCGGGACGCTGTTCACGCTTCAGGCAGCGGCGAAGCAGATGATCAGTCAGGGGCATGGCGGGAAGATCATCAACATGGCTAGCCAGGCGGGTCGCCGCGGTGAGGCGCTGGTAGGCGTCTACTGCGCCACCAAGGCGGCGGTCATCAGCCTTACGCAGTCTGCTGGCCTCAACCTCATCAAGCACAAAATCAATGTCAATGCGATCGCCCCGGGGGTTGTCGATGGCGAACACTGGGACGGTGTCGACGCGCTCTTCGCCAAACACGAGAACCGACCTCTAGGTGAGAAGAAGCGGCTCGTCGGCCTTGAAGTTCCGTATGGGAGAATGGGGACGGCAGAGGATCTGGTAGGAATGGCAATTTTCCTGGCGGGCTCGGAGAGCGATTACATCGTTGCACAAACGTACAACGTTGATGGCGGGAACTGGATGAGCTGAGTGCAGGAGGGGGGGCGGGTGACAGGAGAGCGGCACATTTTCCGATCACCCGGCGGTTAGATTCAGCTTCCTCGCGATCACGCTGCCCGACTCATGAGAGCCTGGCAGTTTGATCCACCGGCCGATTGTTGAGGTGGGAGCTAGCAGCAAGGTTTCTTGCTTATCTACGCGGCCACCAGAACTCTGCACTACAGGCCGAGGAGGCGGCGCAGTTCCGGTGCGGTCAGATGGGCGCGGAAACCCGGCCTGCCCGGCTGGAACGAGGCGGAGGCAGCCAGGTTGCCCACGACGACTGGGTCGCAACCAGCATCGCGTACCATGTCGGCGGCGACCCGCAAGGCCTCGGCGTCATCTCCGGCGATGGGCATGCCAATGCGCCCGCCCGCTCGTGAGGCAGACGTTGCCACCACGGTGGCATCGACGGCACTGAATGCGCGCACCAGTCGCGCGCCGATCATGTACTTCGCGACGGTTTCAGCAACGCCCAGGTTATGCGCTTCGCGGTATACATCGCTGCTGCTTGTGCCCCAAGGATTGGTGGAGTCCAGAACGATCTTGCCGCGGTAGGCACTGTGCAGGTCTCGCCCGACCTGGGGCAGCGCCTCAAACGGAATAGCCAACAGAAGCACGGTGCCGAACTCCGCTGCCGCCATCGGCAGGCCGGCCGAAGCGCGTGGCCCTAACTCCTCAACCATGTCTTGCAATTGCTCTGGATGGCGGGAAGAGAACATGACCTCATGTCCAGCCTCGACCCACAGCCGACCTACCGTGCCGCCCAGCGAGCCGCTACCGATCACGCCGATGCGTGTTGGCGCGACTGCAAAGGCGCGACTCGCGGGGATGAGCCAAGGCAGAGCGGCCAATACGCCAAGGGATTTCACTATGGAGCGGCGGGTAGACTTCATGTCCTGTCCTCAATCAATGATGGTGAGACCGTAGCATCTCGCTGTTCCTGCTTCAGGTGGGTTCGTCCCAACCAGACACTCAAGCCCAGCCAGATAGCTGAGAGGGGGACCGAGATCATGGGAATCTGCGCCAGGGTCAGGCCAAGGCCCATCAGGCTTGCGTATCCCCAACTGGCGATTTGGTCACCGCCACGATAAACGACCGTGTCGATGAAGTTCTTGGCTTTGTAGCGATCTTCACGTGTGCTGGAGGTAAACAGGATTTCCCTGGCGGGTCTGGCCAGTGCGAAGTTCGCTACCCGGCGGGCGACCTGCGCGGCCACGATGACCGCGACGCTAGGGCTGGCGGCCAAGGCAGCGAAGCCGAACAGGCTGACCAGCGGCAGGACACACAGCGTTGCCACGATGCCCACGGTGGCGATCATCCTGCCGGTGATGAACAGCTGGAATACCAGTGTGATCGCATTGACGATCAGGTCGATATTGGCAAAGAACGCCGTGCGGGTCGCACGATCAGGGAGCGAGGACTCGGCGATGCTGGCCTGCTGAAAATACAAGAAAGTCGACGTGACCGAGTACAGCAGAATGAATAGTGCCAACCCGACCAAGTAGGGCGAACGCAGCGTGTGGACCATGCCGGTAAAGATGCCGCCACCCAAGGGCTGGTCCGGGTTTTCCTTGTGCGTGGTGTGGCTGAACATCGGAGCAAGGCGAGATAAACGGCGTGATGCAAGCACCGCCACTTCCAGAAACAGGATGGCAATCACCATCAGCCAGGAGCGGTCCAACTGTTGGATCAGGCTGGAAGTGATAGCCGAGCCCAAGAGGCCGCCAATCGTTGCTCCTGCCGCGAGTAGCCCGAACAGCCGTTTGCCCTGCTCGCTGTCGAAGATATCCACCATGAACGACCAGAACACCGAGACGACGAACAGGTTAAACACCGAGACCCAGATGAAAAAGGCACGTCCCAGCCAGATCTGCCACTGTGGATCGGCGAGATGCAGCAGCAGTGCAAACAACATCAGGTTGGCAGCGAAGAAGCGATAGGACACGACGATGAACTGCTTGCGTGGCAGTTTGCGCACGGCCAGCGCGAACAACGGGCTGGCTACCAGCATCGCCAACAACGTACCAGTGAATAGCCAGGGCAAGTTCTGGACTCCGCCCGCCACACCGAGCTCGTCGCGAATAGGTCGCAACAAGTAATACGCCAGAAACAGCGCGATGACGTAGAGCATCGACCACAGGACTGCGGGAGCTTCTTCGGGGCGCACCTTGGCCTGGCGCTGCAACAGCGATAAGGGAGACTGCACGACTTACTCCTCCCTGGCTCCAGCCGCGAGCTGAGGCGGAGTCTTCACCACGTCGTCTTCCCACCATGCCGTGAACGACTGCGCACGGCCGTCAAGGTAGACCGTTCGGCCGATTTCGGGCGTCCACAGCGCGAAGGTTTGCCCCTGACTGGCGACTTGCATGCGCTTGAACGGATCATCCCAATCGTGAGGGGCGATGGAGAAGCGGCCCACATGCGTCTGCATCAGCACTCGGGCGTGCAGGTCCTTGGCTGCCTGCGCGGCCTGTTCCGGATTCATGTGGACATTCGCCCAGCGCGGATCGTACTGACCGGCATCAATGGCGACATAGTCGAACGGCCCCATTCGCTGGCCGATCTCGGCAAAGTGCGGGCCATAACCCGAGTCGCCACTGAAGAACAACCGCTGCTCAGGAGACACAAGTGCAAAGCCGACCCACAGCGACTGATCGCGGGTAAAGGTGCGTCCAGAGTAGTGTCGAGCTGTGGTGACGTGGACTCTGACGTTCGGTGTCAGCGCGATGACTTCGTTCCAGTCGGCTTCGCGTACGACTCCCATGTCGTAGCCCCAGCGCTCAAAATGCGCGCCTACACCCAACCCCACGATAACCTTTCTGACTTTGGGCTGAAGCGCCAGAACGGTTGGATAGTCCAAGTGATCGTAATGATCGTGGCTGATCAACAAAGCGTCGATCTCGGGTATGTCATCGGCCGTGTAGAGGCTGGTGCCCTCGAATGCCTTGTTCACTCCGGGGATCGGCGCGGCGTAAGTGCTGAACACCGGATCGATCAGGATGCGTTGTCCGCCCAGTTGCACGAAGTAGGAGGAATGGCCCAGCCAAACGACTATATCCTGTGTAGGGTCGAGTGCTTTGAGGTCGGTCTTGACGGCGGGAATCGGGCTTGGCGGTCGAGGCTGCCCCTCTTGCCCGAAAAGGGTCTGCATCCACATCGATATCTCGGATTGGTCCGTGGTCTTCATGGGCGTGTCGATCTGGTTGCGGAACACTCCGTCGGCATGATTGGGCGAATGTTCGATGCGCGTCAGCCGCTCGCCGCTGGGCAGGTCGCCGAAGACCGGCTGCTGTAAATAGGCGAAGGCGCCAACGATGCCTAGCAGAGCGATACCGACAACGGCCATGAGAAGACGACCCCAGAATAATTTCATGCAGTAGTTACCGTGGAGGTGGTCACGACAGGTTCGTGCCGCTGGCGCGCGTGAGTTCAGCCAGCAGCAAGTCTTGGAATCGGGAGTCTTGGACCGCGGAATGCGGCTGTTCGCGTCGCTGATGGTGCCAATAGCCGCCGCTGGTGAGTGCCTCAGGGTCATTGCTGGTGGCAAGCCATTCCTGGGTCAGGTGTCCCAGGCGCAGGTCGTCAGGTGCGTTGGGACCTCCCATCTTCGTTGGGACCCAGCCCGGATCGACCGCATTACTGAGGACATCGGGGTACAACCGCGCAACGGCTGCTGCGAGTGCGGTTACAAAGAGTTTGCTGTCCGAATAGCTGCCTGTGGGGGTGCTGCCCGACCAGTCCAATCCCGTCAGGCTGGCTCGTCCCCCCCTATGCATGCTGCTGCTCAGGTAGATCAGACGCTTGGGGCGCTGAATCAGGGCCGTCAGCATATAGGGGGCGACGACGTTGACGACTAGCAGTTGCGCCCCGCTAAGGATGCCTGCGTTGTGAACAATGGCATCCATCGCGCCGATGGCATTGACCTGACGGGCAAGATCGCGAACCTGTTCAAGATCGCCCAAGTCCCCGACTGTCGCGATGGCGCCCTGGTCCACGAGTTCTTGCACGGCAGACAACCGAGCAGGTGAGCGCACATGCACGACAACATCGTGGCCTTGGGCAAGCAGAGTCTTGGCGGTGGCATGGCCCAGTCCATCTGCCGAGCCGGTAATGAATACGCGGGCTTTGCCGCCTGTATTGTTGTCCCGTTGTGCGCTGGACGCGGGAGCTTTCCTTCGGGAATTGGCTGGGGTCTCTGCCCAGGATGCCGCTGCTTCCAGAAGGGAGCCTGCGACCAACGCCGAACCCAGTCCGGCGCCTCTGATGAGAAAGTCTCTACGATCCATGGGCGTCCCCTCGGGCTACTTCGCGCCTTTCGTCCCGAGCGCCATGGCGATTGCTCGCGTTGAATATAACGAAGTGTTGGTTAACGAGGTTGTTAATGTAACCGTCCCGCTTCGGCGCCACTAGCTAATCAGTCCTTAAAGGGGCTATAAGGCCTGCTAATTAATGATTCATGAGAGACTTGGACGATGGTCAGACGTAACCTCAATGATCTCTTATCGTTCGTAACGATCGCCCGTGAAGGCAGCTTCACTCGGGCTGCTTCCGTACTAGGGGTGACTCAATCTGCCCTCAGCCAGGCAATGAGTGGGTTAGAGGCCAGGCTGGAGATTCGCTTGCTTACACGAACCACGCGTAGCGTATCACCTACGGTAGCTGGCGAGCGTTTACTAAAAGCCATTGGTCATCGCTTTGACGAAATCGAGGCAGAACTCGACGAGCTGACTGAGATGCGTGATAAGCCTGCCGGCACCGTGCGTATTACCTGTGGTGAGCACATTCTTCGGGCACATTTGCTTCCCAAGCTCACGCCGCTTTTGCTCGATTATCCGGATATCAAGATAGAGTTCGATATCAATTATGGTTTTCGAGACATCGTCGCCGACCGTTTCGATGCAGGCGTTCGTTTGGGCGATACCATCGACAAGGATATGGTTGCGGTACCCATCGGTCCTCAACTGCGCATGGCCGCTGCGGCCTCCCCGAAGTATTTCGAAAGGCATCCAACGCCCAAAAAACCACGTGACCTGCTAAAGCACAGTTGTATCAATCAGCGTATGCAAACAGCAGGGGGGTTGTACGTTTGGGAGTTTGAACGTCGCGGTCAACCGTTGAATGTACGGGTGGATGGCCAACTCGTTTTCAACACCTCTCCCAGCATGGTGGATGCGGCTTTGGCTGGCTTAGGCATCGCCTATCTTCCTGAAGAAGAATTCGCACCGCATCTGGAAAATGGCCGCCTGGTTCGTGTGTTGGAGGATTGGTGTGCTCCATTCCCGGGTTACCATTTGTATTACCCAAGTCGCAGGCAGCCATCGCGGGCTTTCACGCTCGTCATGAATGCACTGCGTGTGTAAGGAAGATTGATAAATCTCATTCATGACTTCAATCGCTGTAAGGTATTTCAGTTTTTCTGTCAGCTGATACCTTCTGGCAGGAAAGCAATTTGGCTGTCAGATCAATTCGGGTCGGGGGTAGGGCGTGCCCCGCAGCCCATCGGAGCAAAGTGGAGCAACTATGAAAATACGCATCGATGTTTCAGGCGGCCCGGTTACGGCAACGCTCGACAACAACGATTCCTCCATAGATTTCGTTAAGCAGCTGCCGATGAAACTGACACTGGACGACTACGCCTCGACCGAGAAGATCAGCGTCCTGCCCGAGCCATTATCGACACAGGGCGCGCCAGCTGGCTTCACGCCTTCGGCGGGTGACATTGCCTTCTATGTGCCATGGGGAAATCTCGCCATTTTTTATAAAGGCTTCAAGTATTCGAGCGGCCTTATCAAACTCGGCAGAGTTGATTCCGGTCTGGACATACTCGCGCGCCCAGGCCCCCTCGAAGTGAAGATCACATTGGTCGATGAGTGATCCCCCAAAGCGATCAGAACCATGCCGGTAAAACTGTCTGTGGCGTAGGGGGCGGTGAGGTCTTTTCGTTCATACGTTTCACACCAATGGCAGAGAACCAATGCAGCTGACTCGTGCCAACTTTGGCGATTTTATCTACTTTTTAGCCGTCGCCCGCCATTCCAGCTTCAGTCGTGCGGGTGTTGAGGTGGGGATAAGTGCGTCTGCGCTGAGCCACGCTATCAAGGGGCTGGAGGCGAGATTGGGGGTTCGTTTGCTCAATCGCACGACCCGCAGCGTCACCCTGACGGCAGCCGGTGAAGAACTGCTGGCACTGATAAGCGAACCTGTCGACAAAATCGACCAGGCCATTGAGCTGTTGAATAAGTTCCGTGATGAGCCCACGGGTCGTATACGGCTGAATGTTTTCAGCGACGCGGCGCTTCTTTTGTTGGCACCCGTTTTATCGACATTTGCCCATCGTTATCCCGATATCGAAGTGGAAGTCTCAACCACCAACAGTATGGTCGACATTGTTGAAGGAGGCTTCGACGCTGGGATCAGGTATGGCGCTACCGTACCTGAAGGCATGATTGCCCAAAGCCTCTCCCCCCCTGTTCGATGGGTCGTGGTAGGAACCCCCGATTACCTCGACCGATGTGGCATGCCTCTGCACCCAGAGGATTTGAAACAGCACAGTTGTTTAAGGTTTCGGCTAGGCAACGGTCGGATGTACAACTGGGAGTTTGAGAAAGAGGGTGAAAAATTAGAGATCCCAGTGTCCGGTAATGTCGTGTTGGATGAGACGCGGATGATGCTCGCCATGGTCACCCAGGGCGCTGGGCTGACTTATTGTGCCGAACCCATTGTCGCGCCGCTTGTAGCGGAAGGAACTTTACAAGTGGTTTTGGAGGATTGGGTCAGTGTTGGTCCAGGCTTCCATATCTATTACTCAAGCTACCGGCAGGTGCCGATCACGCTGCGTTTGCTGATCGACTTGATCAGAGAGTTGCACCCGCTTGGATAGTTGGCGATCGACCGCGACTTTGCCGGATTCGCTTTGGGAGAGAGATCTGATATGTCCAGTTTGAACGCATTGCTCGATGCCATCCACGTCGAACAGAACGAGGGTCGAGAGTCTGTACTCGCCACCGTTGTGAAAGTCGAGGGTTCGGCGTATCGCCGTCCGGGGGCGCGCATGCTCGTTTCACAATATGGACGTCCGGAGGGCACTATCAGTGGTGGCTGTCTGGAGGCTGATGTGGTGCGAAAGGCCTGGTGGCTAAGTGAGTCGGGCCCGGTGATTCGTAGCTACAGCACGGCCGAGGCCACAGACGAAGAGGGCGGTGAAGAGTCCCTTGGTTTCGGGCTGGGCTGCAACGGCAAGGTATATGTGTTGTTTGAGCGAATACCAGCTACAAAGCAATGCGCTGTGCTTGATGCTTTACGCAAAGTAAGAAGCAACCAGAGACCCGTAGCAATCGCAACGGTAATAGCGGGCTCACGCAATAGCCGTACAGATGTTGGAGACCGTGTGTTCCTGGAATCTGGCGCGGCGCCCTTCGGGGGACTCTACCATCCTGCACTGAACGAGCGAATTACCGCTGATCTGCGTCTCACATTGGACCAGCAAAAATCTACGCGGCAACGCTATACCGAAGGCTACGCAGAGGTAGAGGTTTTTCTAGAATACGTCGCGCCACCACCGCGTCTGATGATCTTTGGGGCGGGCCATGATGCGCAGCCGTTGGTACGGATCGCAAAAATCTTGGGGTGGCATGTCACCGTTGTTGATAGTCGCCCACATTTCGCCCGTCCGGAACGTTTTCCCGAAGCGGATCGGGTGTTGAGCGCCGATATAGGCGGGCCTTTCGAATTTCGAAAATTTGTGGAGGGGGCGTGTGTGGCGGTAATGTCCCATAGCCTGAGCCAGGATGCGCATTGGTTGAAAGGCGCGTTACAAGGTAATCCCCGTTACGTCGGTCAGCTCGGGCCGCGTGATCGAACCGAGCGTCTGCTTGATGAAATAACGCGACAGACAAACAGCCTGCCTGCGCTGGACCGATTGCACTATCCAATGGGTTTGGATTTGGGTGGAGACACCCCGGAAAGTGTGGCGATGGCGGTGCTTGGGGAGATGCAGGCCGTCCTGAATGGGCGAGCGGGTGGAAGTCTGAAGTTGCGGACGTCAACGATCCACGAAACTTGTCAGCTTGAGCCCAGATGTTCCCGTGAATTATCCATGGCAGAGTCGTAGAAGGCTTGAGTTGGAAGCTCCGGCAGGATATGAGCCTCGCCGATGCGCTGCACGCATTCGAGGCCAAAACTGATAAAAACTCACTAATCGAAATGCTGTCCTCCGTTAATCGCTGGATATAGAGCGTTGTGAGTAATCTGCAAAATTCTGAAAACATTTTATTGCTGAATATCACTCATTGGTGATTTCAGTAAAGTCGGGCTAATCCTCAGGCCCCTCCATTGTTAGCATGCTCACATAACAATCCAATGCGCAGCGCATTGGCTCATCGGGTTTATTAACCCGGTCAATAAGCTTGATCTTCGCACCGCGCCTCTTGCGCGTACTTGCCGAACTCTGTCTCCCCATTGCCGTCAGCAGCTGTTTCAGCCTGTGCTGCGGCAGTTTGCAAACTCATGCGCGCATTTTTCAGCGCGATGTTCGAGGACTTTATGCCATTCAAGCCTATCTTTCCTGCTTTGGTGACCGCCATTGCTTTTGCCACGATGCTCAGTGGATGCAACAAGGAGCAGGCTGCTGCTACCCCGGCGCAAGCCCCTCAAGTCAGTGTGGTGACCCTGAAACCTCAGGCGGTGACCTTGTTCAACGACCTGCCCGGGCGTACCAGTGCCTACCGCCTTGCTGAGGTTCGGCCGCAGGTGGATGGCATCGTCCTGAAACGCTTGTTCAAGGAAGGCGCAGATATCAAGGCTGGTCAGCAGCTTTATCAGATCGATCCATCAACTTACGAGGTGACGCTCGCCAGTGCGCAGGCCAGTTTGGAGCAATCTCGCTCGCTGACCACCCGGTATCGGCAACTGATCGATGAGCAGGCGGTGAGCAAGCAGGAGTATGACACCGCTCGATCTCAGCAGATGCAGGCAGAGGCACAAGTCAAGGGCGCCCAGATCAATCTGAGATATACCAAAATGTTCGCGCCCATCAGCGGGCGAATTGGACGTTCGGCTGTGACCGAGGGTGCGCTAGTTTCTAATGGCCAAGCAGCCCCCCTTGCGATTATCCAGCAACTCGACCCCATTTATGTCGATGTCACTCAGCCTTATGGCGAGGTGCTCAAACTGCGTCGGGCTCTTGAAAGCGGGCAGTTGCAGAAAACTGCTGACAGGGCTGCGAAAGTCAGCCTGACACTTCAGGACGGTAGCCAGTATCCGCTGCAGGGTTCGCTGGAGTTTTCAGAAGTCTCCGTCGACGAAGCAACCGGCTCGGTCACCCTGCGCGCCGTGTTCCCCAACCCCGATCACTTGCTGCTGCCCGGGATTTTTGTGCATGCGCGGTTGCAGGAGGGGGTCGCCGAGCAGGCCATTCTTGCTCCACAGATTGGTGTGACCCGGGATCTCAAGGGCACCCCGACCGCCATGGTCGTTACCGCCGATAACAAAGTCGAGCAACGCCAGCTCAAGGTTGGCCGCACCGTCGGTGCGAATGTGCTGGTGGAAAGCGGCTTGAGCGCCGGAGACAAAATCATCGTCGAAGGGCTTCAGTTCATTAAGCCGGGGATCACCGTGGTCGCTCAGGAAGCGATGACAGATGAGGCGAACAGAGCCCCTGTAGCGCTAAACACCAGCGCTAAGGCGGAGTAGACCATGTCGAAGTATTTTATTGATAGACCGATCTTCGCGTGGGTGCTTGCACTGATCATCATGCTCGTTGGGGCATTGTCGATCCTCAATTTGCCGATCAATCAATACCCTGACATCGCACCGCCCGCTGTCGCGATTCAGGTTTCTTACCCCGGTGCTTCCGCGCAGACAGTGCAAGATACGGTCGTGCAAGTGATCGAGCAGCAGATGAACGGCATCGACAATCTGCGCTACATCTCTTCGGAGAGTAATGCCGATGGCAGCATGCGAATCATCGTGACCTTCAACCAGGGTACCAACCCGGATATTGCCCAGGTTCAGGTACAGAACAAGCTGAACCTGGCCACGCCGCTGTTGCCGCGGGAAGTGCAGCAGCAAGGGCTGCGCGTCACAAAATTCCAACAGAATTTCATGATGTTCATCGGTCTGGTTTCCACCGATGGAAAACATACCAAGGAGGACCTATCCAACTACATCGTCTCAAATATCCAGGACCCGATTTCGAGGACTTCAGGTGTTGGTGACTTTCAGATTTGGGGCACGCAATACGCCATGCGAGTCTGGCTGGACCCGGCCAAACTGAACCAGTTCCAGTTGACGCCAGTCGACGTGACCGAGGCGATTGAGGCGCAGAACGTACAGGTAGCTTCGGGCACGATCGGTGGTCTTCCTGCGCGCAAAGGTACGGTGTTTACCGCAACTATCATCGGCAAGACGCGACTGCAGACCTCCGAGCAATTTGGTGACATTTTGCTTAAGGTCAATAGCGACGGCTCCCAGGTGCGCCTGAGTGATGTGGCTGATATCAGTTTGGGCGGTGAAAACTACAGCATCAACGCCCAAGCCAATGGCAAGCCTGCCTCGGGTATCGCCATCCGCTTGGCCACAGGCGCCAACGCCCTTGATACCGCCAGGGCGATTCGCGCCACGGTCGACCGACTGAAACCATTCTTCCCGGCCGGGATTGAAGCGGTGTACCCGTATGACACGACGCCGGTGGTCACCGAATCCATCAGCGGAGTGATGCATACACTGGGCGAGGCGGTAGTTCTGGTCTTTCTGGTCATGCTGCTGTTTTTGCAAAATCTGCGCGCCACCATCATTACGACTTTGACAGTGCCCGTTGTGTTGTTGGGTACGTTCGGCGTCCTTGCCGCGGCCGGCTTCTCTATCAATACCTTGACCATGTTCGGCATGATCCTGGCGATTGGATTACTCGTCGACGATGCGATTGTGGTGGTTGAAAACGTCGAACGGGTGATGGCGGAGGAGCACCTGTCACCCAGGGAGGCCACGCGCAAATCGATGGGGCAGATCCAGGGAGCGCTGGTGGGTATTGCCTTGGTGCTTTCGGCGGTGCTGTTGCCCATGGCTTTCTTTGGTGGCTCCACTGGCGTGATCTACCGGCAGTTCTCGATCACTATCGTATCGGCCATGGCGCTTTCGGTATTTGTTGCTTTGGTATTCACCCCGGCGCTTTGCGCCACGCTGCTCAAGCCCATCGATCCGACAAAGCACGGTCAGCCCAAGCGCGGTTTTTTTGGATGGTTCAACAGACGGTTCGATGCCTGCGTCAACGGATATGAGCAGGGCGTAGGCCAGATCATTCGGCATAGGGTGCCGGGCTTTATGGTTTACCTGGTAATCGTCGCCGGCACGATCTGGATGTTCGCCCGGATACCGACCTCGTTCCTGCCCGATGAAGACCAGGGTTTGATTTTTACGCAGGTGCAGACGCCGGCCAACAGCTCGGCTGAGACCACGCAAAAAGTGCTTGATCGCATGAGTCAGTACTTGCTGGACAAAGAGCACGGAGAAGGTAAAGCCGTTGCGACGGTGTTCACCGTTAACGGCTTCAACTTTGCCGGCCGCGGGCAGAATTCAGGGATTGCGTTCGTCAACCTGAAGCCATGGGATGAACGAGACAGTGACAATACTGTGTTCAAAATTGCCCAGCGTGCCCAGCAAGAGTTCCTGAAGTACCGCGACGCCCTGGTATATGCGGTGGTTCCGCCTTCGGTACTGGAGTTGGGTAACGCCACCGGCTTCGATTTCTACCTGCAGGACCAGGATAGCGTGGGCCATCAAAAACTCATGGAAGCGCGCGGCAAGTTTCTTGAGCTGGCTGCCCAGAGCCCGGTCCTCGCCGGTGTTCGCCCAAACGGCTTGGCCGACGAGCCACAGTACCACCTGACCATCGACGACGAGCGCGCGCGGGCGATGGGTATTTCTCTGGCCGATATCAACACCACGCTGTCAGTGGCATACGGCAGTAGTTATGTGAACGATTTCGTTGATCGCGGCCGAGTTAAGCGGGTGTACGTACAGGGCCAGCCTGACTCGCGCAGCACCGCAGAGGATCTGAGTAAATGGTTCGTGCGTAACAACCAGGGTCAGATGGTCCCGTTCTCGGCATTTGCGAGTGCCGAGTGGATCTTCGGCTCACCAAAACTGTCGCGCTACAACGGCGTTCCTGCCGAGCAAATTCTCGGGACTCCCGCCCCGGGTTACAGCTCTGGCCAGGCGATGGCGGAGGTCGAGCGAATTGCAGAACAACTGCCGCCCGGCGTAGGCATCTCTTTTACCGGGTTGTCCTATGAAGAGCGTCTTTCAGGGTCACAAGCGCCTGCTCTGTATGCGCTGTCGATTCTCGTCGTGTTTCTATGTCTGGCGGCACTCTATGAAAGCTGGTCGATCCCGATTGCGGTCATCTTGGTCGTGCCTCTTGGGGTAATCGGCGCGCTAATGGCCACGGCATTGCGGGGACTGTCCAACGACGTGTTCTTCCAAGTGGGTCTGTTGGTGACTGTGGGGTTGGCGGCGAAGAATGCGATCCTGATCGTCGAGTTTGCCAAGGAATTGAATGAGAAAGGTCAACCGTTGCTTGAAGCGACGGTCGAGGCTTGTCGTATGCGTCTGCGTCCGATCGTCATGACGTCCTTGGCATTCATTCTCGGCGTGCTGCCTCTGACCATTTCCAGCGGAGCCGGCTCGGGCAGTCAACACGCCATCGGCACGGGCGTGATAGGCGGCATGATAACGGCCACCGTTCTGGCGATTTTTTGGGTTCCCCTGTTCTTCGTTTCCATTTCAACCTTGTTTAAAGGCAGCCGCAAGAAGCGGGACGAAACTGCTATGCGTGAGGAGGCAGGCCAATGACTCGCTCTTTAATCGGTCTCGCGATCACCGCCGCTGTTCTGAGTGGTTGCTCGCTGATTCCTGAGTATCAGCGACCGCAGGCACCAGTTGCGGCGCACTATCCGCAGGGTCCTGCCTATCAGGCGGCCAACGCCGCCGATCAGGCCGCAGTGGAGCAGGGGTGGCGCGAGTTTTTCCACGATCCCGCATTGCAGCGATTGATCCAGACCGCCTTGATCAATAATCGCGACCTGAAGGTCGCGGCACTGAACGTTGAGGCTTACCGGGCGCAGTACCGAATCCAGAGAGCTGACCTGTTTCCTGCGATCGGCGCCAACGCCAGCGGAACGCGTCAGCGGCTGCCGAGCGCTCAGTCGCAGCCTGGTCAGCCCAGTATTTCCAGCCAATATGACGTCAACCTGGGAATCAGTTCGTACGAGCTGGATCTGTTTGGTCGCATCGCCAGTCTCAGCCAGCAGGCACTGGAAACTTATCTGTCTACCGCCCAGGCACGACGTTCAGCCCAGATCAGCATCGTTTCGAGCGTGGCCAATGCCTACCTCACCTGGCAAGCCGACCGTGAATTGCTCAAGCTCACCGAGAACACGCTGGGCACCTACGAGGAGAGCCTACGTCTGACCACCCGGAGCAATCAGGTGGGTGTGGTTTCTGCGCTTGATCTCGCACAGGCGCGTACCTCGGTGCAAGGTGCGCGGGCGAGCTTGGCAAACTACCAGCGCCGGGTAGCCGAAGACGAGAATGCTTTGGTGCTTCTTCTCGGTACAGGACTGCCCGCCGATTTGCCAGAGCCACAGTCCTTGGATGGCGACTTGCTCGCCAACGTACCGGCCGGACTGCCTAGTGATTTACTCGTCCGCCGCCCTGACATCCTAGCTGCCGAGCATTCGCTCCTGGCGGCTAACGCAAATATCGGTGCGGCGCGAGCGGCGTTTTTTCCTAGCATCAGCCTTACGGCAAATGCTGGCACCTCGAGCGCGAATCTGGATGGGCTGTTCAAGAGTAGCTCAGGCAGTTGGGCGTTTTCCCCTACCATCAGCTTGCCGATTTTCAATGCTGGCGCGTTACGCGCTAGTCTGGATTACTCAAAGATCCAGAAAGACATTGGTGTGGCCAACTACGAGAAAGCTATCCAGACTGCTTTCCAGGAAGTCTCCGACGGGTTGACTGCACGTAAAACTTACGTCGACCAGCTGCAGGCACAGAAGGATCTCGTTAACGCCAGCCAAGATTATTATCAGCTTGCCGAGCGTCGCTATCGAATCGGCGTGGACAGCCACCTGACTTTCCTGGACGCGCAGCGCTCGCTGTTTAGCAGCCAACAAGGGCTGATCAACGATCGTCTTGCGCAGTTGCAGGCTGAAGTGAGCTTGTATCGTGCACTGGGTGGGGGATGGAACGAGCGGGGCACGCATAAACTCTGAGGGCGACTAAGCAAAAACGCCCGGCGATAGGCCGGGCGTTATTGTTTTAGCGTGGAGTGAAACTGTCATGATTACTGTGTACTTAGGTGGTACCTCGCTGTCACCTGCTCTGCGGGAAATTACAAGCAGGGCATTTTGTCAGTTTGAGCCAAGGTATTACCTTTGCTGTCAATAAGTTCAATTTTTACCTCTTTTCCCGCACTACTTTCCATCAAGGTGTAACGTTCATTCGGTAAGAAGTTGTCATAGGACAGGGTGGCAACACAGCGGTGTTGGCTTTCCTGGTAGCCCTTGGTAACTACCCCAACTTCCATCGTATGCGCCCCTGGCGATACTTTGAAATAAGTCAGGTTCTCTGCACGTTGCGTATCCAGGCGTCTGGCCAGCATTTCATCACCGATCTGCTCGTGAAGATTGACAATGGATTCGCCATCCTTAAGCGTCGGAAGTTCAGTCGCGCAGCCAGCCAGGCCGGTGATTAAAATGATAGAAGCTGTAAGTTTTGCAAGGTTCATAAGTGTCCTGAGTTCTTTGGGGGTCGAGAATAGCTATAAGCTTGTTCTGAACCGTTAAATAGGGAAGGTTTTAAGCAAGCTGTTCCCGCCTAATAACGCATTGGCTTGGGAACGTGCGCCCGTTGCTTCTGTGGATGACGCGAGATGATCGAGGGCGGCAAGGGTTAAGATGCCTACTCGATATCCGGAATGAATTTGTTGTCGGTATGGAGATATTCTACAGGCTGATTTTTAATTGATTAGCCTGTGAGCTATTGATGCAGTGCTGAGCTTTACTCACTAATGATGAGCCATCCACGACGCCGGGCGCCTGAATCCCTCAGGTGTTGCAGGTGATATTTGCTGCGCGTTGGACGTTACCGTCATCGAATCTATCGTCGACCAATCAGTTGTTTCTGTCGCTGAGACGATCAGCCTTTAACGATGAGGCGCGAGTTTCGTTCATTGCGGAAGGCCAGTTCTTCAATGGTTTGCGTGGCGTACTCTGCGTCTTCGCGAGCCTGCAGGATTATCCCGTGATGTGCGGATTTACTACACACCGGATCAGCATTGCTGGCGTCCCCCGTGAGCATGAACGCCTGGCAGCGACAGCCACCGAAGTCCTTTTCTTTTTCATCGCAGGAGCGGCACGGTTCGGGCATCCAGTCATAACCGCGGAAACGGTTGAAACCGAACGAGTCGTACCAGATGTGCTGCATGCTGTGGTCGCGCACATTGGGAAACTGCACCGGTAGCTGTCGGGCACCGTGACAGGGCAATGCCGTGCCGTCCGGCGTGACGGTGAGGAAAATGCTGCCCCAGCCGTTCATGCAGCCCTTGGGGCGTTCTTCATAGTAGTCCGGCGTGACAAAGATCAACTTGCACGGATTGCCTTCGGCTTCCAGCTTGGCGCGGTACTCATTGGTGATGCGCTCGGCGCGTACCAGCTGCTCCCGGGTGGGCAGCAGGCCGACGCGGTTCAATTGCGCCCAGCCGTAGAACTGGCAGGTGGCGAGTTCGACGAAGTCGGCCTCCAGGGCAATGCACAGCTCGATGATGCGGTCGATCTTGTCGATATTGTGCCGGTGGGTCACGAAGTTCAGCACCATCGGATAGCCGTGAGCCTTCACCGCCCGGGCCATTTCCAGCTTTTGCGCGAAGGCTTTCTTCGAGCCGGCCAGGAGGTTGTTCACCTGCTCGTCGCTGGCCTGGAAACTGATCTGGATATGGTCCAGCCCGGCCTTCTTGAAGTCGCTGATTTTCTGTTCGGTCAAGCCGATGCCGGAGGTGATCAGGTTGGTATAGAAACCCAGCCTGCGCGCCTCGCCGATCAGTTCGGCCAGGTCCTGGCGCACCAGCGGCTCGCCACCGGAAAAACCCAACTGCGCGGCGCCCATTTCCCGGGCTTCGCGAAAGACCTTGAACCACTGCTCGGTGCTCAGCTCCTTGCCCTGCTCGGCGAAGTCCAACGGGTTGGAGCAGTACGGGCATTGCAACGGGCACCGATAGGTCAGCTCCGCCAGCAGCCACAGCGGCAGGCCGACTTCCGGCCTGGGCGGCAGGGCACGGGTGTCAGACAAGTTCGATCCAGTGCTGTGCACGGGCGACCTCCATGAATTGCTCGATGTCGTCACCAAGTTCCGGCACGTCGGGAAACTGCTTGGCCAACTCGTCGATGATGGTCGCGACATCCCGTTCGCCGTCGATCAGGCCACCGATCAGCGCAGCGCTGTCGTTCAACTTGATCATGCCTTCAGGATAGAGCAGCACGTGGCCTTTCTGGGCCGGTTCGTACTGGAAACGATAGCCGGGGCGCCAGCGCGGGGTTTGGCTGCGGTCGAAACTCATAAGGTAATTCCTTTGTGCCACACCCGTTGCCCGGTCACGCTGTGGTAGGGCGGGCGTTTCAATTCGTAGGCCATGCTCATGGCGTCGAGCATGCTCCAGAGGATGTCCAGTTTGAACTGGAGGATCTCCAGCATGCGCTCCTGGCCGGCGCGGGTGGTGTAGTGCTGCAAGGTAATCGCCAGCCCATGCTCCACGTCACGCCGGGCCTGGCCCAGGCGGGTGCGGAAGTATTCATAGCCGGTCGGGTCGATCCATGGGTAATGCTGCGGCCAGCTGTCCAGGCGCGACTGGTGGATCTGCGGGGCGAACAGTTCGGTCAGCGAGCTGCTGGCGGCCTCTTGCCAACTGGCCCGGCGGGCGAAGTTGACGTAGGCGTCCACGGCGAAACGCACACCTGGCAGTACCAATTCCTGGGAGCGCAGTTGATCGGGGTCCAGGCCCACGGCCTGGCCCAGCCGCAGCCAGGCTTCGATGCCGCCGTCTTCGCCGGGCGCGCCGTCATGGTCGAGCAGGCGCTGAATCCACTCACGGCGGATCTCCCGGTCCGGGCAGTTGGCCAGGATCGCCGCATCCTTGAGCGGGATGTTCACCTGGTAATAAAAACGGTTCGCGACCCAGCCCTGGATCTGCTCGCGAGTGGCGCGGCCTTCATACATCGCCACGTGGTACGGGTGATGGATGTGGTAATACGCGCCCTTGGCACGCAGGGCCGCTTCGAACTCGGCGGGGGACAGGGGGGTGTCAGTCATTTCGGGTGCTCCTACAGTTCAATACTCATGCCGTCGTAAGCCACTTCGACATTGCGCCGCACCAGCTCGGCCCGCTCGGCGGAGTCTTCATCGAGGATCGGGTTGGTGTTGTTGATATGGATAAGGACCTTGCGCTGATCGGGCAGTTGCTCCAGCACTTCCAGCATCCCGCCGGGACCATTCTGCGCCAGGTGGCCCATTTCCCGGCCGGTGCGGGTGCCAACGCCACGGCGCTGCATTTCATCGTCGTTCCACATCGTGCCGTCCACCAGCAGGCAATCGCTGCCGGCCATGATCTCCAGCAATGGCCCATCGACCTTGCCCAGGCCGGGGGCGTAGAACAGTTTGCCGTCGGTGCGCAGGTCTTCGACGATCAGCCCGATATTGTCGCCCGGGTGCGGGTCGAAGCGGTGCGGTGAATAGGGCGGTGCGGCGCTGCGCAGGGGCAGCGGGGTGAAGCGCAGGTTCGGGCAGGCCGGGATGGTGAACGATTGGTCGAGTTCGATACGGTTCCAGCTCAACCCGCCGTTCCAGTGGGTCAGCATGTTGAACAGCGGAAAGCCTGTGCTCAGGTCTTCATGGACCATGTCGGTGCACCAGACCTGGTGCGGGCACCCTTCGCGCAGGCTGAGCAGGCCGGTGGTGTGGTCGATCTGGCTGTCCATCAGGATGATCGCGCCAATGCCGGTGTCGCGCAGGGCCCGGCCCGGCTGCATCGGGGCGAACGCCTGGAGCTGGGCGCGAATGTCCGGGGAGGCGTTGCACAGCACCCAGTTCACACCGTCATCGGAAATCGCGATGGATGACTGAGTGCGCGCCTGGGCCCGCAGGCTGCCGTTGCGAAAACCTGCGCAATTGGCGCAGTTGCAGTTCCACTGGGGGAAACCGCCACCGGCCGCGGAACCTAGAATCTGGACGAACATGGCTGCTCCATCATTCTGGAACTTAAAATAAAGCGCCTCGGCAGGCCGAGGCGCTGTCCATCAGATACAAACTTAACGGTTTGCGAAGTACATGGTGACTTCAAAACCGATACGCAGGTCGGTGTAAGCAGGTTTGGACCAAGACATGAAAGTACTCCTATCAAGTGATGAGACGTTTGTCAGGTACATATTTCTGAGTTTGGTTGGGATCATTTTGCAGCGTTCCAAGGCGCGCCCAACCTACGGCGCCGTGTTTCGGCTGTTATACCTCGTCTTGTGCTGCCGGACGATCGGACAACAGGACGGCTTCGGGAAATTGCTCCAAGTACGAGAACGAGTGACTCGACAATTTAGAGGCCAGGGCGGCGACGCACTTCGTGAGCAGTTGAACTCGATTCTGTAGGCTGCAAAACGTCATTGTCGTAGTCTCCCGTGTTTGTGCGAATTCAGGCTGAAAATAAATTGCATAGGAAGAGCCTCTTACAGACTGGTCTCGAATTTCAAACCGGCCACCCATGCATCCCTGACCTCGCTGACTCCGCCAGGATTGCCTACAAATTGCAGGTTGGGGCGCACGGTCAGCCACTTGGTCACGCCGAAGCCATAGTAAATTTCCATGTTGGTTTCTGAGCTTTGTGTCGGTGTGTAGCGAGGGTCGTCGTAATCGCTCACCCCCGCCCGGTCGTTCAGTTGCTGCTGATGATCTGTGAAACGGTTATTCACATGGAGACTGGCGATGGCGACGCCGATCTCGTCATTCGGGCGAGATTTGAAGGGGGCCGTGTAGTAAGCGCCTACTTGCGCATAGCGATCGATCATATTGGTGGCTTTGTCATGCACGGTGGCATAGGCAAACACCGTCAGCCCGCGAGCAGCGAAGTCCGGATCTTTCCAGACTTGTTGTTGCCCGGCAATCCATGCGCCGTGTTTACTGTCGCGGGATTTTGCTATGCCGTTTTCTTCTGTGTTGACGTCGTTTGCGTCACGGCTGCTGTAATACGCCCCTACGCGATATTCCCCTGGCAGCCGTCCGGCTCCCAGCGACGTGGTATGGACCAGCTCGACAGGTACCAAGGTACCCTCATTGCCGCTGCCGCTGAGTTTGAAGCCGTTACCTATTTCCAGGTAGGAAGGGTTTTGTTCGTACGCACCGATCTGCGCATAAGTGTTATCGCTCAATGCGACCTTTACACGGCCCGCCCATTGAGTGATTGGCCAGTTATAAATGATATCGCCGGCCCAGTTACCAGGCTGCGCGCCGCAAAATGCCAAGTTCTGGAATTTGCAGGGGAAGCTGCCGAAGTCCTCGCCAAAATTCATGCGACCCAGTTTGATATCCAGCCCGCCGTCAAAGAACTTTTGACGATACCAGAGTTGCGTAAGTCGCCAGGTCTGGCCGCGCCCGTATACCTCTTGAACCTGACTGATGCCTCCCACACGAGGATCGGTGAGTACATCGTTGGTTAGATTGCGCCCGTTACGATCCGATATGGTGAATTGAAAATCAGCATCTTCCCAGCCAAGTATTTTCTCAAGGTCAAAATTGCTCATCAGCGCAAGTTGGTCGGTATACCGCGCCGTGGTGTGCGAATCGTAGCCACCAGCAAGATTCGTCGCTGCGTCGCCCGTGTAGAGCACGTTAAAGGTATAACCTTTTTCCAGCAATTCTGTGCGTAGGCCGCCCCAGTCTCCCAACATCCAAGGGGATTCGGGACTGAAGGCTTCTTGTGCATGACTGTTGGCCGCTCCGCAAAGCAGCAGCAATGCGATGGAAGTATTAAGCGTGTTGCAGTTCAAATGAGTGGTCATGATAATCTCTGCTTTTGTTTTTATTAGTCAGATAATCGAACACATCTTCAGGTTGGTCTTCCGCTCGGAAGAGCATTAAAGAATGTCTGCAACGGTTGATCCCAGCGAAGCTCTACTGGATTTTTTGTGGACGCGTCGAGCTTGACGTGACACACGGTAAGTTGATAAGAAGACGGGACCTAAGTCATGTCACGTCTGTTCTTGAGAAATGTCTCGGTAATTTATTTGAGCATCTGTAAAACTCTCCTTGTGATTCTCATGAAGGTTACTTTCAACTTAACGGCGCCGAGGATGCCGTCGGCGCGCTCTTGAAAAACACCTGTCATTCGCCGCCCGCACTGATCGGGTTGGGCTGGCGTTTTTCAATGGTGTATTTCAGCAACGCAGCGCTGCGGAATATGCCGTGGGCGAATTTGCTGTAGGGCATGGTCAGGAAGAACGCCATGACCAGGCCCAGATGGATCGCAAGCAACAGGCCCAACGCACTGGTTTCGCGCCCAGCAAGCAATGCCAGGCCGCTGGCGCTGACCAGGAACAAGAGCGCGATGAAGCCACGGTCCATGGGTTTCTGGTTCTCATCACCCTGTTGCGGGTTACGCCGCAAATTCATCCAGAGCAAACCTGCCGGGCCGATCAACAGACCTACACCACCGAAAATGCCGAGCAATACCGGCAGGCTCAAAATCGGGTACGGCGCCGACCAATCCAGCAAAAAGTGATAAAGGGTGGCAACGCCCGTGGCTGCGAAGCACAACATGAACCCGTAGAAAGTGAGGTGATGAAAGCGGCGGCGCCAGAGGGTGAATTCGTCGTCAGCGTTGTTGCAGCCTTCCCCATGTCCGCCGTCCAGGTACTTGAGTTGTGCGACGTTGGCGCCGGCCTCCAGTGCTGCACTGGCTTTCAACGGCAGCGGTGCCTCGGCGGGTGAGATTTCGCGCCAGAATCGACGCACGCCGATGCCTAGGGCCAACACGGCGAAACCGAACACCGCACTGAACATCAGTGCCAACGTGTTGTGTGGAAAGATCTTGTAGAAGTTACCGTCTGGCATGGCAATGAACAGGTTGCCCATGATCATCAAGGTCAGCGATAGGAACAGCGCCAACCCCGCGCCTGAAGCCAGTGCCAAGGTAAGGCCGTTGCGTTGGTACAATTTGCCCAGTGGCTGCGGCCAGGCGTAATTGGTGTAGGTTTCCAGACGTACCTTAGCCATGGCTTTGGGCACGTTGACGGCAAATTCGTGCGGGGCAGCGTATTGGCAGGCTGACAGGCATGCGCCGCAGTTGTGGCAAAGGTTCGCCAGGTAGTGAATGTCGGCCTGACCGAATTCCAGATGCCGGGTCATTGCGGGGAATACGGCACAGAAACCTTCGCAATAGCGGCAGGCATTGCAAATGGTCATCTGCCGTCCGACTTCGGTTTCCTGCAGGTTGAGGACCGGGATCAGTTGACTGGATACCTGGGGATCAAACAGCTGCATGTTGAAGCTCCGATTTCACAGGAGAAAGGCCAAACCCCGCACAAAGCGCGGCCTGTACGCCGGCGATTCGTCCGAAGGCGGTACCGATGGCCATGCCAATACCCGCGGTATAACCCTTGCCTAGTACGTTGCCAGCCATCATTTCTCCGGCGACAAACAGGTTCGGGCTGGCCTTGCCATCAAAGTGCACGGCGGCCGTTTCGTCGGTCGCCAAGCCGAGATAGGTAAAGGTGACACCTGGCTTGAGGGGGTAGGCGTAGTAGGGTGGTTTGGTGAGCGGCCTTGCCCAGTGAGTCTTGGCGGGAATAAGCCCTTCGGTATGGCAGTCGTCGAGCGTGGTGTGGTCGAACGTGCCGACATGGCAAGCGTTGTTGTAGTCTTCGATGGTTTTAACGAACTGCGTTTGCGGCAAGTTCAACAGGCGAGCAAGTTCTGGCAACGTCCGGGCTGTGGTTCCGGGGAACACCGGCGGCATGAAGCGGCCAAGCGCCTGTTGGTCGATAATCGAGTAGGCCTGCTGGTTGGGTTGTCCTGCAACCAGACGGCCCCAAATCGCATAACGCTTGGGCCAGAAATCCTCACCCTCATCGTAAAACCGTTCGCCATCGCGGTTGACAACCACGCCCAGGGACACGCAGTCGATGCGGGTACATATACCGCCGTCGTAAAGCGGAGCCCGGGCGTCGATGGCAACCATATGTGCCTGGGTCGGGTCGCCAACTGCATCGGCGCCAAGATCGAGCATTCGTCGCAACAACACACCGGTATTGAAGCGAGTGCCGCGGATCAGAAAGTTGTCCGATGGCCATTCACCACGCTCGTTTTGGCCCCAAGCCTCCCGTAACCATTCACGGTTGGACTCAAACCCGCCAGCCGCCAGGACGCAAGCGCGTGCTTCGATACGCTCCGCTGGGAATCGCTGTCCACCTACCATGCGTTCGGCCAGGTGAGCTGCGACGAAAGCACCGTTTTCCAGTTCTATGTCGGTGACTTGAGCGTCATAACGGATCTTCACGCCCAGGCGTTCGGCGCTGCGAAAGTAGGCATTGACCAATGCCTTGCCGCCGCCCATGAAAAACGCGTTGGTGCGAGCCACATGAAGAGCACCCGACAAGGGCGGCTGAAAGTGCACACCATGTGAACGCATCCAATCACGGCAAGATGACGATGCGCGAATGGCGATGCGCGCCAGTTTCTCGTTGGTAAGACCACCGGTGACTTTAAGCAGATCTTGCCAATATTCTTCTTCGGGATAGGCATCGACCAGCACATCCTGAGGCGCATCGTGCATGCAGCGCAGGTTGCGCGTGTGCTGCGAATTTCCGCCGCGCCAGACTTTCGGCGAGCCTTCCAGCAGCATCACGCTGGCGCCAGCCTCTCGTGCCATCAATGCGGCACATAACGCAGCGTTGCCGCCACCTATCACCAGAACGTCGACCATCGTATCTCCTCGATTCACTGGCAGGGCGAAGTGACTGCCGGCCAGTGGATTAACCATAGGGATGGGCTCATCGCGGCGAAAGGCGGATTTAGAGGTGAGGGCTTCAGTTTTAGTGAAGGGTGATGTTTCTGTGCAGGGGGATATGTGGCAGGCGTTACCACTCTCCCTGAAATACAAAACGCCCGATGCTAATGCACCGGGCGTTTTGATACTGAAATGGATATAGACCCATTTCAGAGGCAGGCAAATTTGCCCTGTCCAAGACTTTGGAGACAGGTCGCGATGGCCTGGCTCCTTAGTCGATCAGCTATTGTCAGCAGCGATCACTTGCTGTCTGGAATTGCAAAGGCGACCAGCTTCGAACCAGGCTTCGTACGATAATGCGGGCGCCCACCTTCGGCGACCACCACAAATTGCCTTCCGCTCACAGGACTGCGGTAGGTCATGGGTGTGGCATTGGCGCTGGTGGCCAGGCGGCTGCTCCACAGCTCCCGGCCGGTGGCGGCATCCAAGGCACGGAACGTATGCTCTGCTGCACCACCGATAAATACCAGGCCGCCACGTGTCGTCACGGCGCCACCGGCGGTCGGTGTACCGATTGGGATGGAGACCAGGGTCGGCAGACCGAACGGGCCAATGTCACGCGGTGAGCCAAATGGCTTGGACCAGATGAGCTTGCCACTGACAAGATCAACAGCGCCAATCAGGCCCCAAGGCGGCGCATTGCAAGGAATGCCAAGCTGCGAAAGGAAGTTGACCCGATAAGCACCGTAGGGCGTGTCAAGCATAGGCTGCTCGGCTTGTCCCCCTGCGTCCAGACCCGGTGCAATCCTGAAATTGCGTTGCGTTGCTTCTTCGCGTGTGACCAACTCGATTCGGTCAGGGACCTGAGTCCAGTTGACGATCATCAGCCCACGATCAACGTCCAGCGAGATGCCATTCCAGTTCACACCCCCCATTGAACCGGGATCGATCAAGACATTTTTGTCGAGCGTGATGGGCGTGAACTGGCCCTCGTAGCGCGATTGTTTGAACATGATCCGGCAAACCATCTGGTCGATCGGCGTCGCCCCCCACATGTCTTTTTCGCGCAGTTGAGGCCCCCTGAAAGCAGGGAGCTCGACAGAGGCAGGTTGGGTAGGGGACAGCCATTCGCCTTTAGCAATATCACGCTGAGGCACAGGCTGTTCTTCCACCGCCTTGATCGGCTCGCCAGTCTCGCGGTCGAGCACGAAAATCTCGCCGCGCTTGGTTGGTTGGATCAGTGCTGGCCGCATGCCCTTTGCGGTAGGCCAATTCAACAGAGTGGGCTGAGAAGCGACGTCATAATCCCAGATGTCATGGTGCGTGGCCTGAAATTTCCAGCGCAGTCGACCAGTCTCCGCGTCGAGAGCGATCACCGCACTGGAGATGTCCTCGTCATAGGGACGGCGCTGCCCACCGTAAGCATCAGGTGTCGCGTTGCCCACTGGCAAATAGACAAGACCGAGCTTCTCATCCGCGCTGATCGGGGCCCAGCTGTTGGGCGTGGAAGGCGTGTAATACTGTCCTTCAGGTGGCAGGCCGAGGCGATTTGGCGCGCCGGCATCAAAGGCCCAGGCGAGTTCGCCTGTTACTGCATCAAACGCCCTGATAACGCCGGACGGACCACCCCAGTATTGCCCGTCGGGAATGCCGCCACCGACGACAATCTTGCCGCGGATGACTTGCGGTGCCGAGCTGACATAGAACAAGCCATGGGGGTAAGGTGCGACGCCCTTTGTCAGATCGACTGCGCCGTTGTTACCAAACCCAGGGCAATACTCACCGGTTTTCGCATCCAGTGCCACCAGCGTGGGGTTGTGGCTGGGGGCGTAGATGCGCTCTGAGCAAAACCCATTGGCGTCAGGCACTTTGTAGTACGCCACACCCCGACAAGGTTTGCCCGACTGCGGTACGCCGTTGGAAATGTCGCGGCGCCACAATTCTTTGCCGGTTTCCGCATCGAATGCATGGATACCGTTATTGCCATCACACGCGTACAGGGAGCTACCCATCATGATGGGGGTGCCTTCGATCGCGTTGAGATCGCCGTTCACTGGCGCCATGTCGGCTTCCCAGACTTTGACCAGTTTCGAGACGTTGGTTGTGTCTATGTCTGCAAGCGGACTGAAGCGGGTCCCGCCCTGGTCATTGCCGTAGGCTTGCCAGTCGGTACGCTCGTTGTTGGCCAGTGGTTCAGGTAGTTTCGCTGGCGCCTGCGATTGCACGCCGCGTCTCAACATCGGAAAGTCCGGGGCATCGGGTCCGAAAGCGTGGCTGACGCTCCCCAAAGCAATTGCTGCGACCAGACCGCCGGCAAACGATGGCCAGCCGCGTGGAAGTTTCCGGGTGCTCGGCGCTGGCTTGAGTCGGGTGAAATGCGGTAGCAGAAGTACTGCGCCGAGAACAAACGGACCAATGAGCCGCGGCGCCAGTTGCCAGCCGTTAAAACCCACCTCCCACAAACTCCAGGCCGTGGTCCAGACCAGCATTGCGGCATAGACCCAAATCCCTCGCGCATCGCCGCGCCAGAGAAGTACAGCGCTTGTGATGAAGGCCAGCCCGGTAATCAGGTAGTACGCAGAACCTGCGTCCGCAACCAAGATGATACCGCCAATGGAAAGGGCCAGCCCAAGCATCAGTAATACAATGGCAAAGATACGACATACCCATCGCGAGGCTTTTGTCGTATCGCGCTTGGCATTCAAAGAGTCAGGCTCTGCGCCAATAGGGGTCATAGGGGTTTCTCCATGTGATCAATAGGACACACGTGTGGGGAACAAACATTGAGACGGCTCATTTGAATGACGCCGGCGGCAAGCCATGGGTAAACACCTTGGCGTGGAATATTGTCGCTCCTTGCCCCTTATCTCCATCACTGGTGACGGAGTACAAGGTGTTCGTATGGGGATCAATTGCGAGGCTAGTCGATAGCAGATTGTGCCCTTGTTCGCGCCCCGGCAGCAGCACCTGGCCAATCGGGATACCGATCTGGTTAAAGACCATTACACGACCTTGCCCATAGATCGCCACATAGACATTGCCATCGGCGTCGACCCGCATCGAATCGGGGGAGGGCCCCGTGAAACGGTAGGGGATGGACGAACTGATGGTGGCGATGGTAGTAGCGTTGGCCAGGTCGATGCGATGCAGAAGGTTGCGGCCAAATTCGGTTGCCCACAGCGTTTTTCCGTCTGGACTTAGCGTAACGCCGTTGGCCATCGAGAGATGCGGCAAGACGACAACGGGAGGCGAAAGATCGGGAGAAACGTAATAGATCCCGCCCTTTGGCTCGGTCGAGATACCTTTGAAATCACTGAAGTAGAAACCACCCTGTTTGTTGAACGCCAAGTCATTGGGCATGAATCCGGTGTCTTGCGCGATGATGGTTTGCATTCCCGTGCCATCGGGTTTGACCGCGAAAATCGCGCCGAGGTTGCGGTTCAGATCGAGAGCTGCGATGAACAGACGTCCGTCGGGATGAAATGCCAGTCCGCCAGGGGAGAGGTTCTCTATCGTGGCTACGATTGAAAGCTGTTTGGTCGGCGAGAGGCGAAGTACGCGTTTACCCGAAACATCACAGAAAAGCAGGTTGCCCTCGCGGTCAAATATGGCGCCTTCCAGTATCCGTCCTTCGTTGGATGCTTTGAACCAGGTTTGAGCAGTAACCGTTGGAAGGCCTCGTTCCGATACCGGGATGGGTACTGGGCCTTGGGTCTGCTTGTCGTAGGCCAATGCTGAAGAGGGGGGGAGTGGCCCGGCATATGCGCCTGTAGCGACGCTGGCGGCGCCAAGGGCCAGACAGGCCAGCAGGCTGCGGAGCTGGAGTTTTTTGAGCGCTCCATGAGCACTGGTGCTTTTTCTATCCGAACGTTTCCTACAGACATGGATGCTTGTCGCGTTTATCGCTGTGTGCGGTGCAGGCATGTCGAGTTGTGTCAGCGTGGGTAAAGCGGTCGTAGCGAATAGCCGGCTGGGGGGCGCGCCGGATATCGGCGCGACCAGCCTTTTGAAATTGAACGTTACGCCAATGCTCATAACGAACTCCATTGTGCAAAGCCTTTTACTCCCCCTCAGGGGCGTAGACTTGTTTATTGTTTGATAGGGTGAAGCTGTGTTTCTTACGCGTTAAGGTTGGGCACACGACCAGCGAATGTCAGTTCGCCGGAGGGAACCCCTACTTCAAATCTCTTCCCGGGGGGTACTGGAGCACGAGAACCTCGGCACCTTGGTCACCTGCTTGGATCTCGAACTTTTCCTCAGTTGATTCCACGACGATCATGGACCAGAGAGGAAGCTCCTCTTCGCCATGCAGCACGCTGCCGTTTCCGACGAAAACGTAATAACCCGACGCAATACCAGGGGGCGGACCGTCCACCTTCATACCAGCGCCCAATCGTAATACCTGAGCGCGCAGGCCATCTGCCTCATCTTCAAAAAGCAGTTCCCAACTCGCTTCTTCGCGGGCCTGCATCACAGGGGCAATGGAGAACTTGATGGGCTCGGACGTCAGGTGCCGGCGTTTGCTGGGACGCAGTTGTTCCCGGTAGCCAGGCTCACTCAAATAGACCGGTTGGGAGTTTCCGGTGTACATCCGCATGGCGACGAAGGACAGCCCTTGCGGACCCGCCACGATCGGCCCGTAAGCCGTGTGATGGTCTTTGAACTGGACGGTGAGCGGCTCAAGTACCTGCCCGCGATTACCCAGTGTGCCACTGCCAGCGATGAACAACTGAAACATCGACACCCCGTGGAAATGGGGCACTACTGCTTCGTGTGCTCTGAGTTCAGACATTGTCGCCTGAGGGCCTGGGGGCCCGCGCTTGAGAGCTCCGCGGGCCAAAGAAGGTCGTTCCCCAATGCTGGTTTCCGGTACCGGGCGAAACGATAACGCTCCGGTTTGCAAGGGCGTCTGCCCCACTGCGCGTGTAAATCATCACCAATGCTCCTATTGAATCTGCATGTATGCAGGACAAATCAACCGTCCATACGAGGCCGTAGCTGCCCTCGGTCGACGCAAAATCATACTAGCATGTGTTTTGATAATTAGCACAAGTTTCAATGAGTGGAACTTGTGCGTAGCGGGTTCGTGCTGGGTTAGCGCCGGTTCAAGCTTGTGTGAAAGGGTGTTTTAGGTTTCATTCATTGGAACCAATTCCAAAAATAATTGACTTTCGGCTGGCTGCGGACGACAGTGCACCGTGGCAGCTCTGCTTTTGGGGAGAGCAGAGAAACGACTGCATCTCTTTACCTCGTCTCCCGATTTTCGATAGCGATTAAGGGCTTCAGTACCGATATGAATAATTACAAAAACTTGCTTGAACCACGTTCGATTGCGGTTGTAGGCGTGTCGGAGGATGCGGGACGTCCCGGCTCTCAGGCCGTAAGAGCTCTGATGAGCAATGGATACACCGGTGCGATCTATCCGGTGAATCCCAAATACGAAACCTTTGAAGGTTTGAAGTGCTATGGGTCCGTTGCCGATATCGAAGGCGACGTCGACCTCGTAGTGGTTGGCGTTCCTGCGCAGGGTGTTTTAGCCGTGCTGGAATCGAGTGCGCAGAAGAAGGTTCCTTTTGCGGTGGTTCTGAGCGGTGGCTTTCGAGAGAGCGGTCCGGAAGGGATTCTCCGGGAGGAGAAAATGCTCGCGATTGCCCGGGCGGCGGGCATGCGTATTATCGGGCCCAACTGCCTCGGTTTTGCCAACATCCATTCTCGTGTCTACGCCGCATTCGGTAGCATTACGCGTGAACCGAAACTCGAGAAAGGGTCGGTATCGCTGGTGACGCAGAGTGGGGGATTCGGCTACAGCATCGCCCTTGCATGTGCCGAAGCCGGTATTGGTTTCCGGCATGTCATCGCGACGGGCAACGAAAGCGATGTCAACACGGTACAGCTCATTGAGGCGCTGCTTGATGATGACGAGACACACACCATCGTCGCCTATATCGAGGGAACCAATGACGGTCGTGCGCTGTTGGAAATCGGCCGCAAGGCTACGGCGCGCGGCAAGCCGATCCTGCTGTGGAAGGGGGGCGTCACCGAGCAGGGCGCACTAGCGGCCGCATCGCATACCGCCAGCATGACGGGTGTCTATGATTTCTATCGTGCCCTGTTCAAGCAAACGGGGATCGTCGAGATCAGAGAGATCCATGAAGCAGTGGATTTCCTCAAGGCATTGGAAAGCAAAAAATACCCGGACAATGGGGGTGTCGCGGTGATGGGGGTATCAGGCGGGTCTGCGATCGTATTCGCAGATGCGGGTGAGCCTGAAGGTCTGACCTTGTGTGAACTTGGTAACGATACCCAGCAAAAGCTGCTGGCGGTCGTGCCTAACATCGGGGCCGTCCATAATCCAATCGACCTTACCGCAGGGTATTTTTCAGCGGCCAATGCGCAGAAGTTGGAAGCCGCTGTAAGCGCGACGCTTGAAGACCCCGCCGTAGGATCGCTTTGCATTAACCTGGCAACCACAGGCGCCTCTGGCAGCCTGGCGGCAGCCCAGGTATTGGCCCGAATTGCCGCGTCGGCGTCGAAGCCGATCCTGGTTTTTTCCTCAGCCCCCAGCGTTCAGGTTGCAGAGGCGCTGCGTGTATTCGCTGATGCGGGAATTCCGGTGTTGCCTTCGCCGTCGCGAGCCGCCAAAGCTATCGCAATGCTGATGCGATTCAAGCGGACTCAATCGCGCATTTTGCAGATGCAAGAGGATGAGGGGCTCAAAGTAGAGCGAGCTTCTGTACCGCTTAGCACCGCCGTTGGCAGTCGGGCATCGTTGTCCGAGGTCGAGTCCAAGGAAATGCTGCGTTCCATCGGTATCCCCGTCACAACCGACCTGATCGTGAAGGGTTTTGACACTGCGCTGTTCGACAAAGTCAAAGCGCCCCTAGTCGTCAAGATTGTCTCTGCGGACATTGCGCACAAAACCGAAATAGGCGGCGTAAAGGTCGGCATTCGGACAGCCCAGGAGCTGGAGTCAGCGATCGAGCAGGTGTTAGCCAACGCGCAACGGCATGTGCCTGCCGCCCACATTGAAGGTGTCCTCGTTTCCGAGATGGTGACAGGTGGCTTCGAACTGATTGCCGGGGTGGTCAAGGATCCTTCATTTGGCCCAGTGGTGGTAGTCGGCGCAGGTGGGATTTATGCGGAAGTACTGAAGGATTCCGCGTGTCGAATCGCCCCTTTCGGCCTGCCAACCGCTATGGAAATGCTCGATGAATTGCAATGTAGCGTGATCATGAACGGGGTTCGGGGCGCGCCTCCCCTTGACGTCGATGCTGTTGCCCGCGCGTTGGTGGCGTTATCGCAGTTTGCCTGGCAGCAGCGCAGCGATATAGCCGAAATCGACATCAATCCAATGTTTGTATTGCCCCACGGTGTGATTGCCGCGGACGCCTTGATTGTGCGCGGTTAATGAACCGCCCCCAAGCTTGCCGCGAGAAAGAGCAATGTACAAAACATTCTGTAAAGGGGTGAATCGCTATGAATGACAGCCTGTCCGCCACATTGACGCATCGGGTCAATGTGAAGCCTATCGACCGCACGTTCGAGGTGCAGCAAGACGATACGATACTTGCTGCCGCCCTCAAAAGCGGGTGTCAACTGCCCTACAGTTGTCAAAATGGCATCTGCGGAACCTGTCGGGCCAAAGTACTCGACGGGGTGGTCGATCATGCGGAGTCCAGCATGGCGATACTTTCCAACGAGGACCGGCAGCAGGGATACGCGCTCCTGTGCCAGGCAAAGGCTTTAACCGCATTGACGATCGCCTGCGAGGTGGTGGAAGCAACACAAGACATCCCTATTCGTCGGCTTGTTTCCCGTGTCGATCGTCTCGAGCGCCTGGCCGAGGATGTGATGAGAATTCGCCTGCGCCTTCCTGCCAAGGAGTCTTTCAGGTTTTTGCCTGGGCAATACATCAACGTGGTGATGCCAGGCGGTATTCGTCGCAGTTTGTCGCTGGCAAATGTGCCCGACGACAACGTGTTGGAATTGCATCTCAGGAATTACGGTGGCCCGTTTAGCCAACACGTTTTCAATGTCATGAAAGAAAACGACCTGGTGCGCCTTGAAGGCCCGCTAGGTACTTTTTTTGTGCGTGAAGACAGTAACAAACCAATGGTCTTCGTTGCCAGCGGCACAGGGTTCGCACCGATCAAAGCCATGATTGAGCGCGAACTTGAAAAAGCATCGAGTCGTGAAATAACGCTCTATTGGGGCGGGCGAAGGGCCTCGGATCTGTATTTGAGTTCCGTTGCCGAGGCTTGGACGAAAAGTCACAACGTCACGTTCATACCTGTCCTGTCAGAAGCGCACCCCGACGACCTATGGGAAGGTCGGGTCGGCTTTGTTCACCGTGCAGTCATGGAAGATTACGAGGATCTTTCCCAGCATCAGGTCTATGCCTGTGGAGCGCCCGTCGTCGTGCAATCGGCAAGGCAGGATTTTGTGGCCTTACGCAACCTCCCCGAGGAAGAGTTTTTCGCGGACATGTTTGTGTCGGGACAAAAGACTCCCCAGTAGAACTCGTGTCGTGTGTCTCGATGAAATAAAAACAAGCACGTAGAGGAAGATGTCCGTGGATGAACTAGCCAGCGAGTTGACGGTTGAGCGACATGAGTCGCTCCTGTGGATCACTCTTAATCGTGCCGCCAAGGCGAATGCGATGACGGTGGATATGATGGAGCGTATGACGGCTGCACTGCAGGCGGCCACTGATGACCCGCAGATAAACGCGGTGATGTTGACCGGGACTGGTGAGCGCGTGTTCTGCGCAGGGGTCGATATTCGTGAACAACCGGCGGACGGTGATACGGCACGCCAGCGTGAACGAAGGTCGTTGGCGTTGGCGGCGCTACAGGACGCCGTGATGGACTGCCCCAAGCCAGTTGTCACAGTGCTCAATGGTACCGCGACGGGAGGTGGCGCGATGCTTGCGCTCTTGGCGGATGCCTGTGTCGCCGTCGATACCGCGAAACTGTCGCTGCCCGAAATTGATTTGGGTATCGCCACCTTCTCGGGTGCAAACATTTTAGAGGTCATCGGCGGACGCGCTTTGGCGCTTGATCTGATTCAGAGTGGCAGGGCGATGAAGGCTACCGAAGCATTGGCGAGAGGGCTGGTCCGCGAGGTAGCCCTGCGAGACGAACTCCATTTGAAAGCTTCGGCGCTGGGGCAGGCGTTGGGGGCAAAGAACCCGCGCACGTTTGCCGAAAACAAGCGGTGGCTCAATCGTTCGCTGAGAGCTGCATTGTTGCAGGCTCGGGACGAGCATGCACGACACCGTGCACTGGCTCAGGCCGAGCAATAGCGCAGCGGGCAACGAGTGTGGTTTTGCACGGGCGGCGTGTCCATATCGAACTGAGGGAATATGATGTCTGATCTAGAAGTCAGTACCGTTGGCCGGGTGATGGTAGCCAAGCTAAACCGGCCCGAAAAAAAGAACGCCTTGAGCGAGAGCATGCTGGATTCGCTTCGCACTGCATTGCTGGCTGCCGATGAAAATGATGACATCGGTTGTTTCGTCATTACCGGTGCCGGTGATGCATTCTGCTCCGGAGGCGACCTGGGCCGTCGGGCCGCCGAAAGCGCAGAGGGGGATCCAACGCCGCTCGAGCGTAAAATCAGATTGCAAAAAGTCACCCACCAGGTGGCATTAGCGATCGAGAACTTTGAAAAGCCACTCATCGCGGCGGTAAACGGCGCGGCGGTGGGGGCGGGCATGGATCTTTCGTTGCAGTGTGATATGCGTTTCGCATCAGAGTCGGCTCGATTTGCTGAGGCTTATATTCGTGTTGGCCTGATCCCTGGAAATGGTGGCTGCTATTTGCTGCCGCGCATAGTCGGTACCGCGAAAGCCCTGGAATTATTATGGACGGGCGATTTCGTCAGTGCTGAGGAGGCGTTGGCATTAGGCATCGTCAACCGAGTATTCAGTGATGACGAACTCATGCAGCAAACGCTGGATTTTGCTACACGCCTGGCGGATGGCCCTCCCATCCAGCAACGCAGCATAAAGAAGCTGCTATACCAATCGCTGCGGACTGATTTGCGGACGAGCTTGGAGTCGGTGGCTGCGCAGATGGCCGTGGTGCAATCCACGGATGATTACAAGGAGGCCATCAAAGCTTACAAGGAAAAAAGGAAACCGCGTTTTATCGGCAAATAGCGTGTCGTGCCTGGACCGACCGGTCCAGGCATCGTTGTGATAGTGGAGGTGTCCGATGGAACTGCGTCAACTGCGCTACTTTGTCCGGGTAGTTGAGTGTGGAAGCATGGGGCGAGCAGCGCTTGAACTCGATGTTGTCACCTCGGCCCTCAGTCAACAAATCAGTCGACTGGAGAATGAACTGTCCGTTCGGTTGCTGCTAAGAAAGAAGAGCGGCGTGCAGCCCACCAGCGCCGGATTGGCATTCTGGCATCGAGCACAACTGGTATTGCGCAACGCAGAGGATGCGGCCCACGCGGCCCGGACTGGACGGTTCGCCGGGCATGTCACGGTGGGATTGGCTCCATCCACCTCAGGCGTCGTTGCACTGCCGTTCATGGAGGCGATGCGAGAGCGATACCCGGATATTTCCCTTCGTATTGTCGAGGCGTTATCGGGCAACCTGGAGCGGATGCTGAGTGCTAGACAGATCGATCTTGCGATATTGTTTGGCGCTGATCATGGGCGCAGATTCAGCACTCAACCGCTGGTAAATGAACGTCTTTTCGCTATTTCCGCAGCTGACTTTTCCCTGGTCCGCAAGAGTGAATCGCTGTCAATCAGTGAGCTTTCCAACGTCCCCCTTATATTGCCCGGCAGTACGCACGGCCTCAGGGCGCTGATAAACAATGCTTTTGAAAGAGAAGGCTGCACGATGAACGTCATCGCGGAAATCGACGGGCTTGCGATACTCATGGACGCGGTGGGGGCGGGCTTGGGGATGACGGTGCAACCTAGCGCGGCACTTGCAAGGCATGATAAAGACCGTTTCGATACGGTACCCATTTCCGAGTTCAATTTTACCCGCTTGAATCAAGTCGCCAGTTTGTCGGACGATGAGTTGTCGCCGGCGGGTTTGGCAGCACGTGTTGTTTTGGCTGACGTCGTTCGTACGTTGGTTTCGGATAAACGTTGGCTGGGCACGCAGCTGGTAACGGTGCCCGACTGAACAAGGCGCGTTCGCCAGCCGTCGCGATGTGCCTCCGTTCTCAAGTTCGGTGGGTGGAACTGAAGTTGGCGAGTGAAATAGCGTCATGCTAGTATGTTATTTTGAGACTGATTCTCGTTTGTTGGCGAATGAAGCATTTCGTGTCGAGGAGGATCGTTACGATCAACGATTTTGATGGGGTTTTTCAAGAATGATGCGCTCTGTGCAACGTATCTTGGCAGTTTTCGAAAGCTTTAGTTCAGACCGCAGCAGCCTTACGCTTCAAGACATTGCAGACCGTATCGAGCTACCGAAGTCGACGACGTTTCGTATTGTCCAGAGTCTTGAAAAGGCTGGCTACCTGGTACGTCTCGAGCAGCAATATTGCTTGTCCTTCCGGTTCACGCGCTTGGCTGGCCTGGTAAAAAGTACCCTGGGTATTCGTGAGATCGCTCGACCCGTATTGCAAGAACTCGCTGAGCAGACTGAAGAAACAGTCTCCATTCATGCGGTGAGTGATCGCAATCGAGTCTGTCTCGACTCGGTCACTACCAGCTCGGCACCGTTGCGCGCGGTGGTCCAGGCGGGTGAACAGATTCCCTTGTTGGTAGGGTCTGCTTCAAAGGTCTTGATGGCCTATATGCCCAAAGCCCAGCTCACCCCGTTAGTCAAAAATGTTGCCAAAGCGACGAAGCGCACCAATGGCGCGGTGCTTGAAGAGTTCGCCATGATCCGGGAGCAGGGTTATGCCGTTTCCCATGGCGAACGGCTGTTAGGCATCTCGGCGATCTCGGTACCCATCAAGGACGTCAATCAAGAAGTGCACTATTGCTTGTCGGTGGGGGCACCGACTGTCCGAATGAACATGAATGAAAAGGAGTTTATCGAATTGGCGATCAAGGGTGCCGAAGTCATATCGCGACAATTCGGTGGAGAGGTGGCCTTGCCCGCCCCTACATCCGACTGATGATGTGCGCCTGGCCTCAAGCCTGGATGTCTTGACAGCGGCTCATCGCGAGAACGAAACGCTCCGCTGGTCACTTCCATGCGAATGGACCAGTTGGGACTTCCAGGCGAACGACGACGGTTCACGATTTGAAGCGCCCCACCAGACCGTTCAGTTCATCTGACAGACTCGACAACTTGCCGGAGTCATCTTGTGCAGAGTTGGCCAAGCTCTCCACCAGCCGAGCCTCGTCATAAATCTGCTGGATATGCCGATTGATCTCTTCGGCCACGCTATGCTGCTCTTCAGCAGCGGCGGATATCTGCAGGTTTTGATCCCTTATTTCATTGACCGACAATTGGATGCCTTCAAAGCTGTCTCGAGTGCTCTCGATGGACGATACGCTGGCGTGCGAGAGCTCCAGGCAGCTACCCATTTTGCCCATGACCTCCTGGGTCTTGCTGCCTAGTGCGCCGAGCAGTTGCTCGATTTCGCCGGTCGAATCGGATGTGCGCTTGGCCAGTGCTCTGACTTCATCTGCCACCACTGCAAATCCTCGGCCTTGATCGCCCGCCCTGGCGGCTTCAATGGCTGCGTTCAGGGCCAGCAGATTGGTTTGCTCGGCAATGGCGCGAATGGTGCCAAGGATCTGGTTGATGCTGCGACTGCCGGCTTCGAGCTCTGTCATGGACTGCGACGACTCGGTCAGACGGCGTCCCAGGCGATTCACGTTGTCCGTGGTGATCTCGATCTGCTGCTTGCCCTCCGCCACGCGGCGATGTCCATTCTCGGCGGACTCTGCTGCGCCGCTGCATGAACGGGCCACCTCATTGGCGGTTGCGACCATCTCGTTGAACGCGGTCGACACCAACTCCACCGCTTCGCGCTGTCTCCCGGCGGCCTCGTTCATGTTGTTGGCTACCTCGCTGTTAACCCTCGAGGCATTTTGCAGATTGCTCGATGCGGCGCCGATGTGTTGGATCAACTGACGTATGGCGCTGAGAAACTTATTGAACCAGCCTGCCAGTTCAGCGGTTTCATCGTTACCCTGAAACTCTAGTTCGCGACGCAGATCTCCCTCGCCCTGTGCGATCGATTGCAGTCCGGTGCTGACCTGGCTGATGGGTTTGACGATGGACTTGGAAAATGCCACGGCGACCAAGGCAAAAATGACTGTCAACCCTCCCACGATGAGGGTGGTGAGGTAGGTCATGCGAGTGGCCGCGCTCATGACTTCACTACGTTCGATCAAGCCGATATAGCGCCAGCCAAGATCAGGCGACGTCCAGACGTTGGCCATGTAAGGGATCCCATTGAGTTCAACCTCGGTTGATCCCTGCGGGATGGTGGCCAACTTTGCATAGGCCGCGCCCAGGTCCTTGAGCGGCTTGAAGCTATGCGTCGTGTCGCGGGGGTCTACCAGTACGATTCCGTCCTCGATCAACATCACGTAGCCGCTTTCGCCAAGCTTGATACTTTTGACCAGCTCTGTGAGGTTTTTCAAAGACACGTTCACGGCTAACACACCTTTGACGATGCCATCGCTCGTGATCATTGCCCTGGCTGTCCCCACCAGTGCTGCATCTTCCTTACCGTAATCATAGGCTGGATAAAAAGCGGGTGTTCGTACGGTTTTTCCAGGGCTCGCCATCGCCGCTTTATACCAAGGGCGTGAACGCGGATCGTAGTTGGCCAGCTGAGGATCATCTGGCCATTTGGCATAGGAGCCGTCCTCCAGGCCGATGGAGAGAATCGCCGCGGACGGGTGGGCCGCACCGTAATGCGCAAACCTTTCGATCAGTTGCTGGGCCGCAGGAGGCAATGGCCGGCTGGCGGCATCGCCGGTCTGGTAGTTCTTCAGCGCGCCAACCGATACATAAACTGGATCGGTTGCCATTTGATCGACATTTTGCTGGCTGGCGTCGAAAAACTGGCGAATGTTGCCATCGATCTGACGTATTTCCCGCGTACTGCCATCCATAAACTGATCAACTGCCAGCGTTCGTGTGTTAGTCACCGAAATCACTGCGACCAAGCTCACGGGTATAAACGCGACCAATACGAACGTCAGCACAAGCTTGTTTTTTATTTTCATAGTTAAGCCCATAAACAGGGAGGACGGGCAAACGGCCAATTTGGAGCGGTAGTCGCCTTTACAACCGATCCTGTTCGGGTGCGATATGTTCGGCGGCTCAGCCGATGAGGCGGACTGTTTTCAGTCCGCGCACATCTTGAGCCGCTCAGCGATCAGTTGACTGCAAAAAGGGTTATGTAGAAAGCTCTTGCCGCATTGCTTTCTGGGGCTGCGGCAATTCACTCGCCTTGTTGCTTGTCTTGTTGCCCACCGAGGTGCGCAGGTTTACTCCACGAGTCTCAGGAACAAACTGAGTTGTGATCAGACAGAGCACGGCAATCAACGTGACGTAAAAGGCCGGCGCCAGCGGGGAGCCAAACGCCTGGGACAGGTACGCAGCGATCAATGGGCACGTTCCGCCGAACATCGCGACACTTGTCTGATAGGAAATCGCGTGTCCGGTTGCACGGAACGATGTCGGGAAAAATTCCGCTGCGGCCACAAAGCTGGCTGCCCCATAAATCCCCAATCCGGCAGCGAGGAGTGTTTGCCCGGCCACAGCGCTAGCGAAGGAACCCGAGGCAGCCAAGTACATGGCCGGATATGCCGAGAGCGCTATCCATGCCGCACCAAATGTCAGTACTCGCTTGCGGCCAAACCGATCGCTCAATAAACCTCCTAACGGAAGTAGGGCTGAAAGTACGATGACGGCGATGGCGTTTGAGATCAAAGCCGAGGTGGAATCCAGCTTCCCGACCTCAATTAGAAAGGTGTACATAAAGCCGAGCAATAGGTAAGCCCCTACCGAAAAAACCGGTTGGACCATGAACACGTGCAACATACCCCTCAATCCACCGCAGCGAATGGCCGCGATCAGCGGATTTTTCTTGATTTTGCTGGCTTTACTGGCCTGGCGGGCTTGCTTGTACTCTTCAGGCTCATCGATGTTGCGGCGCAACCAGAACCCGACAACTCCGATAATGCCTCCAAGAAGGAAAGGGATGCGCCACGCCCAGTCTGAATACGCTTGATCCCCCGCTCCAAGCTGGAGTGCGACGACCAAACCGGCCACGACGGCGTTGGGCAGGTGAGAGAAAATCAGCGTGAAGCCAAGCCAGTATCCTCTGCGGTTTTCCGGTGCCGACTCGACGATGTAGCTGGTCGAGCCGGTCGTTTCGCCACCCAGTGCCAAGCCTTGTGCGATTCGACAGAGCAACAGCAGTAACGGTGCGGCGATCCCGATGGTTGCATAGGTCGGAAGCAGCCCGATGATCGCGGTGCCTAGTGCCATGAGCCAAACGGTCATCGCCATGACCCTGATACGGCCAAGGCGGTCCGCCAGATAGCCAAACATCAAGCCACCCAGGGGGCGGGCTACGAAGGCCACTGCATAGACTGCGAACGTGCTCAGAAGCGCGGCAGTTCGATCTGAGCCGGGAAAAAAATGAACGGATAAAATGGGTATTGAGAACCCGAATACAGCGAAATCGTAGATCTCACCGAAGTTCCCGATAGCGCCAGCGGCTAGCGATCGCCGAGAGCTGGTCGTTTTCGTCTTCGTCATGCGTCTTCTCCTGTGACAGGATGGTTTTTATTAGTTGATGCAAAGCTGATGCATCAAGACTGCAGGATGAAACAGTGTTGCTTCGCCATCAGGCCTTAGAGATGTTCGAGGCGTGGATCAATATTGCATTTTCGCCAGATGAATCTTGGTGGTCAGCGAGCGTAATGTTTGTGAAAAGCGTTTCTGCGATGACGCAATCCGCTAACGAAGGTTATGTTAGAAAGACGCGTGTTGCTGGGGTTTAAAAGCAATACGCGTTCACTATTTGTTAATAGGTTGACGAGGTTTGCCGGACCAGGCAGGTAGCCGAGCGTGGGCTTGTTTCCTGCAGAAGGTGCCGCTGGCTTACCGCCGCATCGGGACAGACTTTGGTTTTCATATAGACCTCGATCGATTCCACGCTCACTATTCGTGAGCCGCCAATCAATTGCAGTTGGAGGAGGGCTTGAACTGAACCGCGGAAATAGAGCTGTAGAACGTGCTCAAGTCTTTTATCGGGACTGGATCGCTGATCTGATGATCCGCTTGCTCGAAGAGGCTTCGTGCAGCATTGGCGATCAACATGGGAGCTCCAAGATCATTGCCGCGCAAACAGGCCGCTTTGAGGATGGTTTTTTCGCTCGAGAGTGCCGTGTTGTCCAGGGCGTGACTGGATAACAATTGGGTATAAATAGAGCGAGAGGATTCACTCCATCCCGATGTCTTTTCCAGGACCTGTGCCATGTCTTCCAATGCCAACCCATATCGCAGGCCTGCCGCCGTGCATTCATAAGTAATCGCGCTGCATAGCGATGCGATCGCACCTGTTACCAACTCGATGGCGTCACCTTCAGGGCACGCTTGAGGGGCGCCATCCGTGGTCAGCTTCACGGCGTCGCCGTCGTACAGTTTTGTCGCCGCCATGCTTTCGATGAGCCCGACCATGTCTTCGAGCTGCGCAATTGGCCCCAGGGTGTTGGTTCCGATTTGCAACAATGCCCTGACCAGAGCGGTTAGCGGCATTGGGACATCCCTGGACATTCCCAGCGCGACGGCTTGATCGACGTCTTTGAGCATCAATGCGAGGGCGAAATTGGTGGAGGGTTTTCCCTGGGCAAGCGCGGGTAGCATTCTATCCGTGGTTTGATTTCGCGCTTTGTTGCGGTTCAACACGTCCGCCATCAGGGGCAGTGACAGGCCGGCTTTTTTGCCCATGGCCACGACTTCAAGGGTCCCGAGTCGGCAGCCAGCATTCATGGCGTTGTTGACCATTTTCATGGCTTGACCGTCGCCGACCCTTTCGCCACAACGATAAATCGTTTGGGTGATAACTTGTAAAACGGGGAGGGCGCGCTCGTAAACCGTATCCGGGCCCGCAACCATCAGGGTGGCTTTGCCTTCGGCAACGACCAGGGGGCTGGCAGACACCGCAGCATCCATCATGTCGATACCGCGTTCGGCCAGTTCTTCGGCCATACGTCTGGTCTCGCCCGGGATACCACTTGTTTGATCAATGATCAGCGTCCCCGGCACCAATCCGGCCGCGAGGCCGTTTGGACCGAACAGCGCAGACCTGACGTCCGAACTGCGTGGCAGGCACAGGAAGATGACGTCACACCGGCGAGCCAGGTCGGCCGCCGTAGGCGCGACATCGGCGCCCAGTTTCTTGAACGTGTCGACGGCAGCCGTGTTGATATCCCACACGCATAACGAGTGAGACAGGAATCGACGAGCGAGTTGACTGCCGAGGGCGCCGAGCCCGATGTATCCGATTTTCATTGCCTGTCGCCTCTCTTGTGACCATTCAACCGACGCATGCGACGTATAGGGGGGAATGGTGCAGGTAATTTTATTGTTCTTGGGGGGGGGATGAGAGCATATTGCCTGAATGCTAAAGCAATGAACCGATCATGCCGCCATCAACGCTGATGCTCGATCCAGTGATGAAACCCGCCTGTGTGGATGCGAGAAACGCGACCACGCCACAGACCTCGTCTTGCTCCCCCATGCGGCCGAGCGGCGTAAGTTTGCGGCGCGCCTCTGCCTGCTCCGGGGTGTACGCGGCGGTGCCGGTGCGGTGCGATGTGTCGATCAACGCCGGTGCTACGCAATTGACAGTGATGCCGCAAGAGCCCACTTCGTTCGCGAGATGTTTCATGTACGCGGTAACGCCGGCGCGAAAAACGGTTGAAAGGCTATGGTGCGGCATGGGTTGCTTTACTGATGCCGAGGTAATGGCGATGACGCGACCCCATTGCTTCTTGAGCATCTGAGGAACCATTTCCTTGGCTACCTGGATGGTTCCCCAGAGTTGATTTTGATAGGCCTCTTGCCACCGTTCCTCTTCAGTTTCGTCGAGCGTCGCCCGCAGCGGATTGGGGGCTCGTCCCGTGTTCAGGACGAGGATGTCGGTGCCGTTGAATGTAGCGTTCACCGTGTCGGCGAGGCGCTTTACGTCAGCGGCGACGCGCATGTCGCCGGCAATGGCGACTGCACGCACGCCGTGCTTTGCCGTTATTTCCTGGGCGAGGGCGGCCAGTTTGTCCGCCGAGCGTGCAAACAGCACCACGTGAACGCCCTCGGCCGCCAGTGCGTGAGCAATGTTCTTGCCTAAACCTGCGCTGGCGGCGGTTATGACTGCCACTTTTCCGTTGATCTTCAGGTCCATGATTTACTCCGATACGATGATTTCATTGCCTTCAACGCTAAATCGATGTGGCATGTCTTCGGAGGCCCATTCCAGGTAGGAAAGCACTTCATGGAATCGAGGATCGTCGTGATTCAGCACTTCAGGCCGATACCGTGCGTCCATGACCATCGGAAGGAACGAAACTTTTTGTATACCGTTTTTGGTCGCCACTGCTTTGGCGAGCAAGCTCAAGGTACAGGCCTTGCCGTAGGGCATGAAAGGGTATTCGGGGTCGAGGTCCGCGTGATTGCGAACCGCACCGTGGGACCAGGCGGGTTCGTTCCATGAAGGCGCGGGAAACGACTTGGTCATTGCGAACACGCCGAGACTGTAGAAGATGGCTTTGCCCTTATACATCTCGATCGCTTTGGGAATATGCGGTGCGTGACACACCACCATATCTGCACCGGCATCAATGGCAGCATGGGCTACGGTCACCTGGTAATCGGAGATCACGCGTGGCAGCCGGATGACGCCGGAATGAAAAGCCAGGATAACGACGTCTACCTCACCTTTCAGCTTCTTGATGTCCTCGATCAGGTTCGCCAGGTCGCTGGAATCGGGTTCCGTGCGAATGCGAACGGGCTGGTGGGGACCACGTGTTTCATAGGTGGTATCGACCTTGATACTGGACACGCCAGGTTTTTGCGGGCCTGCCTCACTGCCGGCAGGACCGAGCGAGGTATAGCCCATATAACCGACCTTGATCCCGTCGTGTTCAATGATTGCTGGACATCGTGCTTCTTCCAGATCCCGACCTGCGCCTGTCACCTGGATGCCGCGCGAGACAAAGAAGTCCCGGGTATCCACGAGGGCATCCGGGCCGCTGTCGTAGCTGTGATTGTTTGCCAGGGTCACCGCATCGAACCTGCCATTGGTGAAAATAGCAGCCATTTCAACGGGCTGACCGACTTGTGGGGCATGATCTGCGCGCACGGTGCGGTCCGAGTAGGTGCGCATGCAGTTGATGAAGCGCATATCGGCCGAGGCAAGGGTCGGCAGGACGAGCTCTGTGTATCCCTCCACCGGGAAGCCGTCTTTCGGTCCATGCGTGGGTCCGCAGTCCCCGCCGATCAATATGGTGGCGTTCGATGTCATTTTCCCTCCTATTATTTTTGTGGGGGATTTATGGTTCCGATGAATGAAACATATGCTGCTAGTTAGAACTTATAATAGCACTGCGAAAACGGCATGACCACGATTTGTACAGGCATCATGTCGTTGGATAAAGAGTCAGTTTTGATTTTCTTGGTTCTGATGATCGGAACAGGTATCGATAATAAGAACATGTGATAGTATCAATTTCGACTTCCTTCCGGGCGCGGGCGTTACCTGCCTGAGCGTCTCTGTGGCAGGTCGAGGGTCGACGCCTGTTCAGGAAAACGGCGTTGGTGCCAGTCTACTATTTGAAATTATCAGTTAGTTCAATCGCTTACATGAAAATAAGAGAGGGCGGAAATGGCAGGCTCACTGGATCAAACGCAGGGGTACACACCGGCAGGGCGGCTTGCCGGGAAAGTTGCTGTTGTTATTGGTGCTGGACAAAGCCCGGGCGAAGGCATGGGTAACGGTCGAGCGGCGGCCATTCGATTTGCACGTGAAGGGGCGCACGTTCTGGCCGTTGATCGGCAAATCGAGTCCGCTGAGGAAACTGCGGCGATGATCATTCAGGAGGGCGGTTCCGCTGCAGCATTTTCTGCGGATGTGACCCGGGAACATGAGTTGGCCCTTGCCATGCAGATGGCAAAAAAACGTTGGGGGGGCCTGGATGTCCTGCACAACAATGTGGGGGTCAGCCTCGCCGGTGGTGACGCCGACTTGATGGACATCACCGAAGATCAGTTCGATAACATTTGCCGTATCAATCTTCGCGGTACCGTCTTTGCCTGTAAGCACGCAGTAGCACTCATGCGCGAACAAGGGGGCGGGGTTATCGTCAATGTGTCATCCGCGGCGGCATTGGGTAAGTATCCCTACGTTACCTACAAGGCTACAAAAGCGGGTGTCATTGCTTTCACCGAGCAGTTGGCGCTTCAAAATGCTCCTTATGGGATCAGGGCAAACTGCATCCTGCCAGGCTTGATCTCGACGCCGATGGCGGTTGAGGCGCGTATTCAAGCGTGGAACCAGACGCGTGAGCAGGTCAGCGCGGAGCGCAACGCCAAAGTGCCGCTCGGCCGCCAGGGAACCGCTTGGGATGTTGCGAATGCGGCCCTGTTTCTTGCGTCCGATGAAGCCAATTTCATCACTGGTATCTCATTGGCGGTGGACGGCGGCCGGCTGCTCAATCGTATTTAATTGTAGTCCCCCACTGCTGGCAGTGGGGGACCATCGGCGCATTGCCGCTCAATCAACGTAGCCCGACAATACCCATCCAGTACTGAAGTTGATTTCCTGGCGTCTCGACATCGACGCTTCGAGCGTACTTGAGATGCCCGTCATCACCTATCCGGAATATCGACAGTGTCGCGGGCGTTACAGCCAGCCCTTTTTCATCATCGTATGTGGCCAAGGCCTTGATACTCGCCGTGACGAGCAAACGGCCACTGGGATCACAGGCAAATGTTCGGACGTGAAAGGAACGAGTGTCCACATGCTGAACGAGTGTGGGCTCGCCTGTTTCAGGGTTGATAGCGTAGACGGCTATGTTGTTTTCACCTCCGGAGAACACTTGGTGCCCCTGGTCGGAGTGCGTCGCATCTGCGCGATTTACCAGGTAAACAAACTTCCCGTTTGGATGAACATGGATTGCACCGGCGAGTTGTCGCGAGCGCACGTGCTCAGGGGTTCGCAGCGTTCCCCGCGTGAAGGCTGGCTCGGCCTCGATCCGGTCACCGTCATGTCGGAACATGTAGAGACGGTTGGTTCGCTCGTCGGCTGCGTAAAGCCACGGATGCGTCGGATGAAAGTCGACATGCCGCGGGCCGAAGTCATAGCCATGATTCGGCGCAACCACATCGCTCATTTGGAGATGCTCTTCAGTTAGCCGAAATGAACGGAGTGCCCCGGGATCTTCCAGCTTGTCTGTCGTTGCGTTATTGCCGCGGTCAACTACCAGGACTTGTTTGGCGGATGGATAAAACATGACTTGGTGCGGATAGACCCCAAAGTCGGTGTCCGGATCCTGAGCCTGGCAACTGCCAATTGTACGGTCTGCGTTGATGCGGTGCACAGTCAATGAGCCGCGCTTGAAATTGTGGGCATTGACGATAAATCGTCCCAGGGGGTCGATACACAAATGTACCGCTCGGTAGGGAAGTCGCGCAGGTAAGCCGTGAGTGTTGAGTTGCCCGTCAGGTCCCAACGAGTAAGCGCTGACGTGATTGTGATGGGACTCCACCCTCGGGCCACCGTCGCTTGTTGAGACATACAGGAAGCCGCCGGATGGATGAGGCCATGCGTATTGCACCTTTGAGGCCACAGTGACGCTTTCCATCCTGTGGAGCGTTGCGCTGTCTACGTCAATCATATAGCGCGTGATGACATCATCTACGGCGCTGTAGAGTACGGCGCGGCTGCTCATTCAAGCCTCCGAATGGTCAATTGTGAACATGGGAACGGACATGCCGCTTTCTGATTCTTTAAACGCGACCCTGACCCGCTGCCCGATGCGAACACTGTCCAGATCAACATCGACAATATTCGTAAGCATCATCAGTCCCTCGTCAAGGCGCACATAGGCAATGCAGTACGGTGCTGATGCGCCGCGTCTTGTGATGCTGAAGGTGTAGATTGTCCCGGTCCCGCTTGCGGTGATCCATTCGACATTGGTGCTCCAGCAAAACGGGCACAACGCACGAGGATAATGATGCGGTTGATGGCAGGCATTGCAGCTCTTCAAGAGCAGGCGCCCCTCGGCCGCAGCATCGAAATAGGGTTCATCACCGGGGTTCAGGATGGGGTCGCTGATGGGGCGTTCTGTGTAGGGGGTCGACATGTTTTTACTCCCTTTCCATGATGACGGTGGCTGCACCGTGCCGATGACCTATCGCGCCGCCGATGCCGGTGGCGAGGGCTAGCGAACAGTTGGGAACTTGCACCTTTGGATGAGCCTCGCCTCGAAGCTGTCGTACGGCTTCGATTATTTTTGTGATCCCGCCGCGATTGGCGGGATGGTTATTGCACAGGCCGCCGCCATCGGTGTTGAACGGCAACTTGCCGATGCCCGAAATAAGGTTGCCGTCCGACACGAATTTTCCGCCTTCGCCTTTTTTGCAGAATCCCAGGTCTTCAAGTTGTAGGATGACGGTGATGGTGAAGCTGTCATAGATGGAGGCGTACTGGATGTCGGCCGGTGTCACACCCGCCTCTTCGAAGGCTCGAGGGCCGGTCCACGCGGCTCCGGTATAGCTCAAGTCGAGGCGTCCACCCATCTGGTGTTTAGTGGATTCACCGCAGCCAAGTATCCGTACCCGTGGTCTGTTGAGGGCCTTCGCAATCTCCGGGCGGGCAACGATAACTGCGCCGCCGCCGTCGCTCACGACGCAGGAATCGAGACGCCGCAGCGGGTCAGAAATCATCGGCGATGCCAATACATCTTCGACCGAGACCACTTTGCGCAACATCGCCAGAGGGTTGTGTTGCGCATGGTGAGAGGCGGCGACCTTGACCCACGCCAGTTGCTCGCTGGTTGTGCCGTACTCATGCATGTGGCGCATCGCACACATGGCATAGAGGTTCAACGTGACTGGGTTATAGGGCATCTCGAATGGCGCGTCCGGTAGATTGACTCCTCGTACGCGCGCCTGTATCCCAGAGATACCTTCAGAGTTGGGGCGACCAGCCAGTGTAATCAGAGCCACGTTGCATCTGCCCGCTGCTATTGATTCTGCAGCGTGGGCGATATGGGCGAGATAAGAGCATCCTCCCATATCGGTCGAATCGACATGCCTCAGCTTGTCCAGATTCAGGTAGTTGGCCATCGACCATACATTCCCGCCGGGTGCATCGCCCGCGCAGAAATATCCGTCGATGTCATCTTTGCTTAATCCCGCGTCTTCAATTGCCCCTTTCGCCGCCTCCGCATGTAGTTGTGCCACCGAATGGTGGGGGGCCTTGCGTAGGGGGTGCTCATACGCTCCGACGATGTATGCCCTGCCTTTTATTGTCATCTCTAGGGTTTCCTCAGTGCATGAAGATGAAGCTCGAATGTGCTTTCCGGTACCTTCGTTCAGGGGGATCGGTCCAGCGTCAAAGACTAAAGTAGCACAGCAAAAAGTTCCGATCAGTGAAATCCGTGCTGATTATCAAAACTCATGCTACCATCGATTCAACGTTGTTTGGAGCGCAGGATGGCGCTGCACTCAAATTTCCGGGCCAAACCTGGATGCTCATTGGGTGCGAGCGGTCGCGGGGTAGGGGCAGGCCATATTTTTTTTTGAGACAGGAAGATGAGATGAGCGAAAGCCTGATGGTCAGTTACGAAGTCGAAGGTGTTGTGGCCGTAATCACAGTCAACAATCCGCCCGTCAACGCCCTGACTCCCGAGATGAGAGGGAGCATCATTGACGCCGTTACCCATGCGAACGCCGACCCGGCTGTCGCGGCGATCGTGTTGATGGGGGGTGGCCAGAATTTCATCGCGGGTGCTGATATTCGACAGTTCGGCAAGGCGAGAACAATCACTACCAGCATGAGTGCTGCGGCACTCGACGCCAGCGCCAAGCCGACTGTCGCTGCTATTCATGGATATGCGCTGGGAGGCGGTCTCGAGCACGCCCTCGCTTGCCATTACCGGATTGCATTGCCCACAGCCAAGCTCGGATTGCCCGAGGTCGCTCTCGGGCTGATACCAGGAGGCGGCGGTACGCAGCGTTTACCAAGGCTGGTCGGGGCGGCCGTAGCCACCGATTTGCTCGTCTCCAGCCGCCATATCCATGCCCCCGAAGCATTGCAGATCGGGCTTATTTCCCAGATTGTTCCAGGAACACAAAACCAAGAGCTTCGTGACGCTGCCGTAAGGTATGCAAAAGCAGTGGCGCACGCTCAACCGCAGCGCGTACGCGATTTGGCGCTCGAACCGATGGATGCGACAACCATGGATTTGCTGCAAGCGGCACGCCGCGAAGCAGCCAAAAAGTCTCCTCACAACAAGGCGCCTCAGTACGCGATCGATTGTATCGAAGCAGCTTTCAACCTGCCGTTTGATGAGGCTCTAGAGGTTGAGAGCCGCTTGTTTTCTGAGCTGGAGGGTTCTGATGTTGCCAAGGCACTTCGCTACGCATTTTTTGCCGAGCGCGAGGCTGCCAAGGTTCCGGATGCGCCCCCGGGTTTCAAGCCTGCTGGTGTGACGTCCGCTGCTGTGATCGGCGCGGGAACGATGGGCGCCGGTATTGCCATTTGCTTCGCTGATGCAGGCATTGTGGTGAAACTCCTGGAAGCGAGTGCCGAAGCACTGGACAGGGGCCTGCAGCGCATACGTGACATCTACGCCGTAAAGGTCAAGCGCGGACGCATGACTGTGCAAGAAATGGATGCATGCCTTCAGTTTGTCCAGCCTGTCTCTCATTACGAAGAGATCGGCGACTGTGATGTCGTGGTTGAAGCGGTGTTTGAACGGATAGATCTGAAGAAGGATGTGTTCACCAAACTTGATGCGGTGATGAAGCCTGGCGCGCTGTTGCTAACGAACTCTTCCGCGATTGATATCAACGTCATGGCCAACATGACAGGCAGGCCTCAGAGCGTCGCCGGCGCTCATTTCTTCGCTCCCGCGAACGCGATGAAACTGTGCGAAATCGTGAAGGGTGATCAAACCTCGATCGAGACAGTTGTGCGGGCAATGAAGATGGGTCGCGATCTTAAAAAAGTCTGCGCGGTCTCCGGAACGTGCGATGGCTTCGCGGCAAATCGCAGTCGCGCGCCGCTGGTCACGGAAATGATGCTACTGCTTGAGGAGGGAGCACGCCCTGAGCAGATCGACAGGGTCATGGTTGAATTTGGCTATCCAATGGGACCGTTCGCAGTGAGCGATCTGTCCGGTCTCGATGTCAGCTATGACACGCGCAAGCGTCGCGCGGCAGCTGACCCTCAATACAGGAAGCTCCATGTCCCGGATCGGATGGTCGAGCTGGGCCGCAAGGGCCAGAAAAATGGGGCCGGGTGGTATCGCTATGAAGAAGGTGACCGCACACCTCGTCACGATGAAGAAGTGATGCGGATCATCGCGACCGTCGCCCATGAGCTTGGCACGCCTCAGCGTACCTTTACCGACAGTGAAATTCTCAAACGTCTGTTATTTGCCTCGATCAACGAGGCTTGCAAGATCCTGGATGAAGGTAAGGCATATCGAGCCAGTGACATTGATGTCATGTGGTTGTACGGCTTTGGATTTCCTCGCCATCGAGGAGGGCTGCTGTACTGGGCTGACACGATCGGGGCCACGGAAATCCATCTGCAAGTGCAGCAATGGCATGAGCAATACGGCAGGCGTTGGGCACCTAGTCCGCTGCTGTCGAAAGCGGCCAATGAAGGGCTGTCCCTGAGAGAGCTGAAATCAGTCATATGAAAGCACGGCAATGGCAACCATGGCCGCGTGCGGCCGGTAACAGCTGTTCTGGCAAAGTGAAAGCAACGCCCTGGTTGCTGTCCCCCAAGGGTTACGAAACGCTTCCCATGGTCGGCAAAGGGGCCAACAAGTAGAAAATGAAACGGAAGAAAAATCATGAGCAATGACACGTCCACACAAGCCTTGTCCGAGGGCGAATTCAAAATTTGGCAATGCATTTTATGCGGTTTCATGTATGACGAAGCCGAAGGTATTCCGGAAGAGGGCATACCTGCTGGAACTCGGTGGGAAGATGTTCCCCAGGATTGGATTTGCCCTGAGTGTTCGGCGACGAAGCTGGACTTCGAGATGGTCGAGATTTGATTAATTGCCTTTCCGGCACAGTGTTTTTTCGGTGATTGAGGGCGATATCAACCGAGCCCCTTGGCGCCAAATGTAGAGGGAATTCAGATGTCCATTGAAACCAATAATAATGTCATCGCCGACGCTGATCATCCGCGCGTAGGCCTCTTCATCGACGGTGAATGGATTTTCGACCGCCCCTCTTGCTTTGAAGTGTTGGACCCCAGCACCGAAGCATCGCTCACCAGCGTTCCCGGGGCCACGACCGCTGACCTGAAACGCGTGTTGGCCGCCGCTGAGCGGGGGTTCAAAATCTGGCGGGACACACCACCGGCTGAGCGTAATATCATCATCAGTCGTGCCATCGCAGGCGTGCGTTCACGTTCCGAAGAAATCGCGCAGATCATCACCCGAGAGAACGGCAAATTAATTGCAGATGCGCGTGCGGAGGTGGAGCGTTCGGCGAGCTTCTTCGATTGGGACATGGCACAGGCCCTGCGAGCCTACGGGACCATCGTTCCGGGCGAAGCTCAAATGCAGAAATCGATTCTTCGTCAGCCAATTGGTCCAGTCGCAGCGTTCACGCCTTGGAATGTGCCGCTAAGCGCACCGTCGCGAAAAATCAGCGGTGCACTGTGCGCCGGGTGCTCCATCATTTTGAAAGCCCCAGAAGAAACCCCTGGCGCGGCAGTAGCAATGGTTCAGTGCTTCGAGCGAGCCGGTTTGCCCAAGGGCGTATTGAATCTGGTGTTTGGCAACCCGGCGCTAGTGTCTTCGACCCTGATCGAGTCGCCAGTGACCCGCATGGTGACCTTGACGGGGTCGGTGGCAGTCGGCAAGCACTTGAGCCAACTGGCGGGTGCGGCCATGAAGCCGGTGCTGATGGAGCTCGGCGGCCATGCCCCGGTCATCGTTTGCGAAGGGGTCAATGCCGCGGAAATCGGCAAGATGGCACTCAAGAGCAAAATTCGGATCAACGCTCAGTGGTGCGCTGCGCCAGGTCGCTTCCTGGTACACGAGAGTATCTACGACGAATTCGTAGCGGCGTTTGTGGCAACCGCCGATCAGGTACGTGTGGCCGACGGCATGGATACGAAGGCAGACATCGGACCGGTCACCAGTGTCCGGCGCCTCGCCGCGATGCAGCATTTTGTCGATGACGCATTGGCGCGTGGCGGCAAGGTTGCCGTGGGTGGGCATCGTGTAGGTGAGCGTGGTTATTATTTTGCGCCGACTCTGCTGGTCGACACTCCACTAGATTGCGCCATCATGACCGATGAGCCTTTTGGGCCGGTCGCTGTCGCGGTTCGTTTCTCGACCCTTGATGAGGCCATCGAGATTTCCAACAGTCTATCCGTGGGTTTGGCTGCTTTTGCGTTCACCAATTCACTGGAACAGGCTGAACGATTGAGTCGTGAGCTGGATGTTGGAGTCCTGTCGATTAACCATTTCGGTGCGCCGGATCCTGACACTCCGTTTGGCGGTGTGAAGGACAGTGGTATTGGTAGAGAGGGGGGGCCGTGGAGTCTGGACTCGTACATGGTCAGCAAGACCGTGCTACAGAAAACTGCTCGCGTCTGACTCAGTGCCCCCAGTTTCCGTGACGGGCGTTGGGGGCTTTGGCTTTATCCGATGATCAAGGCCAATCCAGTGACCACTTGAATTCATAGGAGCATTCACTGAGGCAGGCATTTCCTGAAGCTGCTTCCTGCTAATGTCGGACTTTTTTTGATGCGCAAGGCATCAATGCGCTTCGCACGAACGCATCCGATTAAGGAGTTTGCCCATGAGCGCCAATAATGGTCGCCTGCCTATGATCGGGCTACTTGCTCTGTCCACTACAGCGTTTCTCACCATTCTGACCGAGACGATGCCGGCAGCGGTTCTGCCTGCGATGTCGGAGAGCCTTGAGCAGCCCCCCGCTGGTATCGGTTTATTGGTTTCCATCTATGCATTGGCCTCCGCTGCAGCCGCAATCCCCATTGTGGCGCTCACTCGAAGTCTGCCTCGCAAATCGTTGTACATCATGCTCGTGCTGAGCTTTGCAATGGCTAACGGTATTACCGCCATCTCGACGTCTTATGCGCTGACGGTCGCGTCACGGGTGGTGGCTGGCCTGGCCGCAGGAGTTGTCTGGCCGGTCATCTGTGGTTATGCCATCCGCTTGGTCGATCGCAAAGACATGGGACGGGCTGTCGCGATTACCCTGGCGGGGAGTACCGTGGCCATGGTCGCCGGTTTGCCCTTGGGTAGCATGCTGGGTTCATTGCTTGGATGGCGTTTCAGCTATGGATTGCTTTCGCTGCTCGCGCTGCTTGTCATCGTTTGGGTTTTGCTGGTCGTGCCGCCCATGCCGGGAGAGGGGCGCAAGGAAGGCACTTCGATTCATGACGTCATTCGCACCCCGGGGTTGAGAGTGATCTTGCTGTCGGCTTTTTGCGCGATCCTGGCTCATTACACGCTGTACACCTACATGGCGCCGCTTGCGGAAAAAAACAGGCTGTCAGGCGGGACCGCTCAGGGCCTGTTTCTGTTCGGTACGGGTGCCATCCTGGGCGTACTGATCGCCGGACGTTTCGTCGATACAAGGCTGCGGCTCATAGCGACCACCGCGTTGACGTGCACGGCTGTGACGATGGTTGTGCTGATAGCAGCTCCGTATCAAATGATCGCTTCGGCTGCGATATTTGTGTGGGGGGCTTCGTTCGGCGGCATGCCTACTGTTTTTCAATCAGCGACGGGGCGGGTGGCAGAAGATAATGCGGAGGTGGCAACGGCGATATTGACGACCATCTACAACTTGGGGATTTTTGGCGGAGGTGCCGTAGGTGGTTTGCTCCTAAGCTACTTCGGGATAGTAAGTCTCTCGGGGTTTGCGCTGCTCATCGTTAGCGCTTCCCTTGTGGTGGTCATGGGAGGGAGGTGTCACGCCTTTCCACGGCAGTAAATTATTGCGGGATATATCTCCCTGGAAGAGCGCGCGGCGTAGATGCAATCCTCACGACCGCGTTTCATGGCTGCCAAAAGCTCAGTCGGCATTCACCGGATCGCGCCCCGACGATGTTCAAGTGCTGCCATTCTGTTTATCGCGATAGCTCTTAACTCGTTGTTTTCATAGGTGCCTTCTTGATTCGGCGATATCTGTCTTTGCAGGACGTGCCGCTCATGGCTTAGCCACCGTTGTTCAACGGGACTCGTGGTGGCGCAGTTCAAGCACGAGCACTGTTGAGAAAAGCTCATTAGCGTATCAATCAGGTGCCGTATAGCCATGGCGCCATTGCCGGGGCTAGTTTTGTCTCGCTGGTGCAGCAGAAATGCTTTCGTTGGATGCGGGACTTGATTGCGCGCAACACAGGCATTGCACGCAGTTGTCATTTAATTTTATTACCCAAGCAAAGCAGGGCCGGATATGAATATCGCCGCAGTTAATACCTTGGAGATTCGGGTGATCGAAGAGGTTGACCAACACTTTGAACAGCGTTTGAAGGCGTACGCGGAAACCTTTGAAAAAGTACACGGATGCCTGGGGTATAGCGTGATTCGCAGCTCCCGCGATCCTGGTTTGTGGGTCTTCAGTGGCTACTGGAGCGCGGCATCGATGATGACTGAGCACTTTGAAAGTGAGTCGATGACGGCGTTGGTCAATCATTTGGTAACGTCATGTTCCAACCTGACGTTTGCCAGTTTCACGCCCCAAATCGGAAGGGGGCCGCACGATGAAGCTTGATGAAGCGCTATTTACGGCGATCGATCTCAATGCCTTGTTCATTCTCTTGGTGGTCTATCGCGAGCGAGGCGTGACGCGGGCAGCCGAACGACTGAACGTAAAGCAGCCAGCGGTGAGTAATACGCTGGCGAAGCTGCGCGTTCACTTTAAAGACCCCTTGTTCATTCGACGTTCGAGGGAGCTGGTGCCCACGGCCAAGGCCAACGAAATCGTACGGGGGTTGGCGCCGGCATTGATGAGGATCCAGGACGTTATACGCCCCTTGTGAGGATGATCGGCCGTGCCGTCCCTTCCTGTTCAGATAACCCATTCCAAGCAGGATTTTATCGATGAGAATAACGTTTGCCATGTCAATGCTTAGCGTAATCTTGATGGTTTCAAGTTCGTTGCACGCTGCAGAGGAGCCTGACAGCGCGATGCAAATTGTCAGGAACGGGGAGCAACCTTCTGTCCTGGGCTCGTCCAGGAATTTCGTCGGCACCGTCAGGGTTGATCCTTTATTTGCAGCGCGCCCGCCATCAAGGGTTACGGCAGGTGCTGTGACCTTTCAACCAGGGGCCCGATCAGCTTGGCACACTCATCCGGCGGGCCAAAATCTTATCGTCACGGCCGGTGTTGGATGGATTCAGCAAGAAGGGGGGGAGAAAATCGTCATCAAGCCTGGTGATGTGATTTGGACCCCGCCGGGTGTAAAACATTGGCACGGGGCCACGGATACCACTGGCTTGACGCACTTGGCAATTCAAGAGGTACAGGGCGGGAAAAATGTCGAGTGGCTGGAGCCGGTTACTGATGAGCAGTACGGGCATTCGCGATGAAGCCGCCAAGGCATCTGCGGATCAACGCGATATAGTCTGAAACCGGTATGGAAGAATCGACGATTAGGTCTGCATTATTCTGTTACATTGATGCTTGGCGCAGTGGGGCGATGGAGTTTTTTCGTCAATGATTAAAGGTGGGATTTAATGAATCTCCCGTACTCCGTGGGAACTCCCTAAACTGCAGCTAATAAAATCGTCAGCGCACCAGTCCAGGATTGCAGGTAGTCCGGTATCTATTAATCAATTTTATGCATGACTCCATTCAATTGGATGTGGTGTTTTCCAGACAGCGCCTCGAATACATTGACGTCGACGAATTGATCCTTTGTGGGCTTAGACCTAATGCCATGAAGGGTAGTGCCCGGCGTCAAAGCCCAATGCTCCGTTCAGCGCAGTTGACCAGCTAGATTTGATTCCACTGGCGTTCATCGAGCCTGGGCCAGGCCGCAGTCGTTCTGGATGTCCACACATCGGTTCTTAATTAGGAACAACACCATGAAGAAATTATTTTTTACGCTGGCCCTGCTGGCTAGTTCGTTTACCGCGGTGGCAGCCGATATGTCCAACGGCGCGAACAACTTTTTCAAGAGTGATAAGGTGACTGAGCAGAAGGTATCCTTCAATAATCAGTACCGAATGAAAGTCGTCGGGAACCTGTATGTCCCGAAAAATTTGAATAAGGCCAACAAAAGCCCTGCGATTGTCATTGGCCACCCGATGGGGGCGGTCAAAGAGCAAAGCTCAAATCTTTACGCTCAGAAACTCGCTGAACAAGGCTTTGTGACCCTTGCGATCGATCAATCGTTTTGGGGCGAAAGCGAGGGGCAACCGCGTAACGCCGTGGCGCCGGATATTTACTCCGAAGCGTTCAGCGCAGCGGTCGATTACCTTGGAACCCAGTCGTATATCGATCGCAACCGCATCGGCGTTCTCGGCATCTGTGGTAGCGGCAGTTTTGTCATCAGTGCGGCAAAAATCGACCCTCGGATGAAGGCGATTGCCACCGTCAGTATGTATGACATGGGCGCAGCCAACCGCGACGCGCTCAAGCACTCGCAAACACTTGAACAGCGCAAGCAGATCATCGCAGAGGCGGCTGAGCAGCGTTATGTAGAATTCACGGGTGGGGAAACCAAGTACACCGGCGGTACCGTGCATAAACTGGACGCGAACACCCATCCCATCCAGCGCGAATTCTTCGATTTCTATCGCACGCCTCGTGGTGAGTTCACCCCGGCCGGGTCTTCGCCTGAAGTGACGACGCATCCAACGCTGACCAGCAACGTGAAGTTCATGAACTTCTATCCGTTCAACGATATTGCGTCGATTTCGCCTCGTCCTATGCTGTTCATCGCAGGCTCTGAAGCACACTCGCTGGAGTTCAGCCAAGAAGCCTTCAAGCTGGCGGGTGAGCCTAAGGAGTTGTTCATCGTGCCAGGCGCGGGCCACGTGGACTTGTATGATCGGGTGAACCTGATTCCGTTCGACAAGCTGACTTCTTTCTTCCGAACCAACCTGAAGTAACCCATCTTTGAAGCCGCAACTGCCCGGTTTGCATAGGATGTTGTGGCTTCAAGTCTGAACGTAGGTCGTAGTGCGCATCGCTCGACTTGCCCTTGGTGGAACGTTCATCCCTTGAGTCTTCATGGCTCTTTCGGGCCCTGTACGCTGTGCAGGGCCTTTTTTTTCTGTCATGACTCGTGGCGCAACGCGGCGATTAATAAAGCCATAGCCCCGGAGGGTTGCCGACGGCTTGGGTAATAGAGATGAAGTCCTGTCCACAGCGGGCACCAGTCTTTCAGTACCGGAATCAGGTGGCCAGCCTTGACATAGGGCTCAGCGATGTCTTCAGGTACATAAGCGATACCCAAGCCTGCAATGGCTGCATCAAGGCAATCATAAATACTGTTGTAAATCAGCTGACCATCAACCCGCATGTTCAACTGCCGGCCATCTTCCCCGAACTCCCAAGGCCACAATCCACCATGGGTAGGAAGACGCAGGTTTATGCAATTGTGCTGCATCAAGTCTTCGGGCGTCTCTGGTTCAGGGCTGCTGGCGAAGTAGCGCCTGGTCGCTACTGCGGTGAATCGCATGTCAGGACCGATGCGTACGGCGATCATGTCCTGGGCTATCGCCTCACCCAATCGGACGCCCGCATCGAAACGATCTGCTGCGATGTCGATAAGCCCATTGTCCGCGAACAGCTCGACTTTTATTCCAGGGTACTTCGGCAGGAATTTCTTCAACTTTGGGGAGATGATCGATCGGATGGCGTGATCCGATGCGGTGATGCGTACGGTCCCGGTTGGGCTTTCGCCCAGCTCTGACAACGCCAGTAATTCAGCGTCGATCTCTTCGAAGCGGGGACCGACAGTTGCCAGTAACCGTTCACCGGCTTCCGTTGGCGAGACTGAGCGGGAGTTGCGCGCAAGCAAGCGCGTGCCCAGATTTCGCTCCAGTGAGCTGACGGCATGGCTGACCGCGGATTGAGACAGGCCTAGATGCGCTGCTGCTCGAGTAAAACTCTTTTCCCGGGCGACGGCAATAAAGGCCATCAACCCACCAAAGGATTGCTTAAGGATGTCATCTTGCATGGCTTGAATGATCTTCGTGAGTGCGCATGAACAATAACATTCCGGTGCGTGGTGCGTAGAGTTTACGGAGGAGTTTGCTAGCGATGGTGAGCGACAGGGAAGTGTTGCCGAGTAGGAGAAGCCAGCCCTCGGGCATGCGGACATTTGCGGTGTGGCTTAAGCCTATGACGTTATCTGGCGGTGCTCAGACAAGCGAATGATCAGCCGTGCCACAAAAGCCCCTGTCAGGATGACCGCAAACAATCGCAGGGTCTGCATTGCCAGCACCAGTCCCACGTCGGAATGCGTGTCCACCGCGATGATCGCCATCGTGTCGAGCCCGCCCGGGCTGGTGGCCAGGTAAATCGAGAGGAAATCCCTGTCCGATATTGTTGCCAATAGCCAGGCAGATAATGCGCACAGCGCGATCAAAAGCGTGGCACCCATTATCATCGCCGGCAGGCGCCGCCAGACGTACCCAATCGTTGGGCGGTCAAAGCGCAAGCCGACGTAGCAACCCAGTGCCCCATAAGCAGTAGCGAGGAGCCAGTCGGGCAGCGCGATGTGCAACAGGCCGCTGATTTGCAAGGCGCCACCCAGCAGCAACGGCATCAGCAGCGCCCCGGCGGGCACTCGATTGCCCAGTGCAACACCAGCAAGCAGCGTGGCGATGGTCAGGCCTAGATTAAGTAGTCCGAAGCTCTGCGGCTCGACGTTTGTCACGTGCGTTTCGCCGCCTGTCGGTGCCCCGACCCAGTGGCTCACCAGTGCGCCGATCATCACCACGCACACGACTCGTACGTATTGCATGGTGGCGACTACTCGCGAATCGGCACCGTACTCATCCGCCATCGAGACCATCGCCGAGGCAGCGCCTGGAGCCGTTCCCCATGCGGCGGTGCTGGCCGGAATGCCTGCCCATACCAAGGCTAGTCCGACCAGAGCACTGAGGCAAACCGTTGCGGCGGTTGCCAGCAGCATCATCGGCCAGGACTGGGCTATCGAGAGAAGCACTGCCAGCGTCATGGAATGGGCCGCCAGAATGCCAACACAACCTTGGCCCAGCTTGAAGGCGTAGGGATGGAGCTGTATACCCGCACCGAACGTTCCAAACACGATGGCGACCATCATCGGCCCCAGGAACTGGCCGGCTGGCACCCCTAGAAACTTCAGCAACTGACCGGCTGCTCCAGCCACTAGCGCAAGCGCCAACCATTTGAATGGCGCGGGGTAGGCATGTAGAGAAAATCTGGCAGAAGAAGACAAGAGTCGTGCTCCAATCGCTGGTCGCCTTGAGGGCGTGGCATCGCTATCGATGTGCTGATAATTATTGATAGCGTGTTTGATAAAGTCTATTTTCTAATATCGATTGATTGATAACTTTGGTTGATGAATATGGACCTGCGTGACCTTGCCTATTTTGAAGTCATCGCCGAGCTGGGCCATCTGGGCAGGGCCGCACAAAAGCTCAACCGCAGTCAGCCGGCGCTGACTAAAAGCATCCAACGACTTGAGGAGTCTCTAGGTGCCCGGCTGTTCGAACGCGACGGGCGTCGGATCAAGCTGACGGCAGTGGGGGAGTTGCTGAAGGTGCGTGGCAAACAGCTACAGCAGAGCGTTGCCGAAACCCAGCGAGAGATACGTGATGTTGCCAACGGGGTGATGGGCAATATTCGCCTGGGCTGCGCTGCTTCCATGGCTGATCACCTACTCCCGCACCTGACCGCGACTCTGCTTTCACGTGCGCCGCAGATCACCTTGAACCTGGTGATTGGGCAGGACGATTTACTGCGCGAATCACTTTTTTCCGGGCGGCTGGACATGGTGATCTGCCCGCAGTACGAAGCAGATCCTTTGTTGGAATTTCATGCGTTGTTTGACGATGAGGCGGTAGTGGTCGCCAGCCGCAACCACCCGCTGTTTAGCGCAGGTTATGAGTTGCGCGATTTGTGCCAGTACCGTTGGGTGCTGCCGGCCACCGCCGTGCCGGCCCGACGCTGGATAGACAATGCGTTTCAGTCCAGAGACCTGCCTTTGCCTCAAGTGCAGATCGAAACGACTTCGATCTCCTTGCTGCCGCGCCTGATTGGTGAAACCAACCTGCTCAGTTTTCTGGCCCGGGAGACTCTCGAAGACGTAAAGGGTGTGACGCACCTTCGGGAGATCAAGCTCAAGGAAACAACAATGAAACGCACGATTGTCGTTTTCGTGCGAACCGGCGCCTATTTGTCGCCGGCGGCGCAAGTACTGCTGAACGTGCTTAAAGACGATGCACCGCTGTTATTGAGGTAGCGGATGCATAGCGACGGCTTGGGCACAAGAGGCTATCAGGCGGGCGTGGACTGGGTAAGCCGCCCGCCATTCCCAACGACTAGCGCTGCCAGGATGAGCAATACGCTGCCGCCAATCAGCGGGGCTGTTACCGATACATGATCCAGCAAGCTGCCACCGAAAGCGCCTCCGACCATGATCGCCATCTGGATAGCTGCAACCATCAGTCCACCGCCAGTTTCGGGCTCATCGCTTACCTCTTTGGCGAGCCAGGTCGACCAGCATACTGGGATGGCCGAGTACAACATCCCCCAGGCAAACATCATGATGGCGGCGGCTGCGAAACTGTAGCCCAACTCGGCCAGAGCCACCGTCATGACAGCCAACGCCACCGGAAGCCAGCGCAACAATTGGAAGAGGAATTGTTTTTCCAGCAGTCGGCTGACGATGTACGTACCACCGAAACCGGCTATGCCCAGGCTCAACAATAAAACCGACAGTTGAGTGGAGTCGACGCCAGTAACCTGTTCGAGAAATGGCCGCAAATAAGTGAAAGCGGTGAATGTACCACCAAACGTCAGCATGGCGGCCAGCAGACCGAACATGACGTTCCGACGTTTCAGCACCCCGAACAGCCTGGAAAGGGGAATGGTTTTTTCTGGCTGCATTGCGGGCAAGCTTTTGTATTGCCAGATCACGTTAATGATGACAATCGGTACAAGCGCCGCGAACACAAAGCGCCACCCCAGATGACCTCCCACATAGGCCCCAATGGGTGCGGCAAACGCAGCGGCCACTGAGTGGCCCATATAGATCATGCCCAAGGCTTTGGGCACAGCCTCCTCCGGGACTATCCGAAGCACAGTGGCGGTGGACAATGCCCAGAAACCACCGATTGCGACGCCTAGAAAAGCTCTGGCGATCATCAACCAAGTGAAGCCCGGCGCCAAAGCGATGACCACCAGCGAAATGAGCATCAGCAGGGTCATCGAGACCAGGACATGACGTCGATCGAAGCGTCCGGCGATAGAGGCAATGCAAAGACTTGCCACCACCGCAAAGAAGCCGGAAATGGAAATGGCCTGGCCAGCCATGCCTTGTGAGGTGTGAAGGTCGTTGGCGATGGGCGTCAGGAGACTCACTGGCATGAATTCTGCGGCGATCAGCAGAGCGACGCAGAGTGTCAAAGACCCCACGGCGCTCCAGATCCGGCTGTCAATCTGGGCCGTATTCAAAGTTGAGGTAGTCATCGGTGTTCCTGTGAAATAGCCAATACATGACGCCCTCGACAACTAGGGCGCTGGGCGAATGGACGAATAATGAAAGGAAAAATAACCAGGGATCGACCCCAGCGGGCGATGGGACACTGTCTCATCGCGACTTGCTTGAGGCGAAATGATAGGGGGCTAAGGATGATCTGTAATGATCTGAAATCCGAAAGCGCCTATGAATGATGGCGAATAATTCAGATGCGAAAAAGGAAGGGCTCAGAGCACCGTTGACTATTCGGGGTGCCGTAACTCATCGATTAGAACCTGCATCGCCCGAGACTTCTCGCGCTCGCTGGAGTAATAAAGGTGCAGCCCCGGGAATGTTCTCCACCAGGCTTCCATGACAGGGACCAGGGTGCCATCAACCAGATGGGGCTGGGCGATGTCCTCGGGAACATAGGCCAGTCCGAAACCCGATACAGCGGCATCCAAAATCTGATTGATGCCATTGAATACGAGCCTGCCTTTGACTCTCGTATTGATTTCCTGGCCGTCCTTTTCCAGCTCCCACGCGTACAGGCCGCCACGTGTTGGCAGGCGCATATTTATACATTCATGTTCCATGAGGTCTTGAGGTCTGGTCGGCATGGCACGAGACTCCATGTAGGACGGCGCGCCCACTATCACAAAACGCATGTCGGGAGCTATACGAACTGCTTCGATCCCGTTTGCCAACCCGTCCCCGAGCCGGATGCCAAAGTCGAAATGGTCGGCCACGATGTCCGTCAAGCCATAGTCGATAACGACTTCTACACTTATTTGTGGGTATTTCGGCAGGGCTTGCGCCAATTTCGGCCAAAGCACAGTTTCGATGACATGATCGGTTGCCGTGATGCGAATGTTGCCGGCGGGGGTGTCGCCAAATTCAGCCACGGCGATCAGTTCGGTCTCGATTTCCCTCAATCGCGGTTCAACGGTATTGAGCAGACGTTCACCGGCCTCGGTGACGGATACGCTACGGGTCGTCCGAGTGAGAAGACGTACGCCGACCCGAGCCTCCAATCTCTGGATGCTATGACTGAGCATCGATTGAGAGATTCCCAGCTGGGAGGCCGCCCGCGTGAAACTTTGCTCTCGTGCAACTGCAATGAGCGCGAGCAGGTCGCTGTAGTGTTCCTTTGCCATTCATCATTCTCTACGTGGGGGCGAATACTGTATCAGCTCAAGCGCCCGCTCCAAGGATCTATGTTCATGAGCCGGCCATGACAATCGTGGAGGGGATTAATCAATTTTGATCATACCTCTATTCGCCGTCGAGCCTTTCACCCGAACGCCATCCGTGTTTTTAATCCAAAAAATAACAAGAGGCCTTTCATGAAAATCGGAATTCTTGGCTCCGGCCGAATGGGCAGTCATCTGGGCACCATGTTTGCCAGGGTTGGCCATGAGGTTTCCTTCAGTTACTCGCGTAATCAGCAGAAACTTGCCGATCTGGCTGCATCGGCAGGCAAGAATGCACAGGCCAGCACGCCGGCAGAGGCGGCATTCAACGCTGACTTGGTCCTCTTGGCCGTGCATTGGCTTCAAGTGCCTGACGTCCTCAGCCAGGTGGATGACTTGAGCGGCAAAATCGTCGTGACCTGCTGCAATCCTTTAAACGCAGAAGACACCGAGCTTGTCATCGGCCATACGATTTCCGGTGCGGAAACGCTGGCACAGATGATTCCTGAGGCGCATGTCGTTGCGGCCTTCCAGTCGACACCCAGCGAAGTTTTGTTCGATGTATTCGCGGCCAGGGGAGAGGTGCTACGTCCCAGTTTGATCTTCTGTGGCGAGGACGAAGCCAGTAAAGCCACAGTTTCGGATCTTATCAGTCAGGTGGGCTTTGATCCGGTGGACGCTGGGGCTCTGAAGGTCGCCCGTTATATAGAGCCTTTCGCGATGCTCTCCGCAGTGTTGGCTTACGAAACGGACCAGGGGCCCGAATGGGCTTATCGCTTCGAGCGTTTTGACCGGTTGTTCAAAGGCACTTCCCGCGTCGGGAAATAGCGGGAGGAGCGGGTACATGCAGATTTATGATTACATCGTTGTCGGTGCCGGTTCTTCGGGCAGCCCGGTTGCGCGCGGTTTGTCTGACGATCCCCGGAACAACGTCCTGCTTATTGAGGCGGGACCTGCTTCAGATCGTTTCTGGGTCAATACGCCCGCGGGAATGGGCAAGCTCTATTTCAATAAGTCATTGAACTGGAATTTCCGCACCTCGCCAATGGAGAAGCTTCAAGGGCGTCGGATGTACTGGCCTAGGGGCAAATTGCTCGGTGGATCCAGCTCCATCAACGGCATGGTATTCATCCGAGGTCACCAAAAGGATTTTGACGGCTGGCGTGCCTTGGGCAACCCAGGCTGGGGGTATGAAGATGTCTTGCCGTATTTCAAAAAGATGGAGCACTTTGAGCGGGGCGGCGATGAATATCGCGGAGCGAATGGTCCACTATGGATCAGTGATCCGGTCGTCAAAGAAAAGAGTAGCTACGATTTTATAGAAGCCGCTAACCGTATCGGTATCCCGGTGACCGAGGACATGAATGGCGCCTTGCACGATGGCGTAGGTTTCATGCAACACAACATCCAAGACGGGCAACGGATGTCGACTTACCGGGCATTTATCGAGCCTGTCATTGAACGGCCGAACCTGACGGTTCGAACCGGATGCGAGCTGCAGCGCGTTTTATTCGAGGGGCGTACCGCTGTCGGTATAGAGGTTTTGAAGAGTGGCCGTTTGGAGCGTATCTATGCGGCGCGCGAAGTGATTCTGTCAGCAGGCTCGCTGAAGACCCCACAGATGCTGATGTTGTCTGGCATCGGCCCAAGGGCTGAACTGGAAAAACACGCAATTCCCGAAGTTCTGAATTCCCCAGGAGTAGGGCAAAACCTGCAGGATCATTTTTATATTCACACAGCCTTCCGTTGCACCCCAGACAGTTCGTACAACGCCAACCTTGTAGGCCTGCGCAAGTACTGGGAAGGCTTCCGTTACCTGATGACCCGCAAAGGGTATCTTGCCCTTGGCTCTTCCCAGGTCGCGGCGTTTGTTAAAAGTAGCCCGGACGAGGACTACGCTGATCTCCAAATCAGCTTTCGGCCCATGACCTTTCAATACTTTCCCGATGGCACGGTTGACGTTGAAAGGCATCCCGGGCTCGGTGTGTCGGTCTATCAGTTGCGTCCCAGCACCACGGGAACAGTGACGCTGCGCTCAACCAACCCGTCTGACCCGGCCGATTACACGCCAAATTTCCTGAGCAGCGATTACGACGTCAATGCGGTGATCAGTGGTGTGCGCTGGATACGCAAAATCATGAACAGCGAACCCATCAAGTCTCGCGTGGTTTCGGAAGAATTGCCGGGGCTCCACATTCGTACCGATGAAGATATCTACAACTATCTGGTCGAAACCGGCAACTCGGCCCACCACCAGGGCGGCACCTGCAAGATGGGTAACGACGCCATGGCGGTGGTGGACGAACGACTGCGTGTCCGTGGTATCGAGCGTCTGCGGGTGGTGGATGCCTCGATCATGCCATTCATCACGTCGGGCAACACCAATGCGCCGTCCATCATGATTGGTGTGAAAGCCGCCGACCTGATTCGTGAAGATGCAATGGCTCGCCGGGCAAGCAGTTCGCCGGTCGAAACTGTTGGTTGAATCGGCGGGTACCGTGTTGCCACCTGTCACGAAAATGCTCACCGAATAACAACAACTGGAGGCACCAGCAAGATGCACGATTACGCGAAGTTTTATATCGACGGTGAATGGGTAGAGGCCGCGGCCTCCCAGCGCCAGGAATTGATTGATCCGACTACCGAAGAAGCGTTTGCCACGGTCGCCATGGCGACCGTTGAAGAGGTGGACACTGCCGTGGCCGCAGCTCGGCGTGCATTCAAAAGCTATTCGCAGTCTTCCCTCGATGAGCGTTACGACCTGATCAACCGTATCATCGAAGCCTACGAATTGCGCGCCGATGATTTTGTACAGGCCATTGCGCAAGAGGTGGGTATTCCCTGCAGTGCCCGTGCTCAGGTCATGGGGCCAATCGAACATATGAAGGTCGCTCGCGACCTGTTGAAGACGTACGAGTTCGAGGCGCGAATTGGCAATACGATCGTTCGCCGTGAACCCCTGGGTGTCTGCGCACTGATCTCGCCTTGGAATTGGCCGATCCAGACAACCGTCATCAAGCTGATCTATGCGCTGGCCGCCGGTTGTACAGTCGTATCCAAGTCCAGTATCAACTCGCCGGTCAGCGCTATTCTGCTGACAGAGGTGCTGGATGCCGCAGGCGTACCCAAGGGCGTTTTCAACATGCTCAACGGCTCGGGGCGAGTGATTGGCGAGGCGATGTCGAAGCATCCCGATGTCGACATGGTTTCCTTCACGGGCTCGACCGGTGCCGGTGCGCAGGTAGGCGAGGCAGCGGCACGCACCATCAAACGCGTGTGCCTGGAGTTGGGCGGGAAGTCGGCGAATATCGTGCTGCGAGACGCCGATCTGGAAAAGGCCGCGCGCTGGAATATTCAGCGCGGCTTCTTCAATACCGGACAATCCTGCCACGCGCCGAGTCGCATGTTGGTGCATGAAAGTCAGGTGGAGCAGATCATTCCGTTTCTGGTTGACGAAGCAAACCGATTCCGTCTCGGAGACCCGCGAGATCCCGCCACGACCATGGGGCCGATTGTCAGCCGGGCACAATTTAACAGCATACAGCGTCACATACAGTCGGGCCTCGATGAGGGTGCACGGCTGATTGTCGGCGGACTGGGGCGCCCCGAAGGCTTCGAACGTGGCTTTTTCACCCGTCCGACCGTGTTCGTCGATGTGACCCCCGAGATGACTATTTGCCGGGAAGAGATTTTCGGGCCGGTCTTGGTGGTGGTGCCTTATTCCACCGAGGCGCAGGCATTGGAAATCGCCAATGACTCGCCTTATGGGTTGGGTGGCTATGTATTCGGTGGGGACCGGCGCAAGGCGTATGAGTTCGCCAGCGGCCTGCGTGCCGGGCGTGTTTGTTTTAACGGCGCGCCGACTAACTCGCTGACGCCTATGGGTGGCTACAAGGAATCCGGCATTGGCCGCTCAATGGGCGTTTTCGGGTTGCAAGAGTATCTGGAAATCAAATCGGTCTATGGCTTTGACGAGGAAGCCGCAGCACTGCCGTCGTTGAAGGCCTGATGCGACTATCCAAGACCAAGCGGTGCCGCGCCGATTATTGGCGCGGCACGCCTGCTGTTTGAAGAGAATATTTATTCATCTGATTAATAGCACCTTGCGAGGTGACTCACGTGGTTCGCTTGCTGTGCCACGGACGAGCCCAGTAGGGTAAGGCTTGTCTAAAAAGACGACGTTGCAGTTGTTGTTATTGCGAATGGTCAGTTGCCAAAGATTATCCGCAGGTCGTGCTCGGCCAGGTTTTTCACACTGTTTTCAATCGAGGCATTCTTACAATGGAACTCAACGTAAATGGCACTGTGTATGAGGTTGAGGCGGATGCGGATACACCATTGTTATGGGTGATTCGCGACGATATCGGCCTGACCGGAACCAAGTACGGGTGCGGTTTGGCGCAATGCGGCGCCTGTTCGGTCATGGTGGACGGCGTGCTGCTTCGCTCATGCGTTACACCGGTTGAAGGGGTAAAGGGCAAACAGATTCGCACAATCGAAGCCATTGAAGACGACGAGCTGGGCAAGCGCGTGGTGGCGGCCTGGGTCAAGCATCAAGTCGCCCAGTGTGGCTATTGCCAGTCTGGCCAGGTAATGGCCGCGACTGCGCTGTTGCAGCGCATTCCCAAACCTTCCCAAGCCGATATTGCTGCCGCCATGACGAATCTCTGCCGTTGCGGCACTTATAACGCGATCAAGACTGCTGTCGATGAGCTTGCTGGTGCTTGAACACGCGCAATTCGACTGAGCTGCGATGTGCCTGGTGACAATGCCGACGGCTAATCCTGACCACCTTTAATGGAGCAGGGATTGGTTTGCTGCCAGGCCGAGCATTGAATGCAAACACAGGGGAACACTATGTCAAAACTGGATGATTCTATCGCCGAGCGCGGCGTACTCTCCGACGCGCAACCTGTGAACGTCTCTCGCCGCCGTTTTTTGCAGGCATCGGCTGGCGTCACGGCGGGTGCGCTTGTTATCAGCTTCGGAATTCCCCTTGGCCCGTTGCGTGCTGCCGAGCGTGCCCAGGCATTGCCGCCTGGCGCCCGTGTACCGGCGTTTCTGGAGATTCGTCCGGATAATACCGTTCGCCTGCAGAGCCCCTTTATTGAGGGTGGGCAGGGCATTTTCACGGGCATGGCACAGGTCGTGGGTGAGGAGCTCGATATAGATCCAGCCAGCTTTCTGGTGGAGAACGCGGCGCCCGGGAATGACTTCAAAGTCATGGAAGGTGGCATGCGCTTCACGGGTGGTAGCCGGTCGATGCGCGCGAGCTACATGACCATGCGCCGACTGGGCGCATCGGCGCGCCTGATGCTATTGCAGGCCGCGTCATCCCACTGGAAGGTGCCTCTGGCGCAGCTGACTACTGAGCCAGGGCGGGTCATTCATGCCGCTTCCAATCGATCGATCACCTACGGTGAACTCGCGCCGTTAACGCTCGATTTGCCCATTCCCGATCCGCAAACCGTTACTCTGCGCGACCCTGCCACATTCCGCTGGATCGGTAAGCCGGTCCAGCGAATAGACGTCTACGACAAATCCACTGGTAAGGCGCAATACACCATCGATACTCGTGTCGAAGGCATGCTCCACGCCGCGGTACAGCATGCGCCGCGCTTGGGTCTGCAAGTGGGGCTGGTGCGCAACGAGGATCAGATCAGAAACCTCAAAGGCGTGCATTCGGTGCACCGTCTTGAGGGGGCAGTGGCGGTGGTTGCGCAACGCTGGTGGGTGGCCAAGCGTGCCGTCGAGGCTCTGCAAGTGGAGTGGACGGAGCCGGGTGGCGATTCAACCGTGCGCTACATGCCGGCTAATTTCGACACCCAGGCCTATGCGGAGCAATTGAGTAAAACCACCGACGCCGGGGATGAGGCCGAACGTGAGGGTGACCTGCAGCAAGGGTTGGCCGGCGCCAAGAAAGTCGTCAGTGCGACTTACCATACCCAATACCTCAACCACGCCCAGTTGGAGCCGCCCTCGGCCCTGGCGCGCTTCGACGCTGAAGGCAATCTCGATCTGTGGCTGCCGAACCAGGCCCCGGATTTGTTTTTGGCCGACGTCGCCAAGCGTACCGGTCTGGACCCTTCCAAAATCACTCTCCACTCTCCGCTGCTGGGTGGTTTTTTCGGCCGGCATTTTTTATACCCGAATGCATCACCTTACCCTCAGGCTATCCAGCTGGCTCAATCCACAGGTCGACCGATCAAGGTGATCTGGAGTCGCGAGGAAGAATTTTTGCGTGACGTGCTTCGTCCTTCCGCCGTAGTGCGCTTTCGCGCTGGCCTGGATGAACAGGGCATGCCGGTGGCCTTTGAAGCAATTAGTGCCACGGAAGGGCCAACCGAGGGTATCGCTAACAAACAAGGAGACAAAATCGACCCGACCGCCGTCGAAGGCCTGGCCGGTAAAAAATACGCCATTGCCCATCGTCGGATCGCTCAACTGTACTCGCAGACCCCGGTGATGCTGGGCTACTGGCGTTCAGTCGGGAACTCCATCAATGACTTCATGTATGAAGCTTTTCTGGATGAAGTGGCGGATGCCGGCGGTCAGGATCCCTATGAGCTACGGGCCAAGCTGCTACAGGGCAACGAGCGGCTAAGCCACTTGCTCAAAGTAGTGGCCGACCTGTCCGGGGGGTGGAAACGAGGGCCGTTCACGGCGCAAGACGGCACCAAGCGAGCAAGAGGCGTTGCAATGGCATCGCCATTTGGTACCGAAACGGCGGTGATCGCAGAGGTTTCCATCAGCAACGGAGCCGTGAAGGTTCACGACATCTGGCAGGCAATCGATCCGGGTAGCATCGTCAATCCCGCCATCATCGAGGCTCAGGTCAACTCAGCCGTGGCCCTTGGCTTGTCTCAAACCCTGGTCGAACAAGCCATCTACAAAGGTGGTACGCCGGTGGCGCGCAATTACGACCTCTACCGCATCCTCACACCGGAAATGATGGCCAGGGTCCATGTCCGTGTGGTGGAGAGTGGTGCGCCAATGGGCGGAATCGGTGAGCCGCCTCTGCCTGCGGTGGCACCGGCGGTTGCTAACGCCGTCTCGCGACTGACCGGTCAACGAATTCGCAGCATGCCTCTATCGCAGTACCGCTTCGACACCTGATGAGGAATGGTTCGTGAATAAAACTATAAAGTATCTGCTGCCAGCAGGCATCGTCGTGGCAGCTGGCTTGGGCTGGTTTGTCAATCGCACGCCATTTTCGCCTTTTGCTAATGAGGCATCTGCACCCTCGGCAGATGCACAACTCGTCCAGCGTGGTGAATATGTCGCCAGGCTTAGCGATTGCGTGGCCTGCCACAGCACGCCCAAAGGTGCGCCGTTTGCCGGCGGCCTGGAGATGGCGACCCCGATGGGATCAATCTATGCCACCAACATTACCCCGGACAAACAAACGGGCATCGGTAATTACAGCCTAGCCGACTTTGATCGCGCAGTACGCAGCGGAGTCGCGGCTGACGGGCACAGGCTGTATCCGGCTATGCCGTACCCATCCTATGCCAAGCTCAGCGACGATGATGTGCGGGCGCTTTATGCGTTCTTCATGGCCGGCGTTAAGCCGGCGCAGCAGCAGAACCAGCAAAGCCATATCCCCTGGCCGCTCAACATGCGCTGGCCGCTGGCTTTGTGGAATACCGCGTTTGTCGATGACGGTGCCTATCAGGCCAAGCCCTCAGAGGATGCGCTGTGGAACCGCGGCGCCTACATCGTCCAGGGCGCGGGGCATTGTGGCAGTTGCCATACCCCACGCAGCTTGACGATGAACGAGAAGTCGCTGGATGAAAGCAGCGCTACTTTCCTCAGCGGTTCGCTGCTCGATGGGTGGTACGCGCCGAGCCTGCGCCAGGATCCGAACACTGGATTGGGGCGCTGGAGCGAGCAGGAGATCGTCGACTATCTGAAAACCGGACGTAACGCTCACAGCGTGGTCGTGGGCACCATGGCGGAAGTCTTCAACAACTCGACGCAATACATGTCCGACCCGGACTTAAAAGCCATTGCGCATTACCTGGTGTCGTTGCCGGGCGACCCAAAGCGTGACGGGCCGCCATGGAAGCCAGCGGCCAAACTGGCAGAACAACCTCTGTCGACACCTGGGGCAGCCAACTATATGGCCAAGTGCAGCAGTTGCCACGGCAGTGACGGCAGCGGGCAGGCGCCATGGATACCTCCTTTGGCAGGCGCATCTTCATCAATGGTGAAGGAAGGCGCTACGAGCATCAATGCCACCTTGAACGGTTCCGAACGTGTCGTTGCTAATGGCATTCCGGATTCATATCGCATGCCCCCGTACCGCAACCAACTCTCTGATCAGGAAGTCGCCGATGTACTGACTTTCGTCCGCACGTCTTGGGGTAATCAGGGAGGGGCAGTGAAGGCTGACGAGGTGAAGGAGCTGCGTGAGCGAACCAATCCGGCCAGCAGCAACCCGATCATCCTGCAGATGCGTTGAGAGAGTATGGTGAGGGCTTGGCCAAGGCCCTCGCCATACACAAGGAGTCCCCGTCGGGGAGAAGTGGTTCGTGAAGAGGTGGTCCTTGTTTTCGATCATTACGCTTCGGCGTGCATGATCCAAGCAGAGCTCTGGTGTTAACGCCGTTGTGGGGCTAGTAATCAGAGGGACAGGCGCCACTTTCGACGTCCGGGTGCGTTCAGGGAACGTTGTGACCTGCCGCTCGGATAAGCCCGTACCATTCGGGGCGGGTGAGTGGAATATTCGAGCCCGCGGCTGCCTCGACTAGGCGCTCGGGTCTCGTGGTACCCAGTACGACTTGGATGCCGGCGGGATGACGGGTGATCCAGGCTGTAGCGATCGCGGTCGGAGTGACGTCGTACTGTGCAGCGAGTCGTTTGAGTTCAGCGTTAAGTTCCGGATAGTCGGGAGAGTCGAAGAACACCCCATCCTGAAAGGCTTTCTGAAATGGAGACCACGCCTGCAGCGTGATTTTGTTGATCCTCGCGTAGTCGACAATGCCGCCACCGTCACGAGTAATTGAGTCGTCGAATCCGGTCATGTTCGACGACAGGCCCTGGGCGACGATCGTCGAATGCGTCACCGAAAGCTGGACCTGGTTGGCCAGGATCGGTTGGGTCACGGCGGTTTTGAGCAGATCGATTTGACGGGGCGTATGGTTGGAAACTCCGAATGCGCGGACCTTTCCGGTGGACTCCAGATGGTCGAAGGCGCGGGCGACTTCTTCCGGTTCCACGAGTGCGTCGGGCCGGTGCAGCAGTAGCACATCCAGATAGTCGCTACCGAGCGCTTTCAGCGACCTCTCGGCCGACGCCACGATGTGCTCATAGGACTGATCGTAGTGCCACGGGTCGGCGACAATACTGGTTTTGGACTGGAGGAAGATCTGCTCGCGCTCGGCGCTGCTGAGTCGCAGCGCCTCGCCGAACCGGCGTTCGCACAAGTGCGGGCCACCGTCGGGATGGTTGAATCCGTAGAGGTCGGCGTGATCGAAAAAATTGATGCCCGATTCGCGCGCCGCGGTGTAGAGCGCGCGGATCTGGTCATCGGTGCTGCCGGCGATGCGCATCATGCCCGCGACGACGTTGGGAACCCGAGTGTCGGTTGATCCTAGTGGTACGGTCTTCATGAAAGCTCCTTGTCAGGACAGTGGTGGGCTGTCGGACGCCTTGCGTGAATGCAATGCACTCACCAAGGCTGGTTCGCAGGGCCAACTGTGAACTCGTTGATTGTCGTGTCATCGGGCTGGTCGATCGCGAAGGCGACGATGTTGGCGATTCGGTCTGGAGAAATGCCGTACTTGTCATAGATGTCCTGCATCTGGTCAAGCGCCAGCTTATCGCTGATCGTCGCCAGCAGTTCCGTCTTGACGGCGGCCGGGTAGATCGTCGCGGTGCGGATGTTATTGCCTTCCATGGCGGATTCCATGCGCAGCACCTCCATGAAGTCGCGAACGAACCACTTCGTCCCGCCATAGACGGCGCCGCCCGGATAGGCCTTTAGTCCCGCCACCGACGAGGTAGTGATGACGTGCCCAGCCTTCTGTGCCAGGAACTCGGGTAGCACCGCTGCCACACCATTCAAAACGCCCTTGACGTTGACATCTATCATTTGGTGCCAGTCTTCGGTCTTCAGTGCGGACAGGGGGGAGTTTGGCATCAGCCCTGCATTCAGGAAAATCACGTCCACGCGACCGAACCTTTCTTTGGCCAGGCGGACGATGCTGTTGTTGTCCTCTTGCTTGGTCACGTCCAGCGCTTGATAGACCACTTGGCCTCCGTTCAGGAGAATCTCGTCCGCGATCTGCTTGAGCTTGTCTTCTCGACGGGCGCCGAGCACGATTTTTGCGCCCTTGCTCGCGAGCAGCTTGGCGGTTGCCTCGCCGATTCCGGACGATGCGCCGGTAATGATGACTACTTTGTCTTTGATCATGATCTCTCTCTCTGGATTCGGGCTGCGAAGGAGATGCAGCAGACGATGACGCGGTATTTCAGGTCGGTGTTGAGCGCGTGGGGACTACTTTGTCAGCGCACTCTGCTATTGGGAAAACATCACCCGAACATCGCCACTGCCGAGCGCTTGGGCCAGGCCAGTCGGATCGTCCACGCGGCCCAGACGGGTGTATGAGTAAGCTGAGTCGAAGGTCTTGTAAAAGATGACCACGGTGCGCGATCCCCAAAGCATAAGGTCTCCGTTGCGGATCGTGCCGGGCCGGCTCTCACTGGTGGGCAGCGCTTCAGGCAGTTCTTTTTTCTTCTCGTTTCCGTGGAGGTCCTCCATGTCCAGTGTCAGCGGCAGCGTGGCAGCGAATGCGCGAGTGGCCTCGTTGTTGGCAAGGGTGATGGCGAAGCGACGTTCCCCGACGGTCATCCACAGGCGTGATTCATCCGATTTATTGGGTGCTTGAGTGACATCCTGCTCCGCGGCCGCGGCCACGGGCAGCGCAGTGCTGGCGGCGTGGGCGGGATGGCCGCTGCACAGTGCAAGGAGAACCAGCGGCATTCCAAGCTGTCGCATGGCCCGCCGGTGCCAGGAATGCCTACGGCTTGCAGCGCCAAGAGAGGAGAGAGTGCCGCCTGCACCGACGTCAACGTGTTTGCTCTGCATGTTGTTCTCCTTGCAATGCGGAAAATGGGCCAGACGCGTTGCCGCGCCTGCACGTGAACTCGTAGGTTTCGAGCGCGAATTCGCGCAGCAATATGGCGCTAATGCCCCTCAGCGAGTGGTCTATTGCCAGTTCTGGTTGCGATCCCCACTGGAAAGTCAGAAGTGTTGAGTGGCATGAGTCCATACCGTAGGGCGCGCCAGCCAGTTCAGCCGCATCGTGGCATTTCGCTCGCCAGGATGCGGCCGCTTCAATGCGTCAAGCGGCGCCTGCCGCCGTGGCCAGGTGCTGCGTGAAGAAGGTCGTCAGCTTGTCGAAAGGAATCACGTCCACACGATCGTACAGATCGGTGTGGCTGGCCTCTGGAATGATCATCAGCTCTTTTGGCTGCGCCGCGGCCGCGTAGGCGGTTTCGCTGAAGTAGCGCGAGTGGGCGTTTTCACCATGGATGAACAGGACCGGGCGTGGAGAAATTTCCGCGATGTAGGTCAGGATCGGCATGTTCATGAACGACAGCGGTGTAGTGACCGTCCAGGAGTTGCCCGAGTTGACCGCGCGCGGATGGTGTCCGCGGGTCGTGCTGTAGTAATCGTGATAATCGACCATGAACTGCACTTCACCACCCCTCAGTTCGTTGTAGGGGGGCTGGTAAGCAGGGGCACCATTTTCCGCGTCGACCCAACGTTGTGCGCTCAGTTGTTCGAGCCCTTGCGTGCGCTGTTCGAGGGTTACGCTATCGTTGTAGCCCTTGGACATGACGCGGGTCATGTCGTACATGGTGCTGGCGACAACCGCCTTGACGCGCTTATCCAAGGCCACGGCATTCAGCGCCATGCCACCCCAACCGCAGATGCCGATGACGCCAATCCGTTCGCGATCAACGGAGGGTTGCAGGCTGAGAGCATCAACTGCCGCGCTTACGTCCTCGGTGTTGATGTCTGGTGAGGCGACGTTGCGCGGCTCACCGCTGCTTTCCCCGGTGTAGGATGCATCGAAGGCCAGCGTGACAAAGCCGCGCTCGGCCATGGTTTGCGCATAGAGCCCGGAGGACTGCTCCTTTACCGCGCCGAACGGGCCACAGACGACAATAGCTGCCAGCTTTGCGCTGGCGCTCTTCGGTTGGTACAGGTCGCCCGCCAGGGTGATGCCATAGCGGTTCGTGAAGGTGATCTTCTTATGGTCCACCTTGTCGCTCTTGGCGAAAGTCTTGTCCCATTCCTGTGTCAGTTGCATGTGCTTGCCTTACATGTAGTTGAGATTGTTCCTGCCAGCCTGAATGCCCGTCGAGCAGCAGGGCTTGTCGTCGGCGTAGGCGTCATAGACTTTTCATGAGGAATATTCGTTTCGCAAATGGCGTCGCGCGTCGGGATTGGCTTTGCCAACTAATGTATGCCAGTCCCTGCCCCAAAACATCCCATGAAATTGCAAGCATCTATGCACGCTATTGGATAATCGCGCCCCCAAGTCCCAGGCGGTTCGAAATGGAAACCTATCCCGATGAATTCATGCTTGTTCGAATGACATATCACCACGCTGCGATGACCATTGATCATCGAGTCCCGTACATGGAAGTATTCGGTCCGCCTGCATCAGCTCAGCCTTGCTATATGACCGGCGGAAAACCCGCCGCAGGCTGCGTTGGTCGCCGATTCGAGTGACTCGGTCTGGGACAGGCGATGGAGGAGACCTTGTAGAGGACATCCGCCAGGCTTAACGGACGTGAAAGCTTGTTTGGTCAAGGCTTGTTGGGCTGCGTCGAAAGAGAGATCACAACCTCTGTTTCCGTTCCGGCGCTTCCTGCGGAAGCTGCTTCTAAACCCGTTCTTCAGGTCTGTAGGGGCAAGAGACCATTTGAAAAATTAGCCGCTGGCCGAACAGTAATACTTCATCCAGATTGTGGGCTGGCAGGTTTTTCCAAAAGAAAAAATGCAAGCCCTGAATCGGTAACGGTAATCGTCTCAAGCATGTTGCTTAGTTGTGAGTCGTGCTCGCTCGTAGTTGAGCGGGCACTAAATCACTGTGTTGATGTGCCATCGAAGCGCGGTGATTTCTTGCATTGCGTGCTTTTATTCATAGGGCCTAGCACGTGGCTGCATGATTGAGCCCACTAAGCTCGTGATATTTTCAAACCATGTATAGGTAGCCATTACGCGATGCGCCGTTAATAGTGCTTTTTAGAGCCAAGATGGCTAGAGAGTTATGGAGCTTTAGATTAACGATAAGAGAGTGATTGCTGCCCCGCAATCGTTGGGCAATGCGCTGACCCCCAGACCGGGATGAGTGGGGAAGGGCATGCGCAGGCACTTTTCGGCGCTTCGACAGGCAAGCCCTGATCTACGAGCATAAACGTCGCCAGCGCTTGGAAGGCATGACTGACACCCGGCATATGCCGCAGTATATCTTGCCCATTAAGCGCCAAGCTTATCTCCGGCCAGCGTACTTCCAGGTCGGCACGGTAGAAATCAAAGAAGCCGGCACCCCGTTGAGGGGGCAGACAAAACGCGTCGCAGAGCATCACTCTGGAGCCCGGATGCAGATTCACCATCACCTCGCTGTGCAGTTTTGCTTGGGGGAATAGGATCGTCGCCACTTGTACTGCTTCTTCGCCGCGCGGCCGGCGGCAACGTAACGTTGCTGGTCGGTGCGTATAGAAGTCTTCAGCGCCGTAGCGACTTCGCACAAGGTTTTGAGTAAAGCGTTAAATTCGTTACAGAACTCTCCACCCCGCACTCCGGAAGAAATTTCGATGAACGAGCGACATCCTCACTCCAATAAGTCTTTTCTAGGGCCGCTCGTACTGATCGCGGCGGTGGTTGTCGCCGTCGGCGCCGCGTTCGCATACACAGCCGGTTGGTTGACACCCGCGCGCCTCACGCCGACCAAGATCGTCGAGGTGCTGGCGCCGCCCGCCGGACCGGCTCTCGGTTTCCGCCGCGCCCATGCCAAGGGTATCTGCTTCACCGGTACCTTCGAGGCCAACGGCGCGGGCAGCGATTTGTCCAAGGCACAGATGTTCGCCGCCGGCACCTATCCCGTGACCGGCCGCTTCAATCTCGCCTCGCCCGACCTCAAAGCGCCCGATGGCACGGCGCGCGTGCGCTCCCTGAGCCTGCGCATCCGAACGCCCGACGGCCAGGAGTGGCGCTCCGCGATGATCAATGCGCCGTTCTTCCCGGTCGCGACGCCGCAGGCTTTCTACGATTTGCAGGTGGCTTCCGCCGACAAGAGCCATCCGGATGCGTTGAAGAACTTCGCCACTGCGCACCCCGAGATCGGCGCGTTTAGCCAGTGGGCTGGCAGCGCGCCGTTCACCAGCTCGTACGCCGAAGACCGCTACAACGGCATCAACAGCTTCGTCTTCACTAACGCGCAGGGCCAAGACCAAGCCGTGCGCTGGTCCTTTAAGCCGGCCGCCATACCTGTGCCGGTCTCGAGCGACGAACTCAAGAAGCGCGAGCCCGATTTCCTGCTGGCCGACATCACCGAGCGCGTCGCGAAGGCTACGCAGCGCTGGGCTATGACGGTCATGGTCGCCGGCCCGGGCGACCCGACCTCCGACCCGAGCAAGGCTTGGCCGGAAGATCGCCGCAGCGTCGGCGTCGGCACCCTGTCGGTGACGAAGATTGAGCCCGAGGCCGATGGCTCATGCCGCGACATCAACTTCGATCCCACCGTGCTGCCGGCTGGCATGCGCACATCCGACGACCCTTTCCCCGCCGCACGTTCGGCCGCTTATTCGGTCTCGTACAACCGCCGGACCGCCGAAGAAAAAGACTATCCGCGCACCCCGTCCATCACCACCACCACCACCGCCGGAGCCAAGCCATGAGCCAAGTCAACCAGCAATTCGCGCCGTTGCAGCGGGCGCTTCATTGGGGCATGGCGATCTGCATCCTCGCGATGCTGTTCATCGGCGTCGGCATGGTCTCGACGATCACGCCCGCGTACTTGATGCTGGTCTCGATCCACAAGCCGTTGGGTATTGCGATCCTCGTGCTCGCGGTGCTGCGTCTGATCGTCCGCTGGCGCCTTGGTGCGCCGCCGTTGCCGCGTGACATGCCCGAGCCGATGAAGCTCGCCGCCAAACTCTCGCATGTCGCGTTCTATGTGCTGATGCTCGCGATGCCCTTGCTTGGTTGGGCCATGTTGTCGGCGGCGGACTACCCGGTGCTCGTCGCCGGGCTGCATCTGCCCGCCATCGTGTCGCCCGACGCCGGCCTGCACAGCCGGCTGTGGAACGCTCATAAGTTCCTCTCGTTCTGCTTCTTCGCGCTGATCCTGCTGCACCTCGGGGCCGCTCTGTTCCACGCGCTGGTGCGACGCGACGGCGTGTTCGAGGCCATGGCGCCATTCCCGGTACATCCGTCGGTCGACGGCAGGGTCGTGACCAAGTGCGCTGACTGACGCAGGCTCCGTTACCACGGGCGCGGTGGCGCACGCGTTCTCGGTGGGGCGAGATGAAATACCTCAGTGGGCGTGTAGTGTGGGACCACGACCTGCAGTGACCGTCGAGCTGGGAGGCTGGCACGAAGTGACGCTGACCCTCGCCGGATCACCGAGCTTCATAGAGACGTTCGTCGCCAAGTTCAGCGAGCCGCCGACTTGAGGCGCCGTGCCTAAACACCTGGCGTCGAAGCCTCCCGCCATTGGCGTTCGGACGCAGGGGGGCGTCTTCACGATGCAGAAACTTCGGCGCATTAACGGGATCGCAAAAGCAGAGAAATATCTGGATGCACATGCGTAGCGCACAGATTTACTAATTTATATCTTTCTTCGTAGGGTGTGCTAGCGGCTGTCAAATCAACCATTGGAACAGACATGAATCTGAAACTTGAGTGGGTTCTGGTCCCAGCATTTCTTGCCATGGGTTTTGCTGCCAGCGCGCTGGCCGCCGAGGTGCGGGCTGAGCGGGTGGCAACCGGATTAGAGAATCCCTGGGCAGTGGCCTTTCTGCCGGCACATCGCTACTTGGTGACAGAACGGCCGGGACGGCTTCGGGTGGTTGGTGCCGATGGGAGCATCGGCCCGCCGGTTGAGGGGCTGCCGGCGATCGCGGCAGGCGGGCAGGGCGGGCTGCTGGATGTGGTGACCGACAGTGCTTTCGACGTGAATCGCATGGTCTACTTCTGCTTTTCCGAACCGGCTGCTGGTGGCGCGGGCAATAGCACGGCAGTGGCACGCGCGACGCTGTCGAGCAACATGGTGCGTCTCGACAACCTGCAGGTGATTTTCAGTCAGCGACCGAAAGTGAGCAGCTCCGCGCATTTCGGCTGCCGCATCGTCGAGGCGAAGGACGGGACGCTTTTCGTCACGTTGGGGGAGCGTTACAGCCGGAAGGAGGATGCGCAGGAGCTCGATAACCACTTGGGCAAAGTGGTGCGCATCCAGAAGGACGGCGTGGTGCCGACCGACAACCCTTTCGTCGGCCGCCCCGGTGCCTTGCCAGAGATCTGGAGCTATGGCCATCGCAATAGCCAGGGCGCTACGCTCGGTCCGGACGGCCGCCTCTGGATGAACGATCACGGTCCGCAGGGCGGCGACGAGATCAACGTTCCGCTGGCGGGTCGCAACTACGGTTGGCCGGTCATAACCTACGGCGAAAACTATGGCGGCGGGAAGATTGGCGACGGCCTGACCGCCAAGGACGGCATGGAGCAGCCGCTGCATTATTGGGTGCCCTCGATCGCGCCGTCCGGCATGGCCTTCCTGACTAGCGACCGTTATGGGCCGGCATGGAAGGGCAATCTCTTCGTCGGTTCGCTCAAGTTCGGTTACCTCGACCGTATCGAACTGAAAGACGGTAAGGTCGTGGCCGAGCACAAGTTGCTGGAGGACGGGCATGCCCGCGTTCGGGATGTCAGGCAGGGCCCTGACGGCCTGCTCTACGTGCTCACCGACGAACAGGATGGCAAACTGCTGCGTCTTCAGCCGCGCTGAGCCCCATCAGGGTAGGCATTGCGCAGCTGCAGCGTCGGCAAGCCGCGACGCCTGCCCGCAACCTCTTCGACGGCTTGCGCTCGTCGCCTCCCAAGGAGGAACTCGGCGATACCAAGCTGATCGTCGAGAACGATACCAGCCAGGTCGGTTCTGTGGGGAAATGTGTTTCAGGATCTCGACACCAGCGCTGGAAACAGAAGCGAGAAGCCCATTCAGGGTAACAAAGAGGCCGTCAACTCGACAGTTTCACAGAGAGAAAGTCGTACGTAATGGTCATGCGCCCTGCCAGTATTGCCAATCGGCACCCGAACTCTATTAAACAACGACGCGGCGACAATACGAGACACCTGACCAAAAACTGAATGCCCCCCATAAAAGCCACCGTGTCCTTGACAACATCCGCGTGACTTGTAATCCAAGGGGTTGCTCGGGCCGGAAAACACGCATGTCAGTGCTTTTTCACCGATGCTGCTTTCTCCGGATTTACAAGCGCTACTGAAAAAAGACGAAGATTGGCTCAGAGCACTGACTTTTCATTCATGGTTGGCTCTTGATCCTCCCAAAGAACAAGTCCAGAATTAAGTCTTTTCCTGCTCGGGCAAGAAAAGAAACCCCTTAGATTTCAATGGGTCGGACGCCAGATACGAGTCTCGTTTCCCGCTCCAAGATTAAGAAAAAAGCCACTCAGATGAGTGGCTTTTTTTTGCCTGTAAAATGCCTAAACGTTTGATGCGCTGTGCTAAACGTCGGACCGCTCCTTCTTGGGATCATCCTATGCTGAGCGATAAACAGAGACAATTACACCTCATTACAAGAAGTTCGAGCCCTATGGGGCCGAATGAGCAGCGGGCGAGTGAGAATGGGTAGCTACTGCCGCATAACTGGCCAAGGTCAGTGTTGAGTTAACTCACAGTAAAGGACAGATAATGCTTATCGTATTCAGCGGTCTTCCTGGTACCGGAAAAACCACTATTGCCAAAGGGCTGGTCGATACGGTAGGCGCTCTCTACCTGCGGATCGATACTATTGAGCAAGCGATACGAAACTCCGGTGCACTTTCTCAAGATGTAGGGCGTAGTGGTTACATGGTCGCTAATGAACTTGCGCTGAGTAATCTTGATCTAGGACGTACCGTCATCGTTGACTGTGTAAATCCAGTGATCGAAAGCCGATTGGCCTGGAGCGAAATCGCCTCAAGGGCTGGTGTTCGCTTGATGAATATTGAAGTGATTTGCTCGGACAAAAATGAACATCAGCGCCGTGTAGATACAAGGCTGGGTGATATTTCGGGGCTGACTCCACCCACCTGGCAATCTGTGTTGGATCACGAATATGAAGCGTGGGCTGAAGCGCCGTTTACGATAGACACGGCCCTGACTTCGCCGGTTCAAGCTGTATCGATGCTCGTCAAACGCCTACTGGACGGTGCGTAGCGTCCTCTAGGCGCAATGCGGCAAGGTGTGATTACGGGACGCTTACGATGACTTGGCCTGACGGATACCATTGGCACAAAAATCGGCGAGGATGTGTTTTTGGTGATGGTGTATTGATGTTGTTGTGCTGACACGGCTGCCGACGCAGAAGACCAGCGCTCTGGCCGAGCTGCTGCCGCACAAGTGGGTATCCGCTGGCAAGGTGTAATACCCGTTCACTTACCCTTGTCCCCCATACGCACCAACAGAGTTTTTTGTGGGCGAGCGTTGCCTCACTCAGCGCTTAACGCTAGAGTCTGGTCTTAGGCGTTCGCTGCGCCCGCGGTCCGCGCGAAGGGGCAACCCAGGCTCGTTTTACTCATTTTCTTTTTCCAACTCCCGGCTTGCGGGCGGACCGAGCCAGACAAGGAGTTGGCATGCCCGCCATTAATACTTCCCGCCATAACGGCCGCCTTGATCCTGGGTAAGCAGCGGGTCGGTTGTTCGGGCAAGGGCCTTGCTGGCTCGCCGGCAAGCAGGGCGAGCAGCCCGAAAAAAGCTGCCAGCAGGATCGCGCCGAACAGGCTGGCAATGACGCAATCAGCTTCGACGGGCAGTGAAGGGGCGGGCACGTCGTGCGGGCTTTCGAGTACCGCGCCGCCGTCTGTAGAGCAAAACAGTCCGCCGTCCAGACCGCTCAATCGCAAGCCGGCCATTTTTCCATGGCCCATCGCGCACAGCAACGACGCGAACAGGACGCTGAAATACAGCACCCAGGCAATCATCGATTTTTCGCGGCTGGCCAGTTTCATCAGCAAAGCTCGTAGAGGAGGGAACGGTTTTCCGGCGAGCGGATTCTACATTTTTTTTCGTCAGTGGGCTTTTAAACAGTCCGACATACACGCAGCAGCCTTGCTGTCCGGTCTGTCATCGGTATAAAAACCGTCTCGATTCGGCATCTTTACATCCGCCAAGGTCGCCGCCTCCACGGTCGCGTTGGCGTCCAGCAGCTTGTTCATGTGCAGGATGTAGCCGGTCACTGCATAGACCTGATCGTTGGACAATGACTGTGGCGCCTGGAAGGGCATGGCTCTGCGGATGTAGTCGAAAAGCGTCGTTGCATAAGGCCAATAGCTGCCGACTGTCTTGAGCGGTTTGTCAGTCGTCAGCGTTCCTTCGCCTCCCGCCAACGCAGGGCCGATGCCACCTTCGAGCTTCACGCCATGACAGCTGACGCAACTGTTTATGTAGACCTTTTCCCCGTCCGCCACCGTTGCGCGTCCTGGAGGCAAGCCCTTGCCGTCGGGTGCTACATCGATGTTCCAGCTAGCGATCTGCGCTTCGGTAGCCTTGGTGCCCAAACCGTATCGGGACTGTGCCGAGGCATGAGTCAGCGCAAAGGCGCAAAGCAAACCGATGAATAACGAACCACCTTTAAGCCCGTCCATTGGTCACCTCCCCAGTGCTGGACACGCGCCACGGTTGCACCGAATTGTTGTGGTAGAAAGAGACCTTGCCACGTTCATTGATCAACTGGTCCAGCATCGGCTGAACGTATCCGGTCTCGTCGATGGCGCGGCTCATGATCATCAATTCCTGGCCGTTCCATTCGAAAGGCGCCCTGAAGACGGTCAGGGCCTTGGTCAGAATGGGCTCCTGTAACCTGGCTTGTGTCCAGTTATTGCCGCCATCGACGGAAACATCGACCCGGGTGATTTTGCCGTGGCCGCTCCAGGCAATGCCACGCATCTCATGCAGGCCCTTGCGCGTCAGTTTCTGGGTGCCGGAAGGGTAGGTCACCAGCGATTTGCACTCCATGACAAAGGAAAACTTCCGAGCCTTGCCGTCCGCCATCAAGTCGGTGTATTTGGCGGTTTCTTCCCGGCTGTAGGCGGGCGCGTCGGTGACGTGAAGTCGGCGCAGCCATTTGATGTGGGTATTGCCCTCGTACCCGGGGACAAACAGGCGAAGCGGGTAGCCCTGTTCCGGCCTCAGGCGCTCGCCGTTCTGGCTGTAGACAACCATCACATCGTCGAGGCATTTCTCGATGGGAATACTGCGTGTCATTGCCGCACCATCGGCCCCTTCGGCGATGATCCACTTGGCTTGAGGCTTAAGCCCGGCTTCATCCAGCAGGGTTTTCAAGGTAACGCCTGTCCATTCAGCGCAACTCACCAGGCCGCTGACTTCGGCTGCGGTTTTGCCCCAGGGTGGTAGAAACGATGGGTTGCCCGAACACTCCATGAAGTGCACTCGAGAAACGGCGGGGAATTGGCGTATCTCGTCCATGGTAAAGATCAGGGCTGTTTCGGTGAGGCCGTGAATCACCAGCCGATGTTGCGCCGGATCGATTTGTGGGACGCCCGCGTGGTGGCGCTCATAAAACAGGCCGTTCGGGGTGATGATGCCGTCCAACTCCTGAAGTGGCGAGGTGCTGTAGGCGGACATCGTGTCCTTCAGGCCGGGATATAGAATCCTGACCGCTTTGGTTTCGAACGTTGAAGGTTTGCCATAAGGGTTTGCCGTGGGAGCGCCAAGACTGCGGGTCCATTGTGGGACTTCAAGGGGCTGGCTCGGATCAGGCGGGGCGATGTTGGTCGTCTGCGCGTTGACCAGGTCGCTGTCACCCAGAGCAAACGCAGCAGTACCGATAATGGCCCCGCTTTTAATCAGGAAATCCCTGCGAGCCAAAGCTGTTTGAGGCATGTCTTGCTTGGCGGGGATCATGGACTTTTTTGTCATTGTTTTTCCCTCTTGTTCTTGTCGGAACGACCCAACAGTACATCTACAGACCGATCGGTCGGTCTATGGTCAGCCTAGAACGAAAAGCGCGCCTGGTCCAGTCGCAAGGGCAACCATGGCGAGGGAACGTAAATGCGGAGGAGGTCCAGGGAGGCGGCGCATCTGAAGCGCCGCTGATGACAGTCAAGCGGGGCGCGGCTCAACCTTCAGTCCGGGCAGGAGGGTGTCACAGAAAAACGTCGCGATGGATTCCGGGGAGCGAGGGCCTCCGGGCTTGATCCACAAGTAGCTGTAGTGATGAATACCAAGGATAGCCTTCACGGCCAACGAGTCGGATGTGCGGAAGGTCCCCTCGCTCACGCCAGCCTTGAGGATCTGCGACCAGAGTTTTTCATATTGCCGGTGCAGGTCGAGCAACTCGGTCTGGCGCTCGCCAATGACCGAATACACTTCGCGGAAACACACCGTCATTTCGGCCAGGTGGGTGACAATCGTGCGCATCACGATGGCCGAGAGATGGCGAAATTTATCTTCCGCAGCCAAATCGCTCTCGCACAGAGGCGTGCCTTCTGCGATCAGCACTCGCAGGTACCGGCTGGTGATTTCGAACAGCAATTCTTCCTTGTTGCCGATGTGGTAATACAGCGCGCCTCGAGCCAGGCCAGTGGCTTTCTCCAACTCAGCCATGCCGGTCGCGTGAAACCCGCGCGTCGAAAACAACTGTGCAGCGATTTTCAGGATCCGTTCCTTGGTGCTTTTTTCAGCAGGTTCGGCAGCGACGACGGCGTTCTTTTTTCCCATAAGTCAGTTCCAACCGGTTTAGCGTCAATCATACCCATGCGTCCTCGCTGAAGGATACAGACGGGAGACGCTCATCCCATGGTCGCAGGATGATAGTTGTATTGACCGATCGGTACAGAGACATCTAAGGTATTTTTAATGGCGCGGTGGCGTCGAGCGTTCTGAGAGCCTGCCTAGGCATTGGGATCGACCATGACAATGAGCAAACACTTAACTCGGGTGTCCAACTCGTCAGCATCGGCGAGATTGATCGCGATGACCTGTTTCGCCATGCTCGCCTTTGCCGCAAATTCGCTGCTGTGCCGCCTGGCGCTTAAACACACCGCCATCGATGCCGCGAGTTTCAGCGTTGTCCGGTTGGCCAGCGGGGCCTTGGTGTTATGGCTGATGTGTGCCTTGAGACGGTCCTCAAACACGATCAAAGGCAGTTGGAAGGGCGCCGCAGCCTTGTTCGTTTACGTCTTTGCTTTTTCCTTCGCATACCGTCATTTGGAGACCGGGACGGGGGCGCTGCTGTTGTTTGGCGCGGTTCAATTGAGCATGGTTCTGTACGGCTTGTTCAAAGGCGAGCGGATGCACGCGCTGGCAATCGTTGGGTTTGTGCTGGCGATTGTTGGCTTGGTCAGCCTGCTGCTTCCAGGTGCAGCCGCACCTGATCCCGTTAGCGCATTCACGATGCTGTTATCGGGGGTGGCATGGGGGATCTACTCGCTGCTTGGCAAAACTGTCGCCGATCCGCTGGCAACCACAACCGGCAATTTCTTGCGCTCGATTCCCCTGGTATTGATTGCAAGCTTGCCGTTTCTCTCAGAACTGCGTTGGGATCCGCAGGGGATACTTTATGCGGTTCTTTCCGGCGCGCTTGCGTCAGGTTTCGGCTACGCGGTCTGGTATGTCGCGGTGTGTCATCTTGCGGCGTTTCAAGCAGCGACGGTGCAACTGAGCGTGCCCATTCTGGCTTCGCTGGCTGGCATCGTTTTTCTGGGGGAAGCTCTGAGCGAAAGGATCGTCTTGGCATCTGTCGCTGTGCTGGGGGGCGTTGCATTGGTGCTGGGCGGAAAACCACGTGCCTAATCACTGCAGCCAGGCTCTATTTCGCCTTATAGCCAGGTCGCTCCAGGGTTAACGCTGGAGTCCACGACAGATCGACTTGCCTGTGTGCTTGAAAGATGTGGGCAGGTAAGCGCGCCAAGACCATGGTGAGACATGCCGAGGCAGGTCAAACAGAAGTGTGTCAGCTGCGGCACAAATGCTCCGTAGATGCGACACCTGTCGCAGGTTGGCGCAGTCTTCGATTCTGCTTGCAAGCCTTGTATGGCGCGGCTTACAGGTCTTTGGCGAAGGCTGGCACAGGGGTTGCTCTTGTCCTTCGGCGCAGCGCAATGGCTTCGCTACTAATAAGAATCAGGAGTCCCCATGACACAGTTTGGTCTCGCCGTGCCTCCCGCCCCTCGAACCGCGCCCTTTGGCGCTCAGCTCAAGAGCCTGTTCGTCGCGTTAGCCCTGAGCGTCATGCCGGCCTGGGCGCTGGACATGCCGGCCAATGTCGATGGCAAGCGGATTATTGCCGCCAATCAGGAACCCGGTAACTGGATGAGCACCGGTCGTACCTACGATGAGCAACGCTACAGCCCGCTTAACAAGATCAGCGACCGAAACGTCAGCCAGCTTGGCTTGGCGTGGAGCTATAAGCTGGATCTGGACCGTGGTGTCGAGGCTACACCCATCGTGGTCGACGGAGTGATGTACACCACCGGTCCGTTTTCAGTGGTCTACGCCCTGGATGCGCGCAATGGCAGGCTGATCTGGAAGTATGACCCGCAGTCCGACCGTAACCGCGCGGGCGAAGCGTGTTGTGATGCGGTCAATCGCGGCGTCGCGGTGTGGAGGGGCAAGGTCTACGTGGGCGTGCTGGACGGTCGCCTGGAAGCCATTGATGCGAGGACCGGCCAGCGCGCCTGGTCGGTGGACACCCGGGCCGATCACTCGCGCAGCTACACCATCACGGGTGCCCCTCGGGTGGTCAACGGCAAGGTGGTGATTGGCAACGGCGGCGCCGCATTCGGCGTGCGTGGCTACGTCACCGCCTACGACGCAGAAACCGGCAAGCAGGCCTGGCGCTTCTATACAGTACCGGGCGATCCCAAGCTGCCGCCGGAAGACAAGGCCATGGCCATCGCCGCCAAGACCTGGCACGGCGACGCGTTCGTCGAGCAGGGTGGCGGCGGCACCGCCTGGGACTCTTTTGCCTTCGATCCTGACTTGAACCTGTTGTACATCGGCGTTGGCAATGGTTCGTTGTGGGACCCGAAATGGCGCAGTCAGGCCAAGGGTGACAACCTGTTTCTGTCCTCGATCGTCGCGGTCAACGCCGACACGGGAGAATACGTCTGGCATTACCAGACCACGCCGGGAGATGCCTGGGACTACACCGCACATCCCGGCACACATCATGTCCGCCTATTACGAACACATCCCCGAGGCGCCGAAGCGCAACCCATTCAAGAGCATGTATCAGTTGGGCCTGCGCACCGGGATGATGCCGGAAAACGCTGACGGACTGCTGGAAATGGCCAAGGGCTGGTCTGGCAAGCTGATCGCCTGGGACCCGGTCAAGCAATAGCCGGCCTGGGAAGTGCCCTATGTGACGATCTTCAACGGCGGCACCTTGAGCACTGCCGGCAACCTGGTGTTCGAAGGAAGCGCCGATGGCCGGGTAATAGCACGAATCAAACGATGGGGTTCCAGGCCGTACTCCACCTCATCCACCAATGCTATGGAGGCTGCCTGTGCGACCTGGCGTTGAAGGCCCGCTACCAGCAAGCGAGACGATCCGGTGCCGAGCGATCGTAGAGGAATTCCCTGGTCGTTGTGCAGGGCAATGGCGCCATCACCGATCGAGACTGCATGGGCATCCAACAATGCTTGGGCGGCTGCACCAACGGGTACGCCGAGATAGTTGGCGGTCTGCGTCACAATCTCCAGAGGCCGCTGAAGCTGAGCTCCTGCTTGTACACCGAAACCGTTCCGAGCGTCTCGTGCGGCCTCTGCCAAGGCACCACCGAGCGCAGGCCGCTCTTCGGTCAATCGGTTGAGGATGGAGTTACGGCTCCACGACAGGTTGGTGTTGGCATAGCTTGCGATGCGAGCGGGGGAGATGCGTGCTCGATCCTTCCAGGCCAGGTTTCGCTCAATGCCCTGCTGGCTCGCCCGGTCAGAATAGAGCCGCCAGGAAGGCTCCAGATCACTCTCGACCTTGAGTTGCAGGGTCAGTACGGTTTCGATACCGAAACGCGGCTCATCTTCTAGCGTTCGGTTCAGATTTCGAGGTCATCTGTTCAATCTTGCGCTATTGGCGCTCGGCGAGGACAAGCTGTTTCCCCTTCGGTAGATCGTTGGCACGCAACGGTTCTAAAGAGACACGGCCGTCGCTGGCGCGGCATGCAACCGTTCGATGTCCTGCCTGGGTGGAGCGCCGAACAGGCGCCGATATTCACGACTGAACTGCGACGGGCTTTCATATCCAACCGCAAACCCCGCTGCGCCTGCCGTCGCGTTCCCTACCAGCATCAGGCGGCGCGCCTCTTGCAATCGCAACTGCTTCTGGTACTCGAGCGGCGTCAGGCCTGTGATGCCCTTGAAGTGCGCGTGGAGTGAGGAGGGGCTCATGCCCGCCTCGGCTGCAATGTCCTCAATGCGGATTTGGCCGTCGAACTGCCGGCGGATTACGCCGATGGCGCGGCTTACCTGGTTGAGGTGGCTGCCGGCTGTTGCGACGTGGCGCAGCATCGGACCATGTGGGCCAGTAAGGAGCCTATAAAGGATCTCTCGCTCTATGAGGGGCGCCAGAGCGCCGATTGTCTCGGGCCGGTCGAGGAGTCGAACAAATCTGCAGACAGCATCGATAAGGTCCGGATCGCTGGGGTGTACTCCAAGTATCGGTAGATCGGTGCGAGGGGAAGTGCGGCCCTCCGTCATCAACAGCTCTGCAAGTAGTACGGGATCGAACCCGATCTTGCAGCAAAGGTAGGGTTTGTCTGGGCTCGCATCGATGACGTGGCATAGGAGGGGCATGTCGACTGAGACCAGTAAGTAGTTCGCGGCGTCGTAGACCATGCTGCGCTCGCCCATCGAAACGCGGTTCGCCCCTTGGGCGATCAGGCAAAGCCCAGCCTCATAAACCACCGGCGTCGGCATGCTAGGCCGATCTACATGGACCAGTGATAAGCGGGGTATGGCGGTGACACAGAGGCCCGATCCAGGGGCGTGGCGGTCGATTGCACTCGCGAGTTCGTTGATCCTGTCCATGAAGGCCTTCTTGAGTCGAGTTCACGCCAGGCTGGCGCCGCATCCAATCTTAGAGGATCGTGCAAACTATTTGTAGGATCGCACTACCGCATGTTGCGACCCAAGTAACATCCTGAGTGCCTCATTTTTAAGGCGAAGGATCGGTTCATGACCTCCAAAATCGACAAAGTGGTGCTAATTACTGGCGCATCGAGCGGCATCGGCGAGGCGACCACGCGGGAGCTGGCGGCTGCAGGCGCGCGGCTGTTCATTGGCGCACGTCGCGGCACGCGCCTGGAGGCATTGGCGGACGAGCTCGGTGAGAATGTTGCGTGGCGCGAGCTCGACGTAACCGACGGCTGCGCATTCGATGCGTTCGCCGGTGCGGCGAAGGAGCGGTTCGGTCGGATCGACGCGCTGGTCAACAATGCTGGCGTCATGCCGCTATCGATGCTCGCCGCGCTCAAGAGGGACGAGTGGAAGCGGATGATCGACGTGAACATCCACGGCGTCCTCAACGGCATCGCCGCAGTGCTGCCCGACTTCATCGCGCAAAAGAATGGGCATGTCATCAATATTGCCTCCATTGCGGCGCGCATTGTGATGCCGTCGTCTTCCGTCTATTCCGCGACCAAGCATGCAGTGCGTGCAATTACCGAAGGGTTGAGGCAGGAGCACGATATGATTCGTACGACACTCATCTCGCCCGGACCTACCGCAACCGAACTGGGTCACGACGTCACCGATCCCGATATCGCCGCAATGCTCAAGGTCTCGATTCCGCAGGGAATGTCTCCTGATGCGATCGCTCGGGCGATCCGCTACGCACTTGAGCAGCCTGATAGCGTCGACGTCAACGAGCTGGTCGTACGGCCGACGGCCTCTGCAATGTAGACTGGCGACACGCCAGTTTTCGGCCAACACAGACTGAATCGCCCAGCGTTTCGTTAAGTTTATCGGAGCGCCTGGCGCGGCTCGAATTTTGTAGCAGATCATCCTGACGGCATTTTAGTTATCGACATGACAACGTTTCAGCTTTGGCTGCGGTACCGATCGATGCTCCGGACCCGATAGCATATCGTCGGGATGGCACCGTCGTGTGTGCGGCGATGAACATGGCGACAGCCGACCGGCAATAGGATTCTATTTCGTTGTCGTCCTCCGCTCTCGCTTCATCGAAGCGCGCGATGATCAGAAGATCGGATCCTTTGAAAAGCGCGGCAAACAAGCGGGCGGACTGGCGAGGGTCGGGAACGTTCAGAACCGCCTTCGCGTGCAGCTGACGCAGCAGGGTTTCTATTTGCGCAATGATATAGGCGGGGCCGGCTTCGTATTGGGGCTTGCTTAACGACTTTTGATTCGTTTTGTCGGCCATGATCATGGCTTCGACACTGCGCACGTCCGGACTCAACAGCGTGCGAAGCAGGGTTGTTCCCACCGCCGTGAGCTGATCTTCGGCCGAACCGTCGATGCCTGCAAAAAGGGCCTTTGGTGCCAACTGCTGGCAGTGGGCCGCAATGGCCGCGCTGAACAGCGCCTCCTTGTTTTCGAAGTGCCGATAGATGCTCAGCTTGGATATCTTCGCCCGTTGGGCCACCTTGTCCATGGTGGTCGCTTGAAAACCCAATTCCACAAAGAGTTCGCCTGCGGCGTCGATGATCGTTTGGCCAAGCGCCTCGTTGGCCGGTCGGCCGCGCCGGGCCTGGCTGTTTTCGGTCATAAAAACTCCAGTACTTGACAGTATTCTAATTCGTAAATTAGGGTACTTCAAAGTATCTTAAGGCGGCAAATCAATTCATACACAGCGCGGAGCCCATCACCATGAATGACGTCATCATCATCGGCGGCAGTTTTGCCGGTCTTGCTGCAGCTCTGCAGCTCGGCCGTGCCCGCCGAAAGGTCACCGTTCTCGATACCGGCCTGCCACGCAATCGCTTCGCCGGTCGCTCGCATGGCGTGCTTGGCCACGATCACAAGCCTCCATCGGACATCCTGGCCGAGGCGCGGCAGCAGCTGGCGCGCTATCCCACGATCCAACTGGTCAATGCCCGGGCCGAGAGCGTCTCCGGCGCCATCGATGATTTCTCCGTCCTCACGGGAGAGGGCGAAACCCTCAGGGCGCGCCGCCTGATCCTGAGCTATGGCGTCGCCGACCAGATGCCTGCTGTTCCGGGCTTTGCCGAAGGCTGGGGCACATCCATCATCCCGTGTCCCTATTGCGATGGCTTCGAAGTCGCCGACCAGCATTGGGGCCTCGTCTGGTTCCGCCCGCAGTCGCACATTCAGGTCAAGCTGTTTCAGCATTGGACCGACAGGTTGACGGTCTTCGCCGATGGTCACGACATTGCACCCGATCTCCGGGCCGATCTGGCCCACCGCAACATACCTGTCGTTGATGGCCGGATCACCGGGATCGCCCGTCACGGGGGCCATAGCGCCACCGTCAAGCTCGATACCGGCCCCGATGTCGTAGTCGACATTCTGTTCGCGCATCCGCCCACTAAGCCATCCGCAAGCCTTCATGACTCATTGGGACTCGCCACGGTCGATACGCCTCTCGGCATCGTCCTCAAGGTCGACGAGCGCCGCGAAACCAGCATACCCGGCATCTATGCCGCCGGCGATCTCGCCACCCCCGGAATGCCTTCGGTCACTACGGCATCATGGCAGGGCGCAACGGCCGGAATCTCCGCTCAGCAGTCGATGCTGACTTGAGAGCAGGCAGCATCGATCACCCCAGTTTCAATTTCACAATAGACAGGAGCGCCACCATGTCCGCCATAAAACCATTCAAACCTCTAGACGAGAAATTTCCGTTCGACCGCCAACTCGGTATCGCGGCCGCGCCTCTCGTGCTTATCAACCTCTTCATGGTCGTCGATCCCGCCGATGAAGCGGGCTTCCTGGACGCTTTCAAGGCAGCTGCCGAGATCATAACGAAGCAACCGGGCTTCATTTCCATGCAACTGCATCGAGCGATCGGCGATAGCCCGACTTACCTGAACTATGTGGTGTGGGAATCCACCGAGGCGGTCCGCGCCGCCTTCACTGATCCCGCGTTCCTCGCGAAACTTCCAGCATATCCGTCATCCGTTGTGGCCAGCCCGCACCTGTTCCAGAAGGTCGCCGTCCCCGGCTTCTGCACGGCCTGACCCCGGAGATATGGCAAAGCGCGCTGACGAGTATCTTCGCCCAGCGCTCGATGCTGGCTTGAGAGCACAAATTGGAGATGAGTATGAGCGTCGAACCGCACAACGCGGGTGTGCGCTTCCCTCCACCCTTACTTTATCTGGGAGCGCTGCTGTTGGGGCTGGCGGCGGACCGGTTCATTACCCTGCGCTCTTTCGGCATCGACTGGCGGTTGCTGGTCGCGACGGGCGCGCTGCTGTTCGTTGCCGGCGCGGCGATGATGCTCGCAGCGGCAGGGCTGTTCCGGCGGCTGGGCACCAACATTCCGCCGTCGCAGCCAACGACCCTCATCGCAACGACCGGTCCCTATCGGTGGACGCGCAATCCCATGTATCTCGGCATGGCGCTTATCTATGCCGGCCTTGCGATTGGCTTTGACGGGCCGATCGCCTTCGCCTTGCTCCCGTTGGTGCTAATCGCGATCCAGAGGCAGGTGATCGCCCGCGAGGAGCGCTATCTCGAAGCGAAGTTCGGCGACGACTACCGCCGCTACAAGGCCAAGGTTCGCCGCTGGCTCTGACTATTTCGCTCCGCGGCTGCTGACACGTCCTTATCGACAATGCCGGCAATGGCCTGATTGCGAACTTTACTGAAGCATATTCCAAGTAGTCCTTGGCAGATTGCTCCGTCCGCGACGGCTAGTGAAGGCAGCCATTTTGGCTATTTAGGCTCTGTTGATTGCGAAAAAAGGAACCTGACAAGACCTTCTTAGGTTTAGCTTAGTGGCGTTGCTCGCTCAGATTAGATGTGCCGGTATAAACTATGCCTCAATCAGTTTACAGCTTTGACTCAAATATTTGACGAAGCATCCGCCGCATCACTTTACCGCTGCTCGTTTTGGGCAAATCTTCGACGATTTGGAACAGGCGGGGCACCTTGTACGCCGCTAGTCGATCACGGCAGTGGCGCTCTATTTGTTGAATGTCAATCTCGTATCCGGTTTTGGGCACAATGTAGGCCTTGGCTAGCTCGCCTTTGATCTCATCCAATACGCTTCCTACCGCAACCATCGCCACTGACGGGTGCTCCGCAATCACGCGCTCAAGCTCAGCGGGATAGATGTTGAAGCCCGCAGTAATGAACATGTCCTTGAGGCGGTCAACGATATAAATAAAACCCTCAGAGTCCATTCTTGCCAGGTCGCCGGTACGAAGCCAGCCTTCATCTGTTTTTGTTTCGGCTGTTGCATCAGGGCGCCCCAAGTAATGCTTCATTACTACTGGGCCGCGAATCTGAAGCTCGCCTATTTCACCGAGCGGCAGGGCATCCCCGTCAAGCTCAAGCTGGGCAATGCGCGCTTCCAGATGAGGAAGGGCTACGCCAATGGATCCCAGTCGGCGCTCACCATATAAAGAGTGGGTTGTGCCTAATCCGCCGAGTTCGGTCATACCCCACAACTCCAGAAGTCGGCAACCTAATGCGCGCTCGACATTTTCCATTGCCGTATAGGGCATCATTTGTCCACCTACGGTACATCGCGTTAATGAAGACACGTCGTAGGCGCCGAGGTTAGGGCAATTGAGAAGATAGATGTACATGGTAGGCACGCCTTCTAAGAGGGTCGCACCATAGATTTGAATGCTGGATAAAATGGCCTCTGCATCAAACGTTTTATGCAATACCAGTGTCATTCCGTATGCAATCGCTGAATTCATGACTACGTTCCCATAGACATGAGACAGTGGTAGCGCGCTGACCGCAATGTCAGACGCTGTACGTAAATGCATTGTTGCAGTCATGGAAACGTTTGTGAGAATGCATCTATGTGAAAGCACTGCGCCTTTGGGTTGTCCTGTTGTGCCGGACGTGTAACCAATGGTTGAGATATCATCTTTTTGAATGCCCGTAACTGGATATTCACGCACTGCAACGTTGGCATCGACCAGCAGATTGAAATGTCGCATCCCCGCGACTGTTATCCCGTCGAAAGAGATTAGTGATATAACTTCCGTTGGCCCGATATGCTCCTGTAAAGCCAACAGTTTGTCTGAAGTAGAAAATACTGCCACTGCGCCACAGTTTTTTATCGCAAACGCCGCTTCACGGGCGGTAAGCATCGTATTGAGTGGGTTGACGATCGCACCTATTTTTAATATGGCGTAGTAGGTGATGATCCACTCTGGTGAATTGGGTGAGTAAATCGAAACTACATCCTCTCGCTTCACACCCATCGATTCTAAACTTGCAGCCAGGCGAGATGACTGCACGTCGATATCTAGGAAAGACCAATATTTGCCTTCGAAAATAATCGCAGGTTTATTGCCGAAGCGTGCAGCTGATCGCCCAACCCAATTTCCGATTGAATGTTCCATAGTCGATCTCCTATCGGATCATTGCGCGGCTTTTAATAAAACTGTTTGTATGTTTGTGTATTCTGCGAGGCCATGAAGGGAGTTCTCAATTCCCATACCTGAGTTCTTCTGTCCTCCAAAAGCAACGTGTGGAGAAAATTGGTGAGCGTGATTAATCCATACCGTGCCAGATTCGATCTGCTTTGCGACTCTTTGTGCTGTATCCAGGTCTTTAGACCAAATGGTTGCTGCCAATCCATACTCCGAGCTATTAGCCTGCTTTATTACATCCTCCAAATCACGATATTTGATCATTGGAAGCACTGGGCCAAATGCCTCCTCTACGACGCAGCGAGCGTCAGCCGGGGGATTGTCGATGATCGTGACTGGAATGAAGTAGCCCTTTCTTTCCTCAAGCTCACCTCCCATGATGAAGGAGAAACCTCTGGTTTTGCAGTCCAGGAGTAGATCTTTGACTTTGTTGAACTGCATCCTGTTTTGCAAAGGGCCGAGCGCGACTTCCGGATCAGCGCCATTGCCCATTTTAACTGTACCTGCATACGCGACGAGTTCCCGAGCTACTTCGTCGTAAATATCCTCATGAACGTAAAGGCGTTTTGTGGCCACGCAAAATTGCCCGCTATTAGCAAATGCCGCCCAAAACAAATCTTGGGCGATAGCCTTCGGATCTACATCGGGAAATACGATTGCGGGATCATTACCACCCAGCTCCAGCGTGAGGCGTTTGAGATTGGTGGAAGCGCTCTGCATCACTCGTTTACCCGTCGCGGTAGAGCCAGTGAATGAAATTTTTCCAATGTCCGGATGCTCGGTAATTAGTTGCCCGAGCTCGTTTCCTCCCGACAGCACATTCAGCACTCCGGGGGGCAAGATCTTGTTTGCGAGTTCACCAAACCAGAGGGTACAAAGCGGGGTGAAAGGAGATGGCTTCAGCACCATTGTATTACCGGCTAGCAGTGCGGGAGCGACCTTCCAGATTGCAAGCAGAAGCGGGAAGTTCCATGGAGTGATTGCACCGATTACACCAATCGGAGTATGACGGCTTACGATTAATTCGCCAGTTACCCCCTGAGGGAACTCGTCTTCGAGTGACTGTTTGGCTATTTCACGGCACCAATGAATGCAACCGTCAATTTCCCATTCAGCCCCAGACCGTCCCTTACCCTGTTCGGTGGTTAGGAGTGTGATGAACGCTTCACGTCGTTCCTCAATAATGTCCCCGAATGCGGCTACCAGCTTTTTTCGCTGTTCGATGGGGGTTGCTCGCCAGTCTGTGAATGCGATCTTTGCTGCTTGGACAGCCTCCTCAAGCTGCGTGCGCGAAGCCAGGGGATATTCACAAATAGGCTCCTCAGTCGCCGGGTTGATAGCGAAAGCCGTCTCAAGGGATTCTTCAGCGCGCCCATTGATGGACAGTTTAAAAGTTTGCAGCTTCATGAGAATTTTCCTCAGGCTTTTTTGGCCATTGTTTTTGTAGGGGTAAATTCTTCTTAACTCTTTGCGACAAATCCATCCGACGGGGCATGGAACGCTGGACAGAGGGATCTCTACGCCTCGGTGGATGGCGTGGTGAGCAATACGCTTGCCCACTAGAACAATCGACGTAGCGTTGCTCTTTGTTGGCAGGTCGGTTGATTGATCTTGTATCAAACGTGGAGGAGGCTATAGAGCGGTTAGGGTCAAAATCGAGCCGAAACGGCCAATGTGGGATGTTTTAGATAAGGCGTTTGGAGCGAAACAGCTATGCCTGGCAGCCCTCTGATTGTCATGGAGATAGCAAATCGAGCGGTCATAGTGGGCCTTTAGCTACCAGTCAAGCTTACTTTGGGCTGAGGTTTGACCCGCAGGAGGCTGCCAGCGAGTATGGCGACCCATATACTCTTGCTGGTAGATGGCGTCCGAGGTGAATCATGACCATTCAGTCAAAAAAACACGCTACGTTGACACCTGTTCATCTTTGCGCGTGCATTACGAGCTATCTGGAGCAAGCAGGTATCCCATTAGACGATGTGCTATTTGGAACCGGCCTCAAACCGCTCGACTTTGAAAAGTCAGCAAAAATGGTCGACCTCGATCAGGAGCAACTTTTGCTCTCGAATGCATTGAGGCTTTCAGGATGTCCATTTCTTGGCTTGGACATCGGATTGGCTGCACGGATTTCTTCATATGGCCTCTTGGGGTACGCCATGATGACGGCAGCAGACCTGCGTAGCGGTCTTCAAATTCCCATAACACTGCCAGCGTTGCTAGGTACCTACTTCTCGCTGAGCCTGGTCGTTGACGGTGAAAAGGTTCAATTGCGCGCGGATCACTGCAGGGCGCCAAAAGAGCTTGAGCCGATCTTGACTGAACTCTGCCTTGGCTCGTTCAAAACCATCATGAGCGATATGGTGGGAAGCTCGTTTGAGTTGGTTCAGGCGTGCTTCAGGTATGAAAGCTTTGAGGGCGCGTCAGAGGCTTACCGAGATGCCTTTGGCTGCGAGGTTCAGTTTGAATATTCATGCTCGATGATCGTCTTCGACACAGCGGCTTTGGACATTTGCTTGCCTCTGGCTAACAGTCTCTGCCACCGAAAAACTCTAGAGCTCTGTCAGCATCAGAATCGAGACCTTGTTTCTAACAGGGAATGGTTAGAGAAACTGCGAACATTCCTCGCTCTCAACTTAAAGGAGCCGCCAGCTTTCGACGCGCTCGCTCAACAGATGCACTGCTCGTCCCGCACTCTTCGTCGGCAACTGGATGGACAGCATACGAGCTACCGGCAGCAGCTGGATGAGCTGCGATTTGCGAAAGCCAAGGCCTTATTGAGCTCTGAGAGCGGAACCATCGACCAGATCGCGGAGCAGGTCGGTTTTAGTGATGGTGCTGCTTTGCGGAGGGCTTTCCGCAGGTGGTGCGGACTATCTCCAAAGGTGTTTCGTTCCTAGGCGGCCAGCCGATTGGACACTTTCGGCCCGGTTTTGACCTCGTTCGCTATATAGCGTGCTCCGGCACCTACCGCAGAATCATTACCAAGAGGTTTCAGTATCGATTTGCAGAACAGGGCATAGCCGGAATGAAGACTATCTACAGCGCACAGCATAGCGGGCATTTCGGACGGTCAGAGCTGATCGATGGCGTGTTCCATTCAAGTTTTGAATGTCCTGCTCGCGCTACCCAGATTCTAGAGATGGTCAAAAGCCGAAACGTAGGCCCTGTGGAAGAACCACGTGATTCTGGTCTATCACCCATACTGCGTATCCATGGTTGCGAATACATTGATTTCCTTGAAGGAGCGCGGGGGCGCTGGACTGCAGAAGGCAACAATTTCGATCTGCTTTCCCAGATTTCGCCGTTCAATGCCCACCAAGGGGCTGCGAACTCCTCACAAAATCTCCTCGCGCAAATGGGGCGCTACAGCTTCGATATGGTGACGCCCATCACCGAAGCAAATTGGGTCGCGGCATACAGCGCTGCGCAGGTGGCATTGACCGCCCAAGAAGAAATCAGGGATGGAGCAGTTTCTGCCTTTGCGCTGTGTCGTCCTCCAGGGCGTCACGCTGGTGCTGACTACCTTGCCGGTTTTTGCTATCTAAACAATGCGGCTATTGCTGCTCAGGCGTTTCCAGATAACGGCGCTACACGGGTATCTATCCTAGATGTCGATTACCATCATGGTAATGGAGCCCAGGACATTTTTTATCGAAGGGATGATGTCCAATTCCTATCAATACATGGGCATCCCTCCTATGAATATCCCTCGACACTTTTATAGATGATCCAATCTTGAAGTTTAAGTTGGATAGTATTGGCTGCAAGGTAATGGGGCAATTTATCGGGGCTCTGAGGCTTGCTACGCTCTTCGTCCAAGAGGGTGGGGTGCCGTAGGTGATTCGGTAGGGATGTAACTAATGTCTTACTGGGCCATTGCGACGCTGCGTGACCAGCTCTGTTCAGATAGATGCTATGTGTAATGTCTGGTAACGATCTTAAGCTGAGCGATATACATGGCTAAGCAACGATAAAGAATTAGAAAAATTGAATCGCTTCATTTTGTTTTCTCTGCCGTCAAAAATAAATATTACTCATATGGCGAGGTTGTTATGCAAGATAATGCTGATGGGATCTTTAGGGCCCGCCCGATTCAAAAAGTTGCTGCGTTAGTCATACCTTGTCTGGCTAGTTTACCTATTATGGTAATGCCCTTCATATTTGGTGCGGTCATTGATCAAGTACAGGTCGACTCATCCAACGCGACCTATGCCACCAGTGCTGAAATCTCCATGATCGCGTTAGCATCGCTTCTGGTTTCAATTGCGCTGAAGGTGCTCCCTCCGAGATTAACTGCGTTGATAGGTTTATCGCTTGCAGCCATTGGACATTTTCTCTCAATCGGAAGCACGTCGCTTGAGCCAATGATTATTGCCAGAGCGATAGCGGGGTTCGGTGAAGGATTATGCATGGGGATGGGCTTTGCTACCCTGGCCCAGATTATCGGCGGCACAAGGTTACTTGCTTATTCATCGGGCATTGTTGCAGCGGCATCACTCATCTCTTTTATTACGGTGCCTGCTTTACAGTCCCATCTCGGATCCAGCTCTATTTTTTGGTTCATGCTCGTGGTCACTTTGATCTGTTTTCCACTGTTCATATGGATGCCCACAGCAAAACTTAAGCAATTGCCCAATGCAGGTGGCGTTTATGCCCTGTTTAATATAAAGAGCTTTTCACTTTTTCTTGTGGCGTTTTTAGCAAGCTCTGGATCGAATACGCTTTGGCTTTATTTTGAGCAGGTTGGTCATTCGGTGGGGATGGATTTGGCCGCTATAGGAAAACTGGGATCATTTTCATCCATTCCCACCCTTCTCGTTCCGTTTGTTGCAAATTTTATATTTGCGCGAAATAAAACGGTTGTGCCAATTGCCGTAGTCTGTTTGCTTTCCGGTATTGCATCATACTTTTATGGCGCACCACCATCAGTAATTGCCTTTTGTTCCGTGGTTGTAATTATGTCGTTCCTCTATGTTTTCCTTATAGCATATATTCGGATGTTTTCAGCGCACTTAGATAGTAGTGGTCGCACCACGGCTGCAGTCGGTGGGGCCGACTCGCTTGGAATGGTCGTTGGCCCATTAGTCGCCGCATTCACGCTCAATTTAACTACAGGTTTCTCGTCGTTAAGTTCCTTCGGTCTTGCTTTGCAATCGTTGTGTGTAATCCCTTGTCTGGGTTTCCTTTTCTATAAAGCATCGCGGCATACACGCAGTGTCGGGAACGCCTGATTTGTAGGTGGACTGGAGAAATTATGAAGTCGATTGTTGAGCAATCTTTTTCGTTCACAAAGTTCATGCCTTTTTGGCTCGATAGCCCGGACGCTCCGAGCGCTTCGCCAGCATTCAGTGGCTCTCAAGAAGCGGATCTGGTGGTCATCGGGGGCGGGTTTACTGGCTTGTGGACGGCCATTCTCGCAAAGGAAGCGAATCCCACTTGGTCGATTATAGTTTTGGAGGCTGGGCGAGTAGCACATGGAGCATCTGGGCGCCCAGGTGGAATCATTTCCACGTCAGTTATGCACGGTTTGGCGAACGAAGATCGAGTCTTTCCCGACGACATCGATATCCTTGAAAGACTGGGTATGGAGAATCTTGACGGATTCAAGAAAGCGTTGGCGGATTATGGGATTGACGCCGATGTCGAGTGGAATGGTGAGATGACCATTGCCGTAAAGCCGGAGCATGTAGCTGACTTAAAAGAAGAATATGAACTGCATCTAAAACATGGGCATGAGGTACAGTTTCTTGACGCAGAGCAGACAAGGAAACAACTCAAATCGCCTATGTTTGTAGCCGGTATGTGGTCGCAAAAACGCAGTGGTATCATTAATCCTGCCAAGCTGGCTTGGGGGCTCAAGGCTGCGGCGATCAAATTAGGCGTAAGGGTGCATGAAAACTCCAAGATGACTGAGTTATCTGAACTAGCAGATGGAATGCTGGTTCGTACTGAAGGAGGGAAGATATCAGCTCCTAAGGTTTTCCTGGCTACGAATGCGTGGCACGCTGGGCAGCGTGATATTAAGCGCAGAATTATTGCTGTTCGCGACCATGTACTGGCTACCGAGCCTCTTTCACAGGAACAGCTAGCGCGTATAGGTTGGGCCAATCGTCAGGGTATTTATGATACTCGGACGCAGCTCAACTACATGCGACTAACAGCAGATAATCGAGTTATTTTTGGTGGTAGTGTTAGCTATCATTTTAACGGTGATACGGCTCCTAAATGTGATGCCAGAGCTGATACTTACTACAGCCTGGCTGAGGCGTTTTATACAACATTTCCGAGCTTAAAGGACGTTAGATTCAGTCACGCATGGGGTGGGCCTATTGATTATTCGATGCGTTTTTCGGTTTTCTTCAGAAAATATTTTTCTGGGAAAGTTGTATATGCGGGTGGGTACACCGGGTTTGGTGTCGCAGGAAGTCGATTTGGCGCATCAATGGGGCTGGGGATACTCACCAATAATCCCGACCCGATTTATAAGCTGGCTATCGCCATAGAGCCTTCCGGATATATACCTCCGGAGCCTTTCCGTTGGATTGGCGCAAAAATCACATTCGCCGCTCTAAGTAAAGTAGATGAGAAAGGTGGATGGCGCCGTTTATGGCTCAATTTTGTAAAGGTGCTGGGTTTCCCTTTCTGATACCCGATTCGCTAGTTTATATAGGCGTGTAGAGAGACTTTGTAATGACTAAAAATATTATTGTGGTGGGCTCGGGTATCTCCGGCCTTAGCGCTGCTTATGACCTGACCAAGGCTGGTCACAAAGTTACTGTGCTTGAGTCGACGGCGACAGCCGGTGGTCGTATGGCCGATGTTGACATGAAAGGCCTTAATGTTCATTCGGGAGCCACCATTATCTGGGACAACTTTAAAGATATGATGGGGCTCGTCAATGAACTCGGAATGAAAGATCAATTGGTGTCATGGACGCGTGATGCTACGCGTGTTGATAATGGGCAAAAAGTCTACGATATCCAGTACCATTTCAGTGTGAGTAACATGTTGACGCACCCTGCCTTTGGTACTGCAACAAAGCTTAAGCTGGCTAAATTACTGCCAGATATCATTCGTAGTGGTTTGAAAACTGATCCTTGTTTTATGCATACTGCTGCGGAGTTCGATACTGAGTCCGTTGCGGAATATTTGACTGATAAGGGCGTTGTTGATTTTCTCGAAAATTATATTGAACCCTTATTTCGCGCGCCATGGAATTGGGAGCCGGAAGAGTTTTCCAAGGCTTACCTGCTGACCATGATGGGGCATTTGCCTACTGCGAAGACCCATACATTTAAATATGGTATCGGCTCGTTAACGCGCGAGTTGGCGAAGCACGTTGACGTTAAGTACCAGACAAAAGTCCTCAGCATCGTTGAGAAGCAAGGTGCTGGGTGTGACGTCCAGATCGAGAACAACGATGGGACACATATTCTTCAAGCTGATATCGTGGTATTTGCGGCACCTGCGGATCGAGCCAGTGCATTAGTATCGACTCTAAATAACGAGGAAAAAGCATTCTTCGAGAGTGTGAAATACAACGAGTGCGGCATTGTTTATTATGTGCTGAGTAAGCCTTTGGAGCAAAAGCTGCAATGGTACACCCGCAAGCATCCGTCCCCCGTCGTTTTCTATGCGCAAATTCCTGAAGATGAGCATGTTCCCGAAGGCCACCGCCAGCCACCTCACCTGTATCTTGAACTGACACCTCAACAGCGAGATCGAGCTGTTGCAGAGGGTGGGACAGGTAACCTTAAGCAGTATGTCCACCAGTTTGCCAAGGATATGTATCCAGCTGTTGATGAGGACACCGTTGAAGTTATTGAACAATGGATTCCTCAGATGTTGCCTCTTTGGTATCCAGGATACGCCAAAAAAGTTGCTGCCTTTATCGAGACGTACGAAGCTGCCCCACGGTCTATATATTTCGCAGGCGATTATCTGGCTCATTCGCATACCGGAGGCGCATGTGCGAGTGGTCGTCGCGCCGCACGTTTGATTCAAAAGCACTGGAATTAAGCAGGGACGCTGACGGGATTCGTCGGCATCCTCATGGGGTAAGTAAGCCAATGCGAAACCAACTTTATATTGATGGGAAGTGGAAGTTTGGCGGCGGACAGCGTTGGGATGTAATCAACCCGGCCACAGAGGACGTTGTTGCTACCATAGCCCTTGCTAGTGAGCAAGACGCTGATAGTGCTGTTGAAGCTGCTTCAAAGGCTTTTCCTTTTTGGAGGCGCACTTCCGCCGAGCAAAGATCTGCTCTCCTTTTGTCAGTAGCGTACAAAGTGAGAGACTATCGCGACGCGTTGATAGCGTTGCAGATGGAAAGTAGCGGAAAACCGTATTATGAAGCTGAAATTGATGTCGTCGCCGTTGCGGAAACTTTTGAATTTTACGCGGAGCTACTTCATTCACATCCAGATCGATGTGGCGTCGATTTGAAGGTGGAAGGCTTTTACGCTGAAGTGCTTGCAGAGCCTGTAGGTGTCGCTGCTTTGATCGTGCCTTGGAATTTTCCAATGGTCACCACTTCATGGAAGCTTGCTGCTGCGCTTGCTGCGGGTTGTACGGCGGTGGTCAAACCGTCTGAATACACGCCATTAGCTGAATTGGCGTTGGCAGATATTATGGCTGAAGTTGGATTTCCTCCTGGGGTGGTGAACTTTGTACCAGGATTGGGGGAAGTGGTTGGTACGAAGCTAATATCAGACCCCCGTGTCCGTAAGGTTTCTTTTACCGGCAGCGGCTCGGTTGGAAAATCAATATTGACGCAGACGGCCAGATCTGTGAAGAACGTCAGTCTTGAATTAGGTGGGAAATCTCCAATAATAGTGTTTGAAGACGCTGATATCGATGTTGCCTTGGATCTAGTGGTTGCGGGGATTTTTTATAATGCTGGCCAGGTCTGCTCCGCCACATCTCGCCTGCTCATTTCGGAGAGTATACGAGATAAGTTTGTCGAACTGTTGCTAGGCAAGATCGCTGAGGTCGTAGTGGGTAGTCCGCGCTCTGGCGAAACAACGATGGGACCTTTGATTTCGAAACTACATTATGATCGTGTTTTGGCTATGGTCAATCAAGCAAGAACTGATTCAAACGCAAACATTATGGCGGGAGGCAAAAGGCCCCCGGGAGTTGGTGCGCGTGGGTTTTTCTTTGAACCCACCCTCATAGAAATTTTCTCGCCTGAATGTGAGATATGGAATCAGGAAGTATTTGGCCCTGTTCTATGTTTTATGGTCTTCCATTCAGAAGAAGAAGCTATCGCTTTAGCTAACTCTTCAGTGTACGGCCTAGCTGCTACGATAGTAACCGAATCCGGCGAACGCGCTGAAAGGGTTGTAAATAACCTAGAAGCCGGCTTTATTACTGTTAATGCGCCACAAATAGTTAGCCCCAGATTGTCATGGGGAGGCTATAAGGAAAGTAGTCAGGGTAGGGAGTTAGGCCCTTATGGGCTTGCGTCCTTTCAAGAGATAAAGAGCGTTATAAAAGCTCAGCGATAAGAATTTTACAATAAAAATCTCGTGTATCGTCTGCGGGAACGCCCTTCGCTGTTTAGAAACTGCCCCAATGTAAATAAAATCAAAGAGAGGCTGATATGCGATTTGCGAGACTTGTGCTGGTAGTAGGTGTTACTGTTCCTGTTGTTTCCGCTCATGCTGTGGAACTTAATGAAAATTGGTCGCTGTTGCTCAATGTCGGAGCGTTCTCGGAGTATAGCTCACGAGGAATATCGCAAACTCAGCGTAACCCCGCTATCCAGGCTTCCGCAACCATTGCACATTCTAGCGGGCTATACGCTGGGCTGTGGACTTCCAATGTTGACTTTGGGGGTGGGTTAGATGCACGTCAAGAGGTAGATTATATAGCGGGTTACCTATGGCAGCCTTCAGATAAGGTTGGTCTTGATTTGGGGTATATTAAATATACGTATGATAAAAGTTCGCTGTTGAATCTTAGTGAAACATATGCAGTGCTTACAGCATATGATTTTGTGTTGGGTGCCAGCTATTCTACCGATAACTTTGGTGATCAATCAGCGTTGTATGAGTTCGTAGGTTATAAGGTTGCGCTACCTTATGATACTGCGTTAGATGTACGTTACGGGCGGGCAGATTTTAAAGACCCGGTTCTTGTTTCCAACGACGGGAAAGGTTCAGATTCTTATCGTGAATGGGAAGCGAAACTCTCGCACGATTTCGTGGGGGTGAAGTGGTCTTTGAGCTATATCGATACCGACCTATCTGAAGCGCAATGTCAGTCGTATATATTTTACAAGGATGTTTGCTCTGCTAGGTTTGTTGTCGGTGCGAGTAAAAGCTTTTAAGGCGTCGGCGTATCTTGTTGACTAGTTTGCGGGTCTAAAGCCGTCGGCTCGAGTAGAACTTTCTCAAATTCTCCAGAAGGGTATATGATGTCTAAGTCGGAACTTGATCTTTGCTATCTCACTGCCACGGAGGCCGTGGCGCAATTTAAAGCGAAAACGCTATCCCCAGTCGACGTCTTGCGCGCTCAAATTGCGCGCATCGAAGCCGTGAATTCGAAACTTAACGCCATAACCTACACTCATTTTGATCGCGCGCTCAAAGAGGCTCAAGTTGCGGAGGGCCTCTACATGCGTGGCGTAGCGACTCGGCCGCTCGAAGGCGTCACCTGCGCAATAAAGGATGGCAATCCGATCAAGGGCGAGATCATGACCGTTGGCTCGAAGGCCTTCGCGGATTTCATCCCGGATGAATCGGCTCCGACCGTCGAGCGTCTAATAGATGCCGGGGCCATCGTCCATTGTCGCACCACGATGTCTGAGTTTGGTCATTCCGCGATAACCAAGAGTCCGTTGTGGGGTGTGACACGTAACGCCTGGAACCCTGAATATAGCAGCGGAGGCTCCAGCGGCGGCGCCGGATCGGCTCTCGCTGCGGGAATGACAACCTTGGCCGACGGTACTGATGGTGGCGGTTCAATTCGAGTTCCAGCGGCTCTTGGAGGGCTGTTTGGATACAAGCCACCCTTCGGACGAAATCCTGTGGACACTCTCTCGCCCGGGGAGACCCTGATGCACTACGGTCCTTTGGCTAGATCGGTCGCAGATTGCGCTCTGATGCAGAACGTTATGTCGGGTCAGCACCCAAAAGATCTCTACTCGTTGCCGGATCAAGTCGTTCTACCCACGTTTGGCGAAAGCCTTCGCGGAAGGCGGATCGCGTTGTCGATGAATCTTGGGTTTTATGAGGTCTCTAAAGAGGTTCGTGAAAACACCTTAGCGGCGGCGGAAGTTTTTCGCGGTCTTGGCTGTATCGTGGAGGAGATTCAACTGCCTTGGGAACGGGCATCCGTAGAGGACGCCTGGCTTATCAAATGGCAGGCCCTACTATGGGCTCAGTGCGGCGACCTGCTGCCCGAATTTCGGAATGACCTCGATCCTTTCGTTGTGGAACTCATGGAACAGGGAAGCCATCTCGACCTCAGGCGCTTTTATCGTACCAATCAAACGAAGCATGAGATGCATCAGGCGCTTGTGGCTGCGATGTCGGGTTATGACCTTCTTATCGCACCAACTACGGCAACGACCCAGATCCCAGCAGATCGCCACGACGCGGACCCTCTGCTAATAAATGGCAAAGCGATCGATAGGCCCTATGTAGGATGGTTGCTGACGACCCCCTTCAATCTTCTCAGCCAGTATCCAGTCTTCAGCGTCCCGTCTGGGGTAGATCAGACCACCTCAATCCCAACGGGCCTTCAAATTATCGGGCCGGCCTACGATGACTTGGCGGTGTTCAGCGCTGCATACACTTTTGAGGCTGCTACCCAGCCCTGGAGCTTCCGACGGCCGCTCTTGTGATTGACGCGCTCATGCATGTCAAACGGCATGCAAATTGCCGCCGAAGTCACCTAGGTCAGCACGAAAGGCTTCCATGCCAGAGGCGACGGAATGAACGTGCAATAGGAAGTGGCGGTCACCTACGCCACCAAGGGCCGAACAGGTTATTGCCGCCAGTAGGCGTCAGAGTCTCGTCGAATGTCACACAAGCAGAAATTTCTCCTCAAGAGGGCAGCAACCGCTAGTCCCAGACGGAGTCCGGGGCTTGCGGCTGGCAGTGCGCAGGCATCGACGGCGTCTGCGACGTGGACGAACGCGGAGTCGGACATGCTGATGGAACGGGTGCTTGCACCCGCCAACCTCAGGCGTGCGTATCAACGTGTGGCCAGCAACAAGGGCGCACCGGGTGCCGATGGCGTGACGGTTAAGCGCTCATCAAGTCATCGAAACAGCCCATGCCCATGTGGCGGCGGGTCATGCGTTGGTGCGTGGAACTTGATCTGGAGAGATTCTTTGATCGGGTCACTACGTGGCTGGTCAGGCTATTTCAAGCTAAGTCAGGTCAAGCGGTCAGTTGAGGAAACTGACGGCTGGGTGCGGAACAAACTTCGTTGTGTCATCTGGCGCCGATGGAAGCGGCCCTCTACGAGGGCGCGTCACCTGATGCGCTTGGGGCTCAAGGAAGAACGGGCTTACAAGTCAGTCAGCGTTCAATGGCCGTGGCCCATGGTGGAACTCGGGAGCGTTACATATGAATCAGGCGCTGCCGAAGAAACAGTGGAGTCAATTCGGGCTGGTCTCGATACTGGATACGATTAACGGTTTATCCGCATAATCTGAACCTCCGTATACGGAACCGTATGTACGGTGGTGTGAGAGGTCGACAACTCTTGAACTCGCACTGAGTCGTCTAACGCCCAGGCGCTTCAATTCTTCGGGGGAGGGCAGTCCGTCCCGGGACAGCAGGTTGACTGGCTGTTTGGCCTCCTGGCAGGTGGTGGCAATTTCGTTCGAGTCGACCGCGCAGGCTGTCCGCCCCGGCACCGCTGTCCAGCCTTGCGGGCATTGGCGCGCGTCACGACAACAGCGGAGCAAGGAAATAGGGAGTGAGGATGACGACGGCCACCAGCACCGTCCAGCTCTCGAACAAGAACCGCACCCCCAAGGGGGCATGGTCCAGCTCCATGAAATGGAGCAGGACCATACGCACCTTCCAGGCGGCAATCAATATCGTCGCGATCGTGGCGGTCGCTGCGGTGACGCCGTCTTTCGACAAGCCCCAGGTCGTGAAGATCGTCGCGATGCTCAGCAACAACCACACGCTGGTCACCCATCGTTGTGCGCGGTCCATGTATTACCTCATGAGATAAAGTAGCGGGAAAAGGATGATCCAAAGCAAATCGACCATGTGCCAGTAGATTCCCATGCTCTCGATACCTGCCAGGCTGCTGTCTCTGGCGTATGTCCCCGCCCGAGCGTGTGCCCAAAATACGGCAAGCGCTACGCAGCCAGCGACGACATGCAGGAGGTGGATGCCGGTCAGCGCGAAATAGAACATGAAGAAGTCGTTGGTCAGCATGGTGTAGCCGGCCTGAATCTTCCCCATGTATTCAACGACTTTCGAAATGCCAAACGCGATGCCGCCGGCGAGGGCGGCCGCCAGCCACGGGCCGACCGCGGTGCGCCGGCGCGCCGCCTGGACGGCGCGAACCATGCACCAGGAACTGGTCAGTAAGATCAGCGTGTTGCCTCCTCCAAAGTGGAGGTTTAGAGCCTGACGTGAAGCCTCGAAGGTGTCGGGATTCTTTAGACGCTCGACCATGAATGAGCCGAACAGCAGCGCGAAGATCATCATGTCCAGGCCGACGAATACCCAGATACCTTCCAAACCCGGCAGGCGACGGACTTGTGGCGTGCACGTGGGGGGCAAGAGGGGCCTGGCGGTAACACGCTGCCGTGACGGAATTAACTTCAATTCTTCCCCCGATCTTCCGCTTCGAGTCGCAGCAAAGCCTTCCGGGTCAACGGCACAAGGCAAAAGAGGTAGATGAAGAACGTCACGAACACGAGCCAGAAGGTGATCAGGCCGTGCCATGCAAAAATGCCGGTGGTCAGGAAAGGAATCAGTAGGACCGAGATGAAAGTTGCGCAGGTGAAGAAACCCAACCAGGCGATCCAGGATGGGAATAGGGGCTGCTCCCGCTTGTCCATCAGCATGCAGATGCCAATGGCGCACCACTCGATCGCAAAGATCACAAAGGGTGGATCGAACATGAACCAGCCTAGGTCGTAGAGCATCTGGATCTCCCCATCGGAGCGGCTGTCGGGCCGAAAGGCGGCGGTCATCCAGTAGAGTGCAGGCAGCATCAAGGTCAACATGGCAGCTACGCCGCTAGTGCGTACCACCTGCGAGAGAACGCTCATGGAGTCCGTCAGGATGCGTTCCATGATTTTGGCCATGACCGCAGTCCAGGTCAGGTAGAAGGGCATACAGACGAACATGACCATCATGCCCACTCGGATACCGAAACTATTTTCTCGGAAATAGCTGCTGATTTCGCTTGCGTTGAGGTAGGCCGGAGGCGGTGGCCAGAAGCCCGCGAATACAGCAAACCCAAGTAGTCCACCAAGCGCGACGATCAGAACAGAGTAGTTGCACAGATGCAGGATTCGGTAACTTGCCGAGCGTTCGGTCGTCATCGCGAGAGGTCCTTTTTTATGGCGAATAGTCAGTTTTTCTTGTGTTGGCGAAAGCATCATAGAGTTTGTCCGATCAATTTCTCGAGGAGTTCGTTGGTTTAGGTGTAGGTCGGCCCGATTATTGGCGCTCGCTTTTCCACGTCCCGAACAGCTGCGGCGGGTAAGGCAGCAATTGTCGAACAGTCACCCGCTCGGTCGGTTGCGCCCAGCTCGCACCAGCGCTCCTGGTACGGCACAACCTGCTTCGTCCCGAAGCGGCGAGTAAGGTTGCGCAGGGATCGAGTTCGTCGTTCATCCGGTGGGGTCGGTAGGCGTCGAACATGGGGTCTGGTTACGCGAGTGAGACTGCATCTAGTCGATACCACGAAAGCTAGCCATCTCCGCTGCGTGGCCAATCGTCGGTTACGACGATTTGGTGTAACAGCGCTGGATTGTTTGCTGATAGTTCGAAAATATGCGGTGCCAACACAGGTGTGTTGACACGGTATCTGCTAACTACCCATGAAAACTCACTATCCAGTGTTGGTAAGCATCCCTTTGTTGGGTGATCCTGCAGTTACGTGCAAAAACTCTATTTACCGCTCTGGTTCTTAGCTTTCGCTTTGACGCAGATAATCAAGATAAGCCTTCGACCACCCCATTTCGACGTGACCTACACCTGGTTCACCATCAATCTCCACAACCATCGAACCCTCGTTAAGGGTGTACAGGGGGCTGACTTCGAACTCAAACAAGGCAAATAGCTTGGTACGCACAGTGGTGACGCGTCCGGCTGCATCTTCGATAACAAACGCCATCTCGGTGTGATAAAACATTGGGTCTAGCGTGAAGTCGACCCGTATGTCCGTCACCTGCTCAATGCGTCCCTCTTTCTGGATGTATCCCATGAAACCAGTGCGGCCGACAGCCATGTACTGAAAGACATTCAAGGCCACATCGGGGCCCGCCTGAGCTTCGAGCCACTTCGACTGCTGCACTTGCCCCCAATCACGCGTCCCCCACGAGTGGTCACGATGACCAAACGTCTCGAAGGGAATCGTGCGCTCGCCAAGGCGAAGCACGCCCTTTACGCGCCCACTTTGCTCAAAACGGTCTGTCGCCATCCAGGTTGGACATCCTTCCGGGCTAGAGCCGTAGTTGTAGGCTGGGTGCATCGCTTCGAACTGGTATTCGATACTGGCTTTCTGGCCGGAGTAGTGAACTTCCGCAGTCTCAAGCGGTAAGCGATGGCGGACTCGGACATCACCCACGTGCCAATCGTCAAAATCCATATCACTGGGTACAAGAATACCGTCGCAAATCTCAAATATGGGCTCTTTGCCCACGCCGGAACCGTAAACGCTCAAGGCGGCGCCTGCTTTATTGTCCCCGCTCACCCAGGTGTAAATGAAAGCGGCGATGTTTTCCTCGGCAAGCTGCAACATGAAAACCAGCGACTCGCGCGCATGGGATTCGTTACCTAATTTATGACGGAGGTCGTGTTCCGGTCCGAGAGAAAATGCTGCCGTTGAAGACTTATTACCTACCTTGTTCATGTCCACTCCTGATTATTATCATATTTTCAGCGCAGCGCCTTGCTAAAGAGTGCTGCCTGTCCGGACGTATGACGCAGTTCTCGACGGATGCTCACTTCTGTTTTAGTTGAAGAGTGCTTCGGCATTCAGCTCGAGAACATGCGCGCCGTGACGCTCCAGCGAAGTTTTGTACATCGCTAAGCCGCGCTCATTCTGTTGAACTAGCATGGAAGTACCCACCGCCATGAAAAAGCCATACAGGGCATGCAGGCGATAGCCATCCCAACAGGCTTGCCAAGAAAAGTCCCTTACTCCCATGGCAAGCAGCTGTTCGTGATAGTCACGGATTAACTCTTGCTCATGGCGCTGGCGGAGTTTCGTGGAGAGGCCGGCTCCGAGATAAAACGCGGCGTCGACCATTGGCGACCCTAAGCGCACCGTCTGCCAGTCAACAACTATCAATGGCGAATGCTCGCTATCGTGACCGAAGAGCATATTGTCGAGCCTGTAATCACCATGCTGTATGACTCGGGGGCCGTCCAACCTACTAATGTATTCGACTGAGCGAGGCACCACGCGCTCCGCCAGGCGAATCAGCTCGGGGTCGATGAGGGGCGCGAAGGTTTTGGAAAACCCACCCAAGACACCAGGGAAGAGAGAGAACAAGCCCACGGTACGTCTCTGGTCGGCGAGCCAAGGTAGATCCAGGAGCGATGGGTCGTTCCAGCGCGGTTCCTGTAACCTGATAAGTTGTTGTAGCGCGAGACGTGCTTGCTCGACGGTTCCTCCTTCAATGACATTGCCCACACTGTAGGTACCAAGATCCTCGAACAGCAAAGTGAACCAGCCTTCGGTCGGGTCGAACTCTGCGAACCAGCAGCGTGGCGTTCTGATTTCAACGGTGCGACTGATTTGCTGATAAAAGCGTACTTCGGCTTCATACACTCCCATGGCAACGCCCGTTTGACGACTGGTCTCACTTACGGAAGCCAGTTTGGCAATAATGGTATTGGGGGCAAATTCATCGGCTCCCTCATAAGTAGGCGTCAGGCGTACGACGGAGCCCAATTGCCCTGTGCCAACGGTCTCCACCGTAAGATTGGAAACATGTCCTTTTGTAAGCGCACCGGCCTTGGTAAGGGTGTCCGTTAACCAGGCTGGGGTAAACTCTGCAGGGTTGCGAATGATCGGTTTCATGTTGCCTCTTCAATTTGTGCGTGATCGGTTGGGTCGGTGAGGCGTATAAATAAACGCTTTGGATTGCATTTTTTTACTGGGTTGTTAGAAGTGAAGTGTTCAATCTTGGCTTAGTCCGAGTCCAATAAATATGATTGTGGAAACAAGAAGCAGCCAGCCATCAAATGCTAATTTCCATGGCAGTGCCATGTTCTTGATCTGCATGAATTCCCGCATGACTAGCCTGCATTTAAATGCGGCAATGGTGATCATGATCAAGCGGCTCTCACTACTGGTGATCGCACTGCCAAGCGTGCTGCCCGAGAAATAAAAAGTCGCTAGCGTGGCCATTATCAGAAGCAGCCAGACAAAAGTTTCGCGAGATGGGAATGAGTAAGTCATCTTGCTATCTCATGATGTAGAGCAGGGGAAAAATTATAATCCACAGTAAATCCACCATGTGCCAGAAGGTGGCGGAGCTTTCAAGTCCGTGAACGCCCGATGAGCCATTTTTAATGCGAAAAAACATGACGATTAGAATAATTGATCCAATGAGTACATGCATAAAATGCAGGCCGGTAATCATGTAGTAAAACATGAAGAAGTCGTTGGTGAGCATGGTTATGCCGGTAGACAGTTTTTCTTTGTACTCTAGGAACTTTGAAATCGTGAAAGCCAAGCTGCACGCTAGAGTCAGGAGAATAAACACCATGCAGGTGCGCCGGTTCAGCTTGGACAGGCTACGTATGGCCAATACGATAAACCATGAGCTGGTTAAGAGAATGAGCGTGTTGAAAATTCCCGCATTTACGGATAACGACGATTGAGATTGAATGAAGCTATCAGGATTTTTGGCTCTTTCATAAAAGTAAGAGCAGAAAATAATCATAAATAACATCATGTCCATCAGGACAAGGATGAAGACTCCTTCCTCGCCAGGGGCGTGCTTGTTTTCTGTTCGAGTAGGAATGGTTTCATGTTGCTCTGGGCGAGAGCTGTGTAGTGCTCCGAGCGGGTAGTTGGACTGTCTGTTTTTTACTTTCTCAATGCTGGCAACCATTTCAAATCGCTCTGTTATGGAAGTTTGAAGCCCAATTGCACGCCCGCGAGTGTGCAATAGGACGGTCGCTCTATCAGTTTTTGCAGGGAATCAATGGTGCTCGGTAAACAATTGCAGTCAAACGATGCCAATAGAATCCTGCTCGATTCGCTTAATGGCTTTCAGTACATAGTGAGTGGCGATGATGATCCATATAAAGAAATCAAACAGGCCAACGTAGTAGCAAAGAAGACCGTTCCACGCGAATGGGCCTGTCCGGAAGAACGGAATTAATACCGCCATAAGGAAGGATAGGCCCATGGCAATCGAGAACCATCCCAGCCATTTGGGGAATAGCGGTCTTGGGTTTTTATCAATTAGGCACAGGCAGCCAAATGAAACAAACTGGGTGACGGATACCATGACTGTGGTGTCAAACCACAACCAAGAGTAATCGGCCAGCAATTTTATGTCTTGTGCTGTCTTCAGTTCGGGGTCATAGGCGGATGCCTCCCAGCCTACGCATGAGGCCCAGGTCGCCACTACAGTGCCGAAAGCCCCCATTAATTGTATGAGGGAAAGCGTGCCATTCGGGCCTTCGACATATTGCATGGTTCTAGAAACTGCACTGCCCCATATGTAATAGAGGGGGGGTGGATAGAAGTATCATTAACATGCCGATTCGGATGCGGAGGCTGTTGTCAATATAGTATTGATGGGTTTCATCTACGCTAAGGCTCTGTGCGGGAGGCGGTAAAAAGCCCGCAACTCCAGCCCAGGCTATAAGGATGATAATGCAGTATAGGTAACCTGCCCAGCCGCACCAGCGCCAACTTGTGAAGTGGGGGCGTTGGGGGGATGTTATATATGGATTTCATGTTTTTTCTCCGATGGCTATGCGCTTGTTGTATTTGTGTCATGAAATTCAGTATGCGGCCTGTCTGGGCGAATATAGTTTCGCGAAACTTTCGTCGGTCGGAAGACGGTCTGCATCGTCAAAAAGTCCAGGCAACGAGGTCGGCGCATTTCACTAGATTCGGTAAGTCTTCTTCAGGCATTCCCTGAGCGATGAATCGCGAACACTGTTATTTAGGTATTATCTTCTCCCCCTGACGTCCACCCGACGTCGTCGAAATCGACGAATTAATGGGGTCAGACCTTGAACTGATTAATGGCCTGGCGCAGGTCAGCAGCGGCGCCGTCCAAACTGCGGGAGACCGCCGCGGCGTGCTCGCCGGTGCTGCAATTTTCCTGGCTCATCTGCGCCACCGCCTCGATCCGTTGGGCGATTATCTGGGTGGTACGGTCCTGCTCGATCAGTGCCTGGGAAACCGCGCTGATTCCCTCCGATACCAAGCTGGCGCTCTGCAGGATCTCGTTCATGCTGGCCGCCGCGTTTTCCGATAGCGCCTGGCTTTCGCGAGTGCGGCTGGTCACTATGGCCATTTCCGCGACGGCCTGGCGGGCGGAGGCCTGCATGGAACTGACCATATCGCGGATCTCCTCGGCCGAAGTGCGCGTGCGCTCGGCCAACTGGCGTACCTCGTCGGCTACCACGGCGAAGCCACGGCCCTGCTCGCCGGCCCTTGCTGCTTCGATGGCGGCGTTAAGGGCGAGCAGGTTGGTCTGTTCGGCAACCGCCTTGATCACCTCGACGATGGTGGTGATGCGATCCGTTTCGTTGCCCAGTGCGCTGATAGTCTCGCTCGCTCGGCCGACCTGGCGCGTCACCTGGTCGGTTTCCTCTGCTGTGCGGCTGATTGCCTGCGCGCCGCAACCGGCGGCGCCCGCAGCATCCTGGGCTCGGGCGTGAGCATCGCGGGTACTGGCATTGATCTGGCCGATGGACGCGCTCATCTGTTCGATAGCGCTGGCGATGTCTGTGGCTGCTTCGTTCTGCTGCACCGAACTCTTGGCCACCTGTTTAGCCATGGTGCTGGTCTGTTGGGCCGTTTGGTCGATGCGATTGGCGCCGACCATCACTTCGAGCAAGGCGGTCTGCACCCGTTCGAGCAAGGCGTTGAATGCGCTGGCGGCTTGCGCCACCTCGTCGCGGCCATGGTTAAGTGCACGGAGGGAAAAATCGTTGCTGCTGCGCACCTGTTCAAAGGTTGAGCGCAGCTGATGCAGCGGATTGACCACGCTGCGTACGATCAGGGCGGCGAGAATACCGAGGATCAGCATGGTGGCCCCTAGTACGCTGGCGATCAGTCTGTTGGCGGTGGCGATTACCGACTCGCCGCCAGCCTGCGCCTGCGCGGCATCGGTGACTCCAAGCTTGAGCAGCTTCTCCAGCGGCTCACTGGAGGCGTGGATCGCCGCTGCCCAGGGTAGGGTGTTAGTTACCAGCTCCAACGAGCGAATATGTACGTCGTCCCAGCTCTTCGCTTGAGCGAGGGCCTCGCAGATTTCGGTCTGCACTTGGTCGGCGCTCTGGAATTCGTTCCGCAGCGCGCTGAATTCCTGCCACAGGGCCAGCTCTTCACTGCTTTTGGTCTGGGTATCGTAGGCTTTGAACGCCAGCTCGGCCTGCGTCAAGGCTTCGCGGTGGCGCGTGAGGATATCGTTGAACAGGTCGTGGGCCTCGGCCAGGGCGTCGCTCTTGTCGCTCATCGAGTCGAACGCCTCGGGGCGCCAACTGGCGCCCTCCTGCATGGCGGCGATGGAGATCAGTCGCGCGTGACGCAGAGATGCCAAGGCATCAACGGCACTTAGCGCGCCGCTGACCTCTTCCATGCTGTGGCCGGCATTGTGGATACCGAGCCGGCTGGCGGTTCCTACGACGGCGAGGCTGGTGATGAAGCAGAACATCAGGAAGTACAGCTTTGCACGCACGGAGAGATTGCGCATATGACGCTCCTTGGCTTCTGGCGGATGCTTCTGGGCAGCTTGGAGGGCGTAGGGGAGTCTCATTCAACGCATTTGTGCAGGTACACCGGGCCAACGTGGCCCGGGCGATGATGAGTCATACAATCTCGAAGTAGTCCGCCTTGCCGGCTCCGCAGTCCGGGCACATCCAGTCGTCAGGGAGGTCTTCCAGCGGGGTGCCGGGAGGGATGCCGTTGTCCGGATCACCAAGACGCTCATCGTAAATGTGTGAGCAGAAACTGCATTGCCAACGTTTCATGGTCGGGCTCCTCTTCAGGTGGACAGATGGATGACGGGTTGAATGGCGAAACCATGCTGAATCTGCAGGTTGCGCTGTCGTAGCTCCGGCTCCAGCAGCTGCCAGGCCTTCACATGCTGATACGCGGGCATGGTCGGGAACAGGTGATGAATCAGGTGGTAGTTGTGGTACTGACACAGCGGCGTCAGCAACCACTCGTGGCCCAGGCGCATGGAAGTAGCCAGGGTCAAGTCCTGCTCGGATTCCACGTCGTCCTTGACATGGGGCAGCCAGAAGAACACGCAGCCCACCAAGATGAAGACCAGGCGCGAGGGGATGAACCACAACAGCAGCACATGCATGCCGTAACCCAGGTAGGTCAACGCCGCGACTATGGCCACGGTGATCGCCGCATTGAGCAGTGTGCCGCGCAGGTGGCGCATGGCGATCGGATCCCGGTTCTTCATGATGAATAGCAGATAGCCGATTTCCAACAGGGACCAGCGCGCCGGCAGGCTCCACCAGGGGCCGTGCATCCAGTTGTCGGGATCTTTCGGGCCATTGGTGAAACGGTGATGCTGGATGTGCGCCCAACGGAAAATTCCCAAGCTGATCTGCGGTGCGAAGGTGGCCATGCCGATATGGCCAAACAGGTCGTTGAGCTTCTGATTCTTCGCCGCCGAACGGTGAATCGAGTCATGGGCCACAGTGAACTGCCAGTACATCAGGAAGGTATTGAGCAGGCAGGTCCAGCCTAGGTTGAAGTAGCCGAGCACGGCCAGGATGTCGGCAACAATCACGCCGCCGGTGGAGGCGATCAGCAGGCCAAGCACCATGGGGGATGCGCCGGGGACACGGCACAATTTTTCGAGGGCCGCGCGCTTTTCCAGGGGGACGGTAAAGCGAGCCAGGGCATTGATAGTCACAGGTCTTCTCCTCTACATCAGCTATGCGACGACTGGCTAGTCGGTGGCTGCGGGTTTTTTGTTGGGGGGGCGATATCGCCTGCGTGCAGAAAACTGTCGATCAGCGGCCATGCCATTTCGCGCAGAGACAGGCCATGCACCAGCTGGTTAGCCGTGTGCAGCGAGAGCATCCCGTGCAGCAGGCTCCATAGACCGTGGGTAAGTAACAGGGCATTGCCATGCAGGCGTTTCTGGTCAATGGCGGTCTGTACCAGATCGACGCACGAGGCGAAAAACTCCCAGCGTTCTGTCAGCAGCGGTGGGTATTCGGTGAGATCCGGCTGAGTGTCAGAAAAAATGAGCCGGTACTTGGCTGGTTGGCTGCTGCCAAACGCCAGTAACTCCCGAAGGGTCGAGCGGATGCGTTCGATCGGATCTCTTTCGTCATCGTTGGCCGGCATTGCGGCGGCCTTTAGCTCCAAAAGGCATGCGCGACGCATCTCGGCGACCAGGGCTTCCTTATTGGCGAAGTAGCGGTAGCCGACGGTGTGACTCAGTCCCACCCGCTTGGCAATCCGACGCAGGGTGACGTTGTCCATACCTTCTTCCAAGTACAGCTCCAGGGCTCCGCGCACCAGGGTCTGGCGGAGGTTCTCGGTTTCATCGGCTGAGTAGACTGGGCGGGCCATGGATTATCGTGTTCAGTGGGGTGTGGGGCCAAATTAACAGCATTTTTCAGTATTGTTAACTGTGTAAAAATAACATTGTTAATCTTTGAGGACCGCTAATCTGCTGCTATCTATCTGAATAAAAAAGTGATTTCGCCTGCTTGCCGGTTTCGGCAGGTGGTTGAAAATCGTCGAATCCGACGAGCGGGAATGCGGTGTGCTCGACCCTGGCGCTCTTTGGTTTTCTGGGCGAATGCAGGAGCGTGAGTCGTAGTGAAGGGTTAAGAAAAGGGGCGTTCAGTTGAGCAGTTAGTCGGCGGCGACTGGACTGTCTGGTGCGGGTGTTGGGGGAATTCGTCGAAAGCGACGATCTGGGTTTTCGGGGGCATCGATACAGTGCCGGCTATCGAGTCTTCACTCCCCTTCAGAGGTTCGCGATGACGACATTAATTCCCACCCGTAACTGGGATGACCTGGTCCAGCATGACCGCGTGCATGGTTCGGTCTACACCGACGAAGAGCTCTTCCAGCTCGAGTTGGAACGGATCTGGTACCGCACCTGGGTTTACGTTGGCCATGTCAGCGAGGTTCCCAAACTCAACGATTTCGTGGTCAAGTCGATCGGCCCTCAGCCGGTGATCATGACCCGCGACGGGGAGGGGCAGATCCATCTGCTACTCAACCGTTGTCCGCATCGAGGCAACCAGGTGTGCCTGGAGCATGCGGGTAATCGCAGATCATTTACCTGCCCCTATCACGGTTGGACCTTCTCCAATACCGGTACCTTGCGCGGTTATCCGTTCGCGGCCGGCTACGAAGGCACCGACCGAAGCACTCTGGGCTTGGGCAAGGTGGCGCGCATCGGCATTTACCAGGGCTTTGTGTTCGGCAGCATGGCCGTGGAGGGGCCGACGCTGGAGGAGCACCTGGGGGCTGCCCGTGGCGCGCTTGATGCGCTGGTGGTGACGTCGCCCGAGGGGGAGGTGGAAATCACTGCCGGCTTCCTGCAGCACAAGGCCAAGTCTAACTGGAAGTTCATCGTCGAGAACGAGACCGACGGTTACCACCCTCAGTTCGTTCATGCCTCGATCTTTGATGTCGCCTCCAGCGGTATCGGCGATCTGTACAGTGCTGACTCCACTGCCGTGGCCCGGGACATGGGCGGTGGCCACACCGAGATCGACCTGCGACCAGAGTTCCGCCGCATCGGCCAGCCCATGGGCTGGTTTGGCACCACCGAAGCACGCCTGCCCGAGTACGTGAGCAAGATGCGTGAAGCATATGGCACCGAGCGCGCCAACGAAATCATGATCGATGGCACGCCACACATCATGATCTTCCCCAACCTGTTCATCGCCGAAATCCAGATTTTCGTGATCCAACCGCTGGCGGTCGACGAGACCGTGCAACACGTCACCGCGCTGCAGTTCAAGGGCGCGCCCGATCTCAATCGGCGACTGCGCCAGCAGACAATGGGCTCGGTCGGGCCGGCTGGTTTCCTGCTCGCCGACGACTCGGAAATGTACGAGCGCACCCAACGTGGGGTTCGCAGCCGCAATCCGGAGTGGAACTACCTCGGCCGCGGCCTGGCGCGTGAGCGCCGCGATGCTGACGGCTTCCTGATCGGTGACGCTACCGACGAAGTGACCACCCGTGGCATCTGGAGCCACTACCGCTCCCTGATGGAGGCGCAATAAATGGGCAGTGCAGTTATCCCGGAAAAAAACCTGATCGTCGAAGTTAGCCAGTTCCTCTACCGCGAAGCCCGTCTGCAGGATACTCACGAGTACGACGACTGGGAGGCTCTATGGACCACCGACGGTGTGTACTGGGTGCCGGCCAACGGCGATGACATCGACCCGGAAACGCAGATGTCGATTATCTATGACAACCGCTCGCGCATCGCCCTGCGGATCAAGCAGTTCCATACTGGCAAGCGCCACACTCAGTCTCCGCGCTCGCGCCTGGGGCGGGTGCTGTCCAACGTCGAGATCATCGAGGCCAGTGGTGACGAGATTCGGGTGGCAGCTAATGCCATGGTCTTCGAGTCCAATCTGCGCGCCGACACCGTGTGGTGCACCCGCAACGAATACCTGCTGCGTCGAGAAGAAGGCAGCCTGCGCATGGCGCGCAAGAAAGTGGTCTTGGTTAACAACGACAAGGCCCTTTTCACCCTGTCTTTCCTAATCTGAGTTCGTCTTCCATGAGCAGTATGGATTGGCGCAGATGCTGGGGCTGCACGGCGGCGGGTAAGGGCGGGTCATCAATGTCGGTTACGAGGCCTGGGAGGCGTGCTGGGGCCGCTACCAGTGCGTCATGCAGTTGCTGCCTGAAGCCCCTTCCTGCGCCGGGCAGCCCCCGTTCTTCAAGCGGCTCGATCAACCAGGAGTGAGCCCGTTTCTGACCCCTGGATGGCAGGTAAGGGAGCCGCCACGAGTTCGTCGCAAACGACGATGTGCGGCTTCCGGCAGCGGGCGAGCATGACTGAAAAATGCAAGCCATAGTCATCTCGAAGAGAGCCGCCCCATGTATCCACAGAACGAAACTGCCGTCATTGTCGGCGCCGGTCATGCAGGTGCCGAACTGGTGGCTACGCTGCGTCAGAACGGCTATCCCGGCCGGATTATCCTGATCGGCGATGAGCCCGAGCTTCCTTATCGGCGCCCGCCGTTGTCCAAGACCTACCTTTCCGGCGAGGCGAGCCGCGAGTCGTTGCTGATTCGCAGTGCGGCCGCGTACGACAAGTTGCAGGTGGCGTGCTGGACCGGCGTGCAGGTCTGCGCCATCGACCGCGAGCGGCGGACCGTCACGCTCAGTGATGGCCGGACTCAGGCCTATGACAAGCTGGTGCTGGCTACCGGCGGAAGGCCGCGTCGCCTGGAGGAGCCGGCTGCGCAGAAACCCAATGTCCATTACATTCGTAACCTGGCGGATATCGAACGGTTGCAGCCGGACTTCGTCGCGGGCAAGCGTCTGCTGGTGATCGGCGGCGGTTACATCGGTCTGGAGGCCGCCTCGGTCGGGATCAAGAACGGCCTGCAGGTCACCGTCCTGGAGGCGGCGCCACGGGTGCTGGCACGGGTCGCGGCTCCGGAGATTTCCGCGTTCTACGAGGGCGTTCATCGCCGCCGGGGCGTGGATGTGCGCACGGAAACCAGCGTGCAGGTATTCCAGGGTGCCGAGCGAGTGGAGTCGGTGCAGCTAAGCGACGGCAGTGAGTTGCCGGTCGACTTGATCATCGTCGGCATCGGAATCTTGCCCAATGACCAACTGGCCCGTGACGCCGGTCTGGAGATCGACAACGGCATCGTCGTCGACTCTTACGCGCAGACCCTTGATCCAGACATCCTGGCGGTTGGCGACTGCGCCCGACACGTCAACGGTTTCCTCGGCTGTCTCATCCGCATCGAATCGGTGCCGAGTGCCCAGGAGCAGGCGCGCACGGCCGCTCATACGATCTGTGGCAAGAACCTGCCACACATCGCCGTACCCTGGTTCTGGTCCGACCAGTTTGATCTCAAGCTGCAGATGGTCGGCCTGTCCCAGGGCTACGACCAACTGGTGCTGCGGGGTGATATGGCTGCTGAATCCTTTTGCGCCTTTTACCTGCGCAAGGGGGTGGTGTTGTCCGTCGACGCGGTCAACCGGCCGCAGGACTTCATGGTTGGCAAGCGTCTGGTTGCCGAGCGGGTTCAAGTCGATCCACAAGTGCTGGCGGACGAAAGTATTGACCTCAAGTCGTTACTTGCCGCAGCGCTCTGACGCCGTTGCCAGAACAGTAGGAAGTAGAACTATGCCGAAAATCATTTTTATCGAACATTCTGATGTGGTGCACAGCGTTGAGGCCGAGACAGGCCGCTCGCTGATGCAGATCGCCGTCGACAATCTGGTGCCGGGCATCGACGGCGAATGCGGTGGGGCCTGCAGCTGTGCAACCTGCCATGTGTATGTCGATCCCGCCTGGCAGTCACTGTTGCCGGCGCGCAGCAGCGACGAAACCTTCATGCTGGAAGGCGCCTTCGAGGTCAATGAGAGCAGCCGCCTGGGCTGCCAATTGAAGATGTGCGAGGAGTGGGATGGGCTGGTGGTCAGGATTCCAGTGAGCCAGGGTTGATGTGCAGACTTCCTGTAAGTCTGCCTCAGCAAGTGAGGTTACGAAGTTGAATGGATTGATCTAACACACTTCACGATCACGAAGACCGGCGGCCTGGCGGTAACCATGGTTGCACCTAGATGGCATAGAGTGCGATTGCGGCACCGCCAGTCAGTCCGATCCAGGCCATGAAAATGCGGCGCAGTACCCGAGGAGCCCCGCGAAGCTCCATGAAGTCCATGCCGATGTAATAGACCTTGATGAAGGCGATGGCTATCGCAATGGAGGACGCCAGGTGTTCGCTGGTGGCGGAAAAAGGGTGGCTGGTACTCAGCCACCAGGTAGCGCAGGTGGCTAATACCAGAGAGAGCCAGACGATGGTCACATGTTGCTGCGAAGAGGCACTCATGCGATGCATACCAAATAGAGCAGCGTGTAGATGAGGATCCACAGCAGATCGACCATATGCCAATAGACCGCCGAGATTTCGACAAAGGCGCGCTCATCGCTCCAGGAAGCTTGGCTGTTACATCTGCTCCACCAGAGGCTGAGCAGGCATACGCCAATCAGAACGTGCAATAAGTGGATGCCAGTCAGAACGAAGTAAAAGGTGAAGAACAAGGAGCTTGTAGGTGTATGCCCATTGGCGACTTCAATGCTGTATTCGATTGCCTTGAGGCTGGCGAATCCTAACGCGCAGACCAAAGCGCCTAGTATCAGGCGGCCGGCGCGGACGGTATGACCGCGACGCTGTGCGCCCACGGCGAGCACAACCAGGTATGAGCTGAGGAGTAGGATGAGTGTGTTGATGCCGCCGATGCTCTGGAACAGACTGCCTGCATCGTTTGAAAAGGCACTACGATCTTGGCGGTTGTTCCAGAGGAACGTCAAAAAGAGGGCACTGAAAATCATCATGTCACCGAAGATGAATACCCAGATTCCCGCTTCGCCAGGGTGGTTGTCATCGGCGGCATGCGACGGTTTACCCTCTATGGGCATTGCGACGTCGTTGCAGAGAAAGTCCGGGACCTGAGAGGTCATGCAGAGGCTCTTTCCATTTTGGCGAGGGCAATGATTTGTGCATTGGCGTGTTTGATTGCAACGCCCATGCCTACCAGGAATACCGCGTAAGCCCCCAGTGCCAACCAGAAGACGAAGATCCCGTTCCAGGCGAATGGTCCGCTCATGAAGAAGTAAGCGAGTACGTCAGGTACAAAGGCCAATGCAACCCACAGATTGAGGAACCCTGCCCAGCGTGGAAAGACTTTGTGGGGGGCGCTGAGCACTGCCGTGCCGATGGCAATGTTTTGGACCATGAAAGGTATGATCCCCGTGAACAGCAACAACCAAGCGATATCGTTCAGTGTTCGATACTCCTCGGGTGTTCGATCGGTACGAAAGGCGATGGTCGCCCACAGTAACTGGGGGAGGGTGTTAAGTATCACGGTAACTGCGCCGGCAATCATCTGGGTAAAACTGAGCAATGGGTAACGGCCTTCCATGCGCAACATGTGCATTGAGATGGCAGCCAACATGGGAAGCATCAGTCCAACCCCGACGGAAGCAATGACAAAGCCCATCTTCGTCACCGTCGCATCGTCGATGAAGAACGCGGCGACTTCTATAGCGCTGGTTGAGGGGCCTAGGGGGAGTGGCAGTATTCCTGCGATCAGCCACCCGAGACAGGTCACAACTAATGCGGCAGTACCGCTCCAGGCGCTGATGCTGAAAACGCGCTGGTTCATAGTGCTTCCTTAGGACTACTGCTGGTGTGGTCAACAGCGTGGGATTGTGGGATGGGTTGTGATACGGCTTTTGCATGTTCTTGTTGTTGGGGTTCGAGCACCGCTTGTGCTGCTTGCCAGGGGTATGCTCGTTCAATCTTGGCCGCTACCAGAATGGCGGTTTCGGCACAGGCGGTCGTTGCCGCGCTACCCCATTCTTTGACGCCATCACCGACGTTCCAGAGGTTCGCAATGGGGGTTTCATTCGGCAAGTCCGCGCCAGCCATGGCTCGTTGCGCGGGCCACTCGTCGCGGGTCACTACCACGTCCAAAATGCGTGCCTGCGCGAAGCCAGGGAACTCGTCTAGCAGGTCAGCTTTCAGGAGTTCTATTTCATTGGTTTCATTGAAGTCGCCGGTGCAGGGTTGCGGTACGCTGGCTCCGCAGTAAAGATGCCAGTTTGGCGGCGAGTTTTCCGGACAGGTTGGCGTGAAACTCGTTGCGTAGCAGAGCCTCCGGGTGGAGCTGAAGCAGGCAAATCCTGGGAAACTGGCCAGGGGCGTAGTACTGGCAAAGTAAATCGTGATGATGGCGCTTGGCTGGTACTGGCGCTTTACCGTAGTGATGTAGTCGGCGGGAAGGTTTGCGTCCCCGCACAGGCCAAGGGTTGCCTGTGGCCCTATGTCACTCACCGTCAGCTTGGTTGTCAGTTGCCGTGGGATTCCATCGCGATTGACCGTAGCACCGTTCACCGTGCCGTCGGTTGCAAAACTAAGTTGCTCTACTTGCGCGTTCAACCAAATCTCGCCGCCGTGACGTTTGTAGGCAGTGAGGAGTTCCTGCCATACCGTTACGGTTCCACCAGGAGGGAATCCGAATTGCTTGAATGCTCCTTTGGTCGTCAGGTAGTGCAAAAAAAGATCGGCGGGTAACAGGTATGGCGTGGTGGCAAAGATTGATCCAATGAAGTTGTGAAGTACACCCAGGACCGTCGGATTGTGGGTGAAGCGTGTAACCCAGGCATGACTGGACTCACCTGGGCGCGGCTGGAGTGGTGGGATAACGTGGAGAGCAAGCCGCAGTAGCTTTATAGCAACACGGTTTGCCATGCCAGGAAGGCCCGCCGAGATGTTTATATCCTTGCCTGAGACCCGGCAAACTATACCCGGCGAGGGTTGACGCACTATCAACCGTGCGCCAACTTCGTTGAACACCTCTTCAGTTTCTGTACCTATTTCAATCCCGAGTGCCCCGGTATTCACGGCGAAGCCATCTTTGTAACGAGTCGATGCGCGACCTCCGACTTCGCCGAGCCGCTCCACGAGCAATGTGCGGTAGCCGCGCTTTGCCAGCAGCGCCGCGGTAAACAGACCACCGGCACCCGCGCCAATGACTAAGGCGTCAAATTCTAGGTTGTCCGACATGATTGTCTCCTTGCGCCAAGGGGGCGTTACAGGCCGCGGCCGATGATTTCCCTGAGGATCTCGTTGGAGCCAGCGTAGATGGGTTCGATGCGTGCATCGATGTACATGCGGGCAATCGGGTACTCGAGCATATAGCCGTGGCCGCCGAACAACTGCAGGCAGCGGCTGATGATTTCGCATTGCTGCTCGCTGATCCACCACTTGCTCATCGAGGCAATGTCGGCGGTGATGGTGCCATCTAGATAGCGTTCGACGGCGAAGTCGGAGAACACCCGGGCAATAGTGGCCACGGTCTTGATCTCGGCCAGTTCGAAGCGCGGGTGTTGTAGATCGATCAGACGCTTGTCGAACATGGTGCGGTCGTGGGCATAGTCGCGGGTCACGCGGAAAGCGCGTTCCATGACGGCGGCGCAGTTGATGCCGGTCAAGGTGCGTTCGTAAGTGAGGTCCTGCATCATCTGGTAGAAACCGCGACCTTCGACGCCGCCGAGCAGCGCGCTTTCGGGCACCTCGCAGTCTTCGAAGAACAGCTCGCAGGTGTCAGAGCCGTGCAAGCCGATCTTCTTCAGGCGTTGGCCGACGCGAAAGCCCGGGTTGTTGGTTTCAAAGATGAACAGCGAGACGCCCTTGGCTTTTTGCTTGGGGTCTGTTTTTGCCGCCAGCACCAGGATGTCGGCAATGGAGCCGTTGGTGATAAAGGTCTTGGCACCGTTGATGATGTACTTGTCGCCCTGCTTGATGGCGCGGGTGCGCATGTTCTGCAGGTCTGTGCCTCCGCTGGGTTCGGTCATGCCCATGCCGGCAATCAGTTCGCCGCTGGCCAGGCCTGGCAGATAACGCTGTTTCTGCTCTTCGCTGCCGTAGCGTTCGATGTAGTGGGCGGCGATCACATGGATCTGCTGGCCACAGCGCCAACTGGTATCACCGGCCAGGCACAGTTCTTGGGCCAGTACCGCTTCGTGGGCAAAGGTGCCGTCGGAACCGCCGTATTCGCTGGAGATGTCCGGTAGCAGGATGCCGGCGGCACCGGCCTTGAGCCAGACTTCGCGGTCGGTGGCGCCTTGTTCGTACCAGCGCTCCTGATTGGGGGTAACTTCTTCGGCGGTGAAACGTCTGGCAAGATCTTGCAGCGCCAGAAGCTCTTCGTTCATCCAGCGCGGTTGGTAACTGTCGATCATAGGAATGTCCCTGCTTTGCTTTGGGCTGTGCCTGCATGCTAGGCAAGGGGGGATTGTTCAGTGTCGTCGTTTACGACGATTTCCATCTTCGAAGCGTTGGCGATGATGAGGGTCAGTCAGTCCTACCAGAGAGTTGCGCCATGTCCGCTGCCCCGGCACCAATCTTCCCTACCGAGACACTGACGCCGCAGTTGGCGGCGGATATCCAGCGGATATTTGCGATTCAGCGCCAGACGGCACTAAGCCTGCGCAGCTCCACTGTCGAGCAGCGCATCGCCAAGCTGAGACGCTTGCGTGAGGTCCTGATGATGCATCGCGAAGCCATAGTCGAGGCCGCCGGGAAAGATTTCAAACGGCCACCGGTGGAGGTCGATTTCACCGAGCTGATGCCGGTGATCATGGATATCTCGGACTATTGCAGGCGCCTGAAGAAATGGCTAAAGCCACGCCGTGTGCGACAGTCGATGATGACGCTGGGAACTCGCGCCTGGGTTCGCTATGAGCCGCGTGGGCGCTGTCTGATTCTGGCACCATGGAATTACCCGGTAACGCTGACCCTGGGGCCGCTGATCCCGGCCATTGCCAGTGGCAATACGGCGATGATCAAAACCTCGGAGATTGCACCAAACCTGTCGGCGGTATTGGTAAAGATCATTCGTGAAGTGTTCGATGAGTCCGAAGTGGCTGTGTTTGAGGGCGATGCCAGTGTGGCACAGGCGCTACTCGAGCTACCCTTCGACCATGTTTTCTTCACCGGATCGCCGTCGATTGGCAAGGTGGTGATGGGCGCCGCAGCCAAGCATCTCACCAGTGTCACCCTGGAATTGGGCGGCAAGTCGCCGGTGGTGGTCGACCAGAGCGCTGACATCGAGCTTGCGGCCAAGACCATCGCCTGGGGCAAGTTCATCAATGCCGGGCAGACCTGCATCGCGCCAGATCACATTTATGTTCACAGCAGCATCCATGCGCAGTTTGTGCAGCGCGTTTGCGCTCACCTTGACACCTGGTACGGCGAGGGACTGGCCGCCATGGATGCTGAACTGTCACGGGTTATCAACGTGCGTCACACCCAGCGTGTGGCCGACCTGATCGACGACGCCAAGACCCGCGGTGCGCGACTGATTTATGGCGGAGCAGTGGATGTCGGCGCGCATTTTGTTTCGCCGACGTTGTTGGGGGACGTACCTGATGACGCGCGGATCATGCAAGAAGAAATCTTCGGGCCGGTGTTGCCAATTATCGCTTTCAATCATCTGGATGAGGTGATCGAGCGCATCAACGCAGCGCCCAAACCACTGGCGTTGTATATCTGGAGTCGCGACCCGGCCAGTGCCGATGCGCTGATTGTCCGTACCAGTGCTGGCGGTACTTGTGTCAACCACATTGCCGCACACTTTCTGCACCACAACCTGCCGTTTGGTGGAGTCAATAACTCCGGCATCGGCAGTTACCATGGCGAATGGGGCATTCGCGCATTTTCCCATGAGCGCGCCATCGTCAAGACGCAGGTGCTTTTGGCGACTATGTTCTTTCCGCCTTACAAGCCACGAGTGCGCAAGATACTCGGCTGGATACTCAAGCATCTGTGAACCACTGCATAACAACCATAATCGTGTGCAGCCACACGAGCGTAAGCAATGCCAACTGTCAAGAGGCCGCTGCAATGAGCGACAAGCAACCCCAACTGTACCCAGGCGTGCATGCTATGCGTACGCCGGAAAAACCCGCTGTGATCATGGCTGAAACAGGCGCCACGCTGACCTACGCCGCACTGGATACCTATGCCAACCGGCTCGGCCGCCTTTACCAGTGGTTGGGTCTGAAGCCAGGTGATCACGTGGCCTATTGCCTGGAAAATCGCCTGGAGTGCCCAGCAGTACAGTGGGGAGCGCATTATGCTGGCCTGTATTACACCTTTATCAGTACGCGTCTGACTGCTCTAGAGGCGGCCTACATCGTGGCTGACTGTGAAGCCCAGGTACTGCTGGTCAGTGCCAAGACAGCACCGGCGATTCTTGATGCCGTGCGCGCCTTGCCAAGGCCACCGCAGATCTACAGCCTCGACCCGGTGCCTGGCGTCAAGCTATTCGATGACGCGTTGTCAGCGTTCGATGGCAGCCCCATTCGTGATGCCGTGGAAGGTAGCGAAATGCTTTATTCCTCGGGTACTACTGGGCGGCCAAAGGGGGTGAAGCCGAACCTTACCGGTTTGCCTTTGGGTAGTACGGCGGTAATCGCAGGTCTTATGCAGCGCGGTTTTGGTGTTAACGAAGAGTCGGTGTATTTCTCTTCATCGCCTTACTATCACGCCGCGCCTATGAAGTGGGGGCAAGGCATGACCATCCTGGGCGGCATCCTGGTGCTGGCGGAGAAGTTCGACCCCGAAAACGCCCTCAAAGCCATTGAGCGCTACCTCGTCACCCACAGCCAGTGGGTGCCGACCATGTTCCACCGCCTGCTGGCGTTGCCGCAGGAAGTGCATGAGCGCTATGACCTGTCGAGTCAGAAGGTTGCGGTGCATGCAGGGGCTCCATGTCCGGTACCGACCAAGCAGGCGATGATCGAATGGTGGGGGCCGATCCTCGCCGAGTTCTATTCCTGTACTGAAAGCATCGGTTCCACCATGGTCGATAGCAAAACCGCGCTGGCGCGTCCTGGCACTGTCGGTCGCGCTATTCTCGGCGAGCTGCATATCGTCGGTGAGGACGGTCAGGAGCTACCGGTGGGTCAGGATGGCTTGGTGTATTTCGCCAACGGCCCGCGCTTCAGCTACCACAAGGACCCGGAGAAAACCGCCGAGGCCTACAATGCGGCCGGCTGGGCCACGGTGGGCGATATCGGACATGTGGATGCCGATGGCTTCCTGTACCTCACCGACCGCAAAAACAACATGATCATTTCCGGTGGGGTCAACGTGTACCCGCAAGAGACCGAGAACGTACTGATCACTCACCCCAAGGTGTTCGACGTGGCGGTGATCGGCACGCCTCACCGTGACTTTGGTGAGGAGGTGCGCGCGGTGGTGCAACTGGAATCGGGCGTGGAACCTTCCCCTACGCTGGTCGATGAGCTGATTGCCTACTGCCGCGAGCAGTTGTCGCCGATCAAGTGTCCGCGGGTGATTGACTTCGCCGAGAGCTTGCCGCGTGAGCCCAACGGCAAGCTGCTCAAGCGCCTGCTGCGTGACGAATACCGTGCCCGGTTAGCCTGAGCACCGTGCCATAACGAAAAGGCCGCCCAAGGGCTAATGCCAGTCAGTCAAGGATCACATGACACAAAACCTGTGGGAGCAAAGCTCCCACAGGTTTGAGGCTTAACTGATCGGCATTACACCCAAGGGCGGTCTTTTCGCTGGTGAGTGGTGTTGCGTTCAGGTGCACAGGCCCATGCGTCGCGCGATGGCGATGGCCTGGGTGCGGCTGCTGGCGTGCAGCTTGAGGTTTATGTTGCGCAGATGGGTGCGCACGGTCGAGTCGGAGACGAACAGCTTTTCCGCCATCGCTGCATTGGACAATCCTTGGCCCAGCAGGTTGAGCACTTTCAGCTCTTTCTGCGTCAGCGGGTCGACCAGTGTGCCGTTGCTGCCGGCTGCGGGCTGAGCGGTGGCGCTGCTGCGCAGCCAGCGTTCGAGGCTGCTGTCATCCGTTGCGTCCTTGTCCTCGCGTTCGTTGTGCAGCTCGCGCAGCATGATCTGTACGGTCGCGCCTTCCTCCAGGAAGGTACGCACGAAGCCTTCGGTCTGGGCGAACTTCAGGGCCCGCTCCAAGGTGCGCAGGGCCATTTTCGCCTGGTTGTCGCGGTACAGCGCCTCGGCCAGCAGAATGCGCAGTTTCAGCGCCCGGCGCCCGCGTTGCAGGCGTTCGGCTTCGGCCAACTCGCTGCGCAGCGGCGCGATGGCCTTGCCGGACGCTCCACTGCGGATCATCCAGCGCAGGCGGCAGATGGTCGGGGTCAGGGTGTCGTTGGCGATGCCCCAGTGGGTCGCGGTCTCGGTCCAGGGAAAGGTCTGTTCGGCCAGGGCCAATTGTTCGAGGGCGCCGTTCTGGTCGCCATGGGCCAGCGTTTGCATGGCCCGTTCCAGGCGCGCACTGGCCGAGACGCGGGGCAGACCCAGGCGGTGGCCGACGTTTTCCAGTTCGCTGAGCATTTGCAGGGCGCGATCACGGTCGCCCTTGTCGTCGGCGATGCGGGCCAGCAGGGTATGGGCGGTGATCAGGCCGTCGGAGAGACCGAGATCTTGCACCAGGGGGGTATAGATCAGTAACAGGCGCAGGGCTTCCTCGCACTCGTCGCTTTCATAGAGCGTCTCGGCCAGCTGGACGGCGGCCAGGGCGTTGCCATTGCGATCACGTCGGCGCGAGCCTTCGAGCATGGTCGTGGCCAGGCGCAGGCGCGCGGTCGCTTGTTTGAGGCGGCCGGCCATCATGTCGAGCAGCGCTTCGGCCGATTCGGCGAGGACGAAACCGAACGCGCCAGCGGAATCGCTCTGCGCCCGACGTGCCTCATCGACGTATTGGTGCGCTTCCTGATGTCGGCCAAGGAGGATGCTGGTCTGCGTCAGCGCCTGGTTGAGCATGGCCCAGGCGAAGGGGTATGCGGTGGTTACCTGGGCCAGGGACTGCGTGCCCATCTCGTAGGCCTGTTCGGATTGGTCCATCATCACCAGCAGCATCGGGCGCAGGGCCAGCAGATAGGCTGCGGACTCGCCCGAGAGGGTGCTGCTGTCGATATCGGCCACCAGGGTCAGGGCCTCCTTGGGGCCCCAGGTGAAGGCCGTGCACCAGGCGCGGATCAATTGCAGTCGGGGGTGACGCTGAAGCTCTGCCTTCGGTAGTTGACCGATGCACTCGGCCAGCAGGCGTAGGCGGCCCTGGCTGAGCAGCATGTCGACATGCTGGTGGAGCAGGTCGATGGCAATCTGTGTATTGCCGCACTGCAAAGCATGGCGGATGGCCGGAATGACCCGTCCTTGCGCAAGATAGGCATTGCAGGCGGCCAGGTGCAGGGCTGGCAGCTCTTCGTTGTAACGGCGTTGCATCTGGTGGCGGAGGAAGTCGAGAAACAGGCTGTGATAACGGTAAAGGTCGCGCTGCTCGTCGAGCGGGACGAGGAACAGTTGGTGGCGCTCCAGCTCGCGCAGCATGTCGAGGCTGTCGCTGCAGTCGCAGATCGCGTTGCACAAAGCCGGGCTCAACTCGTCGAGTAGGCTGCTGCGCAGCAGGAACAGGCGCAGTGGCTCGGGCAGGGCGGCCAGCACATCCTCGGCTAGGTAGGCGGCGATGGCCGCATTGGAACCGGAGAAGGAATCGAGGAACTTGTCGGTGTCGCCGTGGTTCTCCAGGGCCAGCGAGGCCAGCCAGAGGGCAGTGACCCAGCCTTCGGTGCTGCACTGCAGGCGCTCTACCTGGGTGCTGCTCAGGCCGACACCGCGGCGCTGAGTGAGGAAATCCTGGGTTTCCTCGACACTGAAGCGCAGGCTGGCGGCATCGATCTCGGTCAGGCTGCCACGTGCGCGCAGACGGGCCAGGCCTATATCCGGCAAGGTGCGGCTGCCTATGACTAGGCAGGTCTTGTGCGGAATCGCCTCGATGCCGCGAGCCACCAGGCCGAGGACGACAGGGTTGCGAATGGCCTCGAAGTCGTCGAAGAAAATGGCCAGCGGGGTCTGGTGTGTACCGATCTGGTCGAGGATCCAGGCAACCAGATCGGTGTTGCGCAACTGGCCCAGGTCCTGTTGCGGCGCGTCTGGCTGTAGGCCGGCGATGGCGGTGGCGAAACCGCTGAGGAAGCGCGAAACATCGTTGTCGCCAGCGTCGAGGGTAAGCCAGACGGTGGTCATGCGCTGTTGGCGATAGCGGGCCAGCAGCTGGGTCATGAAGGTGGTCTTGCCGAAGCCGGCTGGTGCATGCACCAGCACGGCACGGCTGGTCTCGGCTTGGCCCGCGCGGTCGAGCATGGCCTGACGCGGGACTTCGAAGTGCGAGGTGGCGGGAGGCGTCACCTTGGCTCGCGAGATGTAGGGCAAGGAGCGGTGATTCGACGACATCATGAATCCTTCATGGAGGTGCGATGCCTCCGCCTGTTCTTATTGGTTTCTTAAACTATGGGGCAAGCGGTACCTGGCGCAAGCCCTTTCAACGCTTGTGACTAAAACCAGACAAGGTTAAAACAGCCGAGGAAGCGGAGTCTACGAGGTGTAAATGAGCATTTCGAGGCTGTTTCAAACACCGTATGGCCGACGGCCAGGAACTCGTGAACGGGTTCTGGGCTGGTTATCGGGCTACCACCCGCGGTCGCATGGCACTGGCGGCAGATACGGGTTGGCATAGTCTGGTGCGGCAGTACTGCGGTGATCGTCGCTTCCGACGATGTGGTCGGTCAGGGAGGCTCATAGGCTTCGGTCATGCAACCGAAATCGCCAAGAGGAGCCTCCCAATGTCACAGGCAGTATTCATTTACGACGCCGTACGCACGCCGCGTGGTAAGGGCAAGAAAGATGGCGCGCTTTACAGCGTCAAACCCGTGCACATGGCCGCCGGGCTGCTGACCGAGCTGCAGCAGCGGTACGATCTGGATACCTCGCGTGTCGATGACGTGGTGCTCGGCTGTGGCCAGCCCGTGGGCGAGCAGGGGGGCGACGTTGCCAAATGCGTGGTTCAGTACGCCGGCTGGGACGAGAGCGTGCCCGGTGTACAGATCGATCGTTTCTGCGCCTCTGGCCTGGAGGCGGTGAATCAGGCGGCCAGTCGCATTGCCAGCGGTTGGGAGGACTTGATCGTGGCAGGTGGCGTTGAGTCGATGTCGCGCCTGCCAATGGGCGCCGCCGGCCAGGCCTGGATTCAGGATCCGGAAATCGCCTTCAAGCTGCAGTCGGTACCCCAGGGCATCGGGGCAGACCTGCTGGCCGCGCTCGACGGCTATTCGCGCGAGGATGTTGACCGCTTCGCCTTGGTTTCCCAGCAGCGTGCCGCCCATGCACGCGACAGTGGCTACTTCGATCGCTCGGTGGTGCCGGTGCGCGACCTTAATGGTCTGGTCGTTCTCGAGCGCGACGAGTTCATTAAACCGGCCACCACCCTGGAGGCTCTGAGCCAGCTCAAGCCTTCATTCGCCGCCATGGGTAAGCTCGGCTACAGCGACGTAGCCCTGCGTAAGTACCCCCAGGTGGCGCGCATCGAGCCCATCCATACGGCCGGTAATTCCTCGGGTATCGTCGACGGCGCCAGCGCCACGCTACTGGGCAGTGAACGTATTGGTCAGCAACTGGGGCTTGCTCCGCGCGGGCGGATCATCGCCACCGCGGTGCTCTCCACCGAGCCGACGCTGATGCTGGCCGGCCCCGGTCCGGCTGCCAAGAAGGCCCTGGCCAAGGCGGGCCTGAGCGTGCAGGACATCGATCTGTTCGAGATCAACGAGGCCTTTGCCTCGGTGGTGCTGCGCTTCATGCGCGACCTCGATATCTCGCCGGAAATCACCAACGTCAATGGCGGTGCCATTGCCCTCGGCCACCCGATCGGCGCCACCGGCGCGATGCTGGTCGGCACCGTGCTGGATGAGCTGGAGCGGCGCAACCTCAAGCGCGGCCTGATCGCCCTGTGCGTCGGTGGCGGGATGGGTATCGCCACCATCATCGAACGCCTCTGAGCCACTTCAAAGCCGCTGCGAGTCTGTGCCGTGGCGGATCACTCTTTCTACGAGAAACAACCTATGAGCGCATTCAATTACGAGAAGGACGCCGACGGCATTGTCACTGTGACCATGGATATGCCGGGGCCGGTCAACGCGATGAACCAGTTGTACCGCGAAACCATGGCCGCGACGGTGAATCGCCTAGAGCAGGAAAACGGCCTGACCGGTGTCGTCATTGCCTCGGCGAAAAGCACTTTTTTTGCCGGTGGCGACCTTAACGAGCTGACCGATTTCAAGCCCGGTGATGAAGCCGATTTTCAGGCCAAGATCGAGCTGACGAAGAATGACTTGCGCCGCCTTGAGCGTTTGCCGGTGCCGGTGGTCGCCGCGATCAATGGCGCGGCCCTGGGTGGCGGCTTCGAGATCGCCCTGGCCTGTAACTACCGGGTGCTGCTCAACAGCCCTGCCGCAGTGGTCGGCCTGCCCGAAGTCTCCCTCGGTCTGCTCCCGGGGGGCGGAGGCATCGTCCGTCTGGTGCACCATCTGGGCCTGGAAAGAGCTTTGCCGTTGCTGCTTGAAGGCAAGCGCATGAAGCCGGCGGAAGCGCTGGCCCTGGGGCTGGTCAATGAGCTGATCGAACAGGCTGATGCATTGGTGCCGGCGGCCAAGGCCTGGATAAAGGCGCAGGTCGGCGATGATGGCGTCAGCCTACAGCCTTGGGATCACAAGGGGCACAAGATTCCCGGCGGAACTGCGCAACAACCCCATGTGGCGCAGATGATCGCCGGGGCTCAGGCGATGACGGCGAAGAACACCCGCGGCCTGCTGCCGGCGCCGGAGCGTATTCTCGCTGTGGCGGTGGAGGCTACCCTGCTGGACTTCGATGCCGCGCTGCTGGTGGAAACCCGTGGCCTTACCCACCTGGCCGCCAGCGTGCAGGCGAAGAACATCATCAACACCATGTTCTTCCAGATGAACGAAGTGAACGGTGGCTCTAGCCGGCCGACAGGTTTCGACAAGAGCAAGGTGAGCAAGCTCGGCATCATTGGCGCCGGCATGATGGGCAACGGCATCGCCCATGTGTCGGCCAAGGTCGGCATCGAGGTGATGCTGCTGGATGTCAGTCTGGAGGCCGCCGAGCGCGGCAAGGCCAATGTCGAGAAACTGCTGAGCAAGACGGTCAGCCAGGGGCGCCTGAGCGAAGCGAAGAAAGACGAGATTCTCGCCCTGATCAAGCCCACCGTGGACTATGCCGACCTGCAGGGCGTCGACTTCGTCGTCGAGGCCGTGTTCGAAAGCGTCGATCTGAAAGGCAAGGTCACCCAGCAGGCTGAAGCGCAGTTGCCTGAGTCTGCCGTGTTTGGCACCAACACCTCGACCCTGCCGATTTCCCTGTTGGCCAATGCCTCCAAGCGCCCGGCCAATTTCATCGGTATCCATTTCTTCTCGCCGGTGGAGAGAATGCCGCTGGTGGAAATCATCTGTGGTGAGCAGACCAGTGACGCGGCCTTGGCCAAGGCCTTCGACTTTGCCCGGCAGATCGGCAAGACCGCCATCGTGGTCAACGATTCGCTGGGCTTCTTTACCTCGCGCACCTTCGGCAGCTACTTCGACGAAGGCTGCAAGCTGCTCCAGGAAGGTGTTGATCCACTGCTGATCGACAACCTAGGCAAGCAGATCGGCATGCCGGTAGGGCCATTGACCGTACTCGACGAAGTCAGCCTGGAGCTGATGCGTAAGGTCAACGAGACGCAGAAGGAGATGGGCGTGTTTGCCACCGTCTTCGACAACAGCCACAGCGACGCGGTCGGCAACATCCTGATCAAGGAGTACAACCGCCCGGGGCGTCACTACGGCGGTGGCTTCTACGACTACCCGGAAGGCGGCGAAAAGACCATCTGGCCGGGGCTCTACGAGCTGTTCGTCAGGCCGGAGGTGGTGCTGCCGGTCGAGGATATCAAGGAGCGTCTGTTGTTCCGTCAGGTTATCGAGGCGGTGAAGTGTCTGCAGGAGGGTGTATTGCGCTCGGTGGCGGACGGTAACGTCGGCTCGATCCTCGGCATTGGCGCGCCGACCTGGACCGGTGGCTTCTTGCAGTTTGTCAACGGCTATGGCGTCGAGCGTTTTGTTCAGCGTGCCCGTGAGCTTGCGCAGACCTATGGTGAGCGCTTTACGCCACCGGTGTTGCTGCTGGAGAAGGCCGCCAAAGGTGAAGAACTGCGTTAACCCTGGTGACGGCGCAATTCGTCGCTTTCGACGACCGAAACGGGAGGGGCTGAGCGTAAGTTAAATTCAACGACCCCCCGCGACCCGGGCGCGTAGCTTGGGGGCGGACGGATTGCACCAATGCCTGAAATGCTTGCGGGTACTGGGCGAAAGTCCTCGAGCCCGTTGACCCCTAGTCTGGTGCTGCCGCGGTGGCGCCACCCGATGAATATAACAAGAGAGGGAAACATGAAGCGAAGCAACCTAGCCAGCGTATTGGCGCTTGCCGTCCTGGCCGGCGCCGTTCAATCAGCTTTCGCCAGCGAGGCGGGGCAATTGGGTGGGGCTGAGCTGACGGCGTTCGGTGCGCAGCGTAGCGGTAATGCCGACGGCAGCATCCCGGCGTACTCGGACGAGCCGCTCAGCCTGCCAGCCTGCTACGACAAGGACGAGCCGACCAACTTCTGTGATCCGTGGAACGATAAGCCGATATTTACCATCACGCCGCAGAACCTTTCCCAGTACGCCGAGCGCCTGACCGAGGGGCAAAAGGCGCTGTTCGCGCGCTACCCCGAGTACAAGATGAATGTGTACCAGACTCGGCGTACTGTGCGTTTCCCGCAAACCTATCAGGACAATACGCGCAAGAACGTGGACGCCTGTAAGACCGCCAACGCCGGGGTCAGTATCGAGGGCTGCTATGCGGGTCTGCCGTTCCCGCTGCCGAAGACCGGCAACGAAGTGATCTGGAACCACCAGTTGCAGTACTCCCCGCCCTTGCAAGCTAACGCCCGATCCTATCTGGTCGATGGTAGTGCTCGGCGGATTTTGCTGAATGCATTGAAGGTATTGGAATCCAGCGAGTTTCTGGATACCACCGACAACGGTCCGAAAGGCAGCGGTGCCGAGTTTTGGCGCGTACGCTTCTTCGTGTACGACCCGGCCCGGCGTAACGGCGAGCAGACGCTGGCACGCTACCAGGTCAGCGGCGAACAGCGCGCCTGGCAGTACCTTCCTGGCCAGCGTCGGGTCAAATTGGCCCCGGATCTGGCTTATGACACACCGTCGCCAGTGGCGGGCGGCATCACCACCATGGATCAGCAGCGTTTGATCCTGGGGAAACAGGATCGCTACGACTTCAAGTATCTGGGAGTGGAGGAGAAGCTGATCAACTACAACAACTTCGCCGTCTACGACTACAAGGCGTGCTCGGAAGACAAGCTGTTCACAAAGAGTTTCCCGAATCCGGAGTGCATCCGCTGGGAGCTGCACCGTGTGCGGGTGGTCGAGGCCACGCTGAAACCGGGCTTCCGTCATCTGCTACCCAAGCGGCGCTTCTACATCGATGAAGATGCGAGCGGGGCCGGTACTGCCGACAGCTACGATGTCACCGGCAAGCTGATTCGCATCGACAGCATGCTGACCATCCCGAACTATGTGTACGGCTATGGACTGATTCCGGACAATACGCTGACGTTCGATCTGGAGCGAGGTGCTTACATTCTGCCGTCCTTTACGGGTTTCAAGGGGGGGCGGCTACGCAGCGATTGGCAAACCCCCCGGAGTCCACCTGGTCCCCCGAAAACATGGGGCAGACGGGTATCCGTTGAATGAGTAACGGTACAGGCCGCAATTCGTTTCGGGGGCGGCCTGGTGCTATCTGCAAAAAGGATCGCTGGAGGCCGGAGGTGCCGCTCCCTAGGTGCAGATGCCTGCCTAGCCGATGTATTTGGACGATGGATGGCTGCAGACAGGCCCGCTTCGGCGGGCCTTGTTGTTTCCGGGCTTCCTATGGCCACTTCTATCGACTCACGTCCCGCTAACTGGATTCGTCGGTTCCGACGACAGGGGTGGGGGCTGTGGAGCGTAACGTCGTCTGCCAGTAGTCATCGTACGGGGCATTCATGCTCCTCTGCCAGGAGTGTTCCGCCGCGATGTTCGGTATGTGCGAATGGGCTAATAAATAACAAGAAGGAGCCAAGTCTATGAAGATGGCAAGTCGATACCGGGCAGCGGGCGGCAGCCTGCTGGTCGCGCCAATGATGGTTTTTTGTGTGGCTGGGCCGGCAAATGCGGTTACGGTCGATCTCGGCAATCCTGATATGTCGCTGCGCTGGGATAACACCGTGCGCTACAACGTGGGTTTTCGGGTGAATGACTGCGATAAGGATATTTGTGGAAACGACGCGGGCGCGGGCGATGTGACGGCTTACCAGTCCGACCGCAAGTTCTCCGATGCCGGCGACGTGGTCACCAATCGTGTCGATATCCTCACTGAGATGGACTTCGTTTACAAAGACCGTCACGGTGCGCGTCTGAGCGCCAGCGGCTGGTACGATCAGGCCTATGACGGTGATGTCGAGGGAGACCGTGCACTCGATGCCAGTGGTGCTGGCAACGGCGCGGGACGTGACGGCGACAACTACAGCCGCTACACCGATCGCTGGAACAACGGCCCCTCTGGCGAGATCCTGGATGCCTTCGTGTTTACCGGCTTCGACCTGGGCAGCGTGCCGGTCAACTTCAAGGCCGGCCAACATAACGTGTATTGGGGCGAATCGCTGTTCTCCTTCGTCAACGGTGTGTCTTACCAGCAGGGCCCGGTGGATATCCGCAAGGCGCTCGCCACGCCGGGCACCGAGGCCAAGGAACTGTTCAAACCGCTCAACCAGATATCCATGATCGCCCAGTTGCAGCCGGATCTGACCGTTGCCGCGCAGTACCTCCTGGACTGGAAGCCGATGCTGGTCCCCAATGGCGGTACCTATTTTGGCGCGATCGATGGCCTGAGCTTGGGCAGTGGGGGCAGCGTCTTCGGCTTGCCCTTTGAGATTACCGACGAGCCGGACAAGAAACACGGCGACTGGGGCATTTCGGCCCGCTGGTCGCCGCAGTGGTTCGATGGCACCCTGGGTTTCTATTACCGCGAGTACACCAACCGCTTCCCACAGCTGGTGCTGACCAAGATGGTGGTCATTCCTGGTGTGGGTGCCTTTCCGGCGGGAGCGGGTATCGACTACTCCTCGAACAAGCGGGAGAAGTTGTACGGCGTGAGCCTGTCCAAGCAGGTCTGGGGTATTTCCTGGGGTACCGACATTACTTACCGCGAGGATGCGGTGCTGGCCACTACGCCGCTTTCTAACTTTGTGCCGGAAGGTACCGCCCCGGATACTTGGGTGCCTCGCGGCAAACTGTGGTCCGGCGTGTTCAACGGTGTGGCCTACTTCAGTAAGTCGCCGTTCTATGATGCTGCTTCCTTGACCGCTGAGCTGAACTACTCCTATCTGGACGAAGTCACCGAGAACGCGCAGACGTACAATGGCAAAGGCTACAATTGCGCCGACGACCATAACGCCACCAAGATAGCCTGCCAGACTCGCGATGCTCTAGGCGCGTCTCTGATGTTCCGGCCTACCTGGTACCAGGTAATGCCGGGAATCGATTTGTCCATGCCGTTGTTTGTCGATATCGGTTTGCACGGTAACTCGCCGGTCATGTTCGGTAGCAACGAAGGGCAGGGCACCTGGAGCATGGGCGTGTCTGCGGACATCTATGCCCAGTACAGCGTTGATCTGAAGTACAACGGTTTCATCTCCAAGCATTCGGATGATGAGCTCGGTGCTGGCAGCCTGAATAACTCCTCCCTGGGTAAGTACTGGGATCGTGACTGGGTATCTCTGACCTTCAAGACCACGTTCTGACAGGTCGAGTCGACTACCAGGAGCGATCGCCTGCGCGCGCGGACGGTCGTTCCTGATGGGTGTGCGTTTCGAAAGCCCTGAAGTGAGGTTTGTCATGCTTGCTGGAATACTGTTTTATTCTGCCCCTCTGCCTCGCTCGATTCTCGGGCGTCTGCTATTTGTCTGCTTGTCCTTGGCGATGCCCTTTGTGCATGCGTTCGAACCTCCGCTACAGGTCGCTGCCGTGCATAGCGAGCGCATGGCTGCCGGTCCGATGCTGGCGATTACCCGCGCCGGTGAGCGTCTGGTCGCCGTTGGCCTGCGTGGAGCCATCCTGTTTTCCGACGATCAAGGGCGCAGCTGGAGTCAGGCGCAGGTTCCGGTAAGTGTGGATCTGGTCGCTGTTGCTTTTGCCAATGCGACCCAAGGGTGGGCCGTAGGGCACGGTGGGGTGATTCTGCACAGCGATGATGCTGGAGCCACCTGGCAGAAACAGCTCGATGGCCTGCAGGCCAGCCAGCTGGCCATCGATTTCTATACCGCGAGCGCCGCTCGAGTGGCGGACGCAGCGGGTTACCTGGAGAAGGAGAAGCGGCTGGCGGTCGATCATGAGACCCAGCCATTTCTCGACGTTTACTTTGCCGACGAGCTTCACGGTTATGTGGTCGGCACCTTCAATCGCATCTTCGCTACCGAGGATGGTGGGCGTAGCTGGCTTCCGCAGATGCATCTGACCAATAACCCACAGGAGTGGCACTTCTACGCTGTCACGGGGCGCAATGGCCAGCTGTACCTGTCTGGAGAGCAGGGCCATGTCTGGCGTCGCGATGCACAGAGCGAGCAGTTCGTCTCGATAGATACGCCCTACAACGGCACCTTGTTCGGCGTTACTGCGACCGAGGGCGAGGTCTATGCCTATGGGATGCGCGGTAGCTTCTTCCGCAGCGCGGATCAGGGGCAAAGCTGGAGTCGCACCACGTTGCCACTGGGCAGCAATCTGATGCGGGTACTGCCGCTCGGCGCGCAGCGTCTACTTGTAGTCGCGCAGAGTGGAGAGGCGCTGTTGAGTGACGACGGAGCCCGGATTTTCAAGCCGCTGCGTCTGAGCCAGCCGATGCCTTACTACGGTGCCGTTCTGCTGGGCGACAGCCGCCTGGCGCTTGTCGGTGCCTTGGGGATCAGGGTCGAAGACCTCTGATCGCTGCCTCTACAACAATGAGAAGAACCTGATGATCGACAGCAAGCATGAAGGCGCGGGACTGATGAGCGTCATCCGTGATCCCGCGCTATTCAACCGGCTTTCCGGCAACTTTTTCGAGCGCATGATTTTCAACCATCGGCTGCTCATCATTGCCTTCTGCGTCATCGCCACGCTGCTCTCAGCCTGGCAGGCACGTAACCTGACGGTGACCACCAGCTTCGACAAGATGCTGCCGCACGGTCATCCCTTCATTCGCAACTTTCTGGACAACCGCGACCAGCTGCGCGGGCTCGGCGACTCCGTGCGCTTTGTGGTCGAGAACCGCAAGGGCGACGTGTTCGATGCCGAATACTTGAAGACGCTCGGCCAGATTAACGATGAACTCTTCCGTATCCCGGGCGTAGACAGGACCTGGGTCAAGTCGATCTGGACGCCTGTGGTGCGCTGGACCGAGGTCACCGAGGAGGGGTTTGTCGGTGGTCCTGTGATGCCGGGCAACTTCGATGGTTCTCCCGAGACTATCGAACAACTGCGTTTGAACATCGCCCGTGCGGGGGTGGTGGGCAGTCTTATCTCCACCGACTATCACTCCAGCATGATCGAGATTCCATTGCTGGCGACCGTGGACGGCCAGCCGCTGAGTTACCAGGACTTGTCCGAGGCCCTCGAACGCATTCGCGTCAAGTACGAGGGGGCTGATCTCGGCATCTACATCACCGGATTCGCCAAAATCTCCGGTGACATGATCGATGGCATCTACAAGGTTATGCTGTTCTTCATTGTCGCCGCGCTGGTGGCGGCGCTGATCATCTACTTCCACACCCGCTGTGTTCGCAGCACCGCCCTGGTGCTGCTCTGTTCGGTTATTGCGGTGCTTTGGCAGCAGGGGCTGGTGATCGCCTTCGGTGGTGTCCTGGACGCTTTCACCATCCTGATTCCCTTCCTGATATTTGCCATTGGCGTATCCCACGGCCTTCAGAAAATGAACGGCATTGCTCAGGATATCGCCCGTGGTACCCACCCCTGGGTCGCTGCCCGCTATACCTTCCGTCGCTTGTTCCTGCCGGGGCTGATCGCGCTGATTGCCGATGGCGTCGGTTTTGCCGTGCTGGTATTGGTGGATATTCCGATCATCCGCGAGTTGGCACTGTCGGCTAGCCTCGGTTTCGCCATGCTGGTGGTCACCAACTTGATCCTGCTGCCGGTGCTGCTGTCGTTTACCGGTATCAGCCAGGAAGCGGCGCGTCGACACATCATCGAGCACGATACGACTATCCATAAGCTGGGCATTGATCGGGTTTGGAACAGCCTCGACCGTTTCACCGAGCGCCGCTGGGCTGTCCTGGCGATTGCCGTGGCGCTGGGCCTTACGGTGTTGGCGTTGGTAGAACGCAGCAAACTGCAGGTGGGCGATCTGCACGCCGGCAGTCCTGAGCTACGTCCCGACTCGCGTTACAACCGCGACAACGCCTTCATTACTTCGAGGTTCGGCGTCTCCAGCGATGTGTTTGCAGTCATGATAAAGACGCCCGCAGACCAGTGTGGCTCGTACGAGGCTCTCATCGAGGCTGACCGACTTGCCCGGCAGCTGTCCCAAGTACCTGGAGTCCAGGCCACCGCCTCGCTGGCCGATACGGTACGAGCCTACACCTCTGGTGGTTTCGAAGGCAGTCCGAAGTGGTTCACGATCAGCGACAATAAGGGGGTTCTCTGGCCGCAGGTCAATAATGCCTTGGTGTGGAACTCCCAGTTCCTAAACAGCGAGTGCTCACTGATGCCTGTTTTGGCCTACCTTTCAGACCATAAAGCCGCCACGCTGGATGCTGTGCTGAAGGTGGCAAGCGAGTTCGCGGAACAACATAGTGTGAAGGACCGCCAGTTCTTGTTGGCTGCCGGCAGTGCGGGCATCGAGGCGGCGACCAACATCGTTGTGAAAAGTGTGCAGTTGGAAATGTTGCTGGCCGTCTATTTCGCCGTTGCCTTGCTGTGCCTGATGACCTTCCGCAGCTGGCGTGCTGTAGTGGTGGCCCTCCTACCGTTGGTGCTCACTTCCCTGCTGGCCGAAGCGCTCATGGTGCAGTTGAACATCGGCCTTAAGGTGGCCACCTTGCCAGTGGTTGCACTCGGCGTTGGCGTCGGGGTGGACTACGCCCTGTATCTGCTCAGCGTCCAATTGGAAGGCCAGCGTATGGGACTCTCCCTGCAGCAGGCATACCGTCGGGCCATTCAATTTACTGGCAAGATGGTAGCCCTGGTCGGCGTCACCTTGGCGGTGGGCGTAGTCACCTGGGTAGGGTCCCCGATCAAATTCCAGGCCGATATGGGGATCCTGCTGGCGTTTATGTTCCTTTGGAACATGCTGGCTGCGCTGGTGCTGATTCCCGCGCTGTCGCACTTTTTACTTAATGGCCGGCATTTTCATGTATTCCAGGCGAAGGCTTTTGCCGAGCAAGGCAATTCCATGGGAAGGCTTCAGGCGACTGGCCATTCGACCCGTGCTGAGAGTGTGAGGGCATCTGTCTGACGTTTCCTGCACCTATGCTGTGGCGATGCAGCATGGGTGCGCAAGTCCGTTTACGCGCATCGACACGAGCTAGTCTGGTGCATGCGCGGAGCGAGATCGCCCGTCAGGGCAGGAGGGCAAGGTCGATACAGCAGACCGTAACCCAAGGTTCTGCCGCCGCTCGCGGGCAACCCGCCCATGTCGCGAAAACTTGATGCGCTGACGAGGTAGGGGGAGCGAGCGGGGGGAGTGGGGTTTACTCAGTCGTACCGGGTTTGTGAAACAGTACGGTTTCGGTGAATTCCACGACCTTTTCGCCACGCTGGTTTTTGGTAACGTGCAGCAGGTCGAGAATGGTAAAGCCGCTACTGCTGATGGCTTTGATCTTGGCTTCGCCTTCTACGTGCAAGGTGTCACCAGGGAATGCGGCGGAATGAATGCGTGCCTGCAGCCCAGTCATGCCTGCAAAGTTGCCCACGGCATGGCCTTCGAGGACGTCGGCGACAACCTTCATCAGAATCGGTGAGACTAAACCCATCGAGTAGGAGATGATCATTGGCCCCGGGGCAAAGCGGTTCTGATGGGCGCCGGACATGTTGGCCTTCAGGTATTCCATGTCGATGAAATAGGGCTCATGAAAGCCCGTGAGGTTGACGAAATTGACGATGTCGGTCTCGGTGATGGTGCGCCGATGGGTGACAAACTTATGGGTGGGAAACTCTGCTGCATTGGTTTCGGACATCGATGGTGCTCCTTCGCTGTTTCAATAAAGGTCCGCAACGCCCATGCGTAGCGGCCTGGCAGCTATTGTGGAAACAGCGGGGAGCGGCGGTATCGTCGCATCCGACGAATGTGTGAGGGTGGTCGCGCTCCATGCATGGGGCTGTATGCACCAAGGCTATCAAGCGCAGACCGACGGATGCGCGAAGCGCACCCAACAGCTTTAGATTTTTTCGACCTGATGCACAGTCCACCACAGGATGTTGGGTATCCAGCGCCGAAGTCTCCAGGACATGGCAGTCATCGGTCCGGGAAACACCCACAATTTGTTGCCCTTGAGCACACGCTCAATCTTGTTCAGTACCACTTCGGCGGTAATAGGCGGGAACACGTCGAAGATCTTTGGCCATACCGTCGATTTGGCTTGATCCAGTAGCGGCGTGGCAACGATGGGTGGGCACACGCAGACGATGCGCACTCCGCTGTTGCGGGTCTCGTGGAACAGCACTTCGGTGTAGGCGGTGACTGCATGTTTGGCGGCGTTGTAGGCACCCATGTAGATGATCGGCCAATGACCCGCCATGGAGGCGTAGCTGACGAACTCCCCGCGGCCACGGGCGATCATCTTCGGCAGTGCGGCCTTCGACAGATTGACCATGCCGCCGAAGTTGATCGCCATGATGTTCTGAATGACCTCGCGCGGCTGTTCCATCAGCAGTCCCAGCGGCATGATTGCGGCGGCGTTGGTCAGTCGGGTAATGGGGCCCAGCTCGGTTTCGCAGCGCTCGACCGCTGCTTCCACAGCGGTGGGGTCGGTGATGTCAACTACCAGTTTCAGCAGCCTGGGTGAGGAGCCCAATTGGTTGAGGCCGGCTTCGTTGATGTCCATGGCTGCGACAGCCCAGCCATCGGACAGCGCGCGCTTGGCGCTGAGTTGCCCGAGGCCACTACCGGCACCGGTAATGAACAGAACATTCTGATTCATGGAGCACTCCAGTTTGTTGTTCCCGGTTATCCGCCGCCGGGTTTTGTTTGGGTTATTTTCAATCTTCACGGCGGGTTGCCTGTCGTCGTTTCCGACGAGATAGGGCCTCGGCCAGCCCATCGCTTTTTATCGTCATCACTTTCGAGGCTTCCGGACGCCCGCTGGCACCTGCCTGCATCGCCGCCGGCGAGCTGGCGCAGCGACGAGCTAACTCAATGAATCAGTTAGCAATTTTTCATCGTGCCGATCCACTTTTGGAAATCCATGGGGGATTGCTTGTAAGCGCCGTCCTTGAGCGATTATGCCCCCGGTCGGACAATTTTCTTTACCCGCCGCAAAAACGTCGGAACCGACGAGTTGACCCAGACACCTCGCGCAGACTCTGAGCGCCCTCAGAAATCAGCAGAGGGCGTGAAAAATATGAGCAGGGTGGAAGAAGTCAAAAGGCAGGCTGTGCGCCTGATGGCGGATAAGGGCTTCGAGGCCATGTCGTTGCGCCAGCTCGCGGCGGCGCTCGGGGTGCGCTCCGGTTCGGTGTACACCCACTACGAAAGTAAAGGTCAACTGCTCTTGGATGTGCACTGCGAGTTCTTGGAAGACCTACTTTCTATCTGGTTGGAACAACGCCCAAAGCGCTTGGACAGTGTGCGGATGCTGCAACGCTTTGTGAGTGTCTACGTCAGCTTTCATTACGCAAGGCGGGCTGAAAGCCGCATCGTTCAGCTGGATTTTCGTAGCCTTGATGAAGCGGGTAGGGCGCAGGTCAGCGAACTGAGATCGCAGTATGACGCTGAGTTGGAAACGATCCTGCAGACAGGTGAACAGCGAGGTTTTTTTCAGTTTGAGGACCTGCGTAACACGTGCTTGGCAATGTTCTGCGTGTTGCAGGGTGTTTGCGCAGGCGAGGCATTGCCCGAAGCGCGTGCCCTGGAGGTGTGTCTATCCAGCATTTCGCGGCTTGCCGGCATCCCTGCGCCACCTCAATCCCGCCTGCATGGCGAACTGTATGTCACGGGCCGAGTTGCCACCGCGCTTAAGGCCCCCATTCCCCAGGATCAAAAGCATCGAGGCTGAAGTCTCCGTACAGGGAATGCGCTTTGTCGTGGGAGGGATGGGCGGTATTCCGATTCCGACTCGAGCCGCAAACGTCGATTGACCATTGGTTCGAACGAAATTCGTCCAAAACGACGATTGGACGCGCGCCCTCCATCCCTAAAGTACGAAGCGTTGAAACCGGTGGCGACGAAATTCGCGTGACGGCCAACGCCAGGGTCTTCGAGCCCAACCTGCGGGCCGAAACAGTCTGGCGCGCCGCGAATCAGTTGGCCTGCGCATGGCCTGCAAAAAAGGTGGTGTTGGTCAACACCGACAAAGCCCTCTACACCCTTTCATTCCTGATTTGAGTGCCCTTTGATGAGCCAGCCTGAACTGTTGATCACCTCCGGCTTCGTGCTGCTGAGCTTGCATGGCAGCGTTGCCCACTTGCACCTGAATCGCCCGGACGCCGCCAATGGTCTGGATATTCCCACTCTGCAAGACCTTATCGCGGCGCTGATGCGCTGCCATGGCGAACGGCGTGTGCGTGTGGTGTTGCTCACCGGGGCCGGCGCTAACTTCTGCGCCGGCGGCGATGTGCATACCTTTGTCGGCAAGGGTGACGAACTGCCGGAATATATCCGCCAAGCCACGGTGTATTTACAGGCCGTCATCAGCGCCATGATCCATTTGGATGCACCGGTAATTGCCGCTGTGCAGGGCTTTGCCGCGGGCGGCGGCGGCATGGGACTGGTGTGTGCGGCAGATGTGGTGATCGCGGGTGAGTCAGCCAAGTTTCTTGCCGGAGCCACTCGCGTGGCCATGGCGCCGGACGCTGGTTTGTCGGTGACCTTGCCGCGCCTGGTAGGACCACGCAAAGCCACTGAAATGTTGCTCATGAACCCGGTGGTGAAAGCCCCGGAAGCGCTCGCAATGGGCTTGATCAACCAAGTCGTCGCAGATGCTGAGTTGCAGACTACCGCCATGGCTTACGCCCAGCAGATGACCGAGGCCGCTCCCCTGGCTTTGGCCGCGACTAAACGTTTGCTGTGGGCGGGCATTGGTCTTGGCGTCGATGCCGCGATGCCGGAAGAAAGCCGTACCGTTGCCGAGCTGTGCCGCACACGTGATGTGCGTGAAGGGCTGGCGGCGGTGATCGAAAAGCGCACCGCGCAGTTCGAGGGCCAATGACCATGCGTGCATTGACCGGTCAACGGGCTTTTGTCACCGGCGGTTCCAAAGGTATTGGCGAAGCCATCGTTCGGCGTCTGGCAGCCGAGGGCGCCAAGGTAGTGATTGCCGCGCAGGATATGATCAGCGCCGAGCGGCTGGCCGATGAAGTGGGCGGCCTGGCCGTTCGCCTGGATGTCACCGACCTGCTCGAAGTAGAGCGTGTGGTGACCATGCTAGGTCCATTCGAAATTTTGGTTAACAACGCTGGCTATGACCAGCATGACTTCTTCACCAAAACCACGGTGGAGCAGTGGCGCTACTTGTTGGCGGTCAACCTCGAAGGCGTATTTGCCTCAACCCACGCCGCGCTACCGGCGATGCAGGCGGCCGGTTACGGGCGAATCATTAATGTCGGGTCAGAGGCTGGTCGTCAGGGCTCCAAAGGTGGCGCCGTGTATGCCGCTGCCAAGGGCGGCGTGATCGCCTTCAGTAAATCCATAGCCCGGGAAAATGCCCGTTATGGCATCACTGTCAATGTGGTCGCGCCAGGACCAGTGGATACGCCTTTGCTGCGCAAAGCCCTCGACCGTGGCGGTGAAAAATTGTTGGCGGCCATGGAGGCCTCCACCCTGGTGGGGCGCTTGGGCGAGCCGAATGAAGTGGCGGCTGCCGTGGTGTTTCTCGCCAGTCGTGACGCCAGTTTTATTACCGGCGAAACCCTTGGTGTCTCTGGCGGGATGGGTTGCTGATGCGCGCTCAAAGCGAGGCGGTGGAACGGGTAATTGCCCGCATCCAGACCGTGTACGGCCGCTGGCGTCGGCACACGCCGATTGAAACCTTGCGCCGCGACTGGGATGACTTGTTTTGGGCCGATAAGCTGACGTGTGAAACCCAAGACGCCAGCGCCAACGGTGTGCCGGTGCGCTGGATCAAAACGCCCGGTGTCGCCGAGCAGCAAGTGTTGATTTATCTGCATGGCGGCGGATTCAAAATGGGCTCGCTCACCTCTCACCATGACCTGATGGTGCGCCTTTCTGTGGCCGCGGGTTGCAGAATCCTGGGTGTCGATTATCGCCTGCTGCCTGAGCATGGTTTTCCCGAACCCCTGCTTGATGTACTTGCGGTCTACGACTGGTTGGTGGCCCAGGGTTTTGAACCCGATCAACTGGCCATCGCGGGGGATTCCGCAGGTGGTGGGTTGGCCGCCGCGGCCTTGCTGGCCCTACGCGACAAAGGCCGCCCGTTGCCGGCCGCCGCTGTGTTGCTGTCGGCCTGGACCGACCTCAGCGCCAGTGGCGAAAGCTACCTGACCCGTGCCGAGTCTGACCCCATTCACCAACGCCCAATGATTGTTGCCCTGGCCGCGCAGTATCTGGGGAAGGACGGCGATCCGTTTGACCCTTTAGCTTCGCCGCTGCACGGCGATCTGACCGGTTTGCCGCCGTTGCTGCTCCAAGTCGGCGACCGCGAAACCGGTCTGGACGACAGCACTCTGTTTGCCGCCAAGGCCCGCGCAGTTGGGGTTGCGGTTGAGTTGCAGGTATGGCCGCAAATGTTCCACGTTTTCCAACAATTCGCCGCCGAGCTGGCGGAAGCACGCGAGGCCATCGCTTGCATCGGTGCGTTTTTACGCAAGCACTGGAACCTAAAATGAGGACTGCACTGTGAGTATCGGTATCACCGGATTCGGCGCCTATATCCCGCGCCTGCGTTTGAGCCGGCAAGCCGTGGTAGCGGCCAATGCCTGGTACGCCCCCGAGCTGAAAGGCAAAGCCCGTGGCCATCGCGCCATGGCCAACTGGGATGAGGACAGCATTACCATGGCGGTCGCGGCTGCACGCGATGCCTTGGGCGGACAGGACCTGCAGGGCCGAGTGCGCGAGGTGATTCTCGCTTCGTGCACCCTGCCGTTTGCCGAGCGCCTCAACGCGGCAGTGGTTGCCGAGGCGCTAAACCTGGGTGAGTACACTGGCGCCAGTGACGTCACCGGCTCGCAGTGCGCGGCCCTGGCCGGTTTTTCCCAAGCCTTGGCCAGTGCCGCTAGCGCCCCAGGCACTGTGTTGCTGACAGCCGCCGACAACCGCCGCACCCGCGCCGCCAGCGCGCAGGAGCTGGATTACGGTGATGGCGCTGCCGCGCTGTTGTTTGGTCGTGAACAGGTGATCGCAGAAGTGCTCGGCCAGGCGGCATCGAGCGTCGACTTTATCGACCACTTCCGCCTCACTGGCCGCGAGATCGATTACTTCGGTGAAGAGCGCTGGGTGCGTGATGAAGGCGTTAGCCGCTGCATGCCCCAAGTGATCAAACGCGCCCTGAGCGACAGCGGCGTGGGCGCCGAAGCGGTGGCACATTTCATCTTCCCCACCTCGCTGGCGAAGATGGATGCGCAACTGGCCCAGGCCTGTGGCATCCCTGCCGAAGCGGTGGTCGATGGCCTGGCGGCAGAAGTGGGTAACACTGGCGTCGGCCATGGCCTGTTGCTGCTGGCCAATGTCCTGGAAAGTGCCGAGCCGGGGCAGGTGATCGTGCTCGCCCAATTTGGCAGCGGTGCTCGCGCCGTGGTACTGCGGGTGACCGCTGAAATCAAACACTTCACCGCTCGCCGTGGCGTGTCCGGTTGGCTGGCCCGTGGCCGTGAAGAGCTCAGTTATACGCGCTTTCTCACCTACAAGGGCCAGTTGCAACTGGAGCGCGGTGTGCGCGGTGAGCAAGACAAGAAGACCGCGCTGAGCACAGCCTACCGCCATCGTCGCGCCATTCTCGGCCTGGTGGCTGGGCGTTGCCGTGTGAGTGGTGACGTGCATTTCCCACCCTCACGGCTGACCTACACCCCCGATGCCGCCGCCCTGGATACGCAGGACGCCCATCCCCTGGCTGACCGCCTTGGCCGGGTGCTGAGCTGGTCCGCCGAGTCGCTGTCGTCCTATATGGCGCCGCCCCATCATTACGGGCAAATCGACTTCGAGGGGGGCGGTCGCATCCTGATGGAATTCACCGACGTCGCCAAGGGCGAAGTGCAGACCGCGCTCGAGGTGGAGATGGTCTTTCGCATCAAAGACATCGACGACCTGCGCGGTTTCAAGCGCTACTTCTGGAAAGCCACCCCCGTTCACACCCCCGCGCCGCAAGCGCCGTTGGAGTAATTCGTCATGCCCATTGGTATCAAAGACAAAGTTGCGATTCTCGGCATGGGCTGCTGCCGCTTCGGCGAACGCTGGGACGCCAGCCCGGAAGATTTGATGGTCGAGGCTTACAGTGAGGCCATGGCTGATGCAGGCATCTCCCCGGAGCAAATCGACGCCGCCTGGTTTTCCACCCATATGGAAGATGTGGGCACCGGCCGTGGCGGTACACCGATGAGCATTGCCTTGCGGTTGCCAAATATTGGCGTGACTCGGGTAGAAAATTTCTGTGCCGGCGGTTCGGAAGCCATCCGCGCGGCGGTGTATGCGGTGGCCTCTGGCGCCTGCGATATCGCCTTGGCCCTGGGCGTGGAAAAGCTGAAAGACACCGGCTACGGTGGCCTGCCGGTCGCAACAGTCGGTACCTATATTCCGCAGTGGTACCCCAGCGCCGTGGCCCCGGCCAATTTCGCTCAACTGGCCTCGGCTTACCAGGCGCGTTTTAACGTTGACCCGCAGCTACTCAAGCGGGCCATCGCCCATGTGTCGGTCAAAAGCCACGCCAACGGTGCCAAAAACCCCAAGGCGCACCTGCGCAAAATCATCACTGAAGAGCAGTGCCTGAAGGCGCCGATCATCGCTGAGCCCCTGGGCTTGTTTGATTGCTGTGGCGTTTCCGATGGAGCAGCGGCGGTGATCGTCACTCGCCCGGACATTGCCAGGGCCATGGGCAAGACCGATCTGGTGACCTTCAAGGCCCTGCAAGTGGCGGTCTCCAATGGCTGGGAGATGCAGGGCAATGGGTGGGACGGGAGCTATGTGCACACCACCCGCATTGCTGCCAGGAAAGCCTACGCCGAAGCCGGCATCACCCGGCCACGTGAACAGATCAGTCTGACTGAGGTGCACGACTGCTTCTCCATCACCGAGTTGGTGACCATGGAGGATCTGTTCCTCTCTGAGCCAGGTATGGCGGTGCGCAACGTACTGGATGGCGACTTCGACGCTGAAGGCCGAGTGCCTTGCCAGATTGACGGCGGTCTCAAGTGCTTCGGTCACCCGGTTGGCGCCAGCGGGATCCGCATGCTCTACGAAATCTACTTGCAGCTACAGGGGCGCGCCGGTCCGCGGCAGTTGCCAGACCCGCGTACTGGGTTGATTCACAACCTTGGCGGGCAGCCATCACAGAACGTTTGCTCGATTTCCATCATTGGTAGAGAAGAAGACTGATGGCCATCCTGATTGATGATCCCGCCCCCGGCGTCCGGCGGTTGCTGATTAACCGCCCCGATAAGCGCAATGCGATAAACCATGACGTACGCCAGTCACTCATCGATGCGTTGACTGAGGCGCGTGAGCAGGCGGCTTGTCGAGCCATTATCTTGGGAGGCGTTGGAGGGATGTTTTCCGCTGGTGGCGACATCGCGACCATGGCCGATCTGGACGAGTCCGGGGCGCGTGAGCGAATGCAGCACATCCATCAGCTCTGCCGTTTGTTGGGGCAATTCCCGATGCCTGTCATATCGGCAGTAGAAGGCATCTGTGCAGGAGCGGGGGTTGGACTGGCGTTGCTGGGAGACGTTGTGCTCTCCGGCACCAAGACTCGGTTTCTGTTCCCTTTTCTGAAGCTGGGTCTCTCTCCCGATTGGGGATTGCTGCGAACACTACCTGCCCGAGTGGGTGTCGCCGAAGCAAAGCGCATGCTGACCCACGGCCAATACATATCCGCCGAGGAGGCCGTCGTCGCAGGTTTGGCGGATGAATGTGTTGGTCTAAATGTGATGGACTCAGCAGTCAGCCTGGCGAGCAGGATGAGTCGTTTACCGCGCGACGCGTTTTCACGAATGAAAAATCGCCTGGATCACCCGTCGGCGAGCTTGGCCGAAGAGCTGCAGCGCGAGGAAGACGACCAGGCGGTGCTGTTGCTCGGTGCCGATTTTCGCGAAGGTTTTGCCGCTTTTGCAGAGAAGCGCGAGCCGCAGTTCACCAGCACCGTGGACTACCTCGTATGAGCGCACCGGTGGTGGTAGAGCGCAATGGCGCGGTGGCTATCTTGCGGCTGAACCGTGTTGAAAAGCGCAATGCTCTGGACCTCAGCATGCGTGTCGCCATCGCCAGCGCCATGCAGGAACTGGAGCGTGACAGCGGTGTGGCGGTGATCGTGATCACCGGCGGTGATAGCGTGTTTGCCGCTGGCGCCGATCTCAATCTACTGGTGGATAAGGGCGCCCAACAAGTGGCGGAGTTGGACCTGGGCCAGTACTGGGCGCCTGTGGCGAAAAGCCAGAAGCCGCTGATTGCGGCGGTCAGCGGCTTTGCCCTGGGGGCGGGCTGCGAGTTGGCGATGATGTGCGACATCCTGGTCGCCGACAACTCGGCGCGCTTCGGTCAGCCCGAAGCGAGGGTGGGCATTATGCCCGGCGCTGGCGGTACTCAGCGTTTACTGCGTGCCGTGGGTAAACCAGTGGCCAGCCTGATGCTGTTGGCCGGTGAACTGCTCAGCGCCGAGCGCGCTAGCCAGTTGGGTTTGGTCAGCGAGTTGGTGACGGAGGGCAGCGCCTTGGCGCGCGCCATCGTCCTCGCCCAAGCCACGGCAACCATGCCGCCCAAGGCCTTGCGAGCAATCAAACGGGTGTTGGCACTGGGCGCCGATCAATCGCTGGACCTTGCACTGGCCTTGGAAAACCGCGAATTCCTACTGCTGTTCGACACGCAGGACAAAACCGAAGGCATGCGTGCATTCCTTGATAAACGCCCGCCGCGTTACACGGGAAACTAAATATGAGTATCCACAGTATCGCCGTGATCGGCGCCGGCACCATGGGCCGCGGAATCGTTCAGTTATTCGCCCAAGCCGGCCATTCGGTGCGTTGTTATGACGCTGTCGAGGGCGCCGCGCAGAGCGCCATCGAGTTTGTCCGTGACCTGATCGACAGGGCTGTTAGCAAAGAACGTTACAGCCGCGAGCAAGGCGACGCGATTATCGCGCGCATGTCCGCCTGCACACACATCGAAGACTTGGCCGGTTGCGACTTGGCTATTGAAGCGGTGGTGGAGGACCTCGGTATCAAGCGTGAGTTGTTCCGTGCCCTGGAAGCGGTGCTGGGTGATACGGCGATTCTGGCCAGCAATACGTCTTCGCTAATGATCGCTGATATCGCTGCCGGTTGCCGCCGTCCCGAACGCGTGGCCGGACTGCACTTTTTCAACCCGGTACCCTTGATGAAGGTTGCCGAAGTCATCGCCGCTGTGCGTACTGCGCCCGCCACTGTCGCTGCCTTGCAGTCAGTGGTAGTGGGGGCGGGTCACCGCGCGGTGGTGGCCGAAGACCAGCCGGGATTTCTGGTTAACCATGCCGGCCGCGGGCTATACACCGAAGGCTTGCGCATCCTCGAGGAGCAGGTGGCCTCGGTGCAGGACATCGACACATTGATGCGCGAAGCCGGTGGCTTTCGCATGGGCCCATTTGAGCTGCTCGACCTTACCGGGCTGGATGTGTCCGGCAAGGTGATGGAGTCCATCTACCAGCAGTTTTACCAAGAGCCGCGTTTTCGCCCATCGCCTCTGGTCGCGCCGCGCCTGGGTGCTGGCCTCTATGGACGCAAGACGGGTGAAGGCTGGTATCGCTACTGCGACAACCTCAAAAAACAGGTGGCACCTGCTCGGCCTGTTCCTGCGCTCAACCACGAGTTGTTGGTCTGGGTGGACCCGGCTGCCGACGACTACGAACGCCTGCAAGGTCTGGTGTTGGAGGTCGGCATGATGCTGCACCATCTACCTGATGAGGCGGATATATCGCTGGTGCAGTTCTGGGGCGATGACGTTTCGCGTTACTGCGCCGTGCACGGTCTCGACCCCACCCGAACGGTGGCCGTGGACCCGCTGCCTGGCCTGGAGAACCACCGTACCCTGATGCTCAGCAGCGTCACCCGTCCAGAGGTGCGCGATGCCGCCTGGGCGATGCTGGCCGCACAAGACACACCAGTGACGGTGATCAACGACAGCTGCGGGTTCGTTGTCCAGCGAGTGTTGGCGACTATCGTCAATATCGCTGCCGATATTGTTCAACGGGGTATCGCCAGTGTCGCTGACATCGAAGATGCGGTGCGCCTTGGTCTGGGTTACCCGCAAGGACCGCTAAGCCTTGGCGATGCCATTGGTGGCAAGCGGGTGATGGACATTCTTACCCGCATGCATGAGCTCAGCGGTGACCCGCGTTACCGCCCCAGCCCCTGGTTGGCCCGGCGCGCGGCATTGGGGCTCTCGTTACTCACCGCAGAGACAGCGCGCGATGACTGAAATTGATATCGACTACTTGCGTGGCTGGGTAGGCCGCGAGCGTGTGCGTGAAGAACTGTTGGCGCCGTTCGCCGTCCAGGCGCTGAGCGCTACGCTGGATCGCGAACAGGTGCCTATGCAAGGCGAGACGCTGCCACCTACCTGGCAATGGCTGTACTTCAATGACTGCGCCGAGCGTACCAACCTGGGGGCTGACGGCCATGGCAGAACCGGAGGCTTCCTGCCACCGGTGCCCTTGCCTCGACGTATGTGGGCGTCGGGTGAGTTCATGTGTGAGCGGCCATTGCGCATCGGCGAACTGGCCGAACAGCGCTCGGTGGTCACTTCTGTTGAGCTGAAGGAGGGAAAAACCGGGGCCCTGGTGTTTGTCAGCCTGGAACATCAGATCAGCCAGCAGGGACGACGCTGTCTCGTGGAGAAACAACACTTGGTCTACCGGGAAATGGCCAACGGCCCCAGCCCCTCGCTGCCCGGCGAGCCCGCGCCAGATGAAGCGGATGTTAAGCAGCCATTTCAACCTGACCCGGTACTGCTCTTTCGCTACAGCGCGCTGACCTTCAACGGTCACCGCATTCACTACGATCGCGACTACGCCACGCGGCAGGAGCATTATCCGGCGCTGGTGGTGCATGGCCCATTGTTGGCGACCTTACTGGCCGAGCAGGTGACGATACAAATGCCCGAGGTACGGGTAAACAGTTTTGGTTTTCGTGCTGTGCGCCCGGTGTTCGACACTGACCACTTATTGCTGTGCAGCAAACGCAGTGGCGATCGTGTTGATCTGTGGACGCAGAACCAGGATGGCTTTGTCACCATGATCGCCACAGCCGACGTGGAGGTGCCGCAATGAATCGTGCATTCCCAATGTGGCGCTCGCTGCTGTTTGTTCCCGCACATATCGGCAAGTTCACTGAAAAAGCCCATGAACGAAACGCTGATGCCTGCATCCTAGACCTTGAAGACAGCGTTGCTCCCGGGCAAAAGACACAAGCTCGCGACGCTGCCAGCAGCGCCGCACAGAACATCTCCAACCGTGGCCTGGATGTATTGGTGCGTATCAATACGCTCGATAGCGGCGGGCTGTTGGATTTGCAGGCAATTGTCAGCCCCGCCGTTTGCGCCGTGGTGCTGCCCAAAGTGGCCTCTGCCGAGGTGGTGCGCCACGTGGCCTTGCAACTGGACCGTTTGGAAACCGAGCGGGGTATGGACGCGGGACAAACGCTGATCCTCGCGCAGATCGAAGACGTAGCGGCGTTGCCCTTACTGGATGAAATTGCCACGGCCTCGCCACGGCTGATGGGCATGAGCCTGGGCCCGGAAGATTTTTCCGTGTCCGCGGGAATGGAACCTGTACCGGAAACGTTACTGTGGCCCAACCAGCAAGTGGCCTTTGCCTGCCGCCGCGCAGGAATTCTGCCCTTTGGTTTTCCAGGCTCGATTGCCGATTTCAGTGACATCCCACGTTTTCGTCAGGCCCTCGTACTGGGGCGGCAGCTGGGAATGATCGGCGCCTTCTGCATTCACCCTGAACAAGTGGCTGTGCTTAACGAGGTGTTTTCTCCTGGCGATGCCGAGGTTGAATACTCCGTCGCTCTGCTGGCTGAGTATGCCTGTGCCGAAGCCGAGGGGCGAGGCGCCTTCGCCTTCCGCGGCAAGATGATCGATGCGCCGATCGTCGCCCGTGCCCGAGAGCTGCTGACCCGCCACATGTCTGCCATTCACTGCCAACGACTGCCAGCTAAATAATGTTTGGAGTTCGACCTATGCTGCCAATTACCGCTACCAACGATTTGCTGGGCCTGCTGTTACAGTTGCGCGGCGTACTGGAGCAGGCCACCAGTGCCTTGGCTTCACGCTGCACCAAGGGCCAGCAACTGGATGCTGACCTGCTGGACCTGATGCAAGTACCGACTTTCGAACTCGCTTGGGCCAGTGCCGAATTGTTGGCCGCCGAGCGTTCATTGCAGGCCATTGATGCCGGTACTAGCGCGGTGGATCGACGCCTGATTTTGGTGTTTGCTGTGGAGGCCATCACCTTGGTGCACGGTCGTTTGGAGGCTATTTGTGTCGAGCTGGATCTGGCCGATGGTGCCCTGCATGCCATCGCTGCCGACCCGAAACTGCGTGCATTACGTCGTAGTGTTTTATCCAGTGTTGCCCTGCATGACAGTGCGCGGTTAATGGTCGAACGCCCGGAGCAGATCGGTCAGGTAGCGATGGGGGATGAACTGTCGATGATTCAGGACCAGTTCCGCCGCTTCGCTGCCGATACCGTGGCACCACTTGCCGAACACATTCATCGCGAGGACCTCATTATCCCCGACAGTTTGCTGGCGGCGTTGCGCGATATGGGCGTCTTCGGGCTGTCGATACCTGAGCGGTACGGCGGCAGCGCGCCAGACGATCAAGAAGATCCGTTAACCATGATTGTGGTCACCGAAGCCCTGTCGCAGGCGTCCCTGGCCGCAGCGGGTAGCCTGATCACTCGCCCGGAAATTCTCTCACGGGCGTTGCTCAGCGGCGGTACCGAGGCGCAGAAGCAGCACTGGCTGCCGCGCTTGGCGGTGGGGGCGCCGTTGTGCGCGATTGCCATTACCGAACCTGACTATGGTTCCGACGTGGCGAGCCTGACCTTGCGCGGTACACCTTGTGAGGGCGGTTGGCGCCTGAATGGAGCTAAAACCTGGTGCACCTTTGCCGGTAAGGCAGAGGTGCTAATGGTGGTCACCCGTACTAATCCGGACAAAAGTCTGGGTCATCGCGGCCTGAGTTTGCTGCTGGCGGAGAAGCCCAGCTACGACGGCCACGACTTTGATTTCCGCCAGCCTGGGGGAGGGCGCCTTACCGGGCGGGCAATCCCCACCATCGGCTACCGCGGCATGCACTCGTTTGATCTGTCGTTCGAGGATTTTTTTGTTCCCGACGGCAATGTGATCGGCGAAGCCCAAGGCCTGGGCAAAGGCTTTTACCACACCATGGCGGGAATGACTGGTGGGCGCATGCAGACCGCCGGACGGGCCAGCGGTGTGATGCGCGCGGCACTGTTGGCAGGGCTGCGATATGCTACGGAGCGCAAGGTATTCGGTGCCCCGCTGTTGGACTATCCACTGACTGGCGCCAAGCTGGCAAAAATGGCTGCACGTTATGTTGCTAGCCGCTACCTCACCTATTCGGTGGGCTGCATGCTGGCTCAGGGTGCGGGCCGTATGGAGGCCAGCCTGGTGAAATTGTTCGCCTGCCGTAGCGCAGAATTGGTGACACGCGAATCTCTGCAGATTCACGGCGGCATGGGCTATGCCGAGGAAGTGGCGGTGAGCCGCTACTTTGTTGACGCACGGGTGCTGTCAATTTTTGAGGGCGCCGAAGAAACCCTGGCGTTGAAAGTCATTGGCCGCAGCCTGCTGGAAGCCGCACTGAAAGCCGAGGTCGCCTGATGAGCGAGGCAATTCTCAAGGGCATGCGCGTAATTGAGGTATCGGCCTTTGTCGCCGCTCCGCTAGGTGGCATGACCCTGGCGCAGATGGGGGCCGATGTGATCCGCGTCGACGGTCTCGACGGCGGCCTGGACTATCGCCGCTGGCCGGTCACCGACGACAACACCAGCTTGTTCTGGGCCGGGCTCAATAAAGGCAAACGTTCGGTGGCCATTGATATCAACAAGCCCCAGGGCCGTGAACTGGCCCAGGCGCTGATCACCGCGCCGGGCTTAGACGCCGGCATGCTGCTGACCAATTTTCCACCCCGAGGCTGGTTAGACTATGACACCCTGCGTGCCCAGCGTGCGGACCTGATTCAGTTGACCATTCAGGGCGATCGCCATGGCGGCTCGGCGGTTGATTACACGATTAATCCGCGCATTGGTTTGCCCTATCTCACCGGCCCGCAGGACGTCGATGGCGCGGTCAACCATGTGCTGCCAGCCTGGGATCTGATCACTGGGCAAATGGCGGCCGTTGGGTTACTTGCCGCTGAGCGTCAGCGCAGCCGGCAGGGCATTGGTCAGCAGGTGAAGCTGGCACTGGAAGATGTGGCGTTGGCAGTGATGGGGCATTTGGGCTTTCTTGCCGAAGCCCAGCGCGGCGTACAACGGCAACGCCACGGCAATGACTTGTTCGGCGCCTTTGGCCGCGACTTCGTGACCCGTGACGGGCAGCGCATTATGGTGGTTGGTCTGACCCTCAAACAGTGGCGCAGCCTCTGCGAGGTCACAGCTATCACCGAACAGGTGGAGGCCTTGGGTCGACACCTACAGGTCGATCTAAATCGCGAAGGTGAGCGTTTCCACGCCCGTGAGGCCTTGGCCTCATTGGTCAGCCCCTGGGTGGCGGAGCGCACCCTGGAAGAGATAACCGCCCTCTTTGAAGACAGCGGCGTGTGCTGGAGCCACTATCAGAGCATCAGCACCCTGCTTGAAGAAGACCCTTCCTGCTCCGAGCAAAACCCCTTGTTCAAATTGCTGGAGCAGCCCGGTATCGGCCAAATACTCACCCCCGGCATGCCCCTGCGTTTCAACGGCCACTACCGCACGCCGCAGCCGGCACCGCAATTGGGGGCTGATACCGAGGCGGTGTTGATGGACGTGCTGGGGTTGAGCAGTAGCGAATTCGGCGCGTTGCATGACCAGGGATTGGTGCGTATCGCACATCGGTAGGGATGTGCCCGCGTCAACGTCGGGCGAGGATAGCTACAGGAGATCCAAACGGCCATCTTGCTCAAGGTTGTCAGGTCGTGCAGTCGTATGAGAGCCCCGCCAGTCATCGCCTGTCTTATTTCGCGCGCGTCGCATGCAGACGATGCGCCGAATTGCCGTAGGTATGGCGGCTGATCAAGCAATGGCTTGAGGTGACCACCGGGCTTTTGATAGGGATTGTTGATGCCGGCACCGATTGATTCATGTGCTAACGCAACACTGACCCACCTCCAATCGGCACAAATCCAGCACAGACAGTAGTGCTGGTTTCAGGCTGTTTTCCGAGTGATTTATGGCAGCGACAGCTAATTCTGCTGTCACGCAGAGACAAGCCATGCCTCCCGATCCGGGCATACGATCACCTCCAAGCGAGCACACTTAAAAAAACGCTCGGCGTCGTGAACTTACCTTCCTGCCTCCAATAATTAAAATGGTGAAGTATGTCTTCGAAAAGCCGGATCACCTTGACTTACAAGAAGCCGGATGAACAGAAGGTTCGCTCCTTCAAGGTTCAGTTCGGCGCTGTTAATATTTTCCTCGGATTAGCGTTGGCTGTAGTGGATCACAGTGCTTCGGCTGCAACGATTTATAAAGACGACAACACGAAGCTTGACTTCACGGTACAGGCGATCTATGGGGCGTTTCACAGCAGTGAATCCTATAATCAGGGCGGTCCTATCAAGTCTGGTGCCGCCGGTTGGCAAGAAGGGGTACTCAGGGCTGGGTTTAAAGGCCAGACGCTATTACCTGGGTTATATGACAGTTCGCTCTACGGAGAAACCACTTGGGTGGCTAGCGGTACCTGGGATGGTGGCGATGCTGCGGGATACACGGACGGCTCCGAGCGACGGGCATCAATCGATCGGGCTTATATCGGCTGGCGCTCGGGTAATCTGATGCATGACTGGGGAAAAGATTTTGTCGATCTATCTGTGGGCAGCCAGAAAATTCAGATAGGTGATGGATTCATCATCAACGGGGATGGCTTAAGTGTCGGCAACAATATTGCCGACGGTCAATTGGATAGAGGTGGCGCCTATTACCTCACCCCGCGCAATGCTTTTCATAATACGGTGAAGCTGCACCTTGGGGCGCAGGATCTATGGCGTGGCGATTTGATTTGGCTGAAATCGGATAATGAGATCAAAGCCAAACCAGAACTCGGGATTGCTGTACTGGAAAGGGGAGATGAGCATGCTACGTTCGGCCTCACTTACATAAAAGGTTTGGGGGTTGACGAAAGCTTGGCGAACAGTTTCAGCGCCCAGAGAGACGGTCTTGAAGTTGTCAGCCTTCGTGGGCAAGGTGACTTCGGTATCAAAGACCTGTTTTTATCGTTCGAATATGCCCATGAGGACAAGTCACAGGGGCAGGAACATGCCTGGTACGCGGAAGGGGCGTGGACCTTCTCCCAGTTACCATGGACGCCTCGCTTGGGCTATCGCTACAGTCGTTACTCCGAAGACTACGACCCCCTCTTCAGTGGTTACAGTCGTGGTTACGGCACTTGGTTTCAAGGCGAAGTCGCCTCTAACTACTCAGGGCCATTTCAGCGAAATGCTGGCATTCATATGGCGGAACTCCAATTGCATCCGACCGCCAATCTGACCTTGGGCGCATTGGCTTACTCGTTTAGAAGTCTGGACAAAAGACAAGGCGACCTGGACGCCAGTGAAGTGGATGCCTACCTGGATTGGTCGGTGGGAGAGAACTGGGTTATCAGTCCCCTGGTGGGGCTCTATAAACCTAAGAAAAGTGCAGAACAAGGCGGCTCCCAACTGGGGAACGATAATCTTAACGTCTACAGCCAGTTAGTCGTGGCTTTTCACTTCTAAAAAATGACAGAAAAGGTTCTGAAGAAATGAAAAAAAACTTGAACTGGCTCGCCTCTAGTGCCTTGCTCGTCGTGGCCTGTCTTGCCCCCCCGGCCTTCGCAGCCTCAGCGAAGCCCAACATTTTGTTAATTGTTGCCGATGACTTGGGGTATTCAGATCTAGGAGCATTTGGCGGGGAAATTGACACCCCGAATCTGGATGAACTGAGTAAGCACAGTACCTTGCTTCAATCGCTTTACGTTGCCCCCACCTGTTCGCCGACCCGCTCCATGTTGATGTCTGGGACCGACAATCATCTTGCAGGTGTCGGTAATATGGCGGAAATGATGACGCCTCACCTCACACCTGAGCAGATGGGCAAGCCTGGCTACGAGGGTTATCTAAACCAGCGCGTAGCGGCCCTGCCAGAGTTGATGAAGGATGCTGGTTACCAGACCTTCATGGTCGGAAAATGGCACTTGGGTGGCGCTGATGGACTGCGTCCACAGCAGCGTGGGTTCGATAAGTCATATGTCCTTATGGGTGGTGGGGCCGCTCATTTTAAGCAAACGGCACCTATGCAAATAGCGTCAGACGCCCCGGAACCCGTCTACAGGGAGAATGACATCAAGGTAGAGTTGCCAGCGGATTTTTACTCATCGACCAACTTTACGAACAAGTTGATTGAGTACGTCGATGCTGGCCTGGGAGAAAAAAAGCCCTTCTTTGCCTATGCCGCCTACACCGCCGCGCATTTACCTTCCCAGGCTCCCGACGCCTATCTGCAGAAATATCGGGGACGTTATGACCAAGGTTACGAAGTGACCGCGGCACGCAGAATCGAAAAGCTCAAATCTCTTGGCCTGGTCGACGCTAAAGCTACACCAGTTCCGATGCCCAAGGGGGTAAAGCCATGGTCTGCACTCAGTGTCGAAGAGAAAGAATACTCGGCACGGACAATGGAAGCCTACGCAGCAATGGTCGATGCTTTTGACCATGAGATCGGCAGACTTATCAATCACCTCAAGGACAAAGGGCTTTATGACAACACCTTGATCGTGTTCTTGTCCGATAATGGACCAGAAGGTAATGATTGGAGCAAGGATGTTGAAAATGATCAATGGATCCCCAAACACTTTGACGTCTCGTTAAACAATATTGGACGTCCAAACTCTTTCGCTTATGAGGGACCCGCCTGGGGGCAAGTCAGCGCCCAACCATTCAGAATGTTCAAGGCCTATACCAATGAAGGGGGGGTTCGTTCTGCATCGTTCATGCGTCTTCCATTCAATGACAACCCTCAACGCACCGACGCCGTGGTGACTGCCATGGACATCATGCCAACGATACTTGATGTGGCAGGTATCAAACATCCCGGTACGCAATACCAAGGCAAAACCGTTGAGCCGATGAAGGGGGCGAGTGCTTTATCCATGCTCCAAGGTAAAAGCCACGCAGTGCATGATTCCACCTATACCGTCGGCATTGAATTGATGGGGCGTAATGCTATCCGCAAGGGCAACTGGAAAATCGTTTACTCCTTTGATGATGGCAAGGGTACTTGGGCGCTGTACGACCTGGCGACCGACCGCGGTGAGTTGCATGATCTTTCCAGTCAGCACCCAGACAAGTTGAATGAGCTGCTGACTGAGTGGGCGCAGTATGTGCGGCAGAACAATGTCATCAGTACGGGGCGTGATACAACCTACCCACGTCGTGACTATTGATACAGAGGGCCTCCCACGTGAAGATGCCCCATTGATGAGTTATGAAAATGAATGACTACAGGCGTGCTCTGATAGCCGGGGCATTATTGAGCGTGATGGTGACCATTGATGATGTCAGTGCCGAACCTGTTTATTCATCTTTGGGTGACGCATCATCTTGCAAGCAATATTCAGGCTTACCGCCCAAGGATGTACCTATAGAGCAGGTATGGGTGCCGGGGGGCACCTTTACTATGGGTTCCAATACGCACTATCCCGAAGAAGCGCAAGAGCGGAAAGTTGCGGTGGATGGGTTTTGGATTGATCGGCATGAAGTGACGAATGCGCAATTCCGAGCGTTCGTTGAGGCGACGGGATACAAGACACTGGCTGAGCGGGGGTTAGACCCTAAAGTATTTCCCGGTTTGCCCGATCAGATGTACCGTCCTGGATCAACAGTGTTCGAATCCCCTCGCGATCTGCAGGTCATCAACCTTCAGTGGTGGCACTTTATAGAAGGAGCGGATTGGCAACACCCTAGCGGTCCAGGCAGCTCCATCGACAATATGGATAATCATCCCGTCGTACAAATAGCCTTTGAAGATGCTCAGGCTTACGCGAAGTGGATGAACCGTGCATTACCGACCGAAGCTCAATTTGAGTACGCGGCTAAAGGTGCGAGCAGTACAACCTACCCCTGGGGCAAGAGTCTTCATCTGGGCGGGAAGGAGATGACGAATACCTGGACCGGCGTATTTCCCTTTTTGAATACCGCCACTGATGGTTTCATCGCGACAGCGCCTGTTGGCTGTTTTCCTCAGAATGCCTACCATCTTTTTGATATGGTGGGTAATGTTTGGGAGTGGGTAATGGATGACTGGACGCCTTATCACTCCATCGAGGAAGAGCCTCATCCAGAAATTGATCTTGAGGATTCACTCAGCGTCCAAGCGCGAACGCTTCTGCTGGGTACAATCAAAGGGGGATCCTTTCTTTGTTCACCCTCGTACTGCAAACGCTACCGTCCGAGTGCGCGACATGCTCAGGATCGAACCATGGGAACTAACCATATTGGCTTTCGCACGGTGAGCCTTCCTTGAAGACCTGAACGTGATTTGTTGAATGGTTTAGTTGACTTATTTAATGCCAGGGTTCGCAATCTTAGTTGCAGTCAGCTAGGGCCCAATAAACCCGTTAGAGGCGAGGCATTGATCGCAAGCACAGCGTTCGCGGCTGAGTAGGCAATTGGCGTAAATTACCTCGTGTTTTAGCTCCATGCCACGCAACAGCCAAGCGTCAGGATAGGCTCGTTCGCCAAGCGGCGGCGCAGCGGCGTGGCCAACTCCGCGATATCGTGTCCCAAGAAGATGTTCAGCAAACAGGAGGCGCGGCTGCAGTGGCGAGCGCCACCTATCAAGCAGCGCTAGCCGCTCTGGACCTCGCCAAACTCAATCTCGCCCGCTCTACGATCCGCTCGCCGGTCGATGGCTATGTCACTAATTTGAGGCTGCGCCCTGGTGACTATTCGACGGCCGGTTCGGCAACGGTTGCTGTCCTCGACGCGGCGAGTTTCTGGGTTACTGGTTATTTCGAGGAGACGAAGATCCGGCAGATCCGCGTCGGCAAGCCGGCGCGGATCATGCTGATGGGCTTTGATCTGCCTGTGTCGGGGCATGTCGAAAGCATCGGACGGGGTATCGAGAACAGTAACGATTCGCCTGGTCATCTCGGCCTGCCAAATGTGGCGGCGACATTTAGCTGGGTGCGTCTTGCGCAGCGGATCCCGGTTCGCATCCATATCGATAGGGTGCCAGCAGGCGTTGAATTGGCCGCAGGTATGACAGCGAGTGTTGAGATCATCCCGTCAGCTCTGCATCCAGTGTCGATTCCTTCGCAGGCCTCAAGGCAGCTTGACTGATCCCTGACATCAAGAGAGAAACGTTGTGCGGATTGCGGAAGTTTCTGTACATCTACATCAGCAAGACGCAAATCCAATCCGACCCGCCGCACCTGCGACTAAAATTTTTCGCGCGCTCATGCGTATATGTCCTTACCGTAAAGCTGCATTGAGCATTCGAGATCAGCAGTGCTTGATATAGGTCGCACCGATCAAGGTGAGCGGTGGGGCCGGCCGATAGTGTTTCAGAAACTTCGGCCCGCACCGACTCAGGTGGTGTCGGCTACAGTTCCTTGTGACCACAGGAATGTATCACGACCGCCACGGAATATTGATCATGACGAAACGCCCTCCGTTCCAATCGCTTGGCTGCGCCGAATGCCGCAACCACGAGGCGTTGGGGTTTGATTTCACTATGGCCTTCCAGCCTATTTTCAACGTTCGGACACACGCTGCGTTTGCTTATGAGGCATTGGTCAGAGGCGTCGAGGGCGAATCGGCTGGCCACATCCTGGGGCTCGTGAACGACAGCAACCGCTACCGATTCGACCAGGCCTGCCGGGTGAAAGCCATCGAGGAAGCCGCAAGGCTGGGCCTGCTGGAGATTCCCGATTGCTTGTTGAGCATTAATTTCCTGCCCAACGCCGTATACCGGCCGGAGACATGTATCCGGGCCACCCTGGAAGCGGCGCGCCTGACCCATTTTCCGCCAGAAAGGCTCATGTTCGAAGTGACCGAAGGCGAGAAGGTGGTAGACCCTGAGCACCTCAAATCGATTTTCGTGGAGTACGAGCGTCAAGGTTTCATGACCGCCGTCGACGATTTTGGCGCGGGCTATTCAGGCCTTAACCTGCTGGCCATGTTCCAGCCGCAGGTGCTGAAAGTTGACATGGCACTGACCCGAGGCATCGATCAAGATTCGGTCAAACAAGCGATCGTCGAAGGCATTGTCCTGGTCGCCAGGCGCTTGGATATCCTGGTCATCGCCGAAGGTGTCGAGACGCGTGAAGAAAGCTCGACGCTTCTAGGCATGGGGATCGAGCTGATGCAGGGATACTTGTATGCAAGGCCCGAGGTCGGTCATCTCCCGGCTGGATGCTTTGACTTGGGTTGATGTGTGCAGCGGATCCGGGATGTCCTGGGGCCGCTGGTCATCGACATGCTCTCGACGGGGGCTCCCGTGGTTCTCGATTTTCCTGCCAACACTCCAGTAGATCGTCATTGGCTACGCAGCCTGGCTGACGCTGCGAAAGTCCCTCACCGTGTTCACTACGTCGAGGTGGACGATGACACCTGCCGTCGCAGGCTGCACCACAGGAATGCCCGTGGCGAGCATGACTTCGCAGCCACTGATGCTGAATTCGACCTGATCACGAGCTACTTTCGTGCCCCCGACCAGGCGGAAGGGCTGGATGTTGTCATGCACCGAATTTGATCCGTTGAAAGTGTCGGGGCATTAAAGGTGGGTTTGCAGCTCGCGAAATACAGGGCATCGAATCCATAGGTTCGCTACGGCAGGCGTGCTTCACGATGCCATCCAGTTATCCAAGAAATCCGTGAGTATGTCTGTGGATAACCGAGCAGATGCCCGATAGGCAGGGCGTTTTAACGGGCGCTCAAAAAATGTACAGGCAGGTTGGCATCACCCTTCTGCCATAGGCCATTCAATCCTGCTAAACGTGGACTGCGTTGTGAGGCACTCAGTTGGCTGAAATCCTTCCATGGCCGCGCGCGAAGCGGGCACGTTGAGACTATGCTCATTGCCACTGCAGGCAATGTACTGGTTTCACTGGTCACCCACTAAGGAAAGGAGTCTGTATGTGTCTGATTATTCGTGCCTGGTTCTATTATCTGAATGGTCGAATGCGCAGTCTGGTAACGCGTGTCCATCGGCGTATTTCGAACACTCACCAAATCTTCTGGCGCTTCGCCGGCTTCGTGACTGGGCTGGCGCTGGTTGCTGTCAATCCAGCCCACGCTGCCGACGGTGGCATCGCCGGCGGCCCTACCGCGAGCTATAGCATTGCCTTCAGCAACTCCTACGCGGGCAGCGATTTCCGCAAGGTGATGGTGCGCAACTGGCAGGAGATTGCGGTCCAGGCGCAAAAGGATGGCTTGATCCGCGAGGCTCCGGTGGTCAGTGCCAATAACTCGGCCTCGGAACAAGCGGCTCATATCCAGGACATGATCGTCAAGGGTGCCAACGCCATCGTCATCCTGGCCGCGTCCGACACGGCCCTCAACGGCGTGATCCGCGATGCTTGCAACGCCGGCATCGTGGTGGTCGTCATGGCCAGCCTGGTCACCGAACCCTGCGTCTATACCGTGGACTACAACTGGTCCGCCATGGGCCGCGTGGAAATGGACTATATCGCCGGGCGCCTCAAGGGGAACGGAACGCTGCTGGAGATTCGCGGCATTGCCGGCGATGCCACCGATAAAAACATCAGCGACGGCATCCGCAAGGCCGCTAGCGACTATCCGGGCCTGAAGTTCGCCAAGACGGTATACGGGAATTGGACAGCTTCTGTCGCACGTAAGGAGGTGGCGTTGGCGCTGCCGTCGCTGCCCAGCATTGATGCCGTCGCGACTCAGGGGGGCGACGGTTATGGTGCGGCCATGGCCTTCAAGGCGGCGGGACGCCCTTTGCCAATCATCGTGATGGGGAACCGTCAGGACGAACTCGCCCTGTGGAAACAGGAGCGCGATGCCAATGGCTACGAGACCGTCTCTGTCTCCGCTTCCCCGAGCGTCTCCCAGGTGGGTTTTTGGGTCGCCCAGCAGATTCTCGCGGGCAAGCAGGTGCCGAAGTTCGTCGAAGTGCCGCTGGTGCGTATCGATGGGAAAGACCTGGATGCCTGGCTCGCCACCATGCCGGTGGGCGGCGCCGCCAATCCTTCCTATGACCAGGCTTCCGTTGCGGCGATGATCGACGCGGCCATCAGCAATACGGCGCCGCCGACGCCTTTGCCGGAGGTGACGAAGCCGTAGTGGCAGGCGTGGAGCGGGGAGGCGAGGCGCCATGTTGACATTCAAATCCTCCACGGACAGGCCCATTGCCGTCAGGATTGGCCTGGCGGTCGCCGCGCTGGTGTTCCTGATGCTGGTGGTATCGCTCGTGAACCTCTATGGCCTGCGAGGCATGGTCCGTGCGGTGGATTCCGCCAGCCATTCCGCGGAAATTCTGGCCTCGGTCAACGGGGCCACCGGGCGGGTGGAAAACTTCATCGCCACCCGCGACCAGGAAAGCCTGTCCCAGGCCGAAGGTATGGTGGCGACGGCTATCGCCGGCCTCACCGCCATTCCGGTGGCCGAGGCGCAATCGCTCAAGGGCAGTCTGGAACGGCTTGCCGCGGCAATCGCCGCCTTGCGCGCGGCGACCCTGACCATGGATGGCGAAACGGAGAACATGACAGCCCACTACGGGCGGATGCGAGAGGCGACGATCCTCGTCGAACAGGGCATCGCTGATGGGATGAAGGGGCTTGAGTCCCGCACCGCTGAGCACGAGGCGCGGGTGAGCAACATCGAAAGCGCCCATCGCATCCTGGATATCCTGCGCAACGGCGAACGAATCATCACCGCCAACGTGGCCAGGATGCTGGTGACCGGTGACGGGACGGCTGCCACTGCGGCACGGAACGCCAGCGCGGCACTTCGGCCCGTGGTCGAACAATTGCGCGAGTTGATGGGGGCACCGCAGGAGAGAGAGGCCCTGGACCAGTTGGCCACGGCGCTCGACGCTGCCGGCGTGGCGGTCGAGCATCTTGGCGAAGCACCCAAGCTCCGGGGAGGCGAGGCTTTGCGGTATCTCGCCGCCGTCGGGGATACGGTCGAGCGCCTCGAGGCAATGTTGGGGGAAGTGGAAGGGCACGTTGTCCATGACGCCAGCGACATTCAGGCAGCAACCGGTTTACTGCGAAATGCCGCCGCGTTGTCCAAGCGTTTCGCCGAGCGTGTCGCGACCCTGGAGGCGCAGACCTTGTCGTTTCGCCTGTCACCGTCGGCGGAGGTCGCCGGCTCGGTCGGTGAGATCCTGGCCGAACTCTCCCGTCTCGCGCGCGTTCTCCCTTCGTCCGGGGGACCGCAAGCCAAGGCTACGCCCCTGACGGTCAGCGATCAGATCGCCGGCTACCGGGCGGCATTCGCCCGGTTCCGTCAGGCGAGCGACGCCTTGAGCGACGCGCGCGACCAGGTTCGCAACGAGGCACGAAGCGCCGGCCTGTTGGTGGCGCGTTTCGCAGGCCAGGCGCGCTCCGATGCCTTGGTTCACAATGATCGCGGCATGCTTGCGACGATCGTTGCGGGTACCGTCGCCATCCTGCTGGCCGGCGCCATCGCCTGGAGCACATCGCGATTTGTCGCGCAGCCCATCGTGGCCCTGGCCTCGGTCATGCGCCGGCTTGCGGCTGGCGACCTGAATGCCGAGATCGCCAGCGCCGAACGCGGTGACGAGATTGGCATCATGACCCGCGCCGTACGGGTGTTCCAGGAGAATGCCCTGCGCATCCGGGTGTTGGAGGCCGAGGCCGAAGCCGAACGACAGCAAGTCCAGGCCTCTTTGGAGAGAATGGTCGCTGAACGGACCGACGCGCTGCACCACCAGACCGAGGTGCTGGAGGCGCAGGCCATCGAACTCATTCAGGCGCGCAACCAGGCCGAGACGGCTAACCAGGCAAAGAGCGATTTCGTGGCCACGGTCAGCCACGAACTGCGCACCCCCCTGACCCTCATTCTCGCTCCGTTGGAGCAACTCAGGGCGGCGACCACCCCGCCGGCGGACTGGCATGTGCAAGTCGACCGCGCCCAACGCAACGCGCTGCGCTTGATGAACCGAGTGAACGACATCCTCGATTTCTCCAAGGCAGAAGCGGGCAAGTTCGAGTTGTGTCCGATGCCCGTTGACTTGAACAAGACGGTGGGTGTGCTGGCCGAGGATGCCGCCATGGTGGCTGAGGGCAAAGGCTGCACCTTGACCTGCAGCATCGATCCCGCGCTCGGCACGGTGTTCCTGGACCCCCGGCACTTCGAGAAGATTCTCCTCAACCTGGTGAGCAATGCCATCAAGTTCACGCCCGCTGGCGGCACCGTGCACGTGGCAGTGGCCGCGATTGATGGCGAGCGATTCGAGCTCGCGGTGCAAGACTCGGGGATTGGCATTGCGCCTGACAAACTGCCGTTGCTGTTCCAGCGTTTTTCCCAGATCGACAATTCCGCCACGCGCCATTACAGCGGCACCGGCATCGGTCTCGCCCTGGTCAAGGATCTGGTCAAATTGATGGGGGGCGAAGTCGGCGTCAATAGCGAGCCCGGACGGGGTTCGTGCTTCTTTGTTCGACTTCCGCTGGGGGCCGAGCAAGACACTGTACCGGGCGAAACCAGCCATATGCACGAGCGATCGTCACTGAGCACAGCAAGCACAACCGAGCAGCGCCATCTGCGTTTCGACGACGGCCGCCATGGCAGTCGCAATGACCGGGCGCCGATGGAAGACGCGGTCGAGCAGCACTCGGAACACGCCTTGCGATCCAAAGTGCTCGTGGTAGACGACAGCCCGGAAATGCTTAGCTATCTGCGCGAGCTGTTGCGCGATGACTACAGCGTCGCCACCGCAACTGATGGAGAGCAGGCCTGGGCACTCCTGCAGCGTCGGCCCATCGATGTCGTCGTCTCGGATGTGATGATGCCAAAGCTCGACGGCTTTGGCTTGACGGCCAGAATCAAGGCCAGCGCCGGTTTCGCCCATTTGCCCGTGATCCTGGTGACCGCTCGCGGCGGTAGCGAGGCTTGCGTCTCCGGGCTGGAGAGTGGCGCCGATGACTATATCGCCAAACCCTTCTCGCCGCTGGAGCTCAAGGCTCGCGTACGCGCGGCGCTACGAATGGGCCAGGTGCAAACCGAACTGAATGCTAAATCTCGTCAGGCGGGCATGGCCGAAATCGCCACGACTGTGCTGCACAACGTCGGCAACGTCCTCAACAGCGTGAACGTATCGGCAGAACTGGTCAGCAGCCAGATGCGCACCTCCAAAGCCCAGGGGCTGGGCAAGGTGGCTCAACTGCTGAGCGAACACGTCCATGACCTGAACGATTTTCTCACCAGGGACCACAAAGGAAAGATGCTGCCCGACTACCTGCTCAGGTTGGCGAAAGTGGTGACGGAGGAGCAACAGGGCATCATCGAAGAACTTGGGCAACTCACCAAGGGCATTGACCACATCAAAACCATTGTCGCAGCCCAGCAGTCCTATGCCGTCGCCGTCAGTATTGTCGAGACAGTGCCGGTCGCAGAGTTAATCGACGATGCCTTGCGCATGAGTGCTGGATTACTGGCGCGCCAGGAGGTGACGATGGTCAAGAACATTGCCGACTTGCCCCTGCTGGCGCTGGATCGGCACCGGGTGCTGCTGATCCTGGTGAACCTGATCGGCAACGCCAAGCAGGCGTTGGACGGCGTGATCGATCGCAGCCCATGCGTCACGTTCAGCGTGTCCCTCGTTGACGGGGCAGTATTGCGTATCACGGTGGCCGACAACGGCAATGGGATTGCGCCTGAGCACCTGAAGCGTATTTTTACCCATGGCTTCACGACGCGCAAAGACGGTCACGGTTTTGGCCTGCACAGCTGCGCGCTGGCCGCGCAGGAAATGGGTGGCAGCTTGACCGTGCACAGCGACGGGGTTGGACAGGGCGCAACCTTTACCCTCGATATTCCTCTTGATGCTTCGCTGAGTAAGCCATGAATACCTGCCCGGCCTGACTGGCGCCTCAAAGGGGAATGTGGGTGGTCGACAAGACCTGGCGCAACCCCATGAACGAGCGAATCTGGCGAACCCCGGGCAGGTAAAGCAGTTGCTCCGCGTGGAGCCGATTGAAGCTGTTGCTGTCCTTGGTTCGTATCAACATGAAGTAGTCGAACTCCCCCGTCACCACATGGCATTCCATGCAGCCGGACACTTTTTGTGCGGCCGCCTCGAATGCGGCGAAGGATTCCGGTGTGGAGCGGTCCAGCACCACGCCGATCAAGACCACCATCCCCGCATCCAGCGCTTCATTGTCCAGCAGTGCGACGATGTGCTTGATCAGGCCGGCCTGCTTGAGCCGTTCGACGCGTCGCAGGCAGGCTGGCGCGCTCAGTTTGACCTTCTCTGCCAGCGCCACATTGGAGATGGAGGCATCTCGCTGCAGGGCCTTGAGAATGGCGCGGTCGGTTCGATCCAGCGGTTGCGGCGTCGAGGCTGTTTCGGTCGGCTTCTTGCGAGTATTTATTGCGCTCATATGTATTTCTACGCAGTAAAAGTATGTTTGATGGTTTTTGCTGAAAATTATGTTTCTTTAATCGCTAATAATTTGCAATACATATTTTTCGATTTCTTCTTAGTATTGAACTCATCGAAGCCCCCGTGGAAGAGCCTGGAATGCAGCCCTTTGCTTCTCGGCCTGGCGCTTGGATATTCAATAATCGAGGAGCAGAGTCATGAACCTGAATCGTTTTAAACGTTATCCGTTGACCTTCGGTCCTTCTCCCATCACGCCCTTGAAGCGTCTCAGTGCACACCTGGGTGGCAAGGTCGAGCTGTATGCCAAGCGTGAAGATTGCAACAGTGGCCTGGCCTTCGGCGGGAACAAGACCCGCAAGCTCGAATACCTGATACCCGAAGCGATCGAGCAAGGCTGCGATACGCTGGTCTCTATCGGCGGCATCCAGTCGAACCAGACCCGCCAGGTCGCTGCCGTCGCTGCCCACTTGGGCATGAAGTGCGTGCTGGTGCAGGAAAACTGGGTGAATTATTCCGACGCGGTGTATGACCGGGTGGGCAACATCGAGATGTCGCGCATCATGGGGGCTGACGTACGACTGGACGCGGCAGGTTTCGATATTGGTATCCGGCCAAGTTGGGAAAAGGCCATGAGCGATGTCGTGGAGCAGGGTGGCAAGCCGTTCCCGATCCCGGCGGGTTGTTCCGAGCATCCCTATGGCGGCCTCGGGTTCGTCGGCTTTGCCGAGGAAGTGCGCGAGCAGGAAAAACAACTGGGCTTCACGTTCGACTACATCGTGGTCTGTTCCGTGACTGGCAGTACCCAGGCCGGCATGGTCGTCGGTTTCGCCGCGGACGGCCGCTCGAAGAACGTGATCGGCATCGATGCCTCGGCCAAGCCAGAGAAAACCAAGGCCCAGATTCTGCGTATCGCCCGGCATACCGCAGAACTGGTGGAGTTGGGCCGCGAAATCACCGAAGAGGACGTGGTGCTCGATACGCGGTTCGCCTATCCGGAATACGGTTTGCCTAACGACGGCACGCTGGAAGCGATTCGCCTGTGCGGCAGCCTGGAAGGTGTGCTGACCGATCCGGTGTACGAAGGAAAATCCATGCACGGGATGATTGAAATGGTCCGCCGTGGCGAGTTCCCCGAAGGCTCGAAAGTGCTTTACGCGCACTTGGGCGGGGCACCGGCGCTGAATGCCTACAGCTTCCTGTTCCGCAACGGCTGATTCACGCCAGTGACCTGTAGGCGAGCGCTTGCTCACGAGGCGGTGGGGCAGTCGGCATGCATGTTGAATGTCACGGCCTCATCGTCGGATCGCCGCTCGGAGCAAGCCGCTGCAACCCAACCGCCGGGAGTACCGCCATGCATGGGATATCGCAATCCGCAGTCTGGATCAAGGAACCTTCGGCGGATGCCGGGGTGGTCATCGTGACCAGTGCCGCATTGCCCAAATACATGATCGACAAGCTGCACGTGACGATAGATGACTGGGACCAGGTGGCTTATCTGGCCGTCACGCAATCCGAGGCGTTGTTGGTCGACTGGTTGCGGGTCGGCTCCAGCCCGGAGCCGTCCGCCGGGGGCGACGCGTGTTATGCCAGCCAACTGTTGCGCTGCGTCCCCCACGGCAGCTTTTTACTGGAAGTCGGCACGGTTCCTGGCCTGACCTGGCTGGGATCCGTCTGCGGCCACCCGCTGCGCGTCGTCGAACTGGGAACGATCGCCTCATCCACTGCGGCGATGGATCGACAGGTGGAAGAGGTGCTATCGGCGACCCGGAGTCTGGCCAAAAGCGTGCTGCAGGCGCGCGGCGTCATTTAACCCAGTCCTCGTCAATTCGCCTGTTGAAACCAGAAAGGCAACGCTTATGAGCCGAACCGTCGAGGGGCGTATCCACGCAATGAAGTGGATGCGCGAACCTTCCAGTTGTACGCGTATCGTGGTCATCGTGAGCGGACTCGATAGCGATCATATCGATTTGATCCATCAGGGGTTCAGCTGTTTTGACAATGTTGCGCTGATCCATGTCGATACGGTGAATACCGTGAATGGCAAGCTGGTTGGCGTGCAAGTGGCCAAGAGTGACTACTGTTTTGTGGTGCTCGGTGAACTGGATGAGCGCTTCTTGCACGACCTTTCCATTGATCAGCCATGCCTCTATCCGGTCGCACCGGACGAGGCGGGCGAACGCTCCGTCATTGCGGCGGTAGAACAGGTAAAACGCCTCGCCCGAGTGAGCCACTCGCGCCACCTTGAAGCGATACCCGACACCAGCAGGAGTTGCCTATGAACCTGTCCAATCCCCATGCCCAATGGCCGGTCCAGGCTGTTGAGGATGAAGAAATGGCCGAGTGGCGCGAGGCCTTGCTGTCGGTCGCCGCCCACGGCGGCACGGACCGGGCCAAACAGATCCTCGACATGCTGCTGGCCGTGGCTAGCACTTCGGGCATCGGCTGGCGACCCAGCCATGGCACCCCCTACATCAATACCATCAGCGTTGAGCAGCAACCGGCGTTTCCCGGGGATCTGGCCATGGAGGAGCGTCTGGCATCGATCATGCGCTGGAATGCCCTGGCGATGGTTGCCCGGGCCAATCACGCCTATGGCGAATTGGGCGGACACATCGCCAGTTATGCCAGTGCGGCGGATTTGTTTGAAGTGGGCTTCAATCACTTCTTCAAGGCGCGCACCCCAACCGGCGGCGGTGATCTGGTGTTCTACCAACCTCACTCTGCGCCAGGCGTCTATGCCCGGGCGTTCCTCGAGGGACGCCTGGAAGAAAAGGATCTGCAGCACTATCGACAAGAGATCGGCGCACGCGCCAATGGCGCCCGGGGGTTGTCGAGTTATCCGCATCCCTGGTTGATGCCGGACTTCTGGCAGTTCCCGACGGGCTCCATGGGGATCGGTCCGATCAGCTCGATCTACCAGGCGCGTTTCATGCGTTATCTGGAGCACCGCGGCCTGCAAAACACCTCGGGGCGCACCGTCTGGGGCGTGTTTGGCGACGGTGAAATGGATGAGCCGGAAAGCATGTCGGCGCTGACCCTGGCGGCGCGCGAAGGGCTGGATAACCTGGTCTGGGTGGTCAATTGCAACCTGCAGCGGCTGGACGGCCCGGTGCGTGGCAACGGTCGCATCATCGACGAGCTCGAGGCGTTGTTCGGCGGTGCGGGCTGGAACGTGATCAAGCTGGTCTGGGGTTCCGACTGGGACAGGTTGTTCGCCCGGGATAAGGATGGCGCATTGGTCCGGGCCTTGTCGGCTACGGTCGATGGCCAGTTCCAGACGTTCGCGGCCAAGGATGGGCGCTTCAACCGTGAGCATTTCTTCGGCCAGGACGCAGCCCTGGCGGATTTGGCCGAAGGCCTGACCGACGAGCAGATCGACCGCCTCAAACGCGGTGGTCATGACCTGGTGAAGATCTTTGCCGCGTATCAAAGCGCAATGCTCGAGGGCAAGAAACCGACGGTCATCCTGGCCCAGACCAAGAAGGGCTTCGGCATGGGTGACGCCGGGCAGGGCAAGATGACCGTGCACCAGCAGAAGAAACTCGACAGTGAGGCGTTGATCGCGTTCCGCAACCGTTTCAACCTGCCATTGACCGATGAACAGGCCACCTCGCTGAGCTTCTTCAAGCCGAGCGACGACAGCGCGGAAATGCGTTATCTGCATGCACGGCGCCGGGCATTGGGCGGCTACCTGCCTGCGCGATCTTCGGCCTGCGCGTCATTGGCCGTGCCCGACGTAAACAGCTACGCCGGGTTTGCCATCGCCGCCCAAGGCAAGGAAATGTCCACCACCATGGCCTTCGTGCGGATGCTCAGCGGCTTGCTCCGGGACAAGCAACTGGGGCCGCGCATCGTGCCGATCGTGGCGGATGAAGCGCGTACCTTCGGCATGGCCAGCCTGTTCAAGCAGATCGGCATCTACTCCAGCGTGGGGCAGCGTTACGAGCCGGAGGACATCGGTTCGATCCTCAGTTATCGGGAAGCCTTGGACGGGCAGATTCTCGAAGAGGGCATCAGCGAGGCGGGGGCGATCAGTTCCTGGGTGGCAGCGGCGACCAGCTATTCGGTGCATGGCTTGCCGATGCTGCCGTTCTACATCTACTACTCGATGTTCGGCTTCCAGCGCATCGGCGACCTGATCTGGGCGGCGGCGGATCAACGGGCCCGCGGTTTTCTGCTCGGTGCCACCGCAGGCCGCACGACCCTGGGGGGCGAAGGCTTGCAGCACCAGGACGGTAACAGTCACGTGATGGCGTCGATGGTGCCCAACTGTCGTGCCTATGATCCTGCGTTCGCGGGTGAATTCGCGGTGATCCTGGATCACGGCATGCGCCAGATGCTGGAGCGCCAGGTGGACGAGTTTTACTACGTCACCTTGATGAACGAGAACTACCCGCAGCCCAACCTTCCTGAAGGTGTCGAACAGGCCATTATCCAGGGCATGTATCTGTTTGCCCGGCATGAAGTCGAGGATGCGCGTGGGCGTGTTCAGTTATTGGGTTCCGGCGCCATCCTGCGCGAAGTGATTGCCGCCGCCGAGTTGCTGGCGAGCGATTGGGGTATCGACAGTCAGGTCTGGAGCGTGACCAGCTTCACCGAGTTGGCCCGGGATGCGCGTGAAGTGGAGCGCCGGAATCGCCTGCACCCCGGACAACCTGCCAAATGCAGTCATGTTCAGGAATGCCTCCACGACTCGACGCCGATCATTGCCTGTACCGATTACGTGCGCGCCTTGCCCCAGTTGATCGCCAGTTATCTCGATGGCCATTACACCGTACTCGGCACCGACGGGTTTGGCCGCAGCGATACCCGCAGCCAACTGCGCAGGTTCTTCGAAGTGGACCGCCACCAGATCGTCCTCAGTGCGCTGACCTCCCTGGTGCATGAGGGGCGTCTGGACGCCAGTGTCTGTGCCGAGGCTATTGAACGCTACGCCATTGACGTTGACGCAGTGGCCCCATGGGACGCTTGAAACCGGGCCATCAACCGCTTTCACCGACAGCCAGGATGGTCGCCACCAATGCCTGGGCGCGAGGCACCAGCGTGTCCAGCTCCAGGTATTCACGATTGGTGTGGACCTTGCCCCCCACCGGCCCGAGGCCACACAGGGTTGGAATGCCCAGGCTGGCGGTGAACCCGGAGTCGGCGCAACCGCCGGTGAACTCGCCTTCGACGCTGAAACCCAGCGCCAGGGCTTTTTGTTGGTAGATCTGCAGCAGCCGTTCGCTGTGACGGGCCTCCATCGGCAGGAAAGTAGTCGCTTCCTTGAGGATGGCGTGGGTGCCGATCAATTCTTCTTCGGCGACGATGGCCAGGATTGCGCTAAGGATTTGATCCCAGTGCTTGAGTTCGATGAAGCGTACGTCCAGCCGCGCGCAGGCGCTAGGCGCGACGGTGTTGCTGGACGTGCCTCCGGATATCAGGCCCACATTAGTCGTGATGCCTGCCGAGTAATCGGTCAAGGCATGGAGCTTGACGATCTTGCGTGCCAGGGCCTCGATGGCGCTGGCGCCGTCGGCATGATTGACCCCGGCATGCGCCGCGCGCCCGCTGACTTCGATGATCAGCGTGGCGCCGCCTTTGCGGGCGCTGACCACGTTGCCGCTGGCTCGACCGGGTTCGGTATTGAGCACGGCGCGGGCGGCACGGGCGGCGTGTTCGATATGGGTTCTGGCGCTGCCGGAGCCGATTTCTTCGTCACCGGTGTACAGGACCTGCACCGGATAGGGCAACGCTCCGGCACGCTTGAGAGCCTTGAGCGCGAAGCAATTGAGCACCAGACCGCCTTTCATGTCGGCGACGCCGGGGCCAAAGGCGAGGTTGCCATCGCGGCTGTAGCCACGCGTCGTGGTGGTGCCTTTGGGGAACACCGTGTCGCGATGGCCCAGCAATAGCACTGGCTTGCCAGGTTCGCCTGGCACTTCGGCGAGCATCACGTCGCCAAAACTCTCCACCGGCATGCGCTTGAGCAGGATGCCGTCGGCTTCCAGTTCAGCCGCGAGCAGCGCCCCCACCGCGTCGACGCCGGCCTTGTCATAGCTGTTGGAATCGGTGTCGACGATACGCTGCAGCAGCGCTTCCATGGCTGGGCGCTGGTCAGCCAGCCAGTCCAGCGCCTGTTGTGCCGTGGCGCTCATTGCGCCTGCTCCCGCAACTGATGTTCCTGGGTCAGGCGTGCCGCGTCGTTGCCCAAGTCCCAGAACAGCCCGGCCATGATTTGCAGGCTTTCCTTGACCACCGGTGCCAGCAAGTGCTCGTTCGGCGCATGTTGCGAGCAGGCCGGGTACGAGTGTGGCACCCACAAGGTTGGCAGGCCGAGCACGTCGGCGAACACATCGTTGGGCAGCGAGCCACCGAGGTTTGGCAGCAGTGCAGGTTTTTTGCCGGTGGTCTGTGCCAAGGAGCTGAGCGCCCAATTGACCCATGGGCTTTGCGGGTCCAGCCGAGTGGCATGCATCACGTCGATGCGGCTTTGCTTGACCTCGACATTGCTGAAACCATGGGCATCCAGGTGGGCACGCACCGCCGGGATAAAGGTCGTGTAGTCGCTGTTCACCACGAAACGGATATGGCAGTGGGCATTGGCCTTGCCGGGGATCGCATGCACGGGGGCGTCCGGGTTGCCGGTCTTGAAGGCGATGACATCGAGGGTGTTCCAGCCGAACACTTTTTCGCTCAGGGATAGCTCCGGGTTACCCCAGTTGGCGTCGATGTCCGGATCGCCCGGTCCGCCACCGACGTCAATATCGGCCAGTGCCTGGCGAACCGGCTCAGGCAGTGATTCAGGCATCAGGCCCGCCACTTTCACCCGACCGTGTTCATCGACCATGCTCGCGATGGCATTGGCCAGGATGATGCCTGGGTTGGCCAGCAACCCGCCCCAGTTGCCGGAGTGATGAGCGCCTTCGCGCAGATTGACCACCAGCTCGAAGTTGAACACTCCGCGTGAACCGAGAAAAATCGTCGGTCGTGAGGCTGCCAGGCGCGGGCCGTCCGAGGCGATGAAAACATCCGCGGCGAGCTCTTTACTGTGGGCGGCACAGAATGCATTCAAGCCCGGCGAGCCTTCTTCTTCGCCCATTTCCAGCAGCAGTTTGACGTTGAAACCCAGCTTGCCGTCGCGAGCCTTGAGGGTTTGCTCCAGCGCGGTCAGGTTGATCAGGTGCTGGCCTTTGTTATCCGCCGTGCCGCGGCCGTACCAGCGATCGCCTTCGGCAATGACTTGCCACGGCGACAGGCCTTCACGCCATTGCGCGTCATAGCCGCGTACCACATCACCGTGACCATAGCTGAGCACGGTCGGCAGTTCCGGATGTTCAATGCGCGTGGCGATCATGAAGGGGCCGCGCTCTGCCACTGGGTTGTCATAGATCTTGACGCTGAATCCCATCGCCTCGACATGCGGGGTAATGAATTCATGGAGGTAGCGATACAACTCGGGCCGGCTGTCTGTTGCCTGGCTTTCGGTGTGCAAGGCGACGCTGCGTTCGAGCAGGTTGAAAAATGCGCCGTTATCGAATTGTTCGGTGGTGTTGCTGATGGCCAGTGAACGACTCATGAGTGGACAAGCTCCAGTGTTTGGGCGGGACTGTCGTGGAGGTGGCAACGCACGTTGCCGCCGATAATCGGATCATTGGCCGGGTAGGCCGTTTTGCAGGGAGCGAAGCAGCTCGGGCAGCGTGGATGGAAGGCGCAACCGGAGGGCGGTGACATCGGATTGGGAAAGGTGCCGTGCAGGCCGATTTCGGGAATGCCCAGGCGCGGATCGGGCGTGAGCACCGAATCCAGCAAGGCACGGGTATAAGGATGGCCGGGTTTGGCGAATAACGATTCGCGCGTACGTTCTTCGACGATGCGCCCCAGGTACATCACCGCGACCCGGTCGGCGAGGTGTTCGATGACCGCCAGGTTATGGCTGATCAGTAGATAGGTCAGGCCGAATTCGCGCTTGAGGTCTTGCAGCAGGTTGAGAATCTGTGCCTGCACCGACACGTCCAGCGCCGAGGTGGGTTCGTCGCAGATCAACACGTCAGGACGCATGATCAACGCCCGGGCAATGGCCACCCGTTGCCGTTGGCCGCCGGACAGTTGGCTTGGATAACTGTCGATGACGCGCTTGGGCAGGCCGACCACATCGAGCATCGCTTCGGTCTTCTTGCGCCGTTCGGCCGGGCTGCCGATGTCATGCACGATCAGCGGCAGGGTAATGATTTCGCGCAGCGTCTTGCGTGGGTTCAACGAGGAATACGGGTCCTGGAATATCGGCTGGATGTGCCGGGCCATTGCCTTGCGATCCGTCGCTGCCAGATGTTTGCCATTGATCAGCACATCGCCGCTGGTTGGCGCCAACAGGCCGAGCAATAGCTTTGCCAGGGTACTTTTTCCGCAACCGGACTCACCTACCAGGCCGAGGGTCTCGCCACGCATCAGGCGCAGGGAAACACCATCCACGGCTTTCAGGGTGGCGGTGGGTTTGAAAAAGCCCTTGTTGATCCGAAACTCGCGACGGATGTCGCACAGCTCCAAGGCAATGTCTTTTTTCATGACCGAGCCCTCTCTTGAAGGCGTATCGGCGCCGGGGCCGGTGCGGCGAACAGGCAGCGCGCCATGTGGCCGTCCTGTTCGATTTCGGGGATGTCTTGCGCGCAGGCCGTTATCGCCTGGGCGCAACGATTGCGGAACGCACAACCTTGCTGTTCGCCCACCAGGCTCGGCACCAGGCCTGGAATCGAACCCAGGGCCTCGCCCGGTTTGGTCCGGCCAGGGATTGGAATACTGGCCAGCAGACCACGGGTGTACGGATGCTGTGGGTTTTCGAACAGTTGCCGGGCAGGGGCGGTTTCGACGATTTCCCCGGCATACATCACCGCGACCCGATCGGCGATTCGTGCCACCAGCCCAAGGTCGTGGGTGATGAAAATCACCGCCAGGCCGAGCTCTTTCTGAATGTCGCGGATCAAGCGCAGGATCTGCGCCTGGATGGTCACGTCCAGTGCCGTGGTGGGTTCATCAGCGATGATCAGGTCCGGCTCGCACATCAACGCCATGGCGATGATCACCCGCTGGCGCAAACCGCCAGACAGTTGATGCGGGTACTGGCGCAAGCGTTCGGCGGCGTTGCTGATACCGACTTTCTCCAGCATCTGCGCGGCGCGCGCCAGGGCATCCTTGCGTGACACCTTGCGATGCTGGGTCAGTACTTCGCTGAGCTGATCGCCAATGCTGTAGGCCGGGTTCAGCGAGGTCATCGGTTCCTGGAAAATCATCGCCAGACGATTGCCGCGCAGGTCGCACATGCGCCGCTCGCTCTGGCCGAGCATGTCGATGCCGTCCAGCGTCAGCCGGGACGCGGTGCGTCTGGCCTTGCGTGGCAACAGGTCCATCAGCGCCAGCGAGGTCAGGGATTTACCGCAGCCGGATTCGCCGACGATACACAGCATTTCACCGCGCTCGACTTCAAAATCCAGACCGCGCACGGCATGCAGCATGTCATCCGGCGTCGGGCTGTTGCCCATCGGGATGTCCACGCGCAGGTTTTCAACATGGAGTAGTGCCATGTCCGGTACCCTCTATTAGTAAGGCCGTCTATCAGTTGCGACCGTCGGGCAGGATCAGATCGCGCAGGCCGTCGCCGACCAGGTTGATGCCCAGCACCAGAATCATCAGGGCGACGCCGGGAATGGCGATGACCCACGGGGAAAAGAACATGTAGGGTTTGCCTTCAGCGATCATCAAACCCCAGGACGGCGTCGGCGGTTGCACGCCAACGCCGAGGAACGACAGGGCCGACTCCAGCAGGATCGCGTGGGCCATTTCCAGGGTCGCGACGACGATCAGCGCGCCGACCAGATTGGGCAGGATTTCACTGACCAGAATGCGCAGGGTCGAGCAGCCGAGCGCCTGGGCCGAGGCCACATATTCAGCATCGCGAATCTGTTGCACCGAAGCCCTGACCACCACCGCGAAGCGATCCCACAACAGGCAACCGAGCAGCACGATCACCACTTTCAGCGAACCGCCCATCAGCGAGGCGGAGGCCAGCGCGACCATCACCACCGGCATCGCCAGCCGGGTGGTGATCAGGTAGCTGATAAACGCATCGACCTTGCCGCCGTAGTAACCCGCCAACAGCCCCATGACGGTGCCGATAAAGCCGGAAATCAGCGCCGCCGCGATGCCGATGAACAGCGAAATCCGTGCGCCGTAGAGCAAGCGCGACAGGTAGTCACGGCCCAGCTTGTCGGTGCCGAGGACGTATTCCCAGGTGCCGTTGGCCATCCACACCGGCGGTTTCATGCGCAGCATCACGTCTTGCGCATAAGGGTCGTAAGGTGCCAGCCACGGGGCGAAGAGTGCACCGGCGAAGATGATCAGCAACAACACCGCGCCGATGGCGAAACCACGATGACGAAAGCTCTTGCCAAGGACTCGGCTCAGGCTGCTCGGGGGTGGCAGGTAGTCATTGATCGCGAGGGTCGTGGGGGTGCTCATGTAAGCCTCCTAGCGCACGCGGATGCGCGGGTCGAGCAGTGCGTTGAGCACATCGGCCAGCAAGGTGAGGATGATGTAGATCACCGCAATCAGCAGGACCACGGCCTGTACCACCGGAAAGTCGTCACGGGCGATGGCGTCCCAGGCGAGTTGTCCGATGCCTTGCAGGGAGAACACGGTTTCGATCACCACTGAGCCGCCGAGCATGAAACCGAACTCCACCGCCGCCAGCGCGACGACCGGAATCAAGGCGTTGCGCAGTGCGTGCTTGAACAACACGCGGGCAGGGCGCAGGCCCTTGGCGCGGGCCGTGCGGATGTAATCGGAACTGAGCACGTCAAGCATGCCCGCACGGGTCAGGCGCATGATGGCCGGCGTCGCGTAGTAGCCCAAGGCAATGGCCGGCATGACGAAGTGCAGCAGGGTCGAATTGCCGGACACCGGCAGCCACTTGAGCGTCACCGCGAACACCACGATCAACATCAGTGCAAACCAGAAACTGGGCATCGCCTGGCCCAGTACCGCGATGCTCAAGGCCAACCGGTCAACCCAGGTGTCGCGTTTGACCGCCGCCAGCACGCCCAGTGGAATCGCCACCAGCAAGGCGATGCCCAGCGCCATGGCCCCTAACCCGAGGGTGATCGGCAAGCGGCTGGCGACGAGGTTGTAGACCGATTCCTGAAAGAAAAAAGAGTCGCCCAGGTCCAGCCGTAGCAAATCGCCCAGCCAGTTGAAGTACTGGGTCGGTAGCGGTTTGTCCAGGCCGTATTGCACGCGGATCTGTTCGATCTGTTCGCTGGTGGCTTCCGGTCCGCCAATGGCCGTGGCCAGGTCGCCGGACAGGTGCAACAGAGAAAAGCTGATCACCGACACGGTAATGGCCACGCAAATAGCGATGCCCAGCCGGCGCAGAAGGAATCCAAGCATGGCAAGTTTCCTCGTATCCAATGGATGACATGTCAGGTGGTGTCCGTGGTGCGGGTTGGTCCGCAAGCCACGGCACCTCTCGTTCAATCCGCTGGGTGCGGATTATTTCCAACTGGACTGAACGAAACGCGGCAGCTCGTCCGGGTACGGCGTGAACGCGAGGTCGGCGGTGTAGGCGTAGTTCATCGAGTAGTTGAACATCGGCGCCCAGTACGCCTGTTCGCTGATGCGCTGCAACGCCTTGCGGTAGTTGTCCTTGCGCACTTGCGGGTCGAGGGCGTTGTCAGCGGTCTGCAGCCAGCCCTGGACTTGCGGATCCTTGATGTTGTCGTCCGGATTGCCCTTGAACCAGGTGCCGGCCGACGCCGAGGTGTCGAGGATCGAGAACGAGCCCCAGGCCTGAAACGACATGGGCACCTTGCCGCCACGCTGCTGATCGCGCAGGGCGGCGTACTTCAAGAAGCGCAGCTTGGCGTTGATACCCACGGCACGCAGGTTGCCGATGATGGCTTCGACGTAATCACGGTCGCGATAAGCGAAGATTTCGGTCTCGAAACCATTGGGGTAACCGGCTTCGGCAAGCAGCGCCCTGGCCTTGGCCGGGTCATAATCGTAGACCGTGGCCGCGGTGGTATCGCAGCCGAACTGGCCTGGATAACAGGCCACCTGCAAGGGCTTGGCTTCGCCACCGACCAATTGCGTGGCCAGCGCACTGCGGTTGATCGCATGGTTGATGGCCTGACGCACCTTGAGGTTCTTCATTGGCGAGTTTTCAGTGGAGGTGCCCCGGGCATCCAGAATCAGGAAACCGATGCGCATGGTTTCGCCGCTGGTCACGGTCAGGCTCTGCATACCTTTAAGGTCGACTGCCTGATCCGGGGTCACGCGCCAAGTCCAGTCGACACCGTCGGTCATCAACTCGGCCAGGCGGGTTTCCGCATCCGGGATCACCCGGAACTTGAGGTGGCCGATATGGGGCTTGCCTTGTGGGCTGTCCGGAAAGTAGTCCTTGTTGATCTCCATCGTCACGCCTTCGCCAGCCACCACCGACACGGCTTTGTACGGCCCGGTACCGATTGGCTTGCGACTGAATTCGGCCAGGCCGACCTTCTCGAAATACTGCTTGGGGAACATCGGAACGGCGTTGGACAGGTATTCCAGTGCCGGAGGGAAAGGCTTCTTCAAATACAGGCGGACGCTGTAGTCACCGGTTTTTTCGGCGCTCTTGATCCAGTCGACGTTTTGCACGGTCACGACTTTCGCTTCGGGCGACACCACGTAGTTGAGGGTGAACACCACGTCGTCGGCGGTGAAGGCGTCGCCGTTGTGAAATTTGACGCCTTTGCGCAGCTCAAAGTCGATGGTGGTGTCGTCGACCTGTTTCCAGCCAGTGGCCAACATGGGTTGGTATTGGCCGCTTTTGGGGTCGCGGTAGACCAGGTTGTCCCAGATCAGCCGGCCGAGAATCACGCCTTCGCGTAGATCGTTGTGATAGGGGCTGATGTTTTCAGGCTCACTGTCGGAAGCGTAAACCAGGGTGTCGTTGGCTTTACCGGCGTGAGCCGGAAAACTGCTGATGAAGCCCATCAGCGCAATAGTGCAGGCGAAACCTTTGATGCCCATGCCGTCGTCTCCGTTGGCGAGAGTGGTTGAATCAAAGGGCAGCGAATCGCAAAAGCGGAAAGGGGATAAAAAGATCAGGCTGTATTTTTTTTGATCTGGACACGAATGTAGGGAAAGGCTATCAATGCCACAAGAATAATATTTCGATACTTCCTTTGCCGAAAAGGCAAACCTTGGGGGCGCCGATGCAGCTGTATGGTGTGCAGTCCACGGCACTGCGCTATTTTCTTGAAGTGGCGCGATGCGGATCGATCAGCGAAGCCTCGGTACGGCTGAATGTCTCGGCGTCAGCGGTGAGCCGGCAGATTGCCAAGCTTGAATTGGCCCTGGATGCCAGCCTGTTCGAGCGTCGTGCCCGGGGCATGGTGCTTAGCGAGGCGGGGGCACGACTGGCGGCTTATGCGCGCAAGTCGCAGCTTGAGGCCGAGCAGGTGGTGCTGGAAATTACCGAGCTGCATGGCTTGCAACGAGGTCATGTGCATGTGGCCTGCTCGGAAGGCTTTGCACTGGAATACATGCCCAGGACCATCAGCGCGTTCCGGCGTGAGTATCAGGGTATTCATTTCACGTTGGAGGTCTGTGCGCCTGCCGAAGCGACCGAGAAGGTGCGTTCCGGCGAAGCCGATCTGGCGATGACCTTCAGCCTGACGCCGCAAAAGGAAATCAAGGTCGAACATGTCCTGAGCGGGGCGATTTTTGCCGTGGTCTCCAACGCTCATCCTCTGGCCGGGCGTGAAGCGGTCAGCCTCGCTGAGCTGCAACCCTGGCCCATTGCGTTACCCAAGGCCGACACCACGATACGGCAACTGTTCGACATTTGTTGCGGTGTGCAGGGGTTGTTGTTCGACCCGGTGTTGACCACTAATTACGTTGCCTCGCTCTATAGCTTCGTCCGCGAAGAGGGGGGTATCAGCCTGGCCAGCGAAATGACCTTGCACAAGCAGGTGGCGGACAAGGCCCTGCAATGCTTGCCGATCCTCGATGAAGGCATGCATGCGCGGCGCATCGAACTGCAAAGCATGGCTGGACGCAATTTACCGGCAGCGGTTTGTGCCTTCAGGGATTTTCTGATTGCGGACCTGGCGAAAGCCAAGCTCTGAGTCGGGTGAATGTGTTCTCAATGTTTGAATGACGTCATTCGATTTTCTTGACCATCAGCCGCCGCGCTGTATTTGTTCCAGGATCAGGCTGTCGGTGATGTTCATGTCATCCAGCAACAGAAACATCTTGCTCAGCACCTCGGCCATTTTCCTGTCGGTGTCGGCGAACGGCAGGTAGAACGCCGTGACGCTGCTGCCTGCGGGCACGATGCACAGATAGTTGCCAGGTTCGATGTGGATGGCCGCGCTGCCCAAATGAATGCGGTAGTTCGCACGCTGGCCGGTCACGTGTAGAAAATGCCCTTCGCATTTAACGTTTTGCAACCCTAGCCCTCGAATCAGCTCGCCGACCAGTTCGGCGCGTCGTTGCAGGGTTTCTTGGCTGGTGCTGTAGTCGTCCGCGGCGTGGGCCACGGAGACCAGCAGGTCGGCGTCACGCATGACTTCCGAGAACAGCAGCGGCGGTACTTGCTCAAGGGGTAGGGCTTTGTGGTCGCGGTGGAACGCAATCGTGTCGAAGGTAAAGTGTTCTGTTTCCGAGAGGTAATGACCGGTATCCAGAAAGTTGAACAGGGCGTAAATGCCGTGCTCTTTGCTCTCGTAATAGATGTCCTCGACGCGGGAGGTCGACCAGTTGCGGACCTGTAGCAACCGGGCGGCGACTTTGGCTTTGAGGCGGTGGCCGGCAAAGCGGTTGGACCACAGGCCGGTGTCTCGCTCAGCAGGTGTCAGCAGGTACAGCTCGCGAAAGGCCTGTTTGAACGGCTGCACGCGGCGATGGGTCACCACTTCTTTCTGCCAGGCCGACAGTTGCCCTGCCGTGAACAGATGAAAAGGGTGAGCGATACGCAGAGTCTTTTCAGCGACGTGTTGGCGGCCTTCAAGGTCAGTCACCGTCAGCGTCGCGGCATCGAGCCAGCCCAGCGCGGCGTCGTCGGCCTGCACAATCAGCTGTTCGAGCAGCAGGCGAACGGCGGGCATTTTCAACAGCGGCTTCAGGTCGTCCAGGGCCAGGGTTTCGCCGCTGCTCATCATCGCTTCCAGGGTGCGGCAGAAGCGGGCGATCTGTTCCTTGAGCTGGGTTTGCTGCGTTTTGAGAGCGATGAAATCGGCGTTTTTGCGCACCGCAGGCGGCGCGGTTTTGAGTGTCTTTCCGGCTTTGCAGATGACCAACGTGGGCGACAAGCCGTCGATGACGAGGGTGATGTCATAGCCATCGACGGTGGCAGCTGTCAGGGCGGACTCGGCGATCCCCGATTCCATGGCCCACTCCAGGCGAATCGCCGAGGGGTAACCGGCGGCACGCGCCAGGTTTTCCAGGCCTGCCTGCACCGCTGCGTGGGAGTTGGCCTGGCGTTCAGCGCCGTACTTGCGCACCTCTTTGTGCAGTTTCTTGAGTGTCAGATAGCGTTGGCGTACGTCGTCCGCATCCTTGACGGGCAGTACACCATAGATGCGCATGGCCGCCTGTGCATGGCGGGTCAACTTCTTTTCCAGCGCCGCTCGACCGATGCCCTGGTAGGCGTCGAGCAGCACACGCGTCTCGGGAAACGCCCAGTGCGAGGGTTCGAGTGCCGCGAGGTACTCGCGCAGGTGGTCTGGGTCGGCCTCGGCCAGCGCCTTGTCCAGCAGGTAGCGATCCACCACACCCACGGTTTCATCCAGCGTATTGGGCAGGTCGGTGCCCCAGCCGGATCGAGGTGCCAGGGCAATGTTCAGGTATTCACGCTGGAACGCCTGCAGGTCACGCCAGCCGAGCGCGTCGAGCACCACACGACTGGCTTGTCCGGCGTAGGGCAGGGCGGTCAGCAAGGTGTTTCTTGAAAAGCCGGACAACGTCGCGAGCAGCGCTGCCGATTGGTCTTTGGGCAAATCCTGGAGCAGCAGGAAGCATTGGAGTACCGCGGCCGTATCGCCGAAGCTGTCAAAGTCATCCGGCGCCATGCCCAGTCGCTCGATGACCGCCAAGGCCTGTAGCAACCAGCGAGTCTGATACACCTCTACCGAACGGAAGGTGTCAGCCAGCTTCACGGCGTTGTCGGGTAATCCAGCCAGGGCGTCCTCGACGTAACGAGCGGTGAAGTTCGCCAGTTCCGAAGGCACTTCGGCGGGGGCGTCGTCAGGCTGAGATGACTCATCATCGATGTCTTGCGGGTCATCGTCGTTTGAGTCGTCTTCGTCGAAATCTTCATCGGCGTACCGATCCAGGTCCACATCATCGCTGTCCAGTCCTGTGTCGTCTGAGTAGAACATCATGGCGCGGCCCCAGGTATTGGCCGCCCGGACGAAGCGCGGGTAATCGAGGCGGCCCGCTTCCATCAGGCCCAACGCGATGCGCCTGATTTCCTCATGCCCATAGATATACGCATCGGCGAGTGTCCTTTGTTCACCACCCGGCGTTGAAGGGGGGCTGCTCGCGGTTCCAACTGCCGTCTAGCAACCATTCGGCGAAGGCCTGCCAGGCCGGGGTGGACGGGTAATGGCTCAGGCGATTGATGCACGCCGGGACGTCAGGGAAGGCCCAGGCCTGGTCCGGACGTCTTCGGTAATAGGCCGGGCCATCTTCGTCAGTGGGCAATGGATAGTCACTGTCCTCGAAGGCGAATTGCAGCATGTGCCGCAGTCGCGCGCAGATCTGCTCCAGCGCATAGGCGTCCGGGTGAGCCGTGATCCACGCATCGCAGAGTCGATATTGCAGGCCATAGCGCTGTTGATCGCGACGGTCCTCCAGATCGTCCCAAACGGTCGGGAACACAAAACTATCCGCCAGCGCCTTGGGCCCCTCCTGGGGATGCTGCCTGACCCAATCATCGGCTATGCGCAGGCAGTCGATGCCGTCCCAGAAATCGGGCTCGAATTCGTCATATTGGCTGAGCTCGGGATAGTCATCCAACGCGCTATCACAGAATGCTCGCAGCGCAGCGAGGCGTGTGGCTTGTTCGGGCACAGGACGGCGTGAATGCATGAGGGTATCCGAGGGAAGTGAACGACGAGGATCAACCGCCAATCAGCGGCACCAGGCGGATAAACGTGAGCGTGGAAGGGGGGGCTCAATTCGATTGTCTCATCGAGACTTTGCAGCATGACGCCGTTGTGCAGAACGCGGAATGCACGGGCTTCAAACCCCTTCAGGGCTCGCTCGACCTCAACGCCGACATCCAGGTCCGGAGCCGCGCTGGCCTGAGGCATGACAACCGCACCTTCACGGGCTTGCCGAAGAACGTCCCGCTCGTTCAGGTACTGGCGGTCGAGCATTTCACGCATCGACGCTTGTTCCAGCCAGTGCTGGACCGACAACGCGGCGATCTGTTCGGCCACGGTCAGGCGAATGAGCTCGGCGACCGTCAAGGTCAACGAACTCGGGGTCAGGGTGACAGGGGGCAGCAAAGGCTCCTGGCGTGCGCCTTTCAGGCAATAGCTATGAACCACGAACTCCATGACGCATTCCTTGCAAGCCAGGCCAGCCGGGCGGATGGCGCCTTAGCATATCCCGGTCTGCAATAAACTTCATCGCGCCGCGTGCTCGGGCGTCGTAATAGAAGCCTGACAGGTTGTGGTTTACGACATTACTTTTCGTACGGTGCCTGGCTCAGATTACTTTTTCACTATCGCCATCCTGCGACCACTCATGAAGCACAGCAGGCCCCCCATGGCGGTCAGTGCGCTTAACGCATAGAACATCGTGGGGGCCGGAGTATGCATCAGCAGGTATCCGCAGATCACCGGGCTCAAGGCGCCGCCGAGAGCTGCCAGGTTTTGAGCACCGTAGTAGCTGCCGCGCAGCTCTTCCGGCGCCAGGGTATCGACGAAAAGGAATTCGGCCGGGTAAATGATCATTTCACCGAGGGTGAAAATGAACATCGCCACGCACCAGCTCACCATGTCGTCTGCCAGGCTGAAGCCGATCAGGCCAAGAATGAACAGGCTGGTGCCCGCTGCAATCCAGTAGCGCAGCTTCTCGCGATCGAGGAACCGGCCGATCTGGTATTGCAGCAGAATTACGGTGACGGCGTTGCAGGCGAGCAGGGCGGCCATGATGTCCAGCGCGCGTTTGGAGTCGTGGGTCACCAGCAGGTATTGCGACAAGTAGAGGGTAAAGCGTCCGTGCACCACGGTGCTGAGCAGGCAGCCGCAGGTGAACATGATCAGGGTGCGGTCGTTTTTCAGGGTCTTCAGCGTCTTGAGAAAACTGGGCGGTTGACCAATGACCGGTGTCAGAGCGGCATCCCTGGGGATTCCGGTCATCAGGAAGATGCTGAAAAACGCGATGCCACCGGCGATCAGGAACGGCGCAATCGGGTAGACACCGGCAATCACCACGCCGAGCATGGGGCCGGTGGCATAGCCGATGTTGGTCAGGGTGTAGCGCAGGGAAAATGCCTTGGCGCGCTGGCCCATGGGCAGGTTTTCGCTGAGGATCGCTTTCGAACCGATAAGGAACAGCGCTGACGCGGTCTCGGTGATTACCACGGTCATGGTGGTCAGGTAGAGGTTTTCGGCAAAGGTCAGCAGGATGAAACCGATGGCACTGGAGAGCATCGCCAGGATCAGCAGGCGGCGCTTTTCCAGGCGGTCGATGACATAGCCACCATACAGTGCCAACAGGGTGGCGATGAACACTGCGATACCGAGCAGCAAGCCGACATCCTGTTGGTTGAGGCCCAACTTATTGCTCAGGAATAACGTGAGCAATGGACTGGTAATGGCGCGGCTGACGACGATGGTCAGTGAAACGATCATCAAGCGTCGGATAACGAGCGAGTAAGTGGCCACGGAGCTATAAATGTCCTTATTCAGATTTTTGGCGTTCGCCCAATACCGCGTCGCTGCGAGCGCGGACAAGCCACCGATCCAGTGTGCGTACCGATTGCAGTTCTTCAATACGCCACAGTTGCTCCAGTAGTCCTTCAGCCTGTTCCCGCGGCATCACCGGCATCGTCAAGCTGAAAAACTTCTGCTCCAGAGCCACATCAGTCAGCGGATTGCCTGGCGCGCCCAATGGTACTTCCACGCACAAGCTCGCCTGCCGGCCATCCACGGTCCGCAGCGTCACCACGGGCTCGCCATCCTCGGACAGGCGCGGGTCGACTTCAAGGTGAATGCGCGACAGCCATTGGGTCATATGCGGATCGTTGCGTTGCGAGTCGTCAAAAGCCTGCAATCGACAATGCCCCTGCACCAGCCGCGCGGCCAAGGCATACGACAGGCTCATTTGCGCGGCTGCAAGGGTGCTGACGTCCTGACCGCCACACATGTTGTGGAGAAACCTGCTCAGCAGTACCTGCACGTCTTCGACCTGGTCGACCCGTGCATTCAGTTGATCCAGCAGCAGCCCCAGAGCGTCGATGGCCGAATGGGTCCCGCGGCAGGAGGCATGGGGTTTGATCGAGCAACGGGCGAGCTTCCAGACCACACCAAGGTCCGCATCCAGCGCTTCGGGCATGGAGGTCTCCGGGGCGAGGGTTTTCAGAAAACCACCCCAGACCTCATCGAACAACTGCGTCGGCCCGCTGATGCCCTGTTGGGCAAACCGCGCCGCCAGTAGCCCACCTTCTGCGGCTCGTCCGCTGTGCAGTTTCTTGCTTTGCGAACCGTCGTGGATAAAGGCCCACAGGCCACCGCTGAAACTGCCGGCAATGCCTAGCGCCGCGAGGGTTTGCCGCGCATCCAGGCCCAGGATGCGTGCACTGGCTGCTGCCGCACCGAACACTCCACAGGTCGCGGTGGAATGCCAACCGGCGCCGTTGTGGGCTGAATAGCCACCGCATGCTTCGAGCACCCGACGGCCCACTTCGTAGCCGATCACTACGGCACAGATGAACTCACGACCATTCACTGGCCGCGCGAGCAGCGAAACTGCCGCCATCACCGCCGGGAGCACAACGGCACCGGAATGATCGCAGCCACCGGTGTCGTCCAGCTCCAGGGCATGGGCGGCAACACCGTTAAGCATTGCTGCCTGAGCCGCGTTAACCTGCAGATCAGTGCCCCAAACCGACACCTCACCCGTTTCACCGACAAACACCTTGCCCGCCTGTTCTGCGACCCCGCTATCGGCTCCGGCCAGCGTCGCGCCGAACGTATCAAGAATGTGCCGCTTGGCTTGCGCCACCAATGCAGGAGGCAAATCTTCAAACCGCAGGTCCACACAGAATTGCGCCAGACGTTGCAGACGTTCGCTCATAAAACGTAATCCCGATAATGTCGCTCGTAAACGGACGCCGGATGATCCTCGGCGACCGGCGTTGCGGTTTCTGCCCACCACTGCGCGACCTCGGCACCCGTGGCGATCCACACGTCATCGTGCTGTTGAATGCCCTCGATCAACTCGCGCAACACGCCTATCCGTCCCGGCGTGGCGATGATTTCCGGGTGGAGGCGAAGCACGTAGCACAGGCCAAAGCGATGAAACCCGGCGAAGTCCATCTGCAGGTTGCCCAAGGTGTGGCTGTAGGACGCGATCCGCGATTGCCCCGGCGGCACCGCCGGGCTCAGGTTGAAGGCGAAGTAAGGCTCGTCTTCCAGTTCATGATGCAGGGGGAGTTCAATGACGCTGGGTGCAGTTGGGTGAGCGAATGGCAAGTCATCGCCGCGCCACGACGAGGACCAGCGGATGCCCTGGACTTTCAAGGCCTCGATGAACCCCGGTGCGGCATTGCCCGCCGGGATTCGAAAGCCGACCGGCCGCTGGCCGGTCAGTCCGGCCAGGGCCTCACAGCCCTTGGCGATGTCATCGCTTTGCGCGGCCAGGTCCAGCGTGTCGTAGTCCTGATGACGATAACCAGCGCAGGCGATTTCATGGCCGTCGGCCTGGATCGCCTGAATGTGTTCGGGGTTTTCCTGCGCAACGATGCCGGGGACAAACCAACTGCTGAAGACCTCGAGTTCCTTGAACAGGCCGAGCAACCGCTCCACGCCGCGTTGGGTGCCGTAGCGCCATACCGACAAGGTCTTGTCACGTCCGGCGACTTCCGGGGCCTGGGTCAGGATGCCGTGGATGTCGTTGTAATCGACGGTCAGTACCACGGCGCAGCGATAACCTTTCGGCCAGGGAGTGAGATCAGCCATGGTGATGCTCCTTTAGCCACCACTGGGCGACGTCGCGGCAGGTGGCGAACCATACGTCGTCGCGCTGGCGCATGTGTTCGAAGAGTTTTTCCAGCAGCAGGATGCGCCCCGGCTTACCGGTAATCTTGGGGTGGAACAGGGTGGTCAGGCATAAGCCTTCGCCCATCGCGCCGTCGTATTCGCGGCACCAGTTATCCAAGGTCAGCGCGTAGCTGGCCGTGCGGTCCAGCCCGCAAGGGAAGTTCGGCGCGCGGGTATAGGCGAGGGAGGCGTAGTCGTCCATTTCCCAGCGGCCAGGGATTTCCACCAGCGGCGTATCGAACCCCGGCACGTTCACCAAGTACGGTCGATCGTCTCCACGCATGCTGCTGGAATAGGTAACACCGGCCTCCACCAGCATGGCCGGGGTTTCGGCACGCCAGTCGCCGGACGGCGTCCGAAAACCTTCTGCGCGAATGTTCAGGTGTTTCCAGAACACCTCGCGGGAGGTGTTCATCACCTCTTTTTGCTGATCCAGCGTCAGGGCGTAAAAAGATTCGTGTTTGTAGCCGTGATAAGCCACCTCATGCCCGCGTTCGACAATCGCCTGGCACTGTATCGGCCAGTTCTCTACGACCCAGGCCGGCACGAAGAATGTCGTCGGGATACGGAACTCGTCGAGCAGATCGAGCAGGCGTGGTAGCGCCCGGTAAGGACCATAGCCACCGAAACCGAAGTACTCGGGCTTGCGCCAGATCGAGCCGTTGAGCATGGCGTCACCGGTCGGGCCATCGAGGTCGAAGGCCAGGGCCAGGCAGGCCTTGTATTTGTCAGGCCAGGTGGGTTGGGGCGAGGAGGACATCTGTAGTGCTCCAATAATCTTTCAAATACACAACCTATCCCTGTGGGAGCGAGCTTGCTCGCGATGAAGTCGGCACACTCACATCTGCGCCGGCTTCATCGCTTTCGCGAGCAAGCCCGCTCCCTCATTGGATTAGGGGACGTTGCGCGGTTACTTCCCGGCGTTGATGGTCACGGTCTTGATTGCACCCAGTTCCAAGTCCCATTTTTTAAGGATCGCCTGGTAGCTGCCGTCATCGATCATGCTTTGCAGCGCAACCTTCACCGCTTCGCTGAGCTCGGGTTTTTTCTTGCTCACGCCCATCCCACTGAACTGCTCGGAGATCGGCAGGCCCACGGTCTTGTACATGTCCTTTTCCTGGGTCTTGAGGTAGGGCAGGGTTTCGCTGCCCTGCATGGCCGCATCGATGCGACTCTGGCGCAGTTGCGCACGGGCATCGGCCGAGCCTTCGGTGCCGATCACATTGATCGCAGGCTTGCCGGCGGCTTCACAGTTGGCCTTGCTCCACTCGGCGATTTCCGTCGGGAAGGTGGTGCGGCGGCTGGTGCCGACTTTTTTGCCGCACAGGTCGACGATCTCGTTGGTGTCCTTGTTTTTCTGCAGGGTGTAGAACTGCGGACCGCTGGTGAAGTAGTCGATGAAGGTCACGCTGGCCTGACGTTCGGCGGTGTCGGTCATGCCCGACAGCACCATGTCCACGCGGTCGGTGGTCAGGGCGTTGATCATTTGTTCGAAGCCGGTTTCCTGCCATTTGATCTTCACGCCCAGGCGTTCGGCCAGGGCATTGCCCAGGTCATAGTCCAGACCGGTGAGGGTGTTGGTGGCCGGGTCCTTGAAATCCATCGGCGGGTAGTTCGGCATGATCGCTACGACGATCTCGCCCTTGGCCTTGATACTGGCCGGCAATTCAGTGGCGACGGTGACGCCGGATGCCATAACGCCTGCGAGCAATGCTGGAATAACGAAGTTCTTCATGGTCGTTCTCTTTTGAGTGTTGTGAGCGCCAACGGGCGCTTAGGTTCGAACGGCAGAAATGAAGCTTTGGGTGCGAGGGTTTTGCGGACTTATTAGTATTTCTTCGGGGCTTCCAGCCTCCACGATTTGCCCGCCGTCCATGAACACCATGCGGTTGGAAACCTCGCGAGCGAAGCCCAGTTCATGGGTGACGACGATCATGGTCATGCCGGTCTGCGCCAGATCGCGCATCACCGACAGCACCTCACCGACCAGTTCCGGGTCGAGTGCCGAAGTGGGTTCATCGAACAGCATCAGCTTGGGGCGCATGGCCAATGCACGAGCGATGGCGACGCGTTGCTGCTGGCCGCCCGAAAGCTCGATCGGGTAGCTGTTGCGCTTGTCGGCCAGGCCGACGCGGGCGAGCAGCTCCAGCGCTTCCTCATTTGCCTCTTTGGGTGAGCGCTTGAGCACCTGGCACGGTCCTTCGATGATGTTCTGCAGCACGGTCATGTGCGGGAACAGGTTGAACCGTTGAAACACCATGCCGGTGGACAGCCGCTGGCGGGCGATCTGCGTTTCGTTGAGTTCGTGCAGCTTGTTACCGACGATCCGGTAGCCCACCAGTTCGCCGTCGACCCACAGGCCGCCCTTGTCGATTTTTTCCAACTGGTTGACGCAGCGCAGCAAGGTGCTTTTTCCCGAGCCGGACGGGCCGATGATGCACAGCACTTCGCCTTGCTCGACTTCGATGTTGATGTCCTTGAGCGCGTGGAACTGGTCGTAGTATTTATTCAGGCTCACGGCCTTGACGATGCTTCTCATGTGGAACTCCTCAGGAACGCTTGCCGGCGCCGCGGGCGAAACGACGCTCCAGGCGGCTCTGACCAAAGGACAGGACGGTGACGGTGGCCAGGTACCAGATGCCGGCGACGATCAGCAGCTCCATCACGCGGGCGTTGGCGTAGTAGATGTTCTGGGCGTTGTAGAGCAGTTCCGAGTATTGGATGACGCTCGCCAGCGAGGTCATTTTCACCATGCCGATGAACTCGTTTCCCACCGGTGGAATGATGATGCGCATGGCCTGGGGCAGGATGATTCGACGCAGCGCTTGCAGGCGCGGCATGCCGATCGACTTCGCGGCTTCATACTGCCCGGTGTCCACCGAGAGTAGACCGGCACGCACCACTTCAGCGGTGTAGGCACCTTGGTTGATGCTCAAGCCAAGCAGGGCCGCCACGAATGGGGTCATCAGGCTCACGGTGTCCATTTCGAACAGGCCGGGGATGCCGATGGTGGGGAAGATCAGCGCCAGGTTGAACCACAACAGCAGTTGCAGGATCAGCGGCGTACCGCGAAACAGCCAGGTGTAGATCAGCGCCACATAGCGCAGGATCGGGTTGGCCGACATGCGCATGATCGCGGTGATCACACCGAACACGATCCCCAGCGCCATCGCCAGCACCGCCATGACGACGGTGTTGAGCAGGCCCCACATGATCGCCTGGGAGGTCAGGAACTGGCCGATGTACGACCATTCGATCTTGCCTTCGGCGAAGGCGCGCACCAGGCCGATGAGTGCGATGACGATCACCGTGGCGAAGAAGATCCGCCCGTAGTAGCGCCGGGGCACATGATCGTACTGGGTGATGTCGAACTGGTTTTCCGCCAGCTTGCGCTCCGCCTGGAGTCGTTCTGCCTGTGTCTGGCTCATGGTGGTTCTCCGTACTCGGTTTCGGCGCTATCGCTGTGGGAGCGAGCTTGCTCGCGATAGCGGTGGGTCAGTCCACGTTGATGTTGAAGGTGAAGCCGTAATCGCGAGCAAGCTCGCTCCCACAGGTTTTGTGTGCCGCTTCAGAGGCGGAAGCCCTGATAGTCCTCGGTCCATTGCTGCTGGGCGGCGAGGGCGGTTTTCAACCGGCCGATCTGTTCGCGCACCTGTTGTGGCGCGGTCCCGCCCCAGCCGCTACGGGCAGCGATGGCGGCTTCGAGGGTCAGGCTTTCGCGCACTTGCGGTGTGAGGCGCGGGTCGATTTCCGCCAGCAGTGCGGGGGAGGCTTCCCACAATTCGATATCGTTTTTCTCGCAAGCCTGGACCAACGCGCCGGTGATCTCGTGAGCTTCCTTGAACGGCACGCCGCGCACTGCCAGCCAATCGGCGACTTCGGTGGCGAGGGTGAAGCCCAGCGGTGCCTGGCGACGCAGTTCTTCGACGTTGACTTTCATGGTCGCAACCATTCCGGCCATGGCCGGCAGCACCAGCAACAGGGTGTCGACGCTATCGAGCACGCCGTTCTTGTCTTCGCTCAAGTCGCGGTTGTAGGACAGTGGCAAGGATTTGAGGGTGGACAGCAGACCGGTCAGGTTGCCGATCAGGCGTCCCGCCTTGCCCCGTGCCAGTTCGGCGATGTCTGGATTCTTTTTCTGCGGCATGATCGAACTGCCGGTGGCGTAGGCGTCATCGAGCGCGACCCAGCGGAACTGCCGCGACGACCACAGGCAAAACTCTTCGGCCAGGCGCGAGATATTGATGCCGAGCATGCTGGCGATGAACAGGAACTCGGCGACGTGATCGCGACTGGCAACGGCGTCGATGGAGTTTTCGCAAACACCGCTATAGCCCATTTCCTTTGCCGATTGCTGAGGCAGACGCGCGATAGCCGAGCCAGCCATGGCCGCCGCACCCAGTGGCGACAGTGATGTACGTACGTCCCAGTCCACCAGGCGCTGTACGTCGCGCAGCATCGACTGGGCGTGGGCCAGCAGGTGATGAGCGAACACGATCGGTTGTGCCTGTTGCAGGTGGGTGAAGCCGGGGCAAATACTCTCGATGTGTTGCTCGGCCTGGTCCACCAGTGCCTGCTGCAAACCCAGCACTTCAACGGCCAGGGTGCGCACGTGGTCACGCAGGAACAGCCGCAGGTCGTTGGCGGTCTGGTCGTTGCGCGAACGACCGGCACGCAGCTTGCCACCGAGGGCGCCGAGGCGTTCTGTCAGCAGGCGCTCGATAAAGGTGTGGACGTCTTCGTCATCCAGGGTCGGGGCGATGCCGCCAGCGCGGTAGTCCGCGCCGATGCGTTCCAGGGCGTCGAGCATGGTCAGGGTTTCTTGCTCGCTCAGTAGTCCGGCGCGCTGCAATTCCCGGGCATGGGCCTTGGAGCCGGCGAGGTCATACGGGGTAAGTCGGAAGTAACGCTCAGGGCAACGGGAGAGGGCCGCCAGGGCTGCGGAAGGGCCGCTTTTGAAGCGAGCACCCCAGAGACGGTCGGTGGTTTGGGCCATTGTTGTTTTCCTCGTCAGTAACGCGAACTGAAATGGGTAATCCGGGCCCAAACGTCGCTGAAAAATAGGCGTGCGAAATCGGGCCAGAGCAGTTTTCAAGGGGCAGTTGCAACGGAGCGAGAGCTGATCGAAGTGTCAGCTTTTAATGTTTCGAGATCAGTGGTTTGGCATGGATGCCTGGGATTTATTGGCGGTTGCCAAGGCTGGTTTTCTGTGTTCATTATTATTAGGCCAGCTATATTTTTTGTTGTTGGACACAGACTGTTGGATAGGGCACCAGAGGTAAATAAGCATTATGGAAACCCCACTTTCCAATTCCGGAAACCCGCCGCCGAAACCGCTGCAACGGGCACCGTTAGCCCTGAGTGGGCTGGACTTCAAACTGCTCAAGGTGTTTAAGGCCGTGGTCGAGGCAGGAGGCTTCAGTGCTGCGCAAAATGAGCTGAATGTAGGGTTGGCAGCCATTAGCAAACAGATTTCCGATCTGGAAATCCGTATCGGCATGCGCCTTTGCACGCGGGGGCGAGAGGGGTTTCACCTGACAGAAGAAGGGCGTCTGGTATATCAGGCGTCAATAGATTTATTTGCCTCGGTTGACAATTTCCGCGATCGTCTTAGTTCCGCACAAAATGAACTTGTCGGCGATCTTGGCGTGGGAGTTATTGATAATACGATCTCTGATTCCAATTCGCCGTTAGTTGCCGCGCTTAAGCATATAAATGAACAGTCGCCCAAGGTCAGGTTTCAACTTCAGGCCACGCAACTTGATGAGGTTGAAAGAGGTGTCGTCGAGGGGCGATTGGTGGCGGGAATTGTGCCGATTTATCAAAAGCGCGAAGAGTTCGATTACTACGCGTTATACGAAGAGCGCTCGGAGGTTTATTGCGCGCTCGGCCACCCGCTGTTCTCCATGGCGGACGCGGACTTGGGGGAAAATGTGCTCAAGGATTACGAGTGCATCAACCATCGCTACGCGATTCATCGCGACAAATTGAAATTTGCCCACTACGACAGCTTTTCCGCCTCGGCAACCCAGGTGGAGGCCGTTGCACTGCTGATCAAAACAGGGTGTTTCCTGGGCTTCCTGCCCCAGCATTACGCCGCGCCGATGGTCGCGCGGGGCGAGTTTCGCGCGGTGCGCCCGGACCTGTTCAACATCGTCACGCCGTTCAGTCTGATACTGCGCCATAACATAGTGCGCAGCCCCCTGGTCAAGGCATTTGCTCTGGCATTGGGCGTGGACTTAAAAGTCCCGGTATGAATGTTTTTCGCGTTAAACACTAACGAGCACCGGTTACGAACAACAACGATTGACCAAGCGTAAAGGCCCAGCATTTACAGCAGTACTAACGCCGTTCTATTCGGCCTCTGTTGCGTCGACCGATTGAGTCTACAGCTGATTGTTGCCAGTCAAGGCACGGAGAAGTCGGCTCTCCCAGACTGATGGACCTGTTCATGGACGGTCTATGCGCTGACATCCCCGAAAGCTTGAAGAAGAAACCGTCGAGAACTTAACTAAGCGCTCGACGAACAGTGTGCCTACAACGAGCGATGCAAAGGCGCTAGCATGAGCGTTTACTCATAGAAGGGCCCATCATGCGAAACCTCCCTCCTTCTTCGAGCCTGCGCGCCTTTGAAGCCGCTACCCGGCACGCCACATTCACCGCGGCAGCAGAGGAGTTGCATGTCACACAGAGCGCAGTGAGCCACCAGCTCAAGCATTTGGAACAGCTCTGGGGATTGCAACTGTTTCATCGCGGTAACTCGCAGCACCTGACCTCGGCAGGCGCAGCGCTTGCGCCCATCGTGCGGGAATTCTTCATGAAGCTCGAGGCCACCTTGGCCGATCTGCGCGAGCAGAACGGGCGACAGCGGCTGAGCGTGAGCACGACCTATTCTTTCGCCTTGAAGTGGTTGCTGCCCAGGCTGCCTGATTTGGCGAAAGCGCATCCGGAAATTCTGCTTACCCTGGACAGTACCGATAGCCCCATTAACTTCTCGACGACAGACCCGGACGTGGCTATCCGCCTGGGCAACGGGCATTTCCCTTCGCTGTTTTCAGAATTCCTGTTCCGCGAGCAGATTTTCCCAGTCGCCAGCCCGACGTTGCTTGCACGCTTTGGTACGCCTCAAACGGCTGCCGAATTGTTGCGCTATCCGCTGCTTACGCGCGATGGCGCAGCGTTGGTGCCGAAATGGGAGCAGTGGTTTGCCCAGGTGGGCGTCGAGGTCACGAGCTTGAAGGAGAGCATTCGCTACGCAGATACCAATATGACCATCGAGGCGGCGCTCCTGGGACAAGGGATCGCGCTGGCACGCAGCGGGCATGTCGAAGCCGAACTCAATGACGGCCGTCTTGAAAGGCTTTTCGAACTGCCGTGTGCATCGCCCCTGGCGTATTACTTCGTATGCCCCAAGGGGATCGAGACCCAGCCTCATATCACCCACTTTCGTCGTTGGCTGGTTACCCAGGCCCTGGACGCGCAGCACGCTTATGCATGAGGTTTTCTTCATGCCGGGATGAAGAGACTTTGCTTTTTTGGCGCTACTCGATCGGTCTAGGATGATGCATGCCTTTACACATCATCTGCCTCGTCTTGTTCGCCGCGCTGCTGCATGCCAGCTGGAATGCCATGCTGCGCGGGGGCACCGACCGTTTGTGGTCCATGACCATCATGTGCGTGGCGATAGCCTTGGCGAGCGTCATCGTGGCGGCGCTGCTGGCGCCGCCCGCCCGTGCCAGCTGGTTCTGCGTCGGACTCTCCGCTGTATTGCACGTGGGTTACAACCTGTTCCTGGTGCGCAGTTACAAGTCCGGCGACCTGGGCCAGACCTATCCAATCGCCCGCGGTGTATCCCCGATCCTGATCGTCCTGGCCGCTTCGCTGTTCGCGGGCGAGCGCGTGGTGCCGAGTGGACTGCTAGGTATTGCGTTGGTGTCGACCGGAATCCTCTTGCTGGCTTATACCGGGCGCCGGCGGGCGTTACCTGACTTGCCCTACGCACTGGGCACCGGTTTTTTCATTGCCGCTTACAGCGTCGTCGATGGCATAGGCGTTCGCCTCTCCGGGGCGCCAATGGCCTACACCGCCTGGATGTGCCTGTTGTGGGGCGTGATGATGCCCCTGGTTTATATCGGACTGCGAGATGCCAGAAGCCTCTTTGCCTGGCGGCCAGGTATCGCCGCAGCCTTCGCTGGCGGGTTGGTTTCATTGCTGGCCTACGGCGTCGTGATCTATGCCATGGCCCATGCCCCGATGGGAGCGGTGTCCGCCCTGCGGGAAACCAGTGTCATGTTCGCCGCTTTGATCGGGTACGCCTTTCTTGGCGAAGCATTGACCTTGCGCAAGCTGCTGGCCTGCGCCGTTATTGCGCTCGGTACGCTGGTTGTCGGTTGACGCCACTTTTTTCATTTGGCTGTGAGGATTGACCATGAATGACCGTTCGCAAAAACCCGTGATCCTGATCACCGGAGGCGGGCGCGGGATCGGGGCGGCGACCGCCCTGCTGGCCGCTGAGCAAGGTTACGACGTCGTGCTGACCTACATCGCCGATGAGGCGTCGGCATTGGCGGTGGCAGCGCAAGTCGAGGCCAAAGGGAGCCGTGCCTTGGCGGTGCGTGCCGATAACGCCGACCCAGCCCAGGTCGCCGAACTCTTCGCCACCCTTGACCTGCGCTTCGGACGAATCGATGTGCTGGTCAACAACGCTTCGATATTGGCACGCCAATCTCGCTTGGAAGATCTTGGCTTCGAGCGCATGCAGCGAATCTTTGCGGTCAACACCTTGGGCCCGATGCTCTGCGCGCAACACGCGACCCGGCGCATGGCCTACCGTTATGGCGGGCGTGGCGGTGCCGTCATCAATATCTCTTCGGCGTCAGCCCGCCTCGGTAGCCCGAATGAATACGTGGACTACGCAGCGTCCAAGGGGGCGGTTGAAACGTTCACGACCGGTTATGCCAAGGAAGTGGCTCGGGAGGGGATTCGGGTCAACTGTGTTCGCCCCGGGCATATCTACACCCAGATGCATGCCAGTGGCGGAGAGCCGGGTAGAGTCGACCGGGTGAAGGAGACGATCCCGATGGGGCGTGGCGGCCAGCCGGAGGAGGTGGCGCGGGCCATTCTCTGGTTGGCGGGGCCGCAGGCTTCGTTTGTGACGGGCACCTTCCTGGATGTGACCGGAGGGAAGTAGACCGGTTAGCGAGGTCGTCCTGCAAAGAATAGGATTTGGGCTTGCAAGTCGCCGCTGATCCCTGGCCGGGATCGCGGCGAAATGAGGGGCCTGTCGCTACTTGTAATGTTGCTCAAACACCGCCAACTGCTCAGGCTTGATCAACTGAAAGGGCACCCAGACGTCCGTTTCCACCGGTTCTCCCTTGATCATCTTGAGCGCTGCCTGTACCGCGCTGGTCGCCTGGGCCTTGGGATCCTGGAACACCGAGGCGACCAGCATCCCGCGCTTGATCGCCGCGAGGCCATCGGGCAAGCCGTCGATCCCGACGATGGCGACCTCGCCCTTGGTTTTGCCGGCCTGCTGCAAGGCCATGGCCGCACCGATGGCCATCTCGTCGTTGTTGGCGACGATGGCGTCGAACCGACTGCCCGCCAGCAACCAGTTACTGGTCAGGTCCATCCCTTTGTTGCGCTGCCACTCGGCACTTTGCTGCTCGACGATCTTGATGCCGGGATAGTCCTTGAGCACCTGTTTGACGCCTTCGGTGCGGTCGTGGGTGGCGTTTTGCGCCAGGTCGCCCATGATGATCGCGAGGTTGCCCTTGCCGCCGAGCTTTTCGGCCAGGTAGCGCATCTGCAGATGTCCGGCCTCGATGTCATTGGACGCCACCGTGACGACGCCCTTGGGCAAGGTGCGTTCGTCCGGGTGACGGTTGACGTAGACCAGCGGCGTCTTCGCTTCGACCGCGGCGCGGGTGATATTGGCCGTGGCAGAGGTGTCCACCGGCAGGACAATGACCGCATCCACTTTCTGGTTGATAAAACCCTGGACCTGGTTGAGTTGGCGCACCACGTCGCCTTGGGCGTCCTCGAACTGAATCTGCACGTTTTCCTTTTTCGCGGCCTCGGCCAGGCCGTTACGCACGTAGGTCATGAAGTTGTCGTCGACCCTGGCGATGCTGACGCCGATGCGATAGTCGGCGGCGGCCCATTGGCTGAAGAGCAATAGCAGGGTGGCGAAAAGCAGTGTGCAACGACGCATGATGGTATTCCTTTTGTTGTTATGGGTTGAACGTCATCAAGTGATGAAAATCTGCCACGCGTTTCTAATGCAGCCCGGCGCAGGCCTCATCCATCAAGCGAGAAGGCCTGTCTGAACCGTTCAAGCGCGACCTCGCTGTCACCGCTGGCCCAGCCTTCGAGGCCGACGACACCGCTGTATCCCATGCCGAACAAGGCCCTGGCAATGGCGGGATAGTGGATTTCACCGGTGCCGGGCTCCATGCGTCCCGGCACATCGGCGACCTGGATTTCGCCGATGGCGTTGCCGGCGCGCTGGATCAGTTCGATCAGGTTTCCTTCGCCGATCTGTGCGTGATAGAGGTCCAGGTTCATCTTCAGGTGTGGGCTGCCCACGGCTTCGATCAGCGCCAGGGTATCGTCAGCGCGGGCGAACGGCGTGCCCGGGTGGTCGACTTCGGTGTTGAGGTTTTCCAGTAGGAACACCCGGCCTGCGTCTTCGCCCAGGCGGGCAATTTTTTCCAGCGTCTTGCAGGCGCTTAACCACATGCGGCCGGTGGTCTGGGCAACGGGTTTGACCGGTAATCCCTGGTCACCCAGGCCGGTGCCATGCAGGTTCAGGCTCGGGCACCCCAATTGAGCGGCGACCGCCAAGGATTCCTGGGCGCTGTCGAGCAGTTGCTGGATGCCCTCGGGATCGGTCAGGCTACCTGAGATGTAGCCGGTCATGGAGGTGAAGTCCGCGCCGCTCGCTACGAGGGCTTGGATGTCTTTGGTCGTCCAGTTCCATATCTCGACGCTGAAGCCCAGGGCATGAATGCGTTTGACACGCTCGATGAAGGGCAGGTCGAGGAAGACCATTTCGGCGCTGATCGCCAGTTTGAACGGGATGAAACTCATGACCGTGCTCCTTGCACGCGCACCGCCTTGCCCTGTTGGAAGGATTCGATACAGGCACGGGCAATGGCCAGTGCCGCCCGCGCGTCTTCACCGCTGGCCAAGGGTTTTTCTCCACTGCGCACGCAGTTGGCGAAGTGGTTGAGCTCGGCCACATAGGCATCCCGCAGCAGGTCGGTGTCCATGCGCTGGGTGTCGGCCTGGACCCCATTGGCCAGGTACCGCAGCAAGTCAGAGTCGTTGACGTTGCCCATGGTCAGCATGCCAGCGCTGCCGAACACTTCGCCGCGGACATCGTAGCCATACACGGCCTGGAAATTGGCCTCGGCCGTGGCGATGGCGCCATTGTCGAAACGGATGGTGACCACCGCAGTGTCGAGAAACCCTTTGGCCTTGTAGGCCGGTGCGATCAGGGCATCGGCCATCACAAAAACCTCAACCGCCTCGGCGCCCGGATTCAGGTAGCGCAGGGTGTCGAAGTCATGGATCAGGGTTTCCAGGAAGATCACCCATTGTGGTGACGCAGCCGGGTTGTTCAGCGCTGGGTCGCGGGTCAACGAGCGCAGCAGTTGTGGCGTACCGATCCGGCCGGCGACCACGTCCAGGTGGGCGGTGCGGAAGCTTCTGGCGAAGCGGCGGTTGAAGCCGACTTGTAGCGTCACCCGAGCATCGGCAGCGGCGGCGATGGCGCGGTCGGCCTCGTCGAGGGTGATGGCCATCGGTTTTTCACAGAACACGCCTTTGCCGGCCCGGGCCGCACTGATCACCAACTCGGCATGGCTGCGTGCCGGGGCGGCGATCAGCACGGCGTCGATGTCCGGGTCATCGAGTAATTGCTGTGGGTCGGTATAGACCTTCTGCACGTCCAGTTCTGCCGCCAAGCGTGCGGCTTGGCCGGGCGTAGGGTCGGCGATGGCGGCGAGGCAGGCGCCGGGGATGTGCCGGGCGGCGGTCAGGCCGTGAAAACTGCCCATGCGGCCGGCGCCGATGAGGCCAAGGCGAAGGGTCTTGGATGTGCTCATGAACATGACTCCCTTTATTGTTTTAGCGACTCGGCGGTAAGAATGTCCTCGTCTGTGCAAGCAGGGAGCAAGCGCTGTGCCAACAATTAACTGATTGATATTAAAGGGAATTTATTTGGTTTTATTCAAAATAATGTTCATTTAAATGACATGTCTATACTGACATGTCGAAAATATGAACATGTGGCCGAATAATGAACCAGCAACCTGCAGCATTGAGCGCCGAAGACCGTGACTACCTCACCACGCTGGGCCCCGCGTCGTTGAACCAAGGGCCAGGCACTGCGCTGGATGAGGCTTGGCGCGCGTGTTTGCAGGGGGCTATCGAACGGCCTGCCGGGATCCGCCGGGTGATTTGGGAATCCTGGTTGCGCAGCGTCCATGCCGGCCTCGACCCAGAAGACGGCGAGTACCGTTTTGTCGCGCCTGCCGACCTGACCGAGACACTGGCAGCCAACCGGGTGCTGATCGCTGCTGCGGCGCAAGTCATGCGCGGTTTGCTCGCCTATAACCCCAGGGGCCATATCAACCTGACCGATGCCGAAGGCACGACTTTGTATTTCTGTGGCCTGGACCTCACACCCATAGGCAGTCGATTGCTGGAGTCGGTACAGGGCACCAATTGCACCGGGCTGGCTATTGTCGAAGACCGTTTGGTGTATGTGCTGGCCGAGGAGAACTTCGGGTTTGGCCTGCGCCAGCGCCGGATGCATTGCGCCGCCGCGCCAATCCGCGATGCCCAAGGTCGGACGCTGGGTATGTTGACCTTGACGGCAGAGCCCGGCTGGTTTCATTTCCATACGCTGGGCACCGTCCAGGCTGCGGCCGAGGCGGTCTCCAGGCAGATGGCGCTGCAAGCCTTGCTGGAAGAACAACAGACAGTCCTTGAGGTGCTCAACGAGGGCTTGGTGGTTTTGGATGAGCAGGGCCGCATCAAGGCCCTCAACCATTACGCGCGACAGTTGTTTCGCGTCGGCCGTGACCTGCTCGGCAGTCCATTCAAGAGCCTGGGCCAGAGCGAATTGACCGATGCAGTCCTGCTCGCGGGCGGGGATGGCGTGCGCGACCTGGACTGCACCTTTGAATTGCCCGACCGCAGCCATCTGGCCTGCCTGGTGTCGGTCTGCCCGCTGGAGCAAGGCGGGCGGATTGTGTCGTTGCGCGAGAACCGACGCATCCGCGAAATCACCCGGCGGATCATTGGCACCCAGGCCAGCTACACCTTCGAAACCATCCTCGGCCGTTCACAGGCGATTGAGGATGCACTGCACCTGGCGCGGGTTGCCAGTCGCAGTGATTCGACCACGCTGATCCTCGGTGAGAGCGGCACTGGCAAGGAGCTGTTCGCCCAGGCCATCCATAATGCCAGTGACCGTTGTGGCGGGCCTTTTGTGGCGGTTAATTGCGGCGCCATTCCCCGTGAACTGGTGCAGAGCGAACTGTTTGGACATGTCGAAGGTGCTTTCACCGGAGCGGCGCGTGGTGGGTCGGCAGGCAAGTTCGAATTGGCCGATGGTGGGACGATCTTCCTCGATGAAATCGGTGACATGTCCTTTGATGCGCAGGTCAGCCTATTACGTGTCCTGCAGGAAGGCGAGGTGACACGGGTGGGGGCGAAAAAATCGCTGCGGGTCAACGTGCGCATCATCGCTGCCACCCATCGCAACCTGAGCCAGGCCGTGGCCGAAGGCGCCTTTCGTGAGGACCTTTACTACCGGCTCAACGTGCTGAACCTGACGGTGCCGCCACTGCGGATGCGCCGCGAAGATGTACCGTTGCTCGCGCGGCATTTTCTCGCGCGATGTGCCCGGTCGCTACGCAAGTCGATGCAGGACCTTTCGCCCGCGGCGCTGGACATGCTTGGCGCCTATCACTGGCCAGGCAATGTCCGTGAGCTGGAGAACGTCATTGAGCGGGCGACCAACCTGGCGATGACTGAACTGATCGAGCCGAGCGATCTTGCCTTGGAAATCAGGCAGCGAGGGCGCCCATCGACATGGGGAAGTGCCCCTGGGCCGCGGATGGCGCCGGACCTGGGCACCCATGAGATGAATGCCATTATCGCCGCCCTCAAAGATACGCGCGGAAACATCCGCCTGGCTGCTCAACGACTGAATGTATCGCGTGGCGGGTTGTACAACAAGATGAGTCGGTTTGGGCTCAAGGTTGATGCGTTCCGTTCTTAGCGGGATGCTGTCGTAAATGCTCTGAAAATTGCCACGATCCCTCGCTGGGCCGCGGGTATAGAGCGTGCGCGATAACGCGTAACTGTCCGTAATGGGGAAGCGTTAACGCGCAGTCCTGACGATGACAGACCAACGGGGAATGTAAATTTTTACGGTTTCTTTACGGTAGGTGTTATGGCCTGGAATGATACTGGCCGCGATTTTCAGATCGTCCGAGCGCCTTGCATTTCCAATGGCTTTGGCAAATCGTATTGCTCAAGGATGGCATACACTTCCCCCCGTAATTTTAGAGACGTAGCCCTTGAGCGAAGCAGCGATTCCCGCCCATGAAGACTCCCATACCAAAACATCAGGAGTGGGCTTGCTCGTCGCCGCGGTGGGCGTGGTTTATGGGGACATTGGCACCAGCCCGCTTTACACACTCAAAGAAGTGTTCGCCGGTCACTACGGCGTCCAGGCCAACCAGGACGGTGTACTGGGTATTCTGTCGTTGATCTTCTGGTCACTGATCTGGGTCGTCTCGATCAAGTACGTGCTGTTCATCCTTCGCGCCAACAACCAGGGCGAGGGGGGCATCATGGCCTTGACCGCATTGGCACGTCGGGCTGCGGCACCGTTTCCCAAAATGAGCAGGGTCCTGGTATTGCTCGGGCTGTTCGGCGCGGCACTGTTTTACGGGGACAGCATGATCACCCCGGCCATCTCGGTGCTCTCGGCGGTCGAAGGGCTGCAGCTTGCGTTCGATGGAATCGAACAGTGGGTCGTTCCGCTGTCCGTGGTCATCCTGGTAGCGCTGTTCCTGATCCAAAAACATGGCACGGCGCGTATCGGCATCCTGTTCGGCCCGGTCATGGTGCTGTGGTTCATGGTGCTGGGTGCGCTCGGCATTTACGGCATCCTGCAACGACCGGAAGTTCTGCAGGCGCTCAATCCTGCATGGGCGGTGCAATTTTTTGTGGTGCATCCGGGGATTGGCGTGGCCATTCTGGGCGCCGTGGTGTTGGCATTGACCGGTGCTGAAGCACTGTATGCCGACATGGGCCACTTTGGCCGCAAGCCCATTGCTCGCGCCTGGTTCATTCTCGTGTTGCCCGGCTTGGTGCTCAATTATTTTGGCCAAGGCGCCCTGATCCTGGGTAACCCGGAGACCGTGCGCAACCCGTTCTATTTACTGGCGCCTGAATGGGCACTTTTACCGATGGTCGCGCTCTCCACACTAGCCACCATCATCGCCTCTCAAGCCGTGATCTCCGGAGCTTTTTCCCTGACTCGCCAAGCCATCCAGTTGGGTTACGTCCCACGCATGTTTATCCAGCATACCTCCAGCCAGGAACAGGGACAGATCTATATCGGTACGGTTAACTGGGCGTTGATGGTGGGTGTCGTGCTGTTGGTGATTGGTTTCGAGTCGTCCAGTGCCCTGGCCGCAGCTTATGGCGTCGCTGTGACGGGGACCATGTTGATCACGACAGTCTTGTCCTCGGCAGTCGTCCTGCTCCTGTGGAAAACGCCGCGCTGGCTGGCGGTCCCAATGCTGCTCGGATTCTTGCTGGTAGACGGTCTGTATTTCGCGGCCAATGCACCCAAAATTTTTCAGGGTGGGGCGTTCCCGGTGATTGCCGGCATCAGCCTGTTCATTTTGATGACGACCTGGAAGCGGGGCAGAAAGATTATTGTTGAGCGGCTGGATGAAACCGCACTTCCTCTACCGCTATTCATCGGCAGCATCCGGACGCAGCCTCCCCATAGGGTGCAAGGTACGGCAGTGTTTCTTACGGCCAGGACAGATGCTGTTCCTCATGCACTGCTGCACAACCTGCTGCATAACCAGGTTTTGCATGAGCAAGTGGTATTGCTCACGGTGGTGTCTGAAGACAGCCCTCGTGTGAGTGCTGACCGACGGTTTGAGATTGAAGCCTATGGAGAAGGGTTCTTCCGGGTCAGTCTGCACTTTGGCTTTATCGAGGAGCCCGATGTCCCCTTGGCCTTGAGTCTCTGTCACTTGGCTGAACTGGACTTCAGTCCGATGCGTACCACCTATTTCCTCAGCCGGGAGACGGTGATCCCGACCAAGCGCATCGGAATGGCCCGTTGGCGAGAAACCCTGTTCGCATTTTTGCTGAAGAACGCCAATAGCAACCTGAAGTACTTCAAGTTGCCGTTGAACCGGGTGATAGAACTGGGCACACAGGTCGAGATGTAGACGAGTCATCGAGTACCCAGAGGGGCTCGTTCAATGCGGGCCATTTATGCTGGATGAACCACGCGTCAGACGCTTGAGCGCGATAACCATCAGGCCCCCGGCTACTACCATTCCAGTGAGAAAAAGCGGATAGGCAACCCACCAGGGAACGGCTGAGGTCATCATGCTGAACTCGGACATGCCACCAATGCTGGCGATCAGGTTGAGAGGCAGGAAAACCACATTGATCAGCGTCAGTTTGCGTAACAGGTTGTTCATGGTGTTGTTCATCAAATTGCCGCGTGCGTCGATCAAGCCGGCAAACACCCTGGAGTAGATTTCCGCCTGTTTGTTGCACTGGGTATTTTCAATGATCAAATCGTCGATAAGCGCAATCGCCTCGGCGCTGAAGTGCTCTTTTTCCGCATGGTTGCGCAGCCGAGTCAGGACAGCGCCATTGCTGTGAATCGCATTGATGTAGTAGATCAGGCTTTCGCTGAGGTTAAACATCTGGACCAGATGTCGATTCTCCATCGAGGCGTTGAACTTCTGCTGCAGCTCGCGAGCCACCATCTTGATGACCTTGAGGTGGCCCAGATAGTGGTGGAGGTTGTTGAACAGTATATCCAGCAGCACATCTTGCGTTGTGTGCAAGGGGTGCCGCTGCCCCAATCCACTCAACTGGGAGTCGTCAGTCGCGATTATCAGCAAGCGTGTTCTAGAGAAGAGCAAGCCGAACGACGAGACCTCAAAGGCCAGGCTATTTCCGCCCGAGTAACTTTCCGGACGCTTCCAGATCAAGAACAGGTTATCCGGATGGAATTCGATGCGTGAGACTTCGTCCGGATCCAGTGCCGAAGCCAGCGCGTGATCGTCCAGTTTGAACTCGCTGCGCAACAGATCCCGTTCTGCCGCATCGGGATTACTGAACAACATCACATCAGCATTGAGCTGTTCAACCGGTACCAGCGCCCCTTTGGCGAGCAGGAAACTCTTGATCACGTCTGACCTATGGCGTTGTTGACGGGGGAAGTCAGTGTCTTGCAGGTCGTGTAGCAGATCAAGTATTCACCAGGCCTGACCGCGACGTTTCAGCTCAAGGCGGCGAATGAACTCTTCCAGAACCAAGGAATACAGGTCGTCCTGCAAGTATGCGTCTTCGATGCCCGCGTCCATGTTCGGGTTGTCGTTAACCTCGATGACCACCACCTTATCCCCCGACTGTTTCAGGTCGACCCCGTACAAACCATCGCCAATGAGATTCGCGGTCTTCACCGCCAGCTCCACCACCGCCCGCGGTGCTTCGTGAACCGCCAAGGTGCGGCATTCCCCATTAATGTCCTGGCCCTTGGCCTTGTGGTTGTAGATTTGCCAGTGACCTTTGGACATGAAGTACTGGCAGGCGAAAATCGGTTTGCGGTTGAGTACGCCGATGCGCCAATCGTACTCGGTGTAGAAGAACTCCTGAGCCAGTAGCAATACCGAGTGCTCAAAGAGCTCAGAGGTGGCATCCAGCAGCGCCTGTTGGCTTTCGACCTTGATTACGCCGCGGGAAAAACAACCATCGGGAATCTTCAGCACTAATGGAAAACCCAGGCGTTCACCGACTCGCTCGAAGTCTTCCGGTCGCTCCTTGTAGAGAATCTCGGTTGCCGGCATACCCAATTGATGGCTTTTGAGCAGATCAGTCAGGTACACCTTGTTGGTACAGCGCAGGATTGAAGCGGGATCGTCCATCACCACCAGGCCTTCGCTTTCCGCCTTCTTGGCGAAGCGATAGGTGTGGTTATCCACGCTGGTGGTTTCGCGAATCAGCAGGGCGTCATATTCGGCTATTCGTGAGTAGTCTTTCTTTTCGATCAGATCGACATCAATGCCCAGACCTTTGCCCACCCTGATAAAGTTTTCCAGTGCCTTGGCATTGGAAGGCGGCAGCGATTCTTGTGGGTCATGCAATATGGCCAGGTCGTAACGGGCCATGCGGGGTGACCGCGGTACTCGCCAGATCTTGCGGCTGAAACTGTCCAGCGAGTTGGCAAATTGATCCTCTTGGTCTTCGCGTAGCTTTTGCAAGACGCCAGGCTTTATTCCCTCAATGTGCCAACTATTGCTTTTACGGAACTCCACCAAGAGGATCGGACATGGGAATATTTCGAAAATTTGCCGGGCCAGTTCCTGCAAGGGCTCAAGGTTGGTTTTACCAAAGTAAAGAGTGAGCGTGAATCCTTCGGTATTACTATAAAGGTGGTTGTTCAGTGCTTTGTCCAGCGCCTTGTCCAAGTCATCCAGCGCAAGGCTGTACAGTGACTTTCGGGTCAACTCGCTGATGGTCCGTACAGACGGAATAACTTTATGGCCGCGTGCTTCTGCCAGCAATGAACAGTAATACCCGTGTCCTAGGTACTTGTAGCTCCGACACAGATTAATAACCTGAACACGCTTGCCAGCCTCGCTTTCAAGGGGTTGCTCGAGATATTCCTGGGCACTCATCACATCGTCTGATGGAAAATAAGAGGCCCAGTCTTCTTTTCGCTCAACAATAATAACGACTTGGCTTTGCCGCCTGGGCGCACTCGATAAATAAGTAAAGTTTGATATTGCCGCTAGCCGATTTTGCTCTGATACTTCACGCAAATCACCCTGTGCCGCTGACATATGAGAAGGTCCGTTGGAGAACAAGTCCTTATCTATTAAGCACGAGACTTTTTAAAAGTCTCGTTTCGTTACGCAACTTTTACGGCGGCTATATGAATCTGGTATTTCGCAAGGCGACACACGATGACCTGAAGTCTCTGCTGGAATTGGAAAACCAGTGCTTTACTCATGACCGGCTCACGCCGCGCAGTTTCCAGTGGATGATCGGTCGAGCCCATGCCAGCCTGATCGTCGCGCAGGCCGAGAGCCAATTGATGGGCTACTGTCTGGTCTTGTTCCACCGGGGCACCTCGCTGGCGCGTCTGTACTCCATCGCCATTGCCACCCATAGTCGTGGCCTGGGCTTGGGGAAACAGCTACTGGATCAGGCGGAAGAGTGCGCACGCGCGAACGACTGCGCCTACCTGCGACTGGAAGTCCGACCGGATAACCCGGTTGCCATCAGTCTTTATGAGCGCAATGGGTACCGGCGCTTCGCTGTGGTAAACGACTACTACGAAGACCATTTGCATGCGCTGCGCTTGGAAAAGCGTGTTGTGCAGCATCGGGAAAACCGTGAGCTCCAGGTACCTTACTACCAACAGACCACTGAGTTTACCTGCGGTCCGGCTTGCCTCTTGATGGCCATGAAGGCATTGCAACCCGATCGTTTAATCGGGCGTAGGGACGAACTGCAGATCTGGCGTGAAGCCACCACGGTGTTCATGACTTCAGGGCACGGTGGTTGCAGTCCCCAAGGGTTGGCACTCGCGGCCTGGCGCCGGGGGTTTCGAGTACGCTTGCAGGTGAGTATCGCAGGTCCGCTATTTCTCGACGGCGTGCGCGACGAGCATAAAAAAGAAGTAATGCGCCTGGTACACGAAGCGTTCTGCAGTGAACTGGCGCAGAGTGACGTGGAGCAGGTGAGCAGCAACCAACTGGACCTGGCCCTCGCACTGAAGGAGGGCGGTCAACCCCTGGTGTTGATCAGCAGCTACCGACTGACGCGCTCAAAAGCCCCACACTGGGTCATTGTCACTGATTACGATGAGGACTTCGTCTACCTGCATGATCCAGACATTGATCATAGTCAACACCGTCAGGTACTTGATTGCCAGCATCTTCCCGTCAGCCACAAGGCGTTCGATAAAATGTGTGTTTTCGGCGGCAATAAGCTACGCGCCTCCGTGACGATTTACCCTCGCCAATCTATGCCCAAGGTATGAAGCGATACCCAACCCCCGTTTCGGTAATGAAGTGTTGCGGTGGGAAGGGGCGGCTTTGATTTTTTTACGCAGGCTCCCAGCAAAGATGAACCAGCAGGTGGTACGGGTTGTACAACAAAAATGAGTCGGTTTGGGCCCAAGGTTGATACGTTCCGTTCTTAGTGGGTGACGCATAGTAGGAATATCCCTACACGACCCTCTGTATTCCCTAGTCCTAAATAAGATTGCTCCGATTATTCATGGGGTGGCACCTAGCTATTATTCAAGGGCTGGGGTGGCATCCTGGTGCGAATCCAAGACAACCGCGCCTCGGGCAGTTCAGGGTGAGCGGTTGCGGACAGAGGAGGATCTGCATCGTGTTGAAACATATCGGTGTGACCGATCTTTGCGTAGGAATGTATGTCCAGGAGCTGTCCGGTTCCTGTGTAGAGCGTCCGTTCTGGAGCAAAGGCTTCCTGATTCAGAATGAGGAGGTGCTGGAGAAAGTCATTGCCTCGGACATTGATGGTGCATGGATCGACCTGTCCAAGGGGGTGGACGTACAAGCCTCTGCGCCTGCTGAAACCACTGTGCAGGCTCAGCAGTCCCCTCGCTTGCCGACCCGATCGTGCACCGAAGTACCCGGACCTCGTCCGAGGGTGGCAATGAGCGAAGAGTTGTTGAGGGCGGTCAACCTTTGCTCCAGTTCCAAGGCGGCTGTCATGGAGATGTTCGGCGACTTGCGCATGGGACGGATCGTTCAACTGGATCGAGTCACGGACATGGTGGGTGAAATCTCCGACTCGCTGTTACGTCATCCTGATGCACTGCTCAGCCTGGTGCGCCTCAAGACCGCCGATGAATATACCTACATGCATTCGGTAGCCGTCTGTGGGTTGATGATTGGTTTGGCACGTCAGTTGGATTTACCGCCGCTGCTGGTACAAGAAGCCGGGCTGGCGGGCTTGCTGCACGACGTGGGCAAGATGGTGATACCCACGGCCATCCTGGCGAAACCATTGCCCTTGAATGACACCGAACACATGACGATGCGCACGCACCCTGAAGCGGGTGCCAGGATGCTGGCGGATAGCAGGTATTTCACTTCCCGGGTGCAGGACGTTTGTCTGCATCACCATGAGAAGGTCGACGGCAGTGGCTATCCCCATAAGTTATGTGGCACCCAGATCAGTCTATTCGCGCGCATGGCCGCTGTCTGTGATGTGTATGACGCCGTGACGTCTGACCGTCCCTATCGGGATCGCTGGGGTCCCGCCGAATCGATTCGAAAAATGGCGGGATGGAGCGGGCATTTCGATCAGAAAGTGTTTCACGCCTTCGTCAAATGCATTGGTATCTATCCGGTTGGTGCTTTGGTTCGCCTTCAAAGTGGCAGGTTGGCGGTGGTAATGGAGCAACACGCCGATTATTTGCTCACGCCCAGGGTGAAGGTTTTCTACTCGGCGTCGAGTCGTGTGCCGCTGCCTCCCGAATGTATTGATCTGGCCTGTGGGCAGGACAGCATCGTCAGCATTGAGTCGGAGAAGACCTGGGGCTTCAAGAGTCTTGAAGCGCTCTGGGTGGCCACGGGGCAGGGCAGCGAGTCGCGATTTGGCTGACGCGTGCGAGCCCGAGTTTGTTTACCAGCGCTTGTCGCTGGTTTTTTTTGCTGTCGTTTTTTGGGGGGCTGTCACCTTCGGGTAGGAATTCTCCTACCGCACCAACCGCAATCCTTAGGTGTAAATCAGGATGCTCCGATAGTTTCGCCGCCATCACTTGGCCATTATCTCTCCAAGTCAACAAAACCAGGCATCCCAAGGGTGGATGTCTTGCGCGGGGTCCCGTCGGATCCGCACTGAACTGGAGAGATGAAGGTGAAAGGACAGGCAATTTCTTCCCCCCTGATCTTGATGCTCCCCGCGGGACTGACGGGAGTGCTCGGGTGTGTCGCGATTCTGGTCAGCACGGACTTCAGTCTGCGCAATGCAGCCAGTTGCGCACTGGTCTTGCTCGGCGCGTTGCTGATGGGGGTGTGGAGCCTGCGTTTATTGAGCAATCGGCAGCACGCAGAGCAAGGCGACGATCAGCCACTTCACGTTCCGCTGACCGCTTCGCCGGATGAAGGATTGGGCGAGGTGTGCGCGCAGGTACTGCCGATCTGGAGCCACCAGATCGATGCAGCGCGCATCCTCAGCGAGGAGTCGATCCTCAAGCTGAGTAGCCGCTTCGCGACGCTGTCGGGGGACATCAGTGCTTCTGCTTCCCACGGCGCGGACCAGAGTTCGGGCGCGCGGTTGCTGGAAATTCTTGAAGTCGGCCAGCGGGACCTGGACTCGATCATGGTTGCCCTTCGCGATGCGCTTTTGCGCAAGGAGTCGCAACTCAAGGAGGTAATGCTCCTTTCCGATTTCACCTCTCAATTGCAGGAGATGGCCAAGTTCGTCGGTGATATTGCCCAGCAGACCAATCTGTTGGCACTCAACGCCGCTATTGAAGCGGCGCGGGCAGGGGATGCCGGACGCGGCTTCGCGGTAGTGGCGGATGAGGTACGCAAACTGTCCAGTTTATCCGGGGGGACGGGGCAGAAAATCAGCGAAACGGTCAATGCCGTCAACGCTGCCATCTCTCGCACCGTCGAGCTATCCCAGCACCAGGCGCAGCAGGATTCGCAAACCCTGGCTCATTCAGAGCAACTGGTGTCCCAGGTGATCGAGCACTTCCGGCACAACGCCCAGGCCATCGTCGATACCAGTAGCAGTCTTCAGCAGCAGAGCGAAAACGTTGCCACCGAGATATCGGGGGTGCTGGTCGCCCTGCAGTTCCAGGATCGAGTCGGCCAGATGCTTTCCCTGGTCAACAACGACCTTGGCAAGCTGCACGGGCATATCGTCGAACGCCAGCAATTCGCGCTCGCCGGCGGCTCACCGGCCCCGATCATCGCGGATGCCTGGCTTGAGCAATTGGCAAGCACCTACACCATGCCTGAACAGCATGCGATCCATCACGGTAAGCCTGTGGTGAGCAGTACTTCATCCGAGATCACTTTTTTCTAGGGAGTTTCCCCATGAGCAAAACCATCCTGATTGTCGATGACTCTGCTTCCATTCGCCAAGTGGTGAGCATCACCTTGAAGGGCGCCGGATACGAGGTCATCGAAGGTGTTGACGGTCGTGACGCCCTGACCAAGCTCGACGGACGCAAGATCCACCTGATTGTAAGTGACGTGAACATGCCGAACATGGACGGCCTGAGCTTCATCAAGGCCGCTAAACAACTGCCGGCCTACAAGTTCACGCCCGTGATCATGCTGACCACCGAAACCGGAGAGGCCATGAAGCAACAGGGCCAGGCCGTCGGTGCCAAGGCTTGGATGGTCAAGCCCTTCCAACCGGCGCAGATGCTCGGTGCCGTCTCCAAACTGATCATGCCGTAGCACCGCCCAGAGTCCCTGGAAAGGAGGTTGTCATGACAAACACCACGGCTTGTCTGCGTCGGATTCTGGTTCTCGAAGGGCCGCTGACCATTTACACCGCAGCCGAACGCAAAGACCTGTTGCTGGAGCTGTTTCCGTTGGCTCAGGAAGTCGAAATGGATCTGGGCGGCGTGGACGAAATGGATACCGCCGGGCTCCAGTTGTTGGTGCTGATCAAGCAGGAGTCGCTGCGCCATGGTTCCAATCTGCTGCTGAGCAACCACAGTACGGCGGTGCTTGATGCACTGGACATGAGTGGGTTACACAGCTTTTTCGATCAGTCGGCTCCGGCCCTTCAGCAGAGAGGTTGAAGCCATGAGTTCACCCATGAATCTGGACGACGTGCTACGAACGTTCATCGCTGAAAGCCAGGAGCTTTTGCTCCTGATGGAGGAGGCGTTGCTGCAGATCGAACAGGCGCCGGATGATGTCGACACCATCAACGCCCTGTTTCGCGTCGCCCATACCATCAAAGGTTCTGCCGGCCTGTTTGGCTTCACGCCGATCGTTGCCTTTACCCATGTGGCAGAAAGCGTGCTGGATCGGGTCCGTGGACATGAACTGCGGGTGGACGAATCGCTGAGTGCCTTGTTCCTGGAAGTGCGGGACCACTTGTGCACGCTGATTGAATTGCTGGCCAGCCACGGTGACCTGCAAGGCATGACCGCAGAGCACGAGCTACTGGGAGCGGCATTGGTCGAGCGTCTCAACCGCTACCTGGAACCCAGTCCAGAACCGGTGCAGTCCCTGGCAACGTTCGAACCGCTGCAATCGACTTGCATCATGCATTGGCATATCTCCCTTCGCCTGTGTCCCGACGTTTTGCGCAACGGTATGGACCCGCTGTCGTTGTTGCGTTACCTCAACAGTTTCGGCCAGATCAGCGCGGTCGTGTGCATCACCGAGGGCATGCCGGATATCTCGGCGATGGATCCGGAAACGTGTTACCTGGGATTTGAGCTGGGGTTTGTCAGTGACGCCGACCAGGCCACCATTGAAGGGGCCTTCGACTTCGTTCGTGAGGGCAGTCAGATCTGCGTGTTGCCGTGCAACGGTGACCTGACCGGCTTGCGGGCTTTGATCGGTCGTCTCGACGCCGAGCCCGATGCCATGGTCGAGGCCTTCATCGCCTGTGGTTCCGTCACCCGTGAGGCCTGGCTGGCCAGTCCTTCTTCTGGCGAGTCGACAGCCATTGCGGTTGCCCCCGTGGCACCAGACCAGGCAGCCCGCGAGGACGTCACCAAGAGTCGGGGGGCAAAAGAGGCCCGTCCGGCCGAAGGTAATCTGATTCGGGTCGATGCCGGAAAACTGGATCAATTGATCAACCTGGTGGGCGAGCTGATCATCGCCGGCGCAGGCGCCAATCTGGGGGCCATCCAAAGCGGCATTGGCGAGTTGATTGAAGCGACCAGCTCGCTCTCGCGTCTTGTCGAGGAGGTGCGCGACTGCGCCCTGACCCTGCGGATGGTGCAGATCGGCGGCACATTCAACCGCTTCCAGCGGGTGGTGCGCGATGTCTCCAAGGAACTGGGCAAGGACATCGCCTTGCAAGTACTCGGCGCCGAGACCGAGCTGGACAAAACGGTAGTCGAACGCATTGGTGATCCCCTGACCCACCTGGTGCGCAACGCCATGGACCACGGCATCGAATCTTCCCAATTGCGCCGAGACCGTGGCAAGCCGGAGCAGGGCACGGTTCGCCTCAACGCTTATCACGAGGCCAACAGCATCGTCATTGAAGTCAGCGACGACGGTGGTGGCCTGAACAAGCAACGCATCCTGGCCAAGGCGATGGAACGCGGTCTCGTCGCCGAAGGGCAATCGCTGGCCGATGGCGACATTCTCAATCTGATTTTCGAGCCAGGCTTCTCCACTGCCGACCAGGTCAGCAACCTGTCCGGACGCGGCGTGGGGATGGATGTCGTCAAACGGAACATCGTCGCCCTGCGCGGCTCGGTCAATCTGGAAAGCGAAGAGGGCGTAGGCACCACGGTGCGTATCCGCCTGCCGCTGACCCTGGCCATCATCGATGGCTTTCTGATCGGGGTAGGCAATGCCTCTTATGTCGTGCCGCTGGACCTGGTCGAGGAGTGCATCGAGCTGTCGACCGACGACGGCAGCAGTCAGGACTTCCTGGACTTGCGAGGCTCGGTTCTTCCAGTCCTGCGCCTGCGCGAGATGTTTGCCATCGACGAGCCTAACCATGGCCGTGAAAACATCGTGGTCGTGCATTACGCGGGGATGCGGGTGGGCCTGGTCGTCGATCAATTGCTGGGAGAGTTCCAGACGGTGATCAAGCCGCTGGGCAAGATTTTCGGTACGGCCCATGGATTGGGCGGCTTCACCATCCTGGGGAACGGAGCAGTAGCGTTGATCCTGGATATTCCCAAACTACTCGGGCAAGTCGCCAGCCGGCAGAAACACGGTATGACCCTCAGCCCTGAATTGACTCAATAGTTCTCCCTGGAGTACAGCATCATGACCGTCAAAAAAAATATCTCGCTGCTGGTCGCCTCAGCCCTGTTGGGCATCCTGATTCTGGTCAGCCTCAGTCTTTACCTGATGGGCGGGGTCAGGAGCACGGCCAGCTATGCGCAAGTCAACACAGTGCCCAGCCTGCAGTTGCTGGATCACGTGGCCCTGGCCCTGGCGGACAGCCGCAGCCGGCAATGGCAGAGTCTGTCCGGAACTGCCGGTAGTGCCCAGCAAAGCGACAAGGAAACGGTGCTCCAGGCGCTGGATCGCTACCAGAAAGAGTTCGTCTCCGATGATCATGATGCGACGCTGCTCAGCGCCTTGCGCAGCACGGTCAATGAATACAACCGAGGTACGGAACGTTTCGATAATGCCCTCAAGAATGCCATCCCTGAAGCCCGTAATCTGCTGCTCGACCTGGAGGTGACGCGCGAAAAGGTCACTTCCGCCTTGAACGATATCCGTCAGTACAACCTGGACCTGGGGCGCAAGAATGCGGCGGTCGCGGCATCGACCGAACAGACGGCGATCTACAGCATCGCGTTGGTCGGCGGCGCCACCTTGCTGGTTATCTGCTTGCTCGGTTTCTTCCTGGTACGCCGGCTGCTCCACACATTGGGTGGCGAGCCCGATGATCTCCGGCGGGTGGCCGAGCGGTTGGTGGCCGGGCAACTGGATGTGCAGGGCGGCAACAATGGCCCTGAACGTACCGGGCTGATGGGCGCCATGGACCGGCTGAGCGGGACCTTGAACCAACTGATCAGCGAAATGAATCACATGTCCGTAGAGCACGACAAAGGCGACATCGACGTGCAGATCGATGCGGCACGCTTTGCTGGCAGCTATGGACTGATGGCCCAAGGCATCAACGATATGGTCAGTGGGCATATCAGCGTCAAGAAGCAAGCCATGGCCTGCATCAAGTCGATCAGTGAGGGCGACCTGCAGGCGTCCCTGCAAGCGTTCCCCGGCAAGAAAGCCTTTATTAACGTCACCATCGAGCATCTTCGCAGCACCATCACGGCGTTGATCGAAGAGATGCATCACATGTCGGACGAGCACGAGAAAGGCGACATTGATGTGCAGATCGACGTACAGCGATTCCAAGGCTCGTACCGTCAGATTGCCCAGGGCATCAACGACATGGTCAATGGTCACATCAGCGTGAAGAAACAGGCCATGGCTTGCATACGTTCCTTCGGAGAAGGTGACCTGTCGGCACCCCTGGCCCAGTTCCCGGGCAAAAAAGCCTTTATCAACGACAACATCGAGCAACTGCGCCGCAACGTCCAGGCGCTGATCGAAGACACCCAGATGCTCAGCGAGAATGCGGTAGTCGGTCGGCTCGATACCCGTGCGGACAGTACTCGCCATCAAGGGGATTTCCGCCGCATCGTGGCGGGGATCAACAGCACCCTGGACTCTATCGTTGCCCCTCTCAACGAGGCGATGGAGGTCATGGTGGCCCTGTCCGGTGGTGACCTGACCCGCAGCGTCAAGGGTGATTACCAGGGCAGCCTGCAAGACCTGAAGCACGCGGTCAATGAAACGGTGAGCAAGCTTTCGCAGATCATTGGCGAGGTGCGTAGTTCCGCCGATTCGCTGTCCAGTGCCTCGGAAGAGATTTCCGCCACGGCCCAAAGCATCAGCCAGTCGGCTTCGGTACAGGCGGCGTCGGTTGAAGAGACATCGGCGTCGATGGAACAGATGTCGGCGTCGATTTCCCAGAACACCGAGAATGCCAAAGTGACCGATGGCATGGCCGGCAAGGCGAGCAAGGAGGCAAGCGAAGGTGGACAGGCCGTCAAGGACACCGTCTCGGCCATGAAAACCATCGCCGAGAAGATAGGCATCGTTGATTCGATTGCCTACCAGACGAACCTGCTGGCGCTCAACGCGGCCATCGAAGCGGCCCGTGCCGGCGAGCATGGCAAGGGCTTCGCGGTTGTCGCCGCTGAGGTGCGCAAGCTCGCCGAACGCAGCCAGGTCGCGGCACAGGAAATCGGCCAGGTGGCCAAGAACAGCGTTGCCCTGGCTGAGCGGGCCGGCAACCTGCTTGATGAAATCGTGCCCTCGATTACCAAGACCTCTGATTTGGTTCAGGAGATTGCCGCTGCATCCGAAGAGCAGTCCATCGGCTCGGAGCAGATCAATACCGCCATGTCGCAGATGAGCCAGATCACTCAACAAAACGCCTCGGCGTCCGAAGAGCTGGCTGCTACCGCCGAGGAAATGAGTAGCCAGGCCGAGCAGTTGCAAGAGTTGATGGGCTTTTTCACCTTGCAGGGTCGGGTTGCGGTTTCCGCCGTTCCACGGGCCGCTTCCTCCAGTCTGGGCGGCATGCAAAGCAGTGAGCATGCCCAGGAAGGCGGTTTCATTCGCTTCGGGAGTTGAGACATGGAACCTGCAGTCTTGAGCCATTTCGAGCATGCGCAGCAGAATCCGTGTGACAGCGAATTCCTGCAATTCCTGACGTTTGTATCTGCCAGGGAGGTCTATGCGATCGATACCTTGTGCGTGCGAGAAATCATCGAGTACGGCCAGGTTACAAGCGTACCGATGATGCCGGATTTTATCCGCGGAGTGATCAATCTGCGCGGTTCGGTGGTGCCGGTGATCGATCTGCAGGCGCGCTTCAGCAAGGGCGCCACGCAGCAAGGCAACAGAACCTGCATCGTTATCCTGGAACTGGTTCAGGAAGACGAGCCGCAAGTGCTGGGTATCGTGGTCGACTCGGTGAGCGAGGTGATCGAAATCGAGTTGGCCGACATCAAGGCCGCTCCGGCGATCGGAAACCGGATCCGTGAAGACTTCATTCGAGGGATGGTCAAGGTGCGAGGTGCGTTCCTGACTGTGCTTCAGATCGACCAGGTGCTGTGTGTCAGTGAGATCGCTCGCCAGTTGCACTGAGTTGTAGCGCTCAGGCATGCCTACGTTGTCTTGAGATGGATGCTGCCGTCTACGGTGGATCCCTAGGAGTGAACCATGTCCATATCTGCCTCGCGCCTGCCAGCCCCGGGGACGGCAGCGCCACAGTACCTGACCTTCAGCGTGGGCCAGGAGATGTTCGCGGTAGGCACCCTGTGCGTACGGGAAATTGTCGAATACGGACCGATTACGCCGTTGCCGATGGCGCCAGCGAAGGTTCGCGGCATCACCAATCTGCGCGGAGCGGCCATTCCTGTGCTGGACCTCGGGCTGTGTTTTGGGGGCGTCCAGACCCTGGAAAACCCACGTACCTGCATCGTCATGCTGGAGGTCCACGGCAGCGGCGGCGCAGGCCTGGTGGGCATCATCGTGGATGCAGTCAGCGAAGTGCTGGAGATACCGGCCGAGCAGATCGAGCCGGCACCGGCACTCCAGGGCCGCCTTAGTCCTGCATTTGTGGTGGGAATCGGCAAGCTCAGTGACCGTTTCGTCTTGTTACTGGACATCGAGCACATGCTCAGTAGCGAGGACTGGTCGGCGCTGCTCCCTTCGAACATCAACGCCGACGGGCTAAGACCATGAATGTCGTGCTCTCCGACAACGAGTTCCAGCAGTTTCGGGCAATGATTCATGAAATCGCCGGGATCAGCCTATCCGTTGCCAAGAAACAGCTGGTCAGCGGCCGCCTGGCCAAGCGCTTGCAGTTTTTCAACTTGACCACCTACGGCAGCTATTACCGCTTGTTGATGAAGGACCGGACCGAGTTGCAAATGGCAGTGGACTTGCTGACCACCAACGAAACCTACTTTTTCCGCGAACCCAAGCATTTTGAGTTTCTGCGCGACGTGGTGCTTCCCGAACTTCGTGGCAATGCCCCGGTACGTATTTGGAGTGGTGCCTGTTCCACGGGGGAGGAACCCTACACCCTGGCCATGGTGCTGGCCGACAGCCTGGGCACCCGGCCATGGGAGATCCTCGCTTCGGATATCAGTAGCCGGGTGTTGGAAAAAGCCCAAGGCGGACGCTACCCACTGGACGGTATCCGCGGCATTCCCGAGGCGTTGTTGAACAGGTACTGCCTGAGGGGCGTGGGCAGCAACAACGGCATTTTCATGGTCGATCGCGCGTTGGCGTCACGGATTACCTTCACTTCGATCAACTTGAACAATGCGTTGCCTTCGGTGGGGCAGTTCGACGTGATCTTCCTGCGCAATGTGATGATCTATTTCGATAACCAGACCAAGTCCGAGGTAGTGAAGCGCTTGAGCAAACACCTGCGGCCAGGTGGCTATTTCATCGTGAGCCATTCGGAAAGCCTGAATGGCATCAGCGATGAATTGCAGTTGGTCAAACCCTCTATCTATCGCAAACCGGACGCTTGAGATGGTTCAGGTGACCGAATATTTCCTGCAGCCCGGTGATGTGGCGTTCGGAGGGCGCCAAATGCGCTTATGTACCGTGCTGGGGTCTTGTGTCGCCTTGGTGTTTTGGCATCCGCAACGCTTGTTGGGCGGTATGTGTCATTTCATGTTGCCTCGTCGGGGCGGTCGCGGCGCGGGACACCTGAACGGTCGTTACGCGACGGATGCGTTGTTGCTGCTGTTCGAGTGCATTCATCAGGCGGGCGCTCGGCCCGAGCAGTTTGAAGTGAGTCTTTTTGGCGGGGCTGACATGTTTCCCGGGGTGTATCGCGGTGACGCTACCGGGATCGGCCAACAGAACGTCAATGCCGCCAGGAGCCTGATCCAGGATCATGGGTTGCAGTGCCGGGCCTATCACGTCGGTGGCCAGGGGTATCGCCACCTGGTGTTCGATGTAGGCACTGGATGCCTTCAACTCAATCATGCCGACTCGGTACGCAAAGTATTCGAGTCGCCCAAGAGTAAAGCCATATGACGGATATCAAGGTCTTGATCGTGGATGATTCCGCCGTGGTGCGCCAGGTGCTGAGTGCAGCCCTGAACCAGGCCAGTGGAATCCAGGTTATCGACGTCGCCGCCGATCCGGTGTACGCCATGGAGAAGATGAGCAGGCAATGGCCTGACGTCATCGTGTTGGACGTCGAGATGCCACGAATGGACGGCATTACCTTCCTGAAAAAACTGATGGCGCAAAAGCCTACGCCGGTGGTGATCTGTTCGACGCTGACCGAGAAGGGCGCCAAGACCACCTTGCAGGCGCTGGCGGCTGGTGCAGTCAGTATCGTCACCAAGCCACAGTCCAACCTGCGACAGTTCCTGACTGAAAGCGCGGACGAACTGGTCCAGGCCGTCAGGGCCGCAGCAAAGGCCAACCTGCGGCGGGTAGCGGGCGCCCGGGTGCCTGTCGACGTACCGCCCCGGCTCAGTGCCGACTCGATTCTGCCCCCTGCGTCCGTGGCCATGGTGCGCACGACTGAAAGTATCGTTGCCATCGGTACTTCCACCGGCGGCACCCAGGCCCTGGAACAGGTACTCCAAGGATTGCCGCGGGTGTGTCCGGGCATTGTCGTGGTGCAGCACATGCCAGAGAAGTTTACCGCCGCCTTCGCCGAGCGCCTCAATCACGTTTGCGAAATCGAGGTTCGCGAGGCGGTACAGGGTGATCGCATCATTCCCGGGCGTGCGCTGATCGCACCGGGTGGCACCCATATGCTAGTCAAGCGCAGCGGTGCCCAATACCAGGTGGATATTGTCCAGGGACCTCCCGTCAGCCGACATCGCCCCTCAGTGGATGTCCTGTTCCGATCGGTCGCACGCAGCGCCGGCAGCAATGCCCTTGGAATCATCATGACGGGCATGGGCGATGATGGTGCTCGTGGCCTCAAGGAAATGCGCGATGCCGGCGCCAGGACCCTGGGGCAGGATGAAGACTCTTGTGTGGTGTATGGCATGCCACGCGAGGCCTTCAAGCTGGGCGCGGTCGAGCGCGAGTTGCCACTGGAGCAGATTGCTTCGGCCATCCTTGGCGTTCGCGGACATCAGCCCTGAGATCGTGCCGTCGTTTCAGACCAGTCCTTCGTTCAAGGCGTAGCGCACCAGGTCTGTGCTGGTGGCAAAGCACATCTTCTCCATCAGCCGAGTCTTGTGGGTGCTGACGGTTTTATTGCTGATCACCAGTTGTTCGGCGATTTGGTTGACGCTCAGCCCTTGAGCCAGCATGCGCAGGATCTGGAATTCACGCGAGGTCAGGCTCTGCGAAGCGTTTTCGGGCGTTACACCGCTGCTCTGAAGGGCGATCTGCTCGGCCAGTTGTGGATCGAGGTAGCGCGCGCCGGTGCTCACCTTGCGGATCGCTGCCAGCAGCGCTTCCGGGTCGCGGTCCTTGGTCATGTAGCCCGAGGCGCCGGCGCGTAGCGCACGTTGGGCAATGTGGGCTTCATTGTGCATGCTCAAGATGAGCATCGGCAGCTTGGGGTAATGGGCGTGGATACGGCCGATCAGATCCTCGCCACTTGAACCGGGCATGGTCATGTCGAGCAGTAGCACGTCGATGTCTGTGTGGCGCAGCAACTCCAGGACCTGGGCACCATTTTCCGCTTCCGCCACCACGGAAAAATCCTTGACCAGCGCGAACAGTTGCTTGAGGCCCTCGCGCATGATCGTGTGATCGTCGGCCACCATTAAACGGATCATGAGTCGTGACTCCTTGAGACAGGTACGCGCAATTGAACGGTAGTACCGCTGCCGATGCTGCTGGAGATGGTGGTGGTCCCCCCCAAGGTCAGGCCCCGTTCGCGCATGCCCAGCAAGCCGAGGGTCCTGGACGATTGTTCACGTTGCTCGAAGCCTTTGCCATTGTCGGCGATTTCCAGCGACCAGCCATTGTCGCCTTGCTCAAACGTGATATTGACCCGGGTGGCTTCGGCGTGCCGGGCAATGTTGGTCAGCGACTCCTGGGCGATTCTAAATGCGGCGGTTGCGCTGGCATCGTCCAGGCGGATTGTCGGCGGATGAATCTGCAGGTTGCAGTCGATGCCCCATTGCTGCTTGAAGGTGTCGGTCAGCCATTCCAGTGACGCGGCGATACCCATGTTGAGGATGGAAGGGCGCAGGCTGGTGGAAATATTTCTCACCACCTGCACCGTCTGGTCGATCAGTTGCAGCAGGCGTGCGACTTGTTCACTGAGCTGGGGCAGTTGTTCGCCGTACTGGAAGCGCAGCAGCGAAGTGCCCATGCGGATTGCGGTCAGATGTTGCCCGAGCTCATCGTGGATCTCCTGGGCGATCAGCTTGCGTTCCTCTTCCCGCGCACTTTCGCGGCTGGACATCAATTGGCGCAGTTGCTTGTTGAGCGATGCCAGGCGCAGTTCGGCCAGGCGCAGCTGTGATATATCCCGAACGACCGCCAGCACGGTGGCAATTTTCCCCTGGATGTCCTGCTCGGGAACGAGGCTGATGTGATAGACGCGTTGCAGTCGATGCTGCTCGGTGAGCACATACTCATGCTCCAGGGGCTGGCCCTTTTCCACGGCTTCGATGACGGCTGCATGGAATAATTGGCTCTGCAGGTTTTTCGGCAGAATTTCGAGCAGGTCCTTGTGCAGCAAGTCGATTTGCGGGCGATCCAACCAGGTTTCCAGCGCCGGATTGATGAACAACAGTTCACCCGTTCGACTCAGGCGTGCAATACCATCTGGAGAGTTCTCAACCAGTGTGCCGATTTCCTGCTGCCGGGCCAGTTCGTTGCGCTGCGCTTCCCGGATATCGGTGATGTTGCGAGCAATGCATACCAGGCGATGCAAGTGCCCATTTGAATCGGCGACGGGCACCAGGTTGAAATGCACAACGAGTGAGCGCTGACCGCAAGGCAGATGCGCATCCAGTTCGATGGGCGCGCCCACGGCAATGCAGTGCAGACAGATAGCCTCGACAATACTTGCGGCTTCTTTCTCCAAGCATTGGCCCAACGGTTGGCCGATCATGTCCGAATGGCTCTTGGCGAGCATCTCGCACAGCTTCGGATTGGCCTCCAGGCAACTGAGTTGCTGGTCGGCATCCACCGCGAGCAGGCAAAGCATGTCTTGCGAATGGTCGAAGACTTCGCGGTAACGACGTTCGCTTTGGGCCAGGTGGCTGTGGGCTGAGCAGCGTTCCCAGGCGATGGCAGCGATATGACTGGCCATTTGCGCATGCTTGCGGTCCTGCTCGCTCAGTGGGGTGTCGCCACCGACGAACAACAGGATGGCGCCCAGCGTGACGCCGGTCTTGTTGATCACCGGTTCTACCCAGCAACCCCGGTAGCCTGCCTGCACGGCGGGTTGGCTGAAAGCGAAGCCCGAGGCATCGCTTCTCAAATCGGCGATGAAACGATGGTGTTCGAACAGCTCGGGATGTCGATCGAGATCTTCGGCCAGGCAGGTTGCAATCGAGGGCGTATCCGTAGGCGGCGCGTCAGGGGAGTCGTCGCCAGGGATAGCCTTGAACGCCATGGCGTTGTGAAACTCGGGTGTCAGAATATCCAGGTAGGCGCCGAGCAGGGGCAGCACCTCAAGGAGAGAGTCGTGGGTGACCATCTTCTGGAAAATGGCCGAGCGCGCATTCTCGGCGCGCTCCTGCCGGCGCAACGCACTGATATCCTGGGCGGTGACCAGCACCCCGCACAGCTTGCCTGTTTCGTCATGCTCCGGGGTCAGGTTGCACAGGAAATCCATGGAACGACGTGAATGCGAGTCCTTGTTTTCCAGCAGAAACGTGTTCGCTACGCCGGTTGATAACGTGAGTTCCACCTGCGTGCGAAAGTACTCGTCGAGCTGATTGGGCGTCGAGGCGCGTTCGGTGATATGAGTGTTGGGAAAACCTCGGGCGCGTTCAAGCTCTGGATTGGCATAGATCTGTTGTCCTAGCCGGTTGTAGCGAAGGATGATGTTTTGTGAGCTTTTGGCCAGTGAGAGGTACTTCTGTTCGTTATTGAACAATGCCTGGCGCAAGGCGAGATGTTCACTGATGTCTTCCAGCTGCGATACGAAGTAAAGCGCTTCAGCATCAGCGTTACGGGCGATGCCCACGGTCAGGCGTGCCCACAGCGTGCTGCCGTCCTTACGGATGTAGCGTTTTTCCAGTGTCAGGCTCGCGCGGTGTCCCTGGATGAGCCTGTGCAATTCTTCCTTATTGAGGTCGGCGTCGTCCGGATGCGTCAAACGCTGGAAAGAGGTGGCACGAAGTTCTTCTTCGGTGTAGCCAAGCATCTGACACAGCATTCGATTGGCCGCGATCCATTCACCGTTCATCCGCAACAAGGCCAGGCCCGTGCCGGCGGAGTCAAACGCCAAGCGATAATCCTGTTCGGCAAGATGGATGTGTTCGGCGCGGTGGATCTTTACCAGGTAGGTGGATTGTTGCGCTTTGTAGTCGAGTTTCACACTCAGCGTGTCGCCATCGGCCGACATGCCCTGGAAATGCCAGCTACCCTTGAGTCGAGCATGGGTGATGTGCTGTTCAAACATCAGCGGCTTGAGAGAAAACAGGGAAGGCAAGGGAACCAGGAATGCGGCGGTCTCGCTTAGCCCCAGCAATCCGCTGGCGCAGTCGTCCATGATGAGCAGGGCCCCCTGGGCATCCAGCAACAAGACACCCACGTCATCCGCACCCTGCGTGTACGGTGTTGCTAGCGCAATGGCTGAATCCATTCGTCCATCCTCGGGTAACCCGCTCTTGAGCATAGCTTAAAGTCTTGAGAGCAAAATCCAGTGTTCGACTATGGTCATAAGGCTGCCCACGGGTTTTTGATCGATGCTTGGTGTACCAGCAGGTTTTTTGCCCGCGGACGAAAGGAGCAGGGTTCCCTTGGACAGATATCAAGGATGAGACCACAATGATGTCGTTGTGATATCGAACGTGTGGCCAGCGCAACGAGCGTGCCTATGCAAGCAGCGTCAAAGAAGAGGGTCAGTTTGCGCAGATGGATCTGGCGGGCATTTGCCAGTACCAGCCTGTTGCCGCTCGTCTTGGTGGAAGGCGTGCTGATCACCACTTACTTCATCACGAACCAGTCCATTCGAAACTCCCAGATCGAGCACCTGCATCAAAGTGCAACTCGCGACATACAGGTATCGGTTCAGCAGAATGCGCTGTTGGTGCAAGGACAATTGGAGCAGGTTCACAAAGCGATCAGTCTTTATGCCAAGTCCACTGAACATGAACTCACCGAAAACCAGCCTCCCGTGGCGGCATCGCTTGCAGTAAGTGCCGATGGTGTCCGCTACAGCGCAGCGAACGACGGGGCGTCCGCCTCGTTCTATTCGAATGTCACCCCGCTGCAAAAGCAGGACCTCTACAAGATATCGCTGCTGGCGAACCAGGACTTCATGATGAAGCAGTTGAAGGACGGGGATCCTCTGATTGCCAGCATCTATTTCAATACGTGGGACAGCTATAACCGGATTTATCCCTGGTTTAATACGCTCGAGCAGTACCCACATGATATGGACATCACCCAATACAACTTCTACTACTTGGCCGATGCAAAACATAATCCTGATAAAAAAGTAGTCTGGACCGATGTCTACCTGGATCCCGCCGGCCAGGGGTGGATGATGTCTGCCATTGCGCCAGTCTACAGCGGCGACTTCCTGGAGGGCGTAGCCGGGATCGATGTAACGGTCGACGGGATCTTGAAGCAAATCGAGCAGTTGAAGATGCCTTGGGGTGGCTACCTGATGCTGGTCAACAATAAGCTCGATATCATGGCCGTGCCCAAGGCGGGGCAACGTGATTTTTCCCTGCGAGCCGCCGAGAACCAGCCCACTGGAAAGCCTGTCGATCACGAACGCTTGCAATCACCGGATTTGAACCTCACTCGTTATCCGGACCTCGCCAGTCTCAATAAGAACTTGCCGGGCCATCCAGAGGGCATCGTTGCGCTGACGTTGAATGGACGGCCTCATCTGGTCGCCTGGAGTGGGATCCCCACCACCGGCTGGCTCTTGTTGGCGGTAGTGGACGAAGCCGCGGCCATGCAGGAAACCAATCTGCTGGCCAGTCATTACCGCGATGTGGGGTACCTGTTGATCGCGGGGCTGGTTGTGTTCTATGCCTTGTTCTTTGCCTTCATGTGGTGGCGTACGCGTGACCTCAGTCGCCAGTTGAGCATACCGGTGCAAGGGGTCTCACGCATGATGCGAGAGATCGGCCGGGGTAACTGGCAACCAGCGGCAAGTCCTTCCGATATCACCGAACTGTGGTCAATGTCCAACCAGGCACTGGGGATGGGCAGGCAGCTGGCCCAGGCCGAGTTCATTCGCAGCTCCACCCAGCAGCGTCTGGAGTTGGTCATGGAGAGTTTTGCCGAAGGGCTCTGGGAGTATTACCCGAAACGACAGCGTTTTATTCTCAAGGGTGCCCTGTGCCAGCGCTTCGGTTTTGCCGCTAATGAAGTGCCCATGGCGACATTGCTGCAGAGCATTCCCATTGAGGATCGGCAAACCTTCACCCAGTTCCTGGAAGAGGCCAGGGGCAGTGCAAGCGTGGCGCCGGAAGTGGAGTTCCGGATCAGGGACGTGCATGGAAAGCTGATCTGGATCCTATGCCGGGGCCGTACGCTGGAATCCTCCCGGCTGGAGGATTCCAGTGTCGTGGTCGTGGCGTGTGTCGACATCACGACACTCAAGCAGACCCAGTTGGATCTGCGGGAGAAAACCCTGGAGGCAGAGGCCGCCAGTACCGCCAAGTCCAAATTCATCTCCAGCATGAGCCATGAGCTGCGGACGCCATTGAATGCGATCTACGGGTTTGCCCAGTTGGGGCTCATGCAGTCGCCTGCCCCGGCATTGGAGGAGACGGCCAACCTGCAGGAGATCATCGAAGCCAGTGAGCATCTCATGCAGTTGGTTGACGATCTGCTTGATCTCTCCAGCTTGCAGGCCGAGAAACCACTGCTCGATCTCAAGCCCGTACACGTGGCAAGCCTGTTATCCAACTGCGCTGACATGGTCCAGCAGCAAGTCTCGGCGCATGGCCAGACCTTGCACATCAATGCTCCTCTGGATACATGGCATGTCTGGGCGGATAAGCGCCGCCTCAAGCAGGTCCTGATCAATCTGTTATCCAATGCAATCAAGTACAACCGGCCCGGTGGAGACGTCACTCTGGGGGCTTCGGTTGTCGAGGACGGAGCCAGGCTTCGTCTTTATGTGACAGATACCGGGATGGGCATTTCCCCGGCTTTGCAGGGCGAGCTTTTCAGGCCCTTCCAGCGCTTGGGAAAAGAGAACTCGTCCATCCCGGGAACTGGCATTGGCTTGGTGTTGTGCCGAGACCTGGCGCTCCTGATGCACGGCACCATGGGCTTTGAAAGCAACGTCGAAGTGGGGATGACTTTCTGGATCGACATGTGCTCGGCGGCGCTTCCTGTGCCGGGGAACGCGTCCAAAGTGTCGACGATAGCCTTGCCACGCGTCCTGTTGGTGAGTAACGACCCTCAGGATGGTGAGGTGGTTCGAGAGGCGTTAATCGGCGATTTTGAGTTGGATCGGGTCAATACCTTGCCCGATGCCGGCCTCGTGCTTGATGCCACGGCGGTCAGCGTATTGATCGTCGCCACTCCGGACCCTGTACCCGTGCTGAACACTTTTTTCAGCGGCTTGCGCACGAGTATCCCAACGACTGCAATGTCGATCATCGTGGTCCGTGCGGCCGTGGATCACGCTTCGGTTGGCCACCTTGAATGCCAGGCCATCGTCGCTTCTCCATTGGAGAGGCAGAGTATTCGTAGTCTGGTCTTGACGCTCGCCACGGGGAGGGCGGATGTATGTTTGCCAAAGTAAATGCGCAAAGCAGGATCGTCATTATCGACGATGTGGCCACCAATCTCCGGCTTCTGGATTCGTGCTTGCGAGCCGTGGGCCTGCAGAACATCACCACATTCAGCGACTCTGCCAAAGGACTGGACTGGTTGCTTGCGAACGCCTGGGACCTGCTGTTGTTGGACCTGGACATGCCCGCACCCGACGGCTTCGAGATCCTTGATCGCCTCAATACACGTGACCGCACGGAGTCACCGGTCATCATCGTGACGGCCTTGAGTGATCAGCAGAACAGGCGCAAAGGATTGGAAAGGGGCGCCAACGACTTCATCTCCAAACCCATTGATCTTCCTGAAGTGTTGCTCAGGGTGCGTAATTGCCTGGAGCTGGCGCAGGCGGCCAAGCTGCTGCGCGACGTCAATGCTGAACTCGAGCGCAAAGTGGAGCTGCGCACGGCCCAACTGGCTTCCAGCTACAAGGCGATCAGCAGCAGCTTGAGTCGAGCAGCCAGCTATCGCGATGACGACACGGGGCAGCATATTGTCCGTATTGGCGAGTCCGCGGCTTTGTTGGCCAAGGCTATCGGCATGCCCGCTCAATGGTGTGACCTCATGAGGATGGCTGCACCGATGCACGACGTTGGAAAAATTGGCATTGTAGATGCCATTCTGCAAAAGCCTGGAGCATTGACGCCGCAGGAGCGGGCGATCATGCAGGAGCATGCCCGCATTGGTTATGAAATCTTGCGTGACCCAGAGGGTTCGCCGTTGACGGACCTGGCAGCGGAAATTGCCCTGTCGCATCATGAGCGTTGGGATGGCACCGGCTATCCAAAGGGATTGCGGGGCAAGGAAATCCCGTTATCGGCAAGGATTGTGTCGATATGCGATGTGTATGACGCCATTAGAATGCCTCGAGCCTATAAGCAGGCTTGGGATGTCGAGTGCTCAAGGCGTTTCATCACCGATCAAGCCGGTACCCAGTTCGATCCGTTCCTGGTGGACGTTTTTTGTAATCTCTTTGACGAAATAGATCGCTTGCGCCTGCCTGATGCGCGAGAGGGCTGATGAGACCCGGGAGATGTCGCCGATGATCCGGGTGTCTGCTTCATCGGCGACAGGTTTCATTGCCCGCTTTTAATCCGGCTCCAGACCCGCGTGCGCAGCCGGTCGTTCTCTAATGGCATTGCCTCCAGTACAAAGAGTTTTTTCATCACGCTGTCAGGCGGGTACACCATCGGGTCGTTGCGGATGGCCTTGTCGACCAGCCCCTCGGCGGCGGTGTTGCCGTTGGCATAGTGCACATGATTGCTGATGCCAGCCATCACCTTGGGGTCCAGCAGGTAGTTGAGAAATTCGTAGCCGGCGCCTTCATTCGGCGCATCGGCGGGCATGGCGACCATGTCGAACCACATCGGTGAGCCTTCCTTGGGTATGGCGTAAGCAATCTGCTGGCCGTTCCCGGCCTCATTGGCTCGCGCTGCGGCCTGCATCACATCGCCGGAAAATCCTACGACCAGACACACGTCACCCGTCGCAAGGTCACTGGTGTACTTGGAGTTGTGGAAGTAACTCACATAGGGGCGCACCTTGAGTAACAAGGCCTGCGCCTTCTCGTAGTCGGCCTTGTCCTTGCTGTGATGCGGCAGGCCAAGGTAGTTCAAGGCGATGGGAAGGATCTCGGGACCATTGTCGAGCATCGCCACGCCGCATCGGGCGAGTTTCTTCATGTTTTCCGGCTTGAACACAATGTCCCACGAGTCTATCGGTACATCGCCCAGGACCGCCTTGACCTTGGCCACGTTGTAGCCGATGCCGGTGCTGCCCCACAGGTAGGGAAAACCGTAGCGGTTACCAGGGTCATTGGCCTCCAGGACCTTCATCAGCGTCGGGTTGAGGTTGTGCCAGTTCGGGAGCTTGCTGCGGTCCAGCGGTTTGAGTGCGCCGGCCGTGATCTGCCGGGCCATGAAGTGGTTGGAGGGAAACACCACGTCATAGCCTGAATGGCCGGCCATCAGTTTGGCGTCGAGCACCTCGTTGCTGTCGTACAGGTCATATTGGGTCTGGTGCCCGGTCTGGGTGGTAAAGTTTTGCAGGGTATCTGGAGCGATGTAGCTGCTCCAGTTGTAGATCCTGACGGTGTCTGCTGCCTGAGCGGTAGACACGATCAACAGTAACGGAAAGATCGACTTCAACATGCGAGACCTCAACCTTTGTTCTAGGCGTTATGGATGAAGGCAGTTCAGAAAATCAGTACGTAGCTCTTGCGAACGGTTTCTTGTACATCCCAGACTCCCGTCGTGTTCGCAGGGAACATCAACGCGTCGCCGGCCTGGATATGTAGGGCCTCACCACCGTCCGGGGTGAAGGTGCAACGCCCCTGAATGAAATGGCAGAACTCCTGTTGCACGATCTGGCGCCGCCAGCGGCCGGGGGTGCATTCCCACACGCCGGCCTCGACGCCGTCGTCGCGCTCGACGCATGCCGTGGCAACCTGTGAAAGCGGCTCGCCCAGCGGTACACCGACAGCGCCAGGCTCACCGAGAGGCAAACGGGCTGTGTCGCGAAAATGATCGATCTTCATGCAAACGGCTCCTTGGACTTCATCAGACGTTCCATGCAACCGGCCAGCCCTTCAGCCATCCGGCGACGCCAGCGTGGCGCATGGAGGTTGGCCAATACCTGATCCTCGTGAACGAAGCTCTGGATAATGGCGTTGTAACCCAGCCAGCGCAGAGGCTCGGGCTCCCATCGTGGCAACGAGGCCAGGGGACGGTCATCCAGCACCCAGGGCTGGCGAGTCAGTTCGTTGTCCTGGTCAAGAATCAACGCCGCCACGGTTCGGCCGCCCAGATTGCTGGCGCCTACACCTTCACCTCCGTAGCCACCCGCCAGGGCGATCCGCTGGCGACGGTCGGCGAGCATGTGCGGGTGAAAGGACCGGGCAACCCCCAGATTGCCGCCCCAGGCATGGGTCAGGCGCACATTGCGCAAGATCGGAAAGAGCTCGCTAAACAGGTGTTGCCGCAATGCTCGTTCGGCCTGAGTGAGGTTGAAGTCACTGCGCAGGCGACCGCCAAAGCGATATCCACCGCGGGCGCCAAACACCAGGCGATCGTCTCGGCTGCGCTGACCGTAGGTGACTTGTCGGCTGTTTTCGCTGAACGCCTGGCCACGGGTCAGGCCGATTTCGGCCCATACATCGGCCGGGAGCGGCTCAGTCGCAACGATCAGGCTTTGCGCGGCCAGTTGATGCTTGTTCAACGGGGGCAGGGTACTGGCATAACCTTCTACCGCCGGTACCACCCAATCGGCGCTCACCCGACCGTGCTCGGTTCGAACCTGGCCTGGCTTCCAGTCGAGCACCGGGCTTTGCTCGTAAATGCGTACACCCATCCGTTCGACGGCTTCGGCCAGGCCCCGTACCAACCGTGCAGGCTGGATGGTCGCGCAGTGAGGTGAGTACAGGGCGCCGTACGCCTGGGCCACATTTAACTGTTCACGCAAGGCCTGAGGGCTCAACCAGCGGTAGTCGTCTTCACCCAGGCCTTGCCCGCGGACAGCATCGAGCTGTTCGCGCAGGCGCCGTTCTTGCTCGGGATAACGCGCCGCGCAGTACAGCACGCCGCCTTTGCGCAGTTCGCAATCGATGCCTTCGAGGTGGCACACTCGCGCCACCTCGTCGGGGATTGCATGCAGCAGTTGGTAGCCTGCGTGACGTTGCGCGGCAGGTAGTGGGCCCAGGAGCCGGTCTTCGCCCAGCAGGTTGCCCATCAACCAGCCGCCATTGCGACCGGAGGCGCCGAAGCCGGCAATCTGTGCTTCAACGATGACAATGTTCAGGTGCGGTGCTTGCTGTTTAAGGTAATAGGCCGCCCAGAGGCCACTGTAACCGGCGCCGATAATCACAACGTCTGCTTGCAGATCCTGATACAACGCCGGGCGCGGCGTCAGCGCCTCGCCGAGTTGCTCCATCCACAAACTCACACCACCCCAGCCAGACATCCCATGCTCCATCGGTTGATTGCCGACAGAGATTAATGCGCTGCGACGGGGGCTGTGTTATCTGCGGGCACGCGCGCAATTGGCTTTCAACCACGCCTTGGGTGTGCAACTGGTGTGACTGCGGAAGGCCTTGTAGAACGCCGAGGTGGAGTTGAATCCGGCACTCGCCGCAAGGGCATCGATGGGCGCGTTTTCACCGTGATTGACGAGGCGCTCAAGCAGGTAGGCCAACCGGGCTTGGGTCACGTAGCGATAGAAGCTTTGTCCCAGCACTTGATTCAGCAGGTAAGACAGCTGATTGCGACTGTACCCGGTGGCGCTGGCAATCCGTGCGAGGTCCAGATCCGGGTCGAGGAATGGCTGCTGGCGCGTAAAATAGTCGGCCAAGTCTCGCGCCATGAAAGTCAGCTGACGCGCCGAGAGACCCAGTTTACTGATGGCGGGCGCGTGGCGCCCAGTCTGGGGCTCGCTGTCGCGCACCAGTGAGGCATATTCGTTTATACGAAGGATCAGGCCATCACATACCGTGATGGCTTCGCTGGTGCGAAAAACCACACGCTCGCCACTGCCTTTCAGCGCTGTCTGGTACTGGATGAATGCGGTACAACCATCTGCACGGATGCGGTCGTTGTGTTCAAGATACTCATCGGGATGACGCGGCAACGTGCTGGTGATGTAAGCGCGCAACTCGGTCAGGCCCATGCTGCGGTTCTGGAAGAAATCGTTGTACTGCACTTGCGGGTGATACATCGCGAGAATCGCCTCCAAGTCGCGGCGTTTCCACGCCATGTGGTAACGCAGCACCACTTCCAGGGTCAACGTTGTCTGTTCGGCGGTATCTGGCGGAAGGAGAGGCATTGGTTGACCGGCGTGACGACTGGGGCTGGCGCCAGTCTAGCCCTGTACTGGCTCACTGAACAAATACAGCCTCAATAACGAGCACTTCGCTCGAACCTATCAGGTGCGGGAGGTCATACAGCGCCATAGGAAACTCCCCCTCATGAAATATGGTTTGCCGTTGTTAAAGTCGGCGAAAGTTGAAGGATACCTCTAAAAACGTTGCAAAATGCAGTCAGCGCAAGGCAAAGGCAGGCGTTAGACGGTCTGAGACGCATCAGACTTTAACGTTGTAAGTTAGCATTTTTAGCCTTTTTAACGCAGCGATGACAATGCAGATAGTTTTTAGAGGTTTCCTGAAGTGGACGGATATATAGGGTTAAGTCAGACCTTTCTTAAGAGGGAGTTGGTGTCCGGTTTTACATGGAATAATCCATCGGAGAGACTGTTCCCCGTGCGCTAGTCCAGCGCGCCGTGTTAGAAGTTATAACTGGTTTTCAGTGAGTAGATTGTCATTGTGTTGTCACGATACTCTCCAAATACCGGACTCGACATGTCGCCAAATTTACTATAGGTCACCATGGGTGTGACATTGAATCCGTGGCCCACATCATACTTCAAGCCCACGCTCAATGCCTTGATTCCTGAGGTGGGGGCAAGTGGAGAGAACTCTTCTTTCTCTTTCTCATAGATAAAAGCACCGATTAATGTTGCATTTTCATTGATGCGATATCCAGCACCCAGCGTATAACGAATGGTGTCATTTTCGAACACCTTTACCGGCATACCGAAGGTGGCGGTAAACAACGGAGGAGCAAGGCTCACACCGGTCCACTTGGCCCAGAAAACCGAGCCAAACAGCAGCGTGCTCTGGCTGATCGGAATTTGCGCATCCAGTGCCAGCGACTCAGGTGTGCGTTGACGGATGGTCGAATCCATTCCGTTCTCGGTACCGTCGACCTTGTGCTGCACCTTCGAGCGGTACGTCAGGGATACCCGGGTAAACGGCATGGGTTCATAGGCCACTCCCAGCGTGTAGCCATAACGGGTGTCGCCGTCGGTCTTCAAGGTGTAGGCCACCCCGGCCAGTTGCTGCGGTTGGTGGGCGGCAATTTCCAGGGTCTGCGAGAAAGGGCCACCGTAAACACTCAATTCAGGTGTCAGTTTGTAGCGTCCGACCAGCGTCCAGTCGCGACTTTTATAGGACGCCTTCAGTCCCTCGGCTGGCCCCTTTCGGTAGTAGGGGCTTCGCGCATAAGGTTCGTCAGTCAGAAGTGCCAGGGAGAAACTGTCACTGACATCGAGCTTGAATGCACCGCTGGTGCTGTCCAGTCTGCGGACCAGGTTTCCAGTGTCGTTGCCCGCCGGGTCGGTTCCCTCGATATTGGGCCTGAGCCAGTGGTGAGTCAGCTCGATGTAATTGCCCGACTCAAAAATGGGTTGAACACCAATTGCCAGGCCGTCAAAACCGCCGGCATAAACGGCGCCTGGGGAAAGGAACAAAAACACTTGCACGAAGGTGGAACGCTTCATTTTTATTATTCTCTTGTTTACGGTTAAGCACGTTGAGCTGCTGTCATATAAAACGCCTGGCCCAACATTCCGTTTATCCCTATGGGATAGCGCCTTTCAGTATTTCGACTTTGGCGTGTAGTTCATGTCTGCGTCCGTGAGTTGGGTTTGCAACCAATGTTTTCTCTCAGCGCGCACTTTTTCATCGAGTCCAGCCGCATAACTCGGACTGCTCAGGCGGCGCAAATCCTGAATACGGTTTTTGGGAAACTGAGTGGCGGCATACAGCGCCGCCCAGAGCCAAGGATTGGGCGTGCCCATTGCCCTGCGAGTATCGGGCGAGACAAAAAATGCCGAGTGGGCAATGCCGATCTTGTAGTCGACCCATTGCCGGGCGCGCTGCATCAGGGCTGCATCTTTGGAGGGTTTGAAGCTGTCGAGAAAGGATCGTCCGAGTCGAATGCAATCGGGATCTTCGCTGGGGGGATTGAGTAGCAAGGAGTCGTGCATAGCCTGCACCGCGCCCTTGATGTCGGACGGGAACACATTTTCCTGCTGGTAACCCATGATATAGGCCACGTATTGCCACAGGTGAATCACGTCCTCGACTTCCTCGTCGGTCACCTTGTAGCCCAGTATCTGCAGGGACTTGCACATCATCACCGAGGAGATGAGCGGGGCGGTCAACATTCCACTCTGGTTGATTGGCATGCCAAACTGCTCGCGCTCCCAGCGGGGAGAACCGAACACGGCCCGACGAATCAGTGTGTGCAGCAAACGCACCCTCAGTGTGACCTTCCAGCCTTCATTGAAGATCTTCATGCCATTGGGCTCGGAGATCTGCGTCCAGAAATTGCAGGTTAGAAGAAAGCGCTTGTAGGCGGTGTCGTCGGCGTACTGACCGGTCGACATCAGAGTTCTGGCAATCGACAGCACGCGGTACATGTCCAGCGAACTGATGCCCTGATACCTATGGCCCTCCACACCGAATCGGCGATAGATTTTCGCGCCGTTCTCGATACGCTTCCAGTCCACCCATTGTGGTGGTGTGCTGACTTGCTGCCAGATTTGCTCAAGTTCTTCGGGGGCATTGCTGACGCCCTTGATGCCGTCATTCAGAAAGCTCTGCATGACGGCGTGGACATCGCGGCCTTCTCGACGGATCTTGAGGATGGCGACATCCGATAATGGATCTCCAACCCAGCCCGACATGGCAATCTTGAATGCCTGCTCCTCGTTGTAACCGGCACTGACGCCAGTGACCATTTTGAACGCCTTGCGCAAGTCATTACCGGCTTTGGCGTTGTACGCTTGTGAGTACAGGAAACCACCCGGAGGCGCTGTTCTTCCTGCACTCAGGGAGAGAAACTTCTGATCGAGAGCCATTTCAACATCACGATCTTTTTCTGCGAGCATGGACATGACAGAAACTCCTCAGTTGATACGCGCGATAACGGACTTGGGTTCGAGAAAGCCTTCAAGACCTTTTTTACCCAGGTCCCGTCCAACTCCGGACTGACGAAAACCTCCTGTAGGAATGTTGGCCGGTGGGAAGGCAGGGGAGTTGATAAAAACGGTGCCGGTACGCAGTCTTTTCGCCAGGCGCTGGATATGGCCGTGATTGCTGCCCCAGATCGTGGCGCACAGCCCGTAGGCAGAGCGATTCGTCAGATCGATCACGTTTTGCTCATCCGTCCAGGTTTCAACCGTGATGACCGGGCCAAATATCTCTTCACTCAGCAACTTCGATTGCGCGGGCAGATCGGTGATGATCGTTGGGTTGATGTAAAAGCCGGGAGATGTCGATTGCCGTTGGCCGATGATGACGTTCCCTTCTGTTTCACCCTGCCTGATATAGGCCATTACCCGATCGAACTGTTTTTTCGAACACACTGGACCAATGACCGTCTCGGGATCGAAGGGCGAGCCAGGCACCAGTGTCTTGGCGAATGAAGCCATCGCCCCAAGTAGCTCGTTGGCGATCGAGGCATGCGCCATGACTTTCGAGCCAGACACGCAAATTTGTCCCGAGTTGGCGAACGCAGCCATACACAATGCCGGTGCAATGGCCTTGACGTCGGCATCGGCTAGCACGATGACGGGATTTTTACCGCCGAGCTCCAGGCTGACGCGAACGAGGCGGTCAGCGGCGGCCTTGTAGATGCGCTTTCCAATGTCCGTTGAGCCGGTGAACGCGAACTTGTCGATCCCCGTATGCTCGATCAATGCCTGGCCGGTTACCGCGCCGCGGCCAGTCACCACGTTGAGCACGCCATCCGGCAAGCCAGCTTTGCTCGCCAGTTCGGCGAGCCGCAGGATCACCAGCGACACATCCTCGGCTGGCTTGACGACCAGCGTGCATCCAGCGGCGAGGGCCGGTGCGATTTTCCAGGAGCCCACCAGCAGCGGTGCATTCCACGGAAGGATCGCCCCTACCACGCCGACCGGCTCATGCGTCGTATAGGCAAAGAACTCTGCATCGTCCATTGCCGGGTCAATCTCGATGGTGTCGCCGGTAAGCTTGCTGGGAAAACCGGCGTAATAGCGAAACACATCAATGACTTTGGCAACTTCGAAGGCGAGCGCAGCCCCTCTTGGTAGCCCCAGTTCAGCGGCAATCAGATCAGCCAGAACGTCGCTGTCAGCCTCGAGCTCATCGGCCAGCTTATGCAGGATGCGTTCGCGCTCGCTGGGGCCCATGGTGCGCCAAGCGGAGCGGTCCTCGAAGGCAGACCGGGCTGCATCTACAGCCAGGCCAACGATATCGGCATCCGCTTCATCGAGCTCGCCAAGTGGAAGTTCGGTCGCCGGGTCGATAATTTCAAACGTTGCCCCGGCGCGCAGCCAGTGGCCATTGATGTAATGCCCTTTGGACGACTCGATAAAGTGGCGAGCTTTTGCACTGATTGCATCGAGTGCAGAGCGCTCAACTTGACTGTTCATCTGTGTACCTCGCTAAAAGCTTGACCATCACGCACTGTGATATGTGGCGCCCATGGAACATCGGCGCCTTAAGTTCAGGTGTATCTACTGCACGGGCGTTAGTGCATGTGCTCAGGAAAGGAAGTAGTCGCTGGGTTCAACTTCATGGGTGCGCCGCCAGAACTCCGCCGCATCGAAAGGGAAGTTCTGAGTTACGCGGCCTTTGCTGTTCTTGTACCAACTGTTGACTTTGGAAAAGCCCCAAGCCCGCAAGCTGTTCCCTTCATCGACTCGTTGGTTGTAGGTCTCGCAAACCCGCGGCTTTACTTCCATGCTTGTGTGCCCGCCCTCGAGCAATAGGCGAACCGCATCGGTGATGTAGGTCGCAGTGAATTCCGAGAATTGAATAATCGTGCTGCTGACCACAAGCCCGGTATTGGGGCCATACATGCAGAACATGTTCGGGAAGCCTGGAACAGTCGTCCCCAGGTAGGCCCGTGCGTCGTCGCCTTTCCACTCGGTATGCAGATCCAGGCCATCGCGGCCAGTGACGCGGATGGGCATGAGGAACTTCGAGGCCTGGAAGCCGGTGCCGTAGACGATCAGATCGAACTCATGGTGAGTGCCATCCACACAGTAGATGCCTTTAGGATTGATCGATTCGATTGGTTCGCGGACAAGGCGTACGTTGTCGCGCTTGAGAGTTGAAATCCATGTGCCGTTGTCGCGAATGATTCGCTTGCCGCCAACGGGTGAATCAGGGATTACCACATCGCGCAGATCGGGCCGGTCGGCAATTTGGGCTTCCATCCAGCTGCCCAGGTCCTGACGCAGTTGTTCGTTGATCGCCGAGACCGCTTTCTCGGTCGGAGGGTAAGCCGGGTCTACGGTTACGGCGTGAACAAACCCGATGGTTTGCGGTAGCACTGCCGTTGCCCGGAACCACAGGCTGTAGTTAGGAAGGTTGTCGAGCAGCCATTTGGCACTGTCGGCAACGCGGTCGTGCAGGTTCGGCGTGGGCAGCAGCCAATTGTTGGTGCGTGCGAAGATTTTCAGGTCCGCTGCGGTTTTGGCCAGGTGCGGAATGAACTGCACGGCGCTTGCGCCTGTGCCGATGACCGCCACGCGTTTTCCGGCCCAGTCAGCATCATGATCCCACTGGGCGGAATGGAAGGTTTGCCCCTGGAAGCTTTCGATTCCCGGTATCGCTGGAATCAACGGACGGTTCAATTGACCGACAGCAAAGACCACTACGTTGGCGTGAATGTCCTGGGTTGCGCTGGCTTGATTGACGCTGACTTTCCAGTGCTGAGTGTTCTCGTTCCAGTGGGCGTCAGTCACCTCGGCATTGAACACGATGTGCTCGTACAGCCCATTTTGCCTAGCCACATTCTGCAGATAGCTGAATACCTGCGGGGCAGTGCTGTAATGGTCGTCCCAAGTGGCCCGTGCAAAAGAAAAACTGTAGGAGAAGCTGTTGATGTCGACGCGGCAGCCTGGGTAGGTGTTTTCCCGCCAGGTGCCGCCGACATCGTTACCTTTCTCGTAGATGACGAAAGGAACGCCCGCCTGCTTCAGACGTAGCCCCGCAACCATGCCACTTTCGCCCGCACCGATGATCACTACTTTGAAGTCGCGCTCGGGGGCCACATGCTCCTTGTGCCAGCGCGGCGCGCGCGGATCGTCGTCGGCGCTGACCATTTCTTCGGCCAATATCGGCAAATAGGCGTCGACGCCTGGGCCCATCAACCAGGTCGTGAAGGTGATCAGCTCGTCCTTTGTGGGGCGTCCTGGAACCGGACGACCGCTGTTTTTGAACTCGATCAGTTTCTCCGCGCAGAGCTCACGAACCTGTTCCTCTTGTTCGGCGGTCATGCTGCTTTTCGGATCGCCCATCACCAACACCGGCTTCCACTCGGGCTTGAGCAGTTTCAGATCGCCGGTCAGGTGAGCGATGCACATGAGCAGTGTCGGAATATCGGCCTCACGCAGGTGGGTTCTGAGTGTGGGCTCATCAAAAGCCATGGCCGAAAGCGTTTGGTTGTAAGTGTTCATAGATGTACCTGATTTTATTATTAGGTGGCGCGGCTAAGAGTGCGATGTACGTCAAAGCAGTCTTAATCGCTGGGCAATCTGATCGGCGACCCAGTCCAGGGCCTGGTCACTGGCGCGCAATGTCATGAATGTCATGAATCCATGCATCTGCCCCTCGAAACGTCGGTGGCTGACCTCGATACCGGCCGTGCGCAGGCGGTCGACGTACGCTTCGCCCTCTTCGCGCAACACATCGAGTTCGGCCGTGATCACAATCGCCGGCGGCAGCCCACTCAGATCGTCAGCCGCAAGCGGGGAGGCGTTGGGTTGAGCGCGCTGACTGGGCTCATTCAGGTAATGGTTCCAAAACCAGCGCATGTCCTCATGGGAGAGCAGCAGTTGGCGGTCCGTGGCCTGATAGGCAGGCGAGTTGAGGTTCGATTGGGTGACGGGATAGATGAGAACTTGGATGTCCCAGCGGGCCAACTCGCTATTCATTGCCCGTTGTGCAGAGGCAGCAGCCAGGTTGCCGCCGGCGCTGTCACCGGCAATGATCAGTGGAGCCAGGTCTGAGCCGGTCAACCGATGGCGATGGTCATTTATCCATTGGTGAGCAAGCTCTACGTCCGACAAGGCCGCTGGATAGGGGAACTCGGGGGCCAGGCGGTACTCAAGCAGTACCACGGTACAAGCGGACTTCTGCGCCAGCACGCGGGCAAAATGATCGAAGTCCTCCAACTCACCTAATACCCATCCGCCCCCATGCAGATACAGCATCACGCCGCAGGTCGACTCGCTGGGAACGTAAACACGCAAACGCGCCGTTGCCAACTGAACATCTTCGATGCGATGCATCGTCGGGCCCTGCATGACCGAGCGCCCAAACTTCATAACGCCACGTGCTTCGGCAGGTGTCATCTGATGAATCGGCTTCAAGCCAAGTTCAACCAGCGTGTTGATTAATTTAACGGATTCAATATCCAGTGGCATCGTGAATACCTCATAAATCGATGGTCGCGTAAACGGTTGCGGTAACTGCACGGCTCATCGCTTGGATTAACTTCAAAGCGAGCCAGTATTGACAACGCGCCAGATGTGCTATGGCTTTGCCAGGCTCTCGTTAAAAGTGAATTGGTGAATGAAAGAAGGCGAGTTGCCAGCGTAAATTGCTGCCAACTGCGTACGTGCAGAGCAGCGTCGGTAGCCGGTTTTGATCGACGCAGGCTGATGGTTGTAAATATTTACAGCAGCATGAAGTGAAGTCTGCATCGGAGTGGAGACGGACTGTAGTTTCATAATATGTGCCATTTTTTTTGTTTTTGGACGCCCTACATTAGTCATTGGCGGCGCAACACAACAAGGCCTGTCTTGGCGAAATTACTGTTCGTGAATCACGAACAGTTCTGCAGGCGGCTCCAAGGAAATGTCCTGCTTGCACCGTGCGTCAGCGGCTAGTAACGCAGGCATTCAGGCTACTGGAGACGCCCCCCGGTGGTGCGATAGCCCGATGCTTGCTGCAATAAATCAACAATTCATGTTCAGCGTTATTTCGCTGTGATAGCCTTTTCCGAGCCCGGTCGATATACATCGGCGTAGGAGAATAAAAATGGATCGTTTGCTTAGCACTGAAGCTTTTGTGCGTGTCGCTCGAACCGGTAGTTTCACTAAAGCCGCTGAACAGCTCGGCGTTACCCGCTCGGTTGTCACGCTCCGCGTGCAACAACTGGAGAAGTTCATTAATGCTCCCTTATTTCATCGAAGTACACGACAAGTAAGGTTGTCCGATGTGGGGGAGTTGTATTATCAGGAGTGTGCGGACGTCATCGCGTCATTTCACGGTTTAACTGAAAAGATGCGTTATCAACGCTCTAATCTCACCGGTCAGTTGCGCGTGCAGGTATTGCAGGGATTTGCAATTGGCCATCTTGGCGCACTATTGGCCAAGTTCACCAAGCAGTACCCGGATATCGATTTTGATGTGGTGGTCAATGACCGTGTCATCGGCCCCATTGAGGAAGGCTTTGACGTGGCCTTCCAACTATTTCCGGCCACCACGGAGCGGGTTGTCGTCCGAAAGCTGTTTACTGTTCATCGCTTGTTTTGCGCTGCGCCGGAATACCTGGAGCAACACTGCGCTCCGGAGCATCCGTTGCAATTGCACGATCACCGCATTGCCCTGTACGGTGGCTATTCATCACGAAACCGTTGGCAATTCAATCAAGGGCGCGACTCTCTCGACATTACCTTGCATGCTCAGATGCGCTCATCGTCGCTTCATCTGATACGCGACTACGCACGGAGTGGGGCGGGTATCACTTGCCTGCCCACACTCATCGTGAGTGATGATGTGATCAGTGGCAGGCTGGTTCCGGTGTTGAGTCAGTATCGATTGCCGACGCTGGACTTCGTGGCCATTTACCCTCAGGCACAGCGTCAAGCATTGAAAGTTGGAACGTTGATTGATTTCTTGGCGGAACACATCGGCCCCTCGCCAGATTGGGATCAGCCTTTGATAGAAAGGGGATTGATTGGATAAGAAAAATGGGCCCTCCGCTATCCTTCTTCTTTATAGCGCATCAAAGATACTGCGCTGCGTTCGATCAATCTGGCTTGTTCCCGGGCAGATGAGTAGGCAGTAGGCTCTGTACAGCAGCGGCTCTTGATAGGGTTGTTGACGCCGGCACATTCGGCACCCTGACCACCATCGACATGAACACTCGCAAGGTTGCCTGGCAAGTCCCGGTCGGCACCGTCGAAGACACCGGTCCCCTTGGGATCCATATGCACCTTCCGATCAAGGTGGGTCTGCCAACCCTTGGTAGCACGCTATCGACGCGTGGTCGCGTAGATTGGCAGGATCAGTGAGTGGTCGGTCAGGGGTAAATCAGTTTGTAAAGGTGCTCAGCACTCTGAAGACCCTACAAACACTCCTTTATTTTCCCGAATCTCCACTCCAGTCAAGCCACGACTTGAGCTGCTCTGGAAGCCCAAGGGGTCGCTGTCCTTGCTGGCATCGAAGGAGACAAGCTGCTAACGGTGTCGAGCCGATGAATCTGCTCGGCTGACAGTTCAACCGACAGGGCAGCGAGGTTGTCGGCCAACTGCTCGACCGAGCGTGGCCCGATGATGGGCAACGACCCGTGCGTGCCGGACCAGGCGATGGCGACCTGACCGGGGCTGACGCCCAGTTCGTTGGCGATGGCGATAACCGTGTCGAGGACCTGTGTACGCTGCTCGCTATTCTCTGCCTGGAACACCTTGCCACCGAGGCCCTCGGCGCGTCCTTTCTCGCCCTTGCGGTACTTACCGGTCAGCATGCCTCCGCCGAGTGGCGACCAAGTGACGATACCCAATCCCAACGCCTGCGAAGCCGGGAACAGATCAGCCTCGGGCTCGCGGTGGACCAGGCTATGCTCGAATTGCGCCGCAGCGATCGGCACCGAGTGGGTGAGCTCGGCAAGGGTGACGGTACGCGATAGCCGCCAAGCAGGGAAGTTGGAGAGGCCGGCATAAAGAATCTTACCCGCGCGGGCGAGATCCTCGAACCCACGGACGATTTCTTCGGTGGGCGTGACATCATCCGGCCAATGCGCCCAGTAGAGATCGATGCGATCGGTTCCGAGTCGCTTCAGGCTTGCCTCTACCGAGGCCACCATGGCTTTACGACTATTGCCCGTGACGAGGCGATCGGCATTTGGCTGCGCGCCTTTGGTGTACTTGGTCGCCAGGACGAAATTCTCGCGTCGGCCCTTCAGAAGGGGCCCGAGCAGCTCCTCGGATTGTCCGAACTGGTAGATATCGGCCCCATCGATGAAGTTGCCGCCGGCCTCCGCGTACGCATTAAAGATTGCCGTGCTGACATCGGGATCCGCGCCGTAGCCCCAGCCTGTGCCAAAGTTGCCTGTCCCGAGCGCGACCTGGGACACACTCAGTCCTGTTTTGCCGAAGGATGCATATTTCATGTTTTCACCATTGATCAAGTCGGGAAGATATTGTCAGACAGTGTCGGCGCAAAGGCCTGGGCGTCGCAGTGTTTCACGGGTAACGGGTGCGCCAGGATCGATCTCAGCCTTGGCCATGAAAGTTCCCCTGCGTGGCTGCGGGGTGATCGAAGATCAGGCAGGTGGTCGTCGCGTGCGCGTACAGTTTGCCGTCGGGGCCAATGATCCGGCCCTCGGCCGTCGCCACAGTACGCCCCGCATGGATGACCTTGCCCTCGGCACGCACCAACGGGACCTGGTCGTTCAAGGGGCGCACCATGTTGACCTTCAGCTCCAGCGTGGTGTAGCCCTTGCCTGCGGGCAAGGTCGAGTGCACCGCGCAACCTACTGCCGAGTCGAGCAGCGTAGCGAACCATCCACCGTGGACGGTGCCCAGTGGGTTGTAGTGCCTGCGCTGTGGGCGACCTTGAAAGACGGCAATGCCGGGCTCCATGTGAATCGGCACGAAATCGAGCGTGTCGCCGATGGGTGGGGGAGGCAGTTCTCCAGCAAAGATTGCCTCGAACACTTCCATGCCTGTTCGATTGGCGATCTGATCCTGCGGCGCGGTATCGGCGACCAGCAAGCGCGCACGAACCGATTTTTCCTCCGCCTCCCAGTGAGCGACGACCTGATCGACTTCCATCAGCATTTCCTTTTCTTTAGATAATTGCATATGCAAATATTGCAGGTACAATATACCCCATGAAAAATACTATCAAGCCACAGGGCTGCACCAATCTGAAGCTGCGCCAGCTCAATCGCATGGTGACGCGTCACTACGACCGCTACGTCGCCGAGTCCGGCCTCAAGAACACGCAGTACGCACTGTTGTCGCATGTCGTCAGGCTGGGGCCTATCCGCCCGAGTGACCTGGCCAGGCAAATGCAGATGGATAATTCGACCTTGACTCGAAACATGCAGTCCCTGACCACTCAGGGGTGGCTGGAGATTGGTGCAGGAGGCGATGCTCGCAGTCGCCTTGTCGAAGCGACCGAGGCTGGACGCGTAAAGCAAGCCGAAGGCCAGCGGGCCTGGAAGGAGGCACAGCGCGCGCTCAATGGTCTACTCGGCGTGGAGCGCGTGGCTGTATTGCACGAATTGCTCGACGCATGCATTGCGAGCCTTGACGACGATCTTGATGAATCCCCATCAGAATGACTCGCCAGCAGCTTCGCAACGGATAACGTGAGTGTGTTTGACGGATATCCCATCTCGAGTGTCAGGACCCAATTAGAGCGAGTTCAAACCCTCATGAATTTTCTGATTCTCTCGCCGCACTGATCAGCTCGGATCATCCCAGGCTTCGCATCCAGTTTGACCAGGCCGTCCTCCATGAAAACCACCCTGTCGGAAATTGACATGGCGAAGTCCATTTCATGGGTCACGATCAACATGGTCATGCCTTCTTTTGCCAGGTCGCTGATCACCTTGAGCACATCGCCGACCAGTTCCGGGTCAAGGGCTGAAGTAGGCTCATCGAACAGCATGATGTGGGGATCCATCGCCAATGCGCGGGCGATTGCCACGCGTTGTTGCTGACCGCCCGACAACTGATGCGGATACTTTTGCGCGTGAGCCAGCAGTCCGACCTTGTCCAGCAGGGCGTAGGCGCGCTGCTCGCTGATGGACTTGTCGCGGCCGTGATAACGCGGCGCGAGGGTGACGTTGTCGAGAATGGTGCGGTGGGGAAACAGGTTGAAGCTCTGAAACACCATGCCGATGCGCTGCACCCCGTGGCGGACTTGTTGCGTGTTGGTGTTGTCACCGGCGTGGATATAGCTTTCGCCGAACAGAATGATCTCGCCCTGGTCGATGCTTTCCAAAGCGTTGACGGTCCGAATCAACGAGGTTTTTCCCGATCCCGACGGACCGATAATGGAAATCACCTGACCTACGTTGACGTCAAGGTTGATGCCCTTGAGCACGGCGTGCTGGCCGTAGCGCTTGTGAATGTTGACCAGTTGCAGGGCGGGTGCCGAGCCAGGCCCTGACGCTGTGTGAGCGTCTGCAGAAGAGGGCGTTGCCTGTGACGCGCGTAGACGCCGCAGGCTGATGTCATCCAGCGTTTGTGGTTTGCGGTTGTTGAGCTCCAGGTGTTGCTCCAGCCAATGAAACAGCCAGCCGAGCACGGTCACGATCAGCACGTAATACACCGCCACGGCCGACAGGGTTTCCATGACCAGGAAGTTTTGCGCGTAAAGGCGCTGGCCCACGGTCAACAGTTCGGTCAAGGAAATCACCGAGACCAGCGAGGTCAGCTTCACCACGGTGATGTATTCGTTGATCAGTGTCGGCAGGGAAATGCGGAACGCCTGTGGGATGACGATCAGGCGCTGCAGGCCGATCAGGCCGATGCCCAGTGCACGGCCGGCTTCTTTCTGGCCTTTGGCAACGGATATCAAGCCGCCACGATGAATTTCCGCCATGTACGCCGCCTCGGTCACCACCAGCGCGAACAGGCCGGAATAGAACGGGTTGGACAGTACGCCACGGGTGATCGGGAACATCTGCGGCAAGTTATAGACGAACACCACCAGTACCAGCAGCGGCACGCTGCGAAAGAACCAGATATAAACCGACGCCGGCACGCTGATCCAACGCGTGGCCGAAAGCTTGGCCGAAGCCAGCAGGAAGCCCAGCAGCATGCCGATGAACCAGGCCAGCGTGCTGAGTTCCACCACCGTAATGCAGGCTTTCCAGAAGTCCGAGACCGAAAACAGAGAAAAAAAGTAGGGCCATTCAAATTGCATGTGTACCTCCAACTGCTGGCGTCGACGGAGGCTTCACCTATGCCGGGCAGTCAAGCGAAAGCCGCCGACTGTGGGAGCGGCCTCGCTCCCACAGGGCTGCACTGAGTCAGTTAGTCGGTTCTTCCAGGTTGTATTTCTTCAACAGGGCGGCGTATTCACCTGACGCTTTCGTCGCGTCAAAGGCCTTGAGTAGCGCCTGATAGAGCGCGTCGTTGTCTTTTTTGACGTAAATACCCAGTGTCTGTTGATAGATCGAGTGCTCGGTGCTGATCACAACCCGGCCTTTGGTACGTTCCGCGATCATGCCGGCGGCGCCGTCGATCTCCACCTGAGCCTGCACGTTGCCGGAGAGCAGCGCTTGGGTCACTTCAGGGGCGGACGGAAATTCGCTGACCATGATCGCGCCCTTGTTATTCGGGGTGCAGTAATCGGTCGAGAGTTTGTTGAATTGCGTCACCCAAGTGGTGCCTTTTTCCAGGCCGACCTTCAGGCCGCAGAGGTCTTCCGGTACTTTCGGTTTCAGCGGGCTGTCCTTCAGCACCATGATCGCTGCGCCGGTCTTGGCGTATGGGATGGTTTGCGCTTGAGTCTGCCGTTGGGGCGTGATGTACATGCCCGAGATGATCGCATCATAGTGACCGGCGTTCAGGCTCAGCAGCAGGTTGGAAAATTTGGTGTCAACGAAGTCGGCCTTGAGGTCCAGATGTTTGGCGAGTAACCGCGCCAGTTCGGGGTCGGAGCCGACGACATTTTTTTGTTCGTCGTATGATTCGAAGGGCGGATAGGTGATTTCCATGCCGACCTTGAGTACGCCGGGTGTCACCGTCGTCGCTGCGTGGGCTCCTGCCGCACCGAGGATCGCGAAGGCCAGCAGGGACAAGCGGACAGCGATATTCATTGGATTGCGCATCATCGGTGACTCCACGTCGAAAAAGTAGGATTGGACTGGTTTTGAAACAGGGCTGTTATGGAACGGGTCGGGGGCATCAGGACGCTTCCTGCGCCTGGTTCTTCAAGTGACCGAAGCTCGATGGCTTGCGTGCGCGCTCATACAGCTTGAGTTCGCCGCGTTCGACTTTGCGGCGCAGGTATTGATAGGTTTGCAACGCTTGACCAAACATGTGCTCACCGATGGTGATTTCCTCGTAATCCTTACCGCCTTCAAGAAACTGCGGCAGTGGCTTGATTTGCGTGTGGAAGTCACACGCATAGAAGAGTGGGAACGAGTAGCGCTCTTCGCTGACGCTTCGCACTCGGTGAGCCGTAGCGACGAATGTGCCTGCGGTCATGACCTCCAGCATGTCGCCGATGTTGACCACAAAAGTACCGTCCATGGGCGGCGCATCAATCCATTGCCCCTGGTCGTTCATCACCTCGAGGCCTGGCTTGTCGGCAAGCAAGATGGTGAAGCACTCGTAGTCGGTATGCGCACCAATGCCGGGCGCGTCTTGAGCAGTCATATCAAATGGGTAATGGATCAGGCGCAGCTTCGACGGTGGGCGAGTCACCAGGGCCTCGAAATAGTCTTCCTCCAGGCCCAATGCAAGCGCGAAGCCCTTGAACAAGCGACGACCTAATGCAAACACCGCGGCGTAGTAAGCTTCGACGGCGGGACGGAAGCCCGGCAAGTCTGGCCATTCGTTGGCCCCGATCAATGGCGTGCCGGCAATGACCAGCGGATCGTCTTCGCTCACTTCGAAACCGATATCGAAAGCCTCCTTGTGATCCGGTTTGCCTTTGGCATAGACCTCTTCACCTTCAGGCACAAAACCCTTGTGGCTGCGTGAAGTACCGATGTAATGCTGCATTTTGTACTCAAGCGATTGGGCAAACAGGTCCTTCGCCGCTTGATGCAAGCCGTCGATCAGTGACGGCTCGATGCCGTGGTTCTTGATGTACAGGAAACCGACTGCGCGGGCGGCCTTACCCAGTGCTTCGGCCACCGCCTGGCGCTGAGTGATGTCGTCGCTGTACAGCCCGGCGATGTCCACCACCGGAATGCGATTGAAGTTGGCGGTCGTTGGTGTTTTGTCAGGCATGAGGCAGCGCTCCTTATCGGGTTGAGGTGCAGGCGAAACGCCGAAAATGCTCGCGCTCGGTGTTTGCCATCCACACGTTCAGCGACCACAGATCGGCCACCGGCACGTTGGTGAAGGGCAGGTGATGCAGATAGCCGTCGGCGCCGAACTCCGGTGTCAGCGTGCTGACCTGATACCCGCGTTTTTCCTGGGATCGCCAGATGGCCTCCCAATGTTGCTGATGGAAGGCAAGCGCTTGGCTGTACTCGGGGGCGGCGGGGTGAGGCACTTGCGGTCCCTGGTCATAACCGACTCGGGCCTGGATATGGTGAACGCGTTCGACGAAGGCGCTGAGGTCGTCTTCCGGATCGTTGAGCAGGCGTTCGCAGGTGACGACCCAATGACTGATGTCGCTGGTGAAGCGCAGGTCCGGCAGTTGACGAATCAGCTCGAGGGTGACCCAGGGGTTGAATAACGAGCGAGCGCGATGGGTTTCGAAGGTGCACACCAGGCCATGCTTGCGCGCGACGTCCATCGCGCGGCCAAAGAAGTCGACTTGCTGTGCCAGTGGCCAGCGGTCGTTGCCAGCCAGCAGATTGACGAAGCGCGGTGACAACTCAGCCGCCCAACCGAGTTTCTTATCGAGGTCCAGAAGGTGTTCGTCGACGGTTGCCGACTGTTCCGGTAGAACGTCGTAGGCGCTGAAGACGGTGCTGATATAGCTGACTTTGTTGATGCGTAGAAAGGCTGCGAACTCGGCGCGTTCGCTGGCGGTCATGGGCAGGCGGGCTTCCATGCCATCGAACCCGGCTTCAAGCAACTCATCGAGCGCTTGTGCCTTGCTCGCGGTGTAGCCCCACAACGTTCGGAATATTTCCAGCTTCATCGATCGACTCCAAAGGTTCCTTCGCATGATTGACACGGCGGCGTTGCGGCGCTAACCGAAACGCACAACGAACGGCAGTGACAATCAGAAAAGGCAAGCTTCGGGCCGCATCTCTATGGAAAGGCTCCTTTGTTGCCGCAATAGTAGGGAGGGGCGGTTGGCGGAAAGAATAGGGAAGCGCAAAAAGATAGTTCAGAGATTTCTAAACTATTGGTCAATGGCCGCGCCCCTGATCGTCTTCACGCCCATGATGTCGATTGAGGTCATTTTGTGTGTCACGACAGGCGTGTCATTAAGCTGCGGGGCGCCGGATCACCGATAGCATGCGCCCTTGCAAAGATGAAGAATCTTTTGCTCTAAGGATAAGGTCTGCTGAGTAAAGAGGTCCGGTCGAATTGATCATATAAATCAGCGAACATTTTTCCGTGCAAATAGTGTTTGTATCGCTCTCGGTCGAATCGAAGTTGCCGCATTTCTTTTTCCTTACTCGGTGGAAGAGCCAGGAATGCACCCTCTTGCAATGGACCTATAGCGTGGGCTTGTAGCAATTCATCTAGCCCATCGATACTGGTTTTTGAACCGACGAAGTCAGCACCTTGTTGGGAAAACAGATCGTAACGTTCATGTAGCTGGAACATTCGCAGGGTATTGACTGACTTGGCGCAGGTAGGGTCATAGGTGATCCGAACTTTCAACTGATCTTTGATGTTTTCGAAGTCGCTTACAATGTCGACTATAGTGCTACCCGGCTTCTCGCAACGAAAATGCAGGGATTCCGAGTCGAACAGAGGGTGCAAATAGGAATGGTCGCCTGTATCCTCGGCGCCCTTCAGGCGAGAGTTACAGATCGAGCAGCTGGGAATGAGATTGTGCAAAGCCAATGCAAGATACGGGTAGCGATGCTGAGGATAATAATGATCCAGGTCTGGCCTGATGCCTTTCTCTGCTTCCTTTGTGGTGAGCATGTAAGCGTGATGACAATAGGGGCATATTTTGTAAGTGCTGCTTTTGCACAGTTTGTATGCTGACCAGCAATGTACACGCTTGGAAGTGAATTTTTTGTAATCGAATGTCTTTCTTAGAAAGGAATCCAGTACGGAGCGTTCGTGTCGAGAAATCTTTCGCTTCAGTTTCTCATAATAACGGATGGAGGACTGCAGTCCGCTCGGACTCTTAGCGGTCAACTGGATTCTGAGGAAATTCAAAAATTGCGTGGCGGGTTTCTCGATAGATGTTTTTTTGAGCGACTTTATTCCTTCGTTGATACATTTTTCCAAATAGCGATTGTGCGAAGCGTATGCCGTTTTCCAGACGTCCGATATATTGATCAGCATTACGACCGCTCCTTGTTCAGCAGATAATCAATTTCCCTTGAGATGATAGGGTCCTCGACGATGCTCCGGACATACCTGTCTCGCTCCGTCATTAGGCCTTGGGCGGCATTGTGCAGAGTCTTATTAATTTCTCGGATGGCAAATGCGCCCATCGAACGGGCACCAAACGAGCGGTTTAATACTAGTTGCATGGGGGCGCCGAAGGATGGCTGCGGTTCATCACTGTCAAAAGTCGCAACGAACTCTCGTGGCACATCAGTAGCCAGTAGAGGGGAGTGGGATGCCAGAATCAATTGTAGGCAATCGATCTGGAGCTCCTCCTTGCATTGGCTCAAGAAGTCGTTGATTTGATAGATATATTGCCGTTGCCACTCCAAATGTAAAAATGCGTCGCCTTCATCGATCATTACCAGTAACTTGCGGAACCCACGGGTTCGCAATTCCTTCAATGATTCGTACAAAGCGATGATTTGTTGCATGATCGCCCATTGTCCTGAGCTGATATGAGGATACCCAAGTCGACAAAGCTTGAACGCTTCCAATCGTTCGAGTCTGACACGTTGCTCTTGGGTAATCAGGGGCCGAGTGTAGATTAGAACATTGCTGCTACTGCCTGGTGCTGGTTCGAAGTGCTCATGCCTAAGCAGGTATTCGGTCATTTTGGCAAGTTGGCGCAGTTCAGGCAGACGTGGATCATCTTGCAGCGAAGGTAAGAACTCAAAGTCCAGATATGTTTTGAGAAAGCTGATGACCAAAACGATACTGGCTTGGCGCTTCTCCAGTAGTTGGGTGACTACAGCAAGGCAAGCAAAAACCTGATGTGCCGTGGCGCTTTGGTGTAACTTGCGTAGCAGTAATTCAACGAGGGTCTGAAATTGTTCGGTATAGCGGGAGTCTGCAAGGTTGTATTCCGACTGGCTGGCTTCAAACTCCGAGACATTATCAAATATTCGTTTGCGCTCTTCGAGTTCGGCGAAATTAAAAGCATCGAGAATGGCAGCGGTACGAAACTGCCGGTTTTTCAACAATGCTTCAGCTAACAGTCGAGCAATTTTGCGGTATTCCGCTCGCAATGTAGCGGTCAACTCTACGTCGAGGCCGAAGGCAGCCAGAATGTTAGAGTAGCGGTCTAGATTATTGAGATTTTCCACTGGACGCTTTGAGGCGTTGATGAAGTTTTTGGTACTGCGAATGCTTGGCCTGTTTTGTGCGGGCGTGTAGTACAGGATTCCCCAATCGTTTAGCTGCTCCGGTGTGGCCAGGCGTTCGGTGCTGAGGATAATCTTACAGGGTTCGTCCAGTGATTGATTGCGTCTTGTGCCGAAAGCTTCAGCGATTTCTTGCAAGGTTCGAGTCTTGCCGGATCCATTCTTGCCAATGAGCAGAGAGATCGAATCGATGTCAAACAGGTTGAGAGCGCTGCTTCTTAGGTTAAGGGTTTTTCGCCCGGTCAATATTGTCCTGATCATGTGCTGGAGTCCATTGTGAATGCCGTCGATTAGAAGCCGCTCAAACTGGCAGAATCGGCTATTGCCAATTCGTGAATAGCGCCTACGCGCTACACCTGTGCCGCCACTGTAGCGCTACTCGCTACATCTGTAGCGTCTTTCATGGATGAATAGCGCTTCGCCCCATCCCTGAATCCCATCAAATCAAGCTGTCGGCCCTATTTCAAGTCAGTGGCATGGTCATTGCTCCTTCACGGGTGCGCATCGATATGACCGCGCCACTAATAAGAAAAGGACTACGCCCATGAGACAGATTGGCCATGCCTCGTTTTCCGGTGTTCGATCTACCGTCGCCGGTATCCCTCTGAAATCCCTGGCCGGCGCTTTGCTGTTGAGCCTGGCCACTGCGTCCGCCTTGGCTTCTGAGACGCCAGCCAATGTCGACAGTCAGCGACTGATTGCGGCCGATAAAGAACCCGGTAACTGGATGAGCACCGGACGGACCTATGATGAGCAGCGCTACAGTCCGCTCAAGCGGATCAGCGATCAGAACGTCGGTCAGCTTGGGCTGGCCTGGAGCTACAAGCTCGATCTGGATCGCGGTGTCGAGGCCACGCCGATCGTGGTCGATGGCGTGATGTACACCACTGGGCCGTTTTCGGTGGTGTACGCGCTGGATGCCCGTAACGGTAAATTGATCTGGAAGTACGACCCGCAATCGGACCGTAACCGCGCGGGCGAAGCCTGCTGCGACGCGGTCAACCGTGGCGTGGCCGTGTGGAAGGGCAAGGTCTACGTGGGCGTGCTTGACGGGCGCCTGGAGGCCATTGATGCCAAGACCGGTCAACGCGCCTGGTCGGTCGATACCCGGGCCGATCACAAGCGCAGCTACACCATCACTGGCGCGCCCAGGGTGGTCAACGGCAAGGTGGTGATCGGCAACGGCGGCGCGGAGTTTGGCGTGCGCGGTTATGTCACCGCCTATGATGCCGAGACTGGCAAGCAGGCCTGGCGGTTCTATACCGTGCCCGGCGACCCCAAGCTACCACCGGAAGACAAGGGCATGGCCATTGCCGCCAAGACCTGGCATGGCGACGCGTTTGTCGAGCAGGGCGGTGGCGGGACGGCCTGGGATTCGTTTGCCTTCGACCCGGATTTGAACCTGCTGTACATCGGTGTCGGCAACGGTTCGCTGTGGGACCCGAAATGGCGCAGCCAGGCCAAGGGCGACAATCTGTTCCTGTCGTCGATTGTCGCGGTCAACGCCGATACCGGTGAGTACGTCTGGCACTACCAGACCACCCCGGGTGACGCATGGGACTACACCGCGACCCAGCATATGATCCTCGCTGAACTGCCCATCGACGGGAAACCGCGCAAGGTGCTGATGCAGGCGCCCAAGAACGGTTTCTTCTATGTGATCGACCGCGCCACCGGCCAGTTGCTGTCGGCCAAGGGCATCGTGCCGCAAAGCTGGACCAAGGGCATGGACATGAAGACCGGTCGGCCAATCGTCGATGACGAGAACGCTGCGTATTGGAAGGACGGCAAGCGCAAGCTGGTGACGCCGGCCTTCTGGGGAGCGCATGACTGGCAGCCAATGTCCTACAACCCGAACACCGGGCTGGTGTATATCCCGGCCCACATCATGTCCGCCTACTACGAGCACATTCCCGAGGCGCCCAAGCGCAACCCTTTCAAGAGCATGTACCAGTTGGGCCTGCGGACCGGGATGATGCCGGAGAATGTCGACGGCCTGCTGGAAATGGCCAAGGGCTGGTCGGGCAAGCTGATCGCCTGGGACCCGGTCAAGCAGCAGCCGGCCTGGGAAGTGCCCTACGTAACCATCTTCAATGGCGGCACCTTGAGTACCGCCGGTAACCTGGTATTCGAAGGCAGCGCCGATGGCCGGGTGATCGCCTACGCGGCCGACACCGGCAAGAAACTCTGGGAGCAACCTGCGGCCAGTGGGGTGATGGCAGCACCGATCACCTACAGCGTCGATGGCGAGCAGTACGTGACGTTCATGGCCGGTTGGGGCGGGGCATTTTCCACCTTTGCCGGCGCCCTGTCGCTGCGTGCCGGGGTGCAGCCCTTTTCCCAGGTGCTGACCTACAAGATTGGCGGCACCGCCAAGTTGCAGGAACCGGCGCCGCGTCCCGACACCCCGAAACCACCCGCGCTGAGCACCGACACCGCGGCCATCGAGGCCGGCGGCAAGCTCTATGACGGATATTGCTCGCAGTGCCATGGCATCCACGCGGTCAGCGGCGGCGTGTTGCCGGATCTTCGCAAGCTGACGCCGGAGAAACACCAGATGTTCCTCGGCATCCTGTTCGGTGGGCGTGTGCCCGATGGCATGCCGTCCTTTGCCGATGCTTTTACCCCCGAGCAGGTCGACCAGATCCATCAGTACCTGATCAAGCGGGCCCACGACCTTCAGGACGAAGGACTGGCCTGGAAAAAATTCAGCGCCAAGCAATAAGCCTCCGGCCGGCCGGTAGCCTTGCCGGTCGGTCGCACATCCTCGACAGGAGAGACGCGGATATGAGTCACATCATCTACCAGAACTACATCGCCAATGCCTTTGTCGCCAGCGACGAGCATCTTGAGGTCCATAACCCGGCCAACGGCCAGTTGCTTGGGCGCGTGCCCCAAGGCAGCACCGCCGAAGTCGAGCAGGCCATTGCAGCCGCGCGCCAAGCCCAAAGGGCCTGGGCTGCCCGCCCGGCTATTGAGCGTGCGGGCTATCTGCGCAAAATTGCCAGCAAGGTGCGCGAGCACGGCGAGCGCTTGGCTCGGACCATTACTGCCGAACAGGGCAAGGTCCTGGAGTTGGCGCGGGTCGAAGTGAATTTCACGGCCGACTACCTCGACTACATGGCCGAGTGGGCGCGGCGCCTGGAAGGCGAAGTGCTGAGCAGCGACCGGGCCGGCGAGAGCATCTTTTTGCTGCGCAAACCCCTCGGCGTGGTCGCTGGGATTTTGCCGTGGAATTTCCCGTTCTTCCTGATCGCCCGCAAGATGGCGCCAGCGCTGTTGACCGGCAATACCATCGTCATCAAGCCGAGTGAAGAAACGCCGATCAACTGCTTCGAGTTCGCTCGCCTGGTGGCCGAGACCGATCTGCCCGCTGGCGTCTTCAACGTGGTTTGCGGCACTGGCGCAACGGTCGGCCATGCACTGAGCGGTCACCCGGGCATCGACCTGATCAGCTTTACCGGCAGCGTCGGCACCGGTTCGCGGATCATGGCCGCTGCGGCACCGAATATCACGAAACTCAATCTGGAACTGGGCGGCAAGGCCCCCGCCATTGTTCTGGCTGACGCTGACCTGGACCTGGCGATCAGGGCCATTACGGCCTCGCGGGTGATCAATACCGGGCAAGTGTGCAACTGCGCCGAGCGAGTTTACGTCGAGCGCAAGGTGGCCGATGCGTTTATCGACGGTATTGCGGCGTCCATGGCGGCCACCCGGTATGGCGACCCTCTGGCCGAACATGGGTTGGACATGGGGCCGCTGATCAATCGCGCGGCACTCGACAAGGTGGCGCAAATGGTTCGGACCGCGAGCGGGCAGGGTGCGCAGATTATTACCGGCGGCGCGGTGGCCGATCTGGGCCAGGGTTTCCACTACCAGCCAACCGTTTTGGCCGGGTGTTCCGCGAAGATGGAAATCATGCGCAAGGAGATCTTTGGTCCGGTGCTGCCGATCCAGATTGTCGATGACCTCGATGAGGCGATTGCGCTGGCCAATGACAGCGAATATGGCCTGACCTCGTCGATCTACACCGCGAGCCTGAGCGCTGCCATGCAGGCAACCCGCTTGCTGGATTTCGGTGAGACCTATATCAACCGCGAGAACTTCGAAGCCATGCAGGGATTCCACGCCGGGACGCGCAAGTCAGGCATTGGCGGCGCCGATGGCAAGCACGGGTTGTACGAGTACACCCATACCCATGTGGTGTACATCCAGGCGTGACAGTTCCACCGCCATCAAAAAGCGCCCAGGCCGGATTGACGGTCTGGGCGTTTTGCATAGGGGATCAGAGACGGTCGTTGGGTTGCACCAAACGTTGCTTTTTCATCTGTCGATAGAGCGTCGAGCGAGCGACCCCCAACTCGGCGGCTGCCGCGCTGATGTTCCACCGATGCCGGCGCAAGATCTCCAGCAGATTCGACGCGGGTGGTTCGCTGCCCACGGACGGGCTGGCCAGCCGGGCATACGCGTCGCCCTGCAGCAGTTCGGCGGGGAGGCAGTCGACATCGACATTGCCGTCCTCGGCCATCGCCACCGCGTAGCGCAGGGCATTGATCAGTTGGCGGATATTGCCGGGCCAGGACGCCTCCAGCAGGCATTGGCGGGCCTGGGCGGTGAGCTGCACACCCTTGGCTTCGGCTTGGCTGTCGAGCAGACGCTGGATCAGTTGCGCGCGGTCACTGCGTTCGCGCAAGGGCGGTAGACTGAGGTTCATGCCGTTGAGGCGATAGAACAGATCCTCGCGAAAGTGTTTGTCGCGCAACATACCTTGCAGGTCTTGGTGCGTGGCGCAAATCACCTGGATGTCCAGTGATACCGGCATTGGAGCACCGATGGGGCTGATCTCCCGTTCGGCCAGTACGCGTAGCAGACGGGTTTGCAGATGGGCTGGCATATCGCCGATTTCATCGAGAAACAGCGTGCCGCCATTGGCCAGTTCCAGCTTGCCCTTCATGCCTTTTTTATCGGCACCGGTGAAGCTACCGCCACGGTAGCCGAACAGTTCACTCTCGATCAGGCTCTCGGGGATTGCCGCGCAGTTGAGTGCGATAAAGGGCTCGTCCCGACGCGCGCTGGCCTGGTGAATGGCTCGCGCAAAAGCCTCTTTGCCAGTGCCTGTCTCGCCGGTGATCAGGATGGCGATGTCTTTGTCGATGACCTTGTGCAAGCGGCGCACGGCCTGCTGTAGCGTCGGGTCATCACCGGCCAGTTGCTCCAGATCGGGGTGGCGGGGCCGCTGTGCCTTGGCCGGCGCTGGCGCCAGACGGTGATCGCTCGAGGGGATGCGCAGGCTCAGGTCCAGCAGCGCTTCGTCATGCCGCGCACGCAGGCGCAGGCCGCGGGCGCCGCCGTTGGTCAGGCGCAGTAGCTCGTTGACGCCCATGGGCAGCAGTTGCTCGATAGGGCCGCCCAGCAGATGTGGGCCATGGGCCTGGTCATGGGCAACAAAGGCCGCGTGATTGGCACCGATCACTCGACCACTGTCATCCAGCGCCAGCAATTGCTCGTTGGCGAGATCGGCAATCTCGTCGATGGGCTTGAGCGATAGGGTCAGCCGATCGCGGTAGTTTTGGCGAAAGTGTGCGTTCTCGATCAAGCGGGCATACAGGATCACCAACTGCAGGGTCAGGTATTGGCTTTCCTTGGGTCCATTGCTGTTCAGGCAAGTAGCGTTCAAGCAACCCTGCAACAGGCCCTGGGCGTTGAAAATCGGCGCAACGGAACAGCTCAGGCGAGCATTCGAGGTGAGGAAGTGCTCCTCGCGGTGGATGATCAAAGGCTCGGCCGCAGCCAACGTGGTGCCAATGCCGTTGGTGCCGGCGATGGACTCGTCCCAGCGCGCCCCGACCACCAAGCCCGAGCGGACATAAGGAACAGGCTGGTCGGGCAGGCGGGCATCGAGGGTGATGCCGTGTTCATCGCTGAGCAACACCGCGAAGCCGGCCGGTACCACGCGCCGGGCCAAACCGCTGACGCCCTGGCTGGCGATATCGAGGTACTGCTGGTGTCGTTGCTGATGCTGGCGGATGTCTTCGGCGCAAAGAACATCCAGGCGCGCGGACGAGGAGGGATCGAGTCGATGTTTTATGACGCTGCGATACCAGGACTGGGCAATCACCCGGTCCGGCCTGATTCGCCGCTCAGGGAAATGCTCGTTGACGAAGGCAGCGAGTTCGCTCGGATGGGGCTGCGCGCTATGCCGAGTCATGGGAGGCTCCGTGTAGCGTGCCGCTTCAGAGGGCGGGCACGGCGTTATTGTTATAGGTGCGACGAGCCACGGCCGTCAGGGCTTTAAGATAGTCCCTGTTCGCGGTTGACGCTATGCCAGGCCACATCTCAAGCACCCGGAAGGATTGAGTGACGCCACCGCTTACATCCGGTGATGCTCCAGCAAGAAATCCACGAACAGCCGCACCCGCGCCGGCATTGCCGAGCCCCCCACGAACACCGCATGGATCGGCTCTCGGTCGCCTGGGTTCCAGGCTTCCAGCAGCGGTATCAGGTCGCCGCGCTGCAGGTCCTCGCTCACGGTGAACTCGCCGATACGGGCAATGCCGGCACCGACTCGCGCGAATTGTGCCAACGCTTCACCACTGCTGCATTCGATGTTGCCGCTGACCTTCAGGGAGAACTCTCGTCCGTCGCGGATGAATGGCCAGTTGGGTTCGGCGCGCCGAAAGTTGAAGCGTAGGCAGTTGTGCCGTAGCAGGTCCTCCGGTTCCACCGGGGTGCCATGGCGCTGCAGATAGTCGGGCGATGCCACCACGACCTGGCCGGTGTCGCCGATCCTGCGCGCGGTCAGCGGGCTGTCCGGCAGATGGCCGAAGCGCACCGCCACGTCGGCCTGGCCACCGAGAATGTCGACCACTTCGTCGCCCAGGGTGAGGTCGACGACGATGTTCGGGTAGCGGGCGCTGAATGCCGCCACCAAGGGAACGATGGCCTGCCGCCCATGGCCAAGGGCGGCGCTGACCAGCAATCGGCCCCTGGGTACGCCCTGGTCGGCGATGGCTTCTTCGACCTCGTCCATGTCGGCCAGGATACGCCGGGCGCCGCGCAGGAACGCCTCGCCCTCGGCGGTGAAGGTGATCGCTCGGGTGGTGCGCAACAGCAGGCGGGTACCCAGGCGTTGTTCGGTACGCGCGATGATCCGACTGACCGCCGAGGGTGTCAGCCCCAATGCACGCGCGGCGGCTGACAGGCTGCCTTCCTGCGCCACGGTGGCGAACACGCTCATTTCACCTGATCTGCCGTTGAAGTCCATTTGTGCCTCTTGCGCAAAGGTGATTGCCAGAAATGTTATCTACCGCCTGAAAAGACGGGATCGTAGCATTCGCAGCATAGATGAGGAGCCTTCCATGCGTATCAATCCACCACTTGTTGCACTCGCCATTGGTGCCTTTGGCATCGGCGTGACCGAGTTCGCCCCCATGGGCATGTTGCCGGGCATCGCTGCGGACCTCGGCGTTTCCATTCCCGCCGCCGGTCTGTTGGTCAGTGCCTACGCCCTGGGCGTACTGCTCGGCGCGCCGTTGATGACCCTGACCACCGGCAGGATCCCCCGGCGCTATCTGCTGATCGGGCTCATGGCGATTTTCACCCTGGGTAATCTGATGTCAGCCCTGGCGACCGATTACTACAGCCTCATGGTCGCCAGGGTGGTGACCTCACTGAACCACGGTGCGTTCTTTGGCGTTGGCTCCATCGTCGCCGCCAGCGTGGTCGCTCCGGAGAAACGTGCCGGGGCGGTGGCGGCCATGTTCATGGGCCTGACCCTGGCGACCATCGGCGGCGTGCCGCTGGCCACCTGGTTTGGTGAACTGTTCGGCTGGCGCACTGCATTCTGGGGTATCACCGGCCTCGGCGGGCTTACCATGGCCGCGTTGTGGTTCGCCTTGCCCAACCTGCAAATGCCGCAAGGCGTCGGTGTGCTGGCTGAAATTCGGGTGCTGGGCCGTGGCCCGGTGCTGGGGGCGTTGGCCCTGACCGTCGTCGGCTCGGGGGCAATGTTTACCGTCTTCACTTACATCGCACCGATCCTCAGCAACGAGACCCACGCATCCACCGCTTACATCACCGCCATGCTGGTGCTGTTCGGTGTGGGATTGACGCTGGGCAACATGTGGGGTGGCAAGGCCGCCGACCGCTCGATAGACCGCACCCTGATCGTTTCGCTGAGCGTGCTGATTCTCGTCTTGCTGGCGTTCACCGCGCTGATGCGTTGGCCACTGCCGGCCGCCGTGGCCATCCTGATATGGGGTATCGCCAGTTTCGCCCTGGTGCCGCCGCTACAGATGCGCGTCATGGAAGCCGCCAAGGACGCGCCCAATCTGGCCTCGGCGGTGAACATCGGTGCCTTCAATCTCGGCAACGCGATAGGTGCGGCGCTGGGCGGAGCGGTGATCAATGCCGGGTTGGGTTATCCGGCGATTTCCCTGGCCGGAGCGGCGATGGCGGGTCTGGGGCTGCTGATGGTGTTGGCTTTTGCCTGGCGTTCCAGAGCGGCTGCAACGGCGGTTGCGTGACGATGCTGTGAGGGGGACTGTTAGTCCCCGTCGCCTCACGCGCCTGCTTCGCCAGCGTGCGGCCAAACAGCGACGGTCTGGCATCGACCGTCACTAAGGAGGGGGGCTGGAAACGATCAGGATTCAGGCGAGAGCAAGCCGGCTGTTTCACCGCCATCGACCGTGAGGGTCGTACCGTTGACATAGCTTGCGCCCGGTGAAAGCAACCAGCAGATGGCCTCCGCGACTTCCCTGGCGGACGCCAGGCGTCCTTCCGGAATCCTGGCTGTCAGTGCTGATAGCCGGGCTTCGTCATTGACGATTTTATCCATCATGCGCGTGGCGATCTGTCCGGGGCAGACCGCGTTGAAACGCACCTGCCCACCGTATTCCAGGGCCAGCGCCTGGGTCAGGCCGAGAAGGGCGGCCTTGCTCGCGCAGTAGGTGGCAAGCCCTTGCTCTCCGGTCTTTCCAGCGATGGAGGAGACGTTCACGACAGCGCCCCGGCCTGCGATCAGACCCGGCAACGCGTGTTTGGTGTAGAAAAAGACCGAGCGGGTATTGACGGCGAATAGCGTGTCCCACTCCTGTTGGGTGGTCTCAATGAACGCTTTGCGCCCCGACATGCCTGCGTTGTTGACCAGCCCCGCCAGCTTGCCGTTGCCCAATTGCAGCGCTGTTGCTACGACGTTGCGGCACTCGTCTTCATTCGATACGTCGCCCGCGACGAAGGTGCAGTTGGGCAGGCTTGCGGCCAACTGGGTGCCTGCCGACTGGTCGCGTCCGGTGAATACCACCGGATGGCCGAGGCTGGCCAGTTTTTCCACGGTTGCGGCGCCGATGCCCTGGGTCCCGCCTGTGACGATGTACATGGATGTTGCTCCTGAAGGTATTGCCGGCTCATGCCAGGCCGGCTGCTGTGAAAGCGTTCGTGGCCGCTGGATATCAGGCTACCGATTGATTCAATGTTCTGCTTGAGCGCATCGAGAGCCAGGTCGTGGTCAGCAGGCCAGCTAGGCCCACGACCAGCAGGAACGATGACATCGCGACAATCGATGGATCGATGGTGTCACGGATGCCGTCGAACATTTGCCGTGGCAGCGTGCGTTGGCCGGGGCCGCCGATGAACAGCACGACAACGATTTCGTCGAAAGACGTCATGAAGGCAAACAGCGCCCCCGAGATCACCCCCGGTGCAATGATCGGCAGGCCGACATCGATGAACGCGCGCACGGGCGATGCCCCTGACATTGCCGCGGCCCTGAGCAGACTCATGTCCAGGCCTTGCAGGCTGGCGGCGACGTTGATCAGGACGAAGGGGGTCGCCAGTACCGTATGGGCCAGGATCATCCCGGTCAGAGTGCCTGTCAGGCCCAACTGTCCAAACAGAAAATACATGCCCAGCCCGGAAATCACCGGTGGAATGATCATTGGCGAAATCAGCAGCGCCAATACGTGGGTGGCGCCGGGCAGGTTGCGTCGGGCGAATGCCAGCGCCGCGAGTGTCCCCAGCAGCGTGGCCAACAGCGTCGCGGCACAACCGACCAACAGGCTGTTGCGCAACGCCTGAAGCCAGGGGCCAGCACTGAAGACCTTCTCATACCAGCGCAAGGATAGCCCCGGCAGGGGATAGGACAGGAATGTGCCGCTGCTGAACGATATAGGCACCACGGCCAGCAAAGGCGCGATCATGAATACGATCATGACGATCCCGAACAGGCGCATCAGATGGCGACCAACGAAACACAAGGTGAAATGATTCATAGGTTTTCCCGATTATTTGAGTCCGGCGATCTGGCGAATGCCCACCAACCGTGCAGCGACCAGGTAGATCGCCATGACGCAGAGGATCAGCACCAGGCCCAGTGCCGAGGCCATGCCCCAGTTGACTGTGGTGTTGGTGTAGAAGGCGATGAAATAGCCGAGCATCTGTTCCCGTGCGCTGCCTACCAGAGTGGGCGTGACGTAGTAGCCAGCCGCGACGATGAATGTCAGCAGCGTGCCGGAGCCGATACCTGTGAGCGTCATGGGCAGGTACACGTGCAGGAAGCCGCGAACCGGATGAGCACCGAGGGATTGCGAGGCGCGCATGTAGTGGGCCGGAATGCCTTTCATGACGCTGTACAACGGCAGCACGGTGAAGGGCAGCAGGATATGGACCATGACGATGTAGACCCCCAGGGCATCGAAGATCATTGGCAACGGTTGCTCGATCAGCCCCAGTTTCAGCAGAAGGGTGTTGACGATACCTTTCTCTTGCAGCACCACGATCCAGGCTGTGGTCCGCGCCAGTAGCGACGTCCAGAAGGGCAGCATCACCGCCAGGATCAACAGCATCTGAAAGGGGCGGGAAGCTTTTACCAGCAACACGGCGAAGGGAAAGCCCAGCAGCAGGCACAAGACGGAGACGACAAAGGCTATCTTCAACGTCTTGAAGGTAAGGTCCAGATAGACCCGTTTGTCCGGGGCCACGCGCTGGATGCCGTGGGCTGTTCGCTCAAGATCAAGGGCGCTGAGCAGGTAATAGGACGTGTAGGCCGGTGACGCCCGTTCGAACGCCTGCCAAAGCTCTGGCGTGGACCAGCGTGGGTCGATGGCGGTCAGGCGCGCACGCGATGACTCACCGCTGACGGGTTGCTGTTTGGCGGGCCACTGGTAACGGCGGGCAGTGGCTGTAATCAGGAAACGGTAACCACTGTTTTCGTAGTTCATGCGCCGTGCCGCTTCACCCATGACGCCCATATTCTCGACGTGGATAAAGTCCTGCTCGATCGCCTCGAACACCGCATCGCCCGGCAGGCCTTGAGCATCGCTGGGGGGTTGCTGCTCCAGTACCTGGACCGTGCGAGGGAAGGCCTGGATCAGCTCCGGGTTACTGACGGCGCGATACAGCATCATGCCGATGGGAAGAACGAAGAAGACAGCGGTGTAGATCAACAGGGGTAACAACAGCAGCACAGAGACGAGACGTTTTTGTCTGCTCGACTTCTGATGAGCGCTTGCTAGTGAATCCAGCGCAGGGGCGGACATATCGACTGACCTCGGAATTCGATATCAGCGGCTTCGCGTGAACGAAGCCGCCATTCAGGCAAGGGCTGGACTTACTTCGCCGCCCAGTTGGTAAAGCGCGCCATCAGGTCTTCCTCGTAGTTGACCCAGAACGGTGTGTCGAGCAGAAGGGCGTTTTCCAGGTTGGCGGGGGCCGTGGGCAGGTTGCTCAGCGTCTGCTTGTCCAGTGCGGCCTGGGCTTTGCTGTTGACGATGCCGTAGGGAATGGCTTGGGTGAAGGCGCCCTGGGCTTTGGGGCTGAGCATGTAGTCGAGGAGTGCGTAGCTGTCGGCAAGGTTCGGCGTGCCCTTGATGATGGTCCAGTAATCCATGCTGTAGAGCTGCTGGTTCCAGATCAGTGGAAAATGCGCGCCCTGTTGGTTGGCGATGGCGATGCGACCGTTGTAGGCGGCTGTGACCGCAACGCTGCCTGAGGACAACCATTCAAGGGGTTGAGCGCCGGTTTCCCACCACTGGATGTAGGGCTTGATTTCATCCAGCTTGGCGAAGGCTCGATCCTGTCCGGCCTTGGTCGCCAGTACCGTGTAGACATCGGCAGGCTTGACGCCGTCGGCCATGAGGGCGATTTCCAGGGTCATGCGTGCCTGTTTGCGCAGGCCGCGCTTGCCGGGCCATTTCTTCACGTTCCAGAAGTCGGTCCAGGTTTTCGGACCCTCGTTGGCGAATTTCTTGTTGTCATAGGTCATGACTTCCGACCAGACGATGGCGCCGACCCCGCACGGAGCGAACTTGTCTGGCGGGATGTCGGCGGCGCTGCTCAGCTTGCTGTGATCGAGGGGCTCCAGCAGGCCTTGCTCGCAGGCCAGGGTCATTTCGTTCTCGTCCATCTGGACCACGTCCCAGGTGGGGTTGCCAGCCTGGACCATGGCTTTCTGCTTGGCGATGCCGCCGTCGTAGGTGTCTTGCACCACCGGCTTGCCGCTGAGTGCGGCGTAGGGCTTGAAGTAGGCCTTGTCGAAGGCTTCCTGGGTGGCGCCCCCAAAGCCGACGACGGTCAGGTCACGGGCCAGGGCGGCGTGGCTGGCAAGTAGGGTGGCGGCGCAAATCGAACAGACCAGTGCGGTGCGACGGAATATCGAGGACATGTTGGTCCCTCCTGCTGTTTGAGGATGTAAAAGGAAGCAAAGGTTCACAAACGGGCAGTCACGAACTAAACGGTGCTAGGGATGGTGTGCATGGTTGCCTCTCGGATCGTTATTGTTGTCGAGACTTATCGTTGTCGGGTGCAGCGGTGGGTCAGCTCAGTTCGAATAGATGGGCGTCGTCGGTACTCCAGTCAAAGCCGGTCACCTGGCCGGTTCGCAGCTGTTTGAAAAAACCGTTATTGGCGACTTTCACAATCAGCGCTTGCTGATGGCCAAGGCGCAGATGCACCCGCAGATGGTCTCCGAGGTAGATGCTGTCGATTACCGTGGCCTGCCAGGGCATGCTTGCCACCGGGCCCAGGCGGATGTTCTCCGGACGGATGACCAATTCAACCCGTTCGGGGCGCAGGCCCTTGAGCGCTTTAGCGGAGCCGGTGACGTGCAGGCCGTTTTCCAGGGTCACGTCACAGGTCTGCCCGTCGCGATGTTGGACGGTGCCGACCAGCACGTTGTTCTCGCCGATGAAGTTGGCGACATAGGCGTTTTCCGGGTGTTCGTACAGCGCAGTCGGCGAGCCGATCTGAGCGATGTCTCCCTCATGGAAGACGGCGATCCGATCCGACATCGTCAGGGCTTCGCTCTGGTCGTGCGTCACGTAGACGACGGTGACGCCCAGGGATTTGTGCAGTTGCTTGATCTCGTACTGCATGTGTTCGCGCAGGTTCTTGTCCAACGCTCCCAGAGGCTCGTCCATCAGAATGACTTCCGGTTCGAAGACCATCGCCCTGGCCAGCGCCACGCGTTGTTGCTGGCCTCCGGAAAGCTCGGTGATGCGCCGTTGCTGCATGCCGTGCAGTTGCACCATGTCGATGGCACGCTTGACCTTGGCTTGCAGGTCCGAGCGATTCAGGCCACGCATCTTCAGCGGGTAGGCAAGGTTTTCCTCGACGCTCATGTGGGGGAACAGGGCGTAGTTCTGGAACACCATGCCCATGCCCCGCTGATGGGCCGGTTTTTTCTGGATCGGCGTGCCACCCATGAGGATTTCGCCGCGGGTCGGGGTTTCGAAACCGGCGAGCATCATCAGCGTCGTGGTTTTACCGGAGCCCGAGGCACCCAACAGGGTCAGGAATTCGCCACGGCTGATGGCCAGGTTCAAATCCTTGATGACCAGCGTCTTGCCGTCATAGCTTTTCTGAACACCGTTGAACTCGATCAACGGCAGGGTGGTTTGAGGGCGAGTGGCCTTGGCGTTCATCACAATGACAACCCGTTGGCCAGGGCGACGGCATCCAGTGCGCGTGTCAGGCGGGCGACCAGCTCGACGATCTCCTCGGCGCTGATGATGAAAGGCGGCGCCAGGGCGATGGAATCACCCATGTTGCGCACAATCAGCCCTTGTTCACGGGCTGCCCGTTCGACCTGTACGCCGATGGCGATTTCGCGGGGGAAAGGGGCACGGGTGTGTTTGTCTACGACCAGTTCCAGGCCAGCCACCAGGCCAATGCCACGAACCTCGCCGATCAGCGGGTGCGCGAGCAGCGGTTCCAATTGCTGGTGCAGTAGACGGCCAAGCTCTTCGGTGCGTTGCGGCAGGTGCATTTCCTGATAGAGGGTCAGGGTTTCCAGGGCCACGGCGGCTGCCACCGGATGGCCCGAGTAAGTAAAGCCGTGGCCAAAACCACCTAGTTGCTGGCTCTGCTCTTCAATGACCTGGTAGACATTTTCCGCAACCACTACACAGGAAATGGGCTGATAACCCGATGACAGGCTCTTGGCGCAGGCCATCATATCCGGGGTAAACCCAAGCGTCTGGTGGCCGAACCAGCGACCGGTGCGGCCGAACCCGCAGATGATCTCGTCGGCGAGGAACAGGATGTCGTGCTTTTTCAGCAGCGCCTGGACGCCGACGAAATAACCGGGCGGTGGCACGATCACACCACCGGCCCCCATCACCGGTTCCGAAATGAACGCGGCGATGGTGTCGGCACCTTCCGCTTCGATGCGCTGCTCCAGGTCCCGCAGCAAGCGTTCAGTGAACTGCGCTTCGCTTTCGCCCTCGATGCCATGGCGATAGAAGTGTGGGCATTGCACATGCAGTACGCTGTTTTCCAACGGCAGGCCGAACGCTGCATGCATGTTGGGCAGCCCCGACAAACTGGCCCCCATTACCGTCGAGCCATGGAAACCCTTCTGATGGGCAATGATCTTGCGCTTGCCGTCATTACCGCGAGCCCGGTGGTACGCCCAGGCGAGCTTGACCATCGAGTCGTTGGCTTCCGAGCCCGAGCACGCAAAGAACACCTTTGGCTTTTCGAACGGCACCAGGCTGGCGATGCGCTCGGCCAACTGTGCGACCACGTTCGGCACGCGATGATTGAAGGTGTGGTAGTAGGGCAGCACCGCCATCTGGCGTTGCGCCGCTTGCACCAGCCTGGGATTGGAAAAGCCAAGCCCGGCACACCATAGGCCCGACATCCCTTCGATGTAGTCCCGGCCATGTTCGTCCGTCACGTATATCCCTGACCCTCGCTCGATAACCAGCGGGCCGTGTTGTTGGTGCGCCCGCAGATTGGTCTGCGAATGCAGGTGGAAGCGCATGTCCGTGCGGGCCAGTTCGGTTAGGGGAGGGGTGGTTTCCTGCATCATGAAAAGCCTCGTTGAGCGTTACTGATCACTTATAACTTATATGATTGGCATCGAAATGGATGTCGCGCAAGCCCTCGGCGAGAAAAAATAAAAACGTCGATCGATGCTTGATTCTACAAAATATAACTTATAAGTTGTAAGAAGAAGGCCGCGTCAGGCCTCGATCAACCCACTCAGGAGTGCCCTCATGCCCGCTGCAAATCTTGCGGTTCGTGATCCCGTAACGCCGTTGACGCCCGAGCAGATCGCTCGTCTGAAAGAGCGCGCACTGTTCGTGCGCCTTGAGACGGTGCGGCTGATTTCCATCGCCAAGGTCGGCCACTACACCTCGGTGTTTTCCTGTGCCGAGATTTTCTCCGCGCTGTACTACGACACCCTGCGCCTCAAGCGTGGCGAGCCGAAGTGGACCGGGCGCGACCGGTTTCTGATGGGCAAGGGCCACGCCGCTGTCGGGCTCTATCCGCTGCTGGCCGACTGGGATTTCTTCGACAAGGCCTGGCTCGATGACTACACCCGGCTGGGCAGTCCACTGGGGGATCACCCGGACATGCGCAAGGTGCCGGGTGTGGATTTCAGCTCGGGGTCCATCGGTCATGCCCTGTCGGGCGGGTTGGGCATGGCACTGGGCGGGCGCCTGCGGGGCAACGTATTTGACGTCTACGTGCTGCTGGGCGATGGCGAGATGCAAGAGGGCCAGGTCTGGGAAGCTGCATTGGCGGCCGCGCACCACAAGACCGGCAACCTGATCGCCATCGTCGATCGCAACGGCTACCAGCTCGATGGCAAGGTCGATGACGTGGTGGGTATCGAACCTCTGGCCGATAAATGGCGAGCCTTTGGCTGGGATGTCAGGGAGGTGGACGGCCATGACGTAGCCGCTGTCGCGATGTTGTTTCGGGAGTTGAAAGCCGAGCCTGCGCGGGAGCGTCCGGTCTGTGTGATTGCAATCACCGCCAAAGGCAAGGGGGTGGAGTACATGGAAACCGAACCCGGATGGCACCTGGGTTGGCTCGCGCCGGAAGATGAAGTGCTGGCAATCGAAGAAATCAAAGCCAATGGAGGTGTTCAATGAGTGCGCCGGTCAACCCCAAGAGTTGGCAGTACCGCCAACTGAACGCCATCAATCCGGGGCTTGATTATCTGTCGGAAGGGCTGTTGGACCTGGTCGCCGACGGCCACCCGATCGCCGTCGGGACGGCCGACCTGCAATATTCCAACGGCCTGAACCGCTTCGCCGAAAAGCATCCGGAGCTGTTCATCCAGTTTGGCATTGCCGAGCAGAACATGGTGAGTGCCGCGGCCGGCATTGCCACCACCGGGACCATGCCGTTCGTGGCCACCTTTGCGTCATTCCTGGCGCTGTTGTGCTGTGAGCAGATTCGTATGGATGTGGCTTACTCGGCGTTGCCGGTGCGTCTGATCGGCCATCACACCGGCATCAGCCTCGGCTTTTACGGCACCTCGCACCATGCCACCGAGGACATCGCGATCATGCGCAGCATCGCCGACCTCACCGTGGTCGCCCCGGCAGACGGTCCGCAACTGGCGGCCGCCATTCGCGCGTCGATTCATCATCCGCAGCCGATTTATTTCCGTATCGGACGCGGCCAGGAGCCCATTGTCTACCGAGACGATGTCACCTTCACGTTTGGCAAAGCCATCGTGCATTCGGTCGGCCATGACGTCACCTTGATTGCCACCGGCAGCATGCTGCACCCGACCCTGGAAGCAGCCAAGGCGTTGACTGACAGCGGTATCGCGGTCGGCGTCATCGACATGCACACCCTCAAGCCCATCGACCGCGAGGCGATCTTGAACGCTGCCACCGGGACGAATCTGCTGATCACCGTTGAGGAACACAACGTCCTTGGCGGTCTGGGCGGTGCCGTGGCCGAAGTGCTGGCCGACGAGGGCGCCGGTGTACGTCTGGTACGCCATGGTATCCACGACGAGTACAGCCTTATCGCTCCGCCGACCCACCTGTACAGGCATTACCGGCTGGATGCGGCGGGCATCGAAGCGGTCACCCGCGAAGCGTTGACCACTCTTTCAGGCAAGGGGCAGCACCATGTCGGCTAATCAAGCGTGGTATGCCCGTGCGGAAAAAGTGCTGCCAGGCGGTCATCTGAGTCCCAGCCGCAAGCTCGGACAACCCTACGCGTTCGTGCGCGCCGAAGGTGCCTACCTCTTCGATGCCGATGGTCACCGCCACACTGACTTTCACTGCGGGTTCGGCGCTCACGTGTTGGGGCACGGGCATCCGGCCATTCGTGACCGGGTTTTTGAAGTTGCGCAGCGCATGGACCTGATGGGCGCAGGCATTACCGATCTGGAAGTCGAAGTGGCCGAGACGCTGGTCCGGTACATTCCCTGTGCCGAACAGATTGCGTTCTGCAACAGCGGGTCGGAGGCGACCTATCACGCCCTGCGGCTTGCCCGTGCGGCCACGGGGCGCAAACGGATCATCAAGTTCCAGGGCGGATATCATGGCTGGCACGATTACGTCGCCATGAACGGACAGACTGCCAGAGACAAGATCGGTCAGTTCGACCCGATGTCCGACGGTATTTTGCACGCGGCCGCCGAGTACACCGCCGTCCTGCCTTACAACGATGCAGAGGCGGTCGAGCGGTACCTCAAGGCTCATCCGGGGGAGGTGGCCGCCATCATCGTCGAGCCCATCGCCCACAACATGGGGGCGGTGGCCGCAACGGATGCTTTCCTCAAGGACCTGCGCAGCCTGACGCGTACCCATGGCGTCGTGCTCATCTTCGACGAGGTGATTACCGGTTTCAGGCATGCATTGGGCGGCTATCAGTCAATCGTGGGCGTGACCCCGGACCTGGCCACCTTTGGCAAGGCCGCTTCGTCCGGCTATCCCGTAGGGTTCATCGCGGGCAAGCGAGAGCTGATGCACCTGATCGGCATGGCCGGCCCCAAAGGAGTGTTCATGGGCGGCACCTGCAATGGCACGCCTTCAACGCTGGCAGCGGTGCAGGCCACCCTTGAAGAGCTGGCGCGCCCCGGGACCTACGAGCGGTTGTTCGAACTCGGTGACTATATGCGCACGCAACTGGATGCCATCGTTCAGCGCCTGGGCATTGCGGCACAGAGTGCAGGTTATGGTTCGGCCTGGCTGCTGTATTTTTTCGAGGGACCGTACTGCCAATACACCGATCTGCTGCGCAATGATGACGCGCTCGATATGGCGTTCCGTCAGCGCCTGATCGAGAAGCGTCATATCTTCCAGCCGATGCAACTCAAGCGGCTGTACCTGTCTACCGCGCACACCCGGGAGATACTGGATGAGTCCCTTGGGGTGATTGAGGACGTCTTGAAAGCGCTGGTGTAGCCGCGCTATCGGTCACTGACCGAAGGCGGGCTGACACCTGCCTTCGGTACTGGCGATTGTCGGCACCCAAGTGCCTATATGTTATAAGTGGCGTCTTATCGCGTAGGGGGGCGGAAACCGTCATGCCACTTCCCGGGACCGCCAATATCAGGAGCTAACTGTGCAGATTCAACCCTTGGAGCAAGGCAACCTTTCGGCTCGGGCGTACTTTTCGATTCGCGAAGGACTGATCGCTGGAAACTTCAAACCAGGGGAACGGTTGGTCATGCAGGATCTTGCGGAGCGACTGGGGACCAGTGTCACACCGGTGCGTGAGGCCTGCCTTCGGCTTGTCAGCGAGCGCGGCCTGGAGCTTCGCTCTGGCCGGTTTGCAACGGTGCCGGCATTGACCCGGGCGCGGTATCTGGAGGTTCGTACCATTCGCATCGCGCTGGAAGGGCTGGCCGCCGAAATGGCCACGCACAATGTGACCGATGCCGACCTGGCCAGGCTTCTGGAGCTGCACAAGCTGTTCGAGGAAGCCGATCGCAAGAACGACGGGTTGGCGGCCATGCATCACAACCGCGAGTTTCACTTCACGCTCTACAGGTTGTCGGGCATGGACATGCTCACCGCCCAGATCGAGGGTTTGTGGGTCTCCATGGGGCCGATCCTGAATCTGTTCTACACCTACGGCCACAACTCCTACATTGGTGCCGACGAACACTTGGTGCTGATGGATGCGCTCAGGGATAAAAAACCATCGAAGGCTCGCAAGGCCATCGCCGACGACATCCTGCGCGGCGGCGTCAGCATCCTGAAATTCATTGACGAAACCGAAGATCGGCCGGCTTGAGGCCAGCAATGTCTGATTCGCGAGCTTGCGGAGGTTGAAGAAGTTGTAGAGGGCTTGGCCGAGCGCGAGGGGGCGAGGGGGTGAGGGCCTGCGCGTCGAGGTAGTGGGCGAAGACGAGTTGGGTGATGGCCGGCAGTCACGCGCCGGCCATGGTGAGTGGATATTCTCTCGCCCAGGACTGAATGTCGCCTTATGGCTTAGGCTTGCCCAGTTGTTTGGCCGTCTCGGTCACGATGGCGCTGAGGCCCTGCTCGTTGATCTTCTTCCAATCGCTGTCGGTGGCCAATTGCATGCTGTCGCGTGCGCCGGAAACCACGTCCAGTGGCGCTGCGCCCTGGGTTTCGATTTTCAGGTGAGCCTTGTTATTCACTGCCACGCTGAACGCACCTGGAGAGAACCACGACCAGTATTCGATGATGTGCACGTTCACGTTGGCGGCGCTCGGCGTGGGGGTGTTCACCACTTGGTACCCGGCCTGCTGATAGGCTGTCGCCACCGCATTGCCCACCAATTGCGACACGGTACGACCGGACGGCAGCACTACATCGCCCAGCCCTTTACCATAACCGTTGCGCTTTCGTCCGATGGCCCGTTGGGTGACGCTGGTATCGTTCACTTCCTCATCGTTTTTCAAGGAAGGAATATCGGCGCTGCGAGGCTTGATCTGAAACACCCGCTCATCCACTGCGCTGATATACACCTGCTGCCCTTGGCCGGAAGTGCTGGCTTGCGGCGCAGGGCCGACGATGTCCACCTCGGAGCGGCTGGTGGCGCACCCCACGAGTGAGGCGAGGGCGATGGCGGTGGCGATGACTTTGAAAGATGACATGGTGGCTCCTGAGGGTTCGGTTGTCCTTTTGCCCCGGCCTTCATACGGGCGTTTTCGGGGCGACGGAGCTTAACCGTTGCGCGATGCCTGGGGAAGCGATGCCGCGCACCGGGCTTGCACCCAATCCAAAGCGGGCTCATGAAGCCCGGGTAGCGTGGTATTGCGCAGATAGCGCGGGGGCCGGCGGATTGCCTGATATGCTCATCATCCGGCGATCAGCGCCGGCCAGGCTCGGGGCCTATCATTTAGCGATCCGTTACCGAGACTTGGCTTGGCTGTTGGAGCAATACGCGAACGTTGTGCGTTCCCCTTTATTGAGTCAGAACCGCAGTCAGAAAACGGTTTTCTTGAAGGGGCGAGCGGATACACCCCGATAGAACGACAAAATGGCCAGCACCTGCACGACGACCGCTCCTGTCACGACGGCGACGATTGCGTGATTCGGATCGGTGAAGGCGGAGCGTACCAGGCCGAAAAAGGCCGGGGCGAAGGCGTAGGTGGCCTGACTGATCGCGACCATCAGGGCGATCACCTTGGCGGTTTGTTCACGGCTGAACTCGGTCTGGGCTATCAGTGGCGGCAAGGAGGTGGCATTGCCAATGCCCGAACCGATCAACACCACGGCTATCCAGGCCACTGTCGGGTGAAGGTCCAGGCCGAGAAGCATCAGCGTGCCCAGCATCTGGATGGCATAACCGAGGCAGGCCAGTTGTCGGCGGTTCATGCCTTGGATCATCAAGCGTGCGGCGACGTATCGCCCGCCCATCGCACTGGCAGTGGCCAGGCCCATGGCGAATGAGGCCTCATGCGCCCCCATGCGACCCACCAGGATCGAGTACAGGTGCGCGATCAAGCCGATCTGGGCGAACAGCCCCAAGGACATGCCGGCTGCCAGGGTGCGGAAACTTGCCGAGCTGAGGGTCTGCTTGGCGGTCCACGGCGTGGCGCTGGCGCTGATCGGCACGGGTTCCGGTTGGTCTGCATTGTCGGGATGTTGCCCCAGGCTTTGTGGGCTTTTGTTGAAGACCAGGAAAGCGAAGGCGCCTATGAGCAGCACCGCGACAATGCTGATCACCAGCGCCGCCATGGCAAAGCCGAAACGCTCGATCAGCAACACCCACAGCGGCGAAAAGATCACGCCACCCAGGCTGGCGCCGTTGTAGGCCTTGCCCAGGGCCTTGGGTCTTTCCTTGACGTACCACGGCGCGATCAGGGTGTTGACGGCCGCGGCACCCAATGTCACCCAGCCAATACCCGAGCAGAGGGCGCCGCTATACAGCACCCATAACTGGTTGGCGTGAGCCCAGATGTTCACGCCGATGCCCAGGAGGACACTGCCCAGCAGGGTGATGAAGGGTATCCCGAAGCGTGCGTAAAGGCGTGGCAGGTTGGCGATGACAAGCGTGCCGCTGAGAAAGTGCAAGGTCACGGCAGTCGAGACCTGGGCGATCGGCCAACCCGTGCGCTCCATGACCACTTGCATATAAATCGGCGGGCCATAGAAGCCGATCCCCCAACCGATCATCGCCAGGATGAACGTGCAGGCCAGTACGGTTTTGCCAAAAAAACGGGTGTGTGTCATCGCCATCTCCTCCAGGGTGGCTCACAGACTATGGGATCGACAGGTTCCTCAATTCGAGGTGCGTCGAACTATGGATGTCGAGCACGATTGCTTCCTGGATTTGGTCATGGGGACTGATCTCCGCTACGTGTCTGTTCAAAAAGCATAGTCATGCTGCAGCTTCGGCCTGCTTGTCGTGACGTCGGCAGCTCCATTGAGTGCGCAGCGGCTGTCAACGGCATATAAAAATAATGGCGTCGATCTGTCGAATTCGACCAATGCCGTTCGATTAGTCCGTAGAGCCGCCACACGGACGGCCTAATCCATTCACTCTCAGGAGATCAGAGCATGCGATTTATGGTGATCGTCAAAGCCAGTCCGGAATCGGAAGCCGGAGAAATGCCCAGCGAGGAACTGCTGGCCGCCATGGGTGCCTACAACGAAGAACTGGTCAAGGCCGGGGTGATGCTCGCTGGTGAAGGCCTGCACCCCAGTGCCGAGGGCGTGCGCGTGCAGTTTTCCGGCAAGGACCGGACGGTGATCGATGGGCCCTTTGCTGAAACCAAGGAGTTGATCGCCGGTTTCTGGATCTTCAAGGTCCAGTCATTGCAGGAGGCCATCGACTGGGTCAAGCGCTGCCCCAACCCGATGGTCAGCGACAGTGAAATCGAGATCCGCCAGATCTTCGAGCTCGAGGAGTTCGGCGAGTCCTTAACCCCTGAATTGCGCGAGCAGGAAGAACGCTTGCGGGTACAGATGTCTGGCCAATCCTGAAACCGACTACAGGAGACCCTACCATGAGAATCATTCCTTACCTGACCTTCAACGGTAACTGCAAGCAAGCCTTCGCTTTGTATAAGGAGGTACTGGGCGGCGATCTGTTTTCCATGTCTTTTGCCGAGGCCCCCGAGGAAACCGGGATGCCCAAGGACCCCAACCTGATCATGCACGCTTGCCTGACCGTCGGCGCCTTCAGCCTGATGGCCTCCGATTGCCCGCCAGGCCAGCCATTTCGCAAGCCGCAAGGCGTGTCGGTCTCCCTCAATGTCGACAGTGTGGAGGAGGCCGAGCGGCTGTTTAAAGGCTTGAGTGCAGGTGGCAGCGTGTACATGCCCTTGGAGAAGACCTTTTGGGCGGAACGCTTTGCCATGTTCGAAGACCGTTTCGGGATTGCCTGGATGGTCAATTGCGAGGGGGAAAAATAAGTCGAGCGCAGCCCATGGATGGACGACCCGGGTGAACCTTGCGCCAATACTGCGTTCACTTATTGAGGTGCCGTTTTAAGTGGTCCTGTGGGAGCGAGCAAGCTCGCTCCCACAGGGGGCCAGTCTGAATCTGGCGGCCGCCCTCCAGTGCCGATAAGGACTTCGCATGCACCCAACCTCATCCACATTCCCCTTGACCACCGCCGTCGAACGCGAACTCAGTCCGCGTGCGGTCAGTACGGGAATCGTCCTCGGTATCCTGCTGACGCCTTCCAATGTCTATGCCGGGTTGAAGATCGGCTGGTCCTTCAATATGTCGATCATCGCCTTGCTGGTTGGCTATGGCATCTGGCAAGGCTTGGCGAGTCGATCGGTGGGGCGACTGCCCTGGACGCTGCACGAAAGCAATATCAACCAGACCGTGGCCTCTGCCGCTGCGTCGATCATTTCCGGTGGGTTGGTCGCTCCTATCCCGGCCTATACCTTGCTGACTGGCCAGCAGTTGGACGCCATCCCCATGGTGGCCTGGGTCTTTTCGGTGAGCTTCCTGGGGATCTGGATTGCCTGGTACTTGCGCCCGTCACTGCTCAATGACAAGGCGCTGAAATTTCCCGAGGGCATGGCGACCCTGGAAACCCTGCTGCATATCTATAACCACGGCCACGAAGCCGCGACGCGCTTGAAGGTGCTGCTCAGCGCCGCGTTACTGTCCGGGTTGGTCAAGGCGGTCGACACCTTCATGTGGGCCATCCCGCGCTGGTCTCCGAGCGCCCAACTGGAGCGCCTGACGTTTACCGCCGACCCTTCGCTGTTGTTAGTGGGGTTCGGCGGGATCATCGGTATTCGCGTGGGTCTGACCCTGCTGCTCGGTGCCTTGCTGGCGTGGGGCGGGTTGGCGCCGTGGCTGCTGGGGCAGGGCCTGGTGCGGTTGCCGCATGGCAGCAGTGGCCCGCAGTTCGCGGCGCTGGTGGAGTGGTTGCTCTGGCCGGGGGTGAGCCTGATGGTCTGCTCGACCCTGGCCTCGTTGGCGATTCGCTTGTGGGCATTGCACCGGTCCACCAAGGCGGGCGGCGGGGCGATCTGGACGATACCCAAGCCTGGGCCTGCCGTCGGTTTCATGCTGTCGATCATCCTGGTGGTGAGCCTGCAAGTGCTGTTGTTCGGCATCAATCCATGGATGGCCTTGTTGACCATCCCCTTGGCGATCTGCTTGGCGGCGGTGGCCGCCCGGGTGGTGGGCGCCACAGGCATTCCGCCGATCGGGGCCATTGGCCAATTGTCCCAATTGAGCTTCGGCATCGTCGCCCCGGGGCAGGTGCCGATCAATCTGATGAGCGCCAACACCGCCGGTGGTTCGGCCGGGCAGTGCACCGACCTGATGAACGACTTCAAGGTCGGCCGGGCGATCGGCGCCACGCCGCGCAAACAACTGATCGCCCAGACCCTCGGTATTTTCGTCGGTAGCATCGTCGGGGTGCTGGCCTACCTGGCCCTGATCCCGGACCCGCCAACCATGCTGCTCACCGAAGAGTGGCCGGCCCCGGCGGTCGCCACCTGGAAGGCCGTGGCGCAAACCCTGACCCTGGGTCTGGATTCGTTGTCAGCGAGCATTCGCTGGGCGATTTTCATCGGCGGCCTGATCGGCTTGTTGTTGGGGATCCTCGACAGCCTGCTGCCGGCGCATCGGGCCCGCTACTTGCCCAGCACGGCGGCCTTGGGCCTGGCCTTTGTCTTGCCGGCCTCGGTGTCGCTGATGATGGCCCTTGGTGCGGTGCTGACGTGGCTGGTGAGCTGTCGCTGGCCGAGCCTCACGGAACGCTTCGCCATCACCGCGGCGGCGGGGTTGATTGCCGGGGAGAGCATTACCGGGGTGGGGGCGTCGTTGTGGCAGATGCTTACCAACGGCTCGTAGGTGCGGCGTGCCTACTTCAACGGCTAAGGCTGGCCTGCGGTCTTGGTGGAGACAATTTTGCCGTAGTTTTCTGCTGGCGGCGTCTCGACGACCAACATACGTCCTTTGCGACACTTGAACTTCACCCCTTTGCGCGGCGCCATGACTTTGGCCGTCTCCATGCACATTGCCTTGGAAGCAAAGGTTGGCCCTGGTTGTCGTTCCTCGACACAGCCTTCGAAGCCACTGCAGATCGTCATCACAACAAAATAAACAGTCATCATCTCGGTGTCGCTCCATTGAGAGATGCGATTAATTACTTCCTGTAGTCCAGGTCGGTGGCCTAAACGTTTTGCGGGGGTTGCCTGCGGATGATGAGCTTCGATCTGAACCCCCAGCAATGGCACAGGGGTACCGTGCGTCGGGAAACTGTCACTGTATTAATTTATTTTTATTTCGTTGGTTTTTGTGCCAATAAGTTGGCGTCATTCGGGGTGGAGTGGACGCGCTCGAGGTGGCTTGGGATGGCCGTCACCGGGCGGTGAAATGGCGCAGAGAAACGAAAACCTGTGGGAGCGAGCTCCCACAGGTTTTCTCTTGGTTGGCTGGTATTGTGCCGTCGGCCTGTTTTATGAGGACCTGGCTGTGCCCGTTTGGACAAGCTTGGCCTCGAGCCATTCTTTCAGCGCCAGCGTGGCGGAGGAGGCGAATTTCGCCGAGGGCCGGATAAGGTAGATCCCTCCTTTTGCCCCCAACTCCCAGTCCGGTAATACCCTGACCAGTTCTTTGTATGCCAACGCACGGCTGAACAGCCACTCCCCCGCACCCAGGATGCCGGTACCTGCAATGGCCGCGCTCAAAAGCGCTTCACTGTCGTTGGACACCAGGGAGCCTTGGGGGCGTACGGTCACTTGTTCACTGGCGCTGATCAGCTTCCATTCAGGATATGACGCCAGCCCCGTGAACCCCAGGCAGTTATGCTGGGTCAGCTCCGTGGGTGACGCTGGCCAGCCATATCGTTCGATATAACCAGGAGACGCGCAAAGAATGCGCCGATGATCGCCGAGGCGCTTGGCAATCAGGCGGCTATCGTTGAGTTCCCCCAGGCGTATCGCCACATCGAAGCCTTCGGCGATCACATCAACCAAGCGCTCGCTGTAGTTCACGGTGAGCGTCAAATGTGGATGGGCCGCCAGGAACTCCGGCAGTATCGGCGCCAACCAGAGCCTGCCCAGGGCGGCCGGCACCGCCAGCCGTAGATTGCCGCGCACCTCGGCAGCCCCTGACGCTGCCTCTTGTTCTGCTTCAGCCATCAACTCGGTTGCCAGCCGCAGGCGCTTGACCAGAAGGGTTCCTGCCTCTGTCAGGCGGATATGGCGGGTGCTGCGTTCGAGCAGCCTGACCCCCAGCCGGGCTTCCAGCGCCGCGAGGCGCTTGGAAATGATCGTGGGGTGGCGCTGCAAAAGCCGAGCGGCCGCGACAAATGAACCTTGCGATTCGAGCGCGAGCAACGCGGCAAATTCGTCTGTGTGGCGGCTATCCAGTGTGATCACGTGCCCATAGCCTCCAGGCTTCTCAAGGACATCTCAGGGAGTGAGCAGGAGAGTACCTGAAGCGCGGCCGCTTTCCAGGTCCGCGTGGGCTTGTGCGGCGTTCTCCAGCGGGTAGGTTTTCCAGACGGCGGGTTCGATGATCCCGGCCTGGAGTGCCGCCAGTACGTCATTGGCGCGCGCCTGATATTCCTCGACGCTGCTGGTGTGGGCGGCAATCGAAGGGCGGGTGAGGAACAGCGAACCCTTGGCATTCAGCAGGCCCACTTCGACCGCTTGTGGCGCGCCTGACGACGCGCCGAAAGACACCATCAGCCCGCGCGGGCGCAGGCAATCGAGCGATGCCGCGAACGAGAGACGTCCAATCGGGTCGTAAACCACATCGGCCTTCTTGCCGTCGGTGATTCGAGCCACCTCCTGTGCCAGTGTCTGTGCATCGAAAACCAGGACTTCATTGCAGCCCAGTGCACGTGCCTTCTCGACGCTTTGCGCACGAGAGACGACACCGATCACGAAAGCGCCCAGGTGCTTGGCCCACTTGGCCATGATGGCGCCCACACCGCCGGCGACGCCATACAACACCATGACCGTTCCCGGCCCCACTGGATAAGTGCTCTTGAGCAGGTACTGGGCCGTGATGCCCTTGAACAGAACGGCGGCGGCATCCTGGAAACTGATCGAGTCGGGAAGGGGCACCAGTTTCCCGGCCGGAACCAATCGACCACTTGCGTAGGCACCCAACGGGCCGGTGGCATAAGCCACGCGATCACCCACTTTGACTTGAGTGACATCCGGCCCCACGGCAGTGACCACCCCGGCCCCCTCCAGACCCAACCCCGACGGCAGGGCGACGGGAACCGCGCCGTTGCGCTGGCTGACGTCGAGGTAGTTGATACCAATGGCATGCTGCTCGACCCACACTTCACCGAGGCCGGGCGCAGCATGATCGTTTTGTCGGACCTCTAGAACGTCCGGTCCACCTGTGGATGAAAAACCAACGACAGTGACCATCTCAGCGACTCCTCAGGGTTTGAAATAGATGTCACTGGAGGATGATTGCAGATCTGTGTATGGACAATACCTTGGATATGCAGGGCATAGCTGCACCTTATGCAGCAATTCGCTTGCTCGAATCCGTGGTTGGGCTGACCCTGTCTTTGCTTGGATTCCTGTAGTTTTTTATCACCTGCATCGCACTTTTACCCACAAAGGACTTGGTGGCAGCAGAACCGACTATTCTTTCGGAACACTGCCTTCTTGGCAAAAAGGGACGTCATGCCAGACATCGATCGCACCACCGGCCCCACACACGACATCACATGCGTTGATCGAACCTGTTCGATTGGGCCCAGGTTTCCACGATCCTCGTTACTCCGGATGGCTTTAATGACGGTTTCCTGCCTTTTCACGGCAACTTCCGCATACAGCCAGGACCTGTCAACCGTAGCGGGACTCGAAAACACCACGGTCACGGTGATGCAAGCGCAGGAGGTCGTTGCCAGGGCCGCCCTTGGCGCCGTGCGCTGGAGCGGCCCTGTATCCGGCCCGCAAGCCCAGCGGGGCAAGAGCATCGCGCTTGTCGCAGAAGATTTGCGTAACGGAGGCATTGTCGGTGTCGCGCAGGGTGCCCGGGAGGCCGCCAATGCGTTGGGCTGGACGCTGAAGATATTCGATGGTGCCGGCTCATCGGCCGGGCGCGCAAAAGCCTTTGCCGATGCCCTGGCCGCGAAGCCTGACGGCCTTATCCTGTGCGGCTCCGACGCTCTTGAGAACAAGGCCGCGCTGCTGCTCTTCGCCAACAAGGAGATACCGGTGGTTGGCTGGCACGCCGGGGCACGCCCGGGGCCGATTGACGGCACGCCGGTGGCCATGAACGTCACGACTGACCCGCTTGACGTGGCGCGTCTCACGGCCATGGCGGCAGTGGCGCAATCAAATGGACGTGCCGGCGTAGTCATCCTGACCGACTCCAAGTACAGCATTGCCATGGCGAAAGCCAAGGCCATGGAAGACGTCATTCGGGCCTGTCGTGAATGTACGTTGCTGGAGGTGCGCGATGTGGCGATCTCCGAAAGTGGCGAGAGGATGCCGGCGGTCACCAAGGAATTGCTTCAGCACTATGGCAAACGCTGGACCCATGCGTTGGCTATCAACGACATCTATTTTGACTATTCGATTGCCTCGCTGACCGGCGCCGCCATACCCAGTGACGGCATCAGCCTGTTGTCTGCCGGTGACGGCAGCGCTTCGGCTTTCCTGCGCATACAGGCAAAAACCTACCAGACTGTGACGGTGGCCGAGCCGCTCAACCAGCATGGCTGGCAAGTGATGGATGAGTTGAACCGGCTGTTTGCAGGTCAGCCGGTGAGCGGCTTCGTCGCGCCGATTCACTTGGTCAATAACGACAATATCGCCTTCGATGGCGGGAAAAAATTCCAGTACGATCCTGACAATGGCTATCGAGACATCTATCGCCACCAATGGAATCCCTGATGTTGGACGTGACTTCCCGGCTTGGACGCCAGCTATTGCCCCAATCGCTGCGCGCACAATTCACCCTGGCGTTTCTGACGCTGGCGCTGCTGATCCTGGCAGGTGGTGCTACGGCGGTCTACGCGCTGCGCACCTCGAACAGCGCGACTCGACAGCTGACGGATGAACGACTGGTCCGCATGCAAAATGGGCAAGACATGGTGCAGCGCACCTTGCTGATCGAACGCCAGACCGACCAGCTTCTGACAACCCGCTCCTCCGACATCCTGCGTTCAAGCTATGCAGCGACCGTCGAACAGCTTGAAGCCCTCGATCAACTGGTGCAGCAACTGACTGCCGCAAACAGTGGCGTGGCGATACTCGACATGCATCAGTCGAGTCAGATGTTCCGCAATACCGCCAACATTGTGGCGCAACTGCGAGAAAGCCTGCTGCAAACCGAGGTCACCTTCGAGCAGGCCCTGGCGGATCACACTGCTCGATTAACGGCGGCCCAGACCCGGGCCAGCCTGGAGTTGGCGGTGCTGCTTTTCGATCTGCCGCAGGCCGTTGACAGTGAGGCCGTGCAACGGCTGCGGGCCCGATATGAGCGCCTGCCACGCACTGTCGGCGCGTTATCCGACGCTGAGGTGCAGATTCCGGATCTCTTCTCCCTGCGCCAGACGCTCATCAATCAACACAACGTCCTGCAGCGTTTCAACGAGCAACTCAAGAATGAGGCCGGGGTCCTGGTCGCGGTGGCCCGTACGCAATCGAATGCCTACACCCAAGACTATCGCGAAGCGGTACAGCGTCTGGTTGAGGCCTCGAATCGCAGCCAGCGATGGGTGCTGATCATGTTGGGCGCCAGCCTGGTGTTCGCCTGGTTCGTGACCCGGGTTTTCATGGGCCGTCATGTGCTCGTGCGCCTGAATGAAATAAGCCGGCAATTGCGTCAGGAACACACGGACAAAACGCATTTGATGATGGCCGACCATGGGAAGGACGAGATCGGCAACATGGCGCGGGCGGTGAATCAATTTCTCGAAGACCGACTTCAACTGGAGAAAAGAACGGCCCAACTTTGTATCGCCACAGAACGGCTCGCCGTGCAAAACGATCGATTGGAGCAGGAGGCCATCGTTCGTGCCGGACAAGGTCATGTCCTGGAACTGATCGCCAGGAGCACCGAGCTTGCAGAGGTGCTTGATAGCCTGGCGCACCTGGTCGAGTCCCAACTGGAGGGCATGAAGGTCTCCATCCTGCTGCTGGATGAGGAGGGCAAACACTTGCTGCACGGGACTGCACCCAGTTTGCCGAAAGCCTATAGCCAGCTCATCGACGGAATTGAAATCGGTCCGAACGTCGGTTCATGTGGTACCTCGGCGTATCGACGAGAGCCGGTCATTGTCACGGACATCGAGCAGGATCCACTGTGGGAAGCGTACCGTTCACTGGTGGCGCCCTATGGGTTTCGCGCCTGCTGGTCGACGCCGATCCTGTCCCATGAGCGAAAGGTCTTGGGTACCTTTGCCTTGTATGCCAACACCGTGCGCAGCCCCAGCGCGGCCGAGACGCAACTGATCGACATGGCCACACCGCTTGCCGGCATTGCAATAGAACGTCAACTGACCGAAAAGCGCATTCGCTTTATGGGCGACCATGACGCCCTGACCGGGCTGCCGAATCGCACGCTGCTCGAAGACCGCCTCAAGCAGGCGATGCTATATGCCCAGCGCTACAACCGGCTGGTGACAGTGGTGTTTCTCGACCTGGATAAATTCAAACTGGTGAATGACAGCCTTGGGCACAGTGCCGGGGACGAACTGCTGAAAACCGTCGCCCAGCGCATGCTGGGATGTGTACGGCGTACCGACACCGTGGTGCGACTGGGTGGCGACGAGTTTGTGATCATCCTGTTCGACCAGCCCTCGGACCTGGACGGCGTGACGCCCGTCCTGCACAAGATCCAGGAAGCCATCCTGCGGCCGATTCAACTCAGCGGCCATACGCTGCACGTCACCTGCAGCATGGGGTTGGCCACGTACCCTACCGATGGCACCGACACCGACACATTGCTCAGCAATGCGGACGCCGCCATGTACCGTGCCAAGGAGCTGGGGCGCAACAGCTTCCAGTTCTATACGAGCGAGATGAATAACAAGGTCCAGGGCAAGCTCGCCATGCAAGACGGGCTGCGAAGCGCACTCAACAATGACGAGTTCCTGCTGTTGTACCAGCCACAAGTGGATTTGCAGTCAGGCCAGATCATCGGCGTAGAGGCATTGATCCGCTGGCAGCATCCCGAGCTCGGTATGGTCTCTCCCATCAAATTCATTCCCCAGGCCGAAGAGACCGGGCTGATCGTGCCCATCGGCGACTGGGTGATTCATAGCGCCTGCAGACAGAACAAGGCGTGGCAGGATGCCGGCTGGCCGCCGATCACCATGTCGGTGAACATCTCGGCTCGCCAGTTCATCGAAAGGGACCTGATCGACCGGGTGATGCATGCCTTGCAGGAATCCGGACTGGACCCGATGTACCTTGAGCTGGAGCTGACCGAAAGCCTGATCATGCAAGACCTTCAGCAAGCCATCAGCAAAATGAAGGCCCTGCAAGCCATGGGGATCAGCCTCTCGATCGACGACTTCGGCACCGGCTACTCCAGCCTCGCCGCATTGAAAAGCTTCCCGATCGCGAGGCTCAAGATCGATCAGTCTTTCGTGCGTGATCTACCCGACAACGAGAACGACAAAGCCATCGCCACCGCCGTGATTTCGTTGGGGCACAAGCTCAATCTCAAGGTCATTGCCGAAGGGGTCGAAACCGAGGAGCAGCAAACCTTCTTGCGTGATAACGGCTGCGATGAAATCCAGGGGTATTTTTTCAGCAAGGCGGTCAGCGCGCAGGAGATCGGTCTGTTGTTGCGTATGCCCCGCCTGCCTCACGCGAGCCGTATTGCGAGCCCTGGTTCGCCCAGGCAAAACAAACGTGATGTAAAACGCCCGAGCGGTCCAGTGTCTGGGCATTGATGATGCAGTTGGCTGCTGGGCTCGACCAAGTGCATGTGTCGACCAGTCTGCGCATGAGCGCGACCCTCGCCTGCAATCAGGCGCGAACACCCACACGGGGGGGCAGGTGTTCGGCGTTATCCGGCTTCAGAACTGTTCGGGTTGCAGTTGCAACAGTGACGGGCTGCCGGCGCGGATGCTTTGTTCCAGGCTGAGGATGCGCGGCAGCAGACGGCTGAAGTAGAAGCGCGCGGTGCCCAGCTTGGCGCCATAGAACGTAGGGTCTGTGGCGTGTTGGTGTTCGGCTGTCTGGGCCATGCGTGCCCACATGTATGCGTAAGCGACATAGCCGAACAGGTGCAGGTACTCGACGCAGGCGCTGCCGATGGCGTGGGGATCGAGGCTGGCCTGTTGCTGCAGCCAGTCGCTGAGGTTTTCCAGGCGTTGCACGGCGTCCAGCAATTCGGCGGCATAGGCGGCGCCGGGCAGGTAAGCGAAGTCACGGATCTGAGTGGTGAACAGGCGCAGGGCCACGCCGCCGTTGCCCACTACTTTGCGCCCCAGCAGGTCGAGGGCCTGGATGCCGTTGGTGCCTTCATAGATTTGAGCGATGCGTACGTCGCGTACCAGTTGTTCCTGGCCCCATTCGCGGATATAGCCGTGGCCGCCGAATACCTGTTGGCCATGGATGCAACTGTCCAGGCCGGTGTCGGTGAAGAAGGCCTTGGCCACTGGCGTCAGCAGGGCCACCAGGGCTTCGGCATCAAGCCGCTCCTGGGGATGGTCGCAGAACTTGGCCAGGTCCAGCTGCTGGCCGACGTAGCAGGCGAAGGCCCGGCCGCCTTCGGTCATGGCCTTCATGCTGAGCAGCATGCGTCGTACGTCGGGATGGACGATGATCGGATCGGCGATCTTGTCCTTGGCCTGGGCGCCTGCGGGGGACCGGCTCTGGATACGCTCCTGGGCATAACGGCGGGCGTTCTGGTACGAGGCTTCGGCGCAGCCAATGCCCTGGATGCCAATGGACAGCCGCTCGTAATTCATCATGGTGAACATCGCCGCCAACCCCTTGTTGGCCTCGCCGATCAGCCAGCCACTGGCACCGTCGAAATTCATCACGCATGTGGCCGAGGCCTTGATGCCCATCTTGTGTTCGATGGAACCGCAGCTGACGGCGTTGGCTTCCCCGAGCATACCCTGCGCATCAACGCGGATTTTCGGCACCAGGAACAGCGAGATGCCCTTGGGGCCGGCGGGCGCATCCGGCAGCTTGGCCAGGACCAGGTGAATGATGTTTTCCGTCAGGTCCTGCTCGCCGCCGGTGATGAAAATCTTGCTGCCGGTGATCCGGTAGCTGCCATCCGCCTGGGGTTCGGCACGGGTGCGAATGATGCCCAGGTCGGTGCCGGCATGGGCTTCGGTCAGGCACATCGAGCCGGCCCAGCGCCCCTCGTACATCGGTGGCAAGTACAGGGCCTTGAGCGCTTCGCTGGCGTGGGCGTCGATGGCCAGGCAGGCGCCGGAACTCAGCGCCGAGTACAGGGCAAAGCTGGAGTTGGCGGCGTAGAGCATTTCTTCGAACTGTACGGCGAGCATCTTTGGCATCCCCATGCCGCCGTAGGCCGGGTTGCCGCTCAGGCCAACCCAGCCGCCGTCGATGTAGGTCGAGTACGCTGCCTTGAAACCGTTCGGCGTGCTGACCTGGCCGTCGTGCCACTGGGCACCTTCCTCGTCGCCGCTGCGGTTGAGTGGAAAGATCAGGTGATGGGTGACCTTGGCAGCTTCTTCGAGAATCGCATCGGCGGTGGCGGCGTCGACGGTATTCGCCAGCGCGGGCAGGCGGGCCCAGAGGTTCGGTGCGTTGAAGACCTCATGCAGGACAAAACGCATGTCGCGCAACGGGGCGTTGAATTCGGGCATTGCAATGAACCTCATGCAAGGAAAGAAGGTGGAATGGCGCAGTCGCGCGGTTCACGGACCACGATCCCAGGCACCGCTGACGCGCGGGTGCTCGCTTGCCCACGAGACGGCCGGTGAGAAGCCGGGCTTGTCAGCGATGCCTGGGTTTTTTCAGCGGTCGGGCTAGAGATTCTTCGCCATGTCGCGCAATACGAACTTCTGGATCTTGCCGGTGGAAGTCTTGGGCAGTTGGGTGAAGACCACCGTGCGTGGCACCTTGAAACCTGCCAGGTGCTCGCGACAGAAGCTGATGATCTCGGCTTCGCGCACGTCTGTATGGTCGGATTTCAGGGTGATGAAGGCGCAGGGTGTTTCACCCCATTTTTCGTCAGGACGGGCCACCACGGCCGCTTCCAGCACTGCCGGGTGCCGATAGAGCACGCCTTCCAGTTCGATGGTGGAGATGTTCTCGCCACCGGAAATGATGATGTCCTTGAGCCGGTCGCGGATTTCCACGTAGCCATCGGCATGGGTCACGGCCAAGTCGCCGGTGTGGAACCAGCCACCTTCAAAGGCTTCGGCGGTGGCGCTGGGGTTCTTGAGGTAGCCCTTCATCACGGTGTTGCCGCGCATGAAGATCTCGCCGATGGTCTGGCCGTCATGTGGGGTTGGTTCGAGCGTCCTTGGATCGGCCACCATCAGCCCTTCCAGGGTCGGGTAGCGTACACCTTGGCGAGCCTTGATCTGGGCTCGCTGCTCCAGTGGCAGCTCATCCCAGGCCGCGTGCCAGGCGCATAGGGTCACCGGCCCGTAGACCTCGGTCAGGCCGTAGACGTGGGTGACCTTGATGCCCATTTCCTCGACGGCGCCAATCACCTTGGCCGGTGGTGCCGCTCCTGCAACCATGGCGCTGACCGGATGGTCGATCGCGGCCTTGGCCGAGTCGGGCATGTTCACCAGGGCATTGAGCACAATGGGCGCACCGCAAAGGTGGGTGATCTGATGTTCGCGAATCAGATTGAGGATTTTTTGCGGGTCGACCCGGCGCAGGAACACATGGACGCCGGCCAGGGCGGTCACGGTCCAGGGGTAGCACCAACCGTTGCAGTGGAACATCGGCAAGGTCCAGAGATACACCGGATGATTGCCCATGGCCCATGTCATTTGGTTGCCGAGGGAGTTGAGGTAGGCGCCGCGGTGGTGATAGACCACGCCTTTGGGGTTGCCCGTGGTGCCAGAGGTGTAGTTCAGGGATATGGCCTGCCATTCATCGTCTGGCCACTGCCAGGCGAAGTCCGGGTCGCCCTCGGCAAGAAACGCCTCGTAGTCCAGTTCACTGACCGCCTGGCCTTCGCCATATTCCGGATCGTCGAGGTCGATCACCAGGGGCGGATGGTCGAGCATGCCGATGGCCGCTTGCACCACGTCATGGAACTCACGGTCGGCGATCAATACCTTGGCTTCGCCGTGGGCCAGCATGAAGGCGATGGCCTCGGCATCCAGGCGTACGTTGAGGGCATTGAGCACCGCTCCGATCATCGGCACACCGAAGTGCGCTTCAAGCATGGCCGGAATGTTCGGCAGCATGACCGCCACCGTGTCGTTTTTACCGATGCCGCGACCGGCCAGGGCTGAGGCCAGGCGCCGGCAGCGGCGGTAAGTGTCGGCCCAGGTGCGCCGGATCGAGCCGTGGATCACGGCTGGATAATCGGGATAGACGCTTGCGGTGCGCTCGATGAAGCTCAGGGGGGTAAGGGCGGTGTGGTTGACGCCGGTTGGCGCAAAACCTTGCTCGTAGATGGACATGGCTGGGGTACCCGGTGGCTGATTATTAGCTCTATTGGCCGAGGTTCTCGGGGGGGGGGGCACGGGCTGCCGGTGCTAGCCCAATCGCAGTGCGATTGTCGACAGACGCGTTCACCACAGAAAAGCTCGGTGACTTATCCGGGGGAATTTATATACTGTTTGCCGATTGATATGGAAGTACTACCTGAGTTGTATAGTAAATATACTATATGTTGCTCGCCCTATTTTCACGACAGGTTTCCTGATGATCTCCACCACCGTTCGCTTGCACGGCTGGTTGCGCCTGCAACGTGAAGGCATGGCCCTGGCGGCTTGTGCCGATGCCCTGTGCCGGGCCTTGCAGGATTGTGCGCAAATCCGCCGGGCGATCTACCTGAGCTGGCATGCGCCAAGTGGCATCTATCGGCATGAAGGCCGTGCCCGGCATTTGCCGCCGGGCTTTGGTGAAGCTTTGCAAAGCAGTGACCGGGCTCTTTTCCAGCGCTTGCAGGACGAGGAGCGGCTGGAACTGGCGCAGGTGCGTCAGCTCGATTGCTGGCTGGCCGGTCGTCTGCGCCGCGCGGCCCTCGAGCATGGTCAGGTCCTGGCGTTGGCCCTGCAGCCGGGGCAGCAAGGCTTGCTGCTGGTTGAGCTACAGCCCGAAGTGGGGCAGGACTGGCTGGTGGCGGTGCACGAATTACTGAGTCTGCTATTGGCCAGCGTCAGCGGCCAGTTGCGCGATTCGCCGCTGCTCGGCCATGACCCGCAGCCAAGTGCATTGCTTGATTCGCGAGGCCGACCGCTGGAGCTCAACGAGGCGCTGCTGGCGCTGCTCGAGCAACTGTCGTTGGTTGATGCCTCGAGCCTGTTACCGGTCAGCCACGCGCACCTGGTCCAGGCCTGTCTGACCCAGCAGCGAGCCATCGAGAACGTGGAGGTGCAGGTTGCCGAGCAGATCCTGGTCTGGACGTTCATCCCCGACCCCAAGGCCAATCGTGTGCTGGCCCGCTGTCGCCAGGCCACCGCGCAGATCCTCGCCGAGCGCGAGTCGGCCAAGGCGCGACGCCTGTACCGGCTGATCACCGAAAACACCACCGACCTGATTTCCCGCCATACCCCGGACGGCTGCTTTCTCGATGCGTCACTGGCTTCTTGGACCTTGCTCGGCTATTGGCCGCAGGAGCTGCACGGGCGTCAGGCCCACACGCTGTTTCATCGGCAGGACCAGGCCGGCCTGATGCAACGCACCCGCGACGCCCTGGAGCAGGACGGCTATCACACCATGACCTACCGCATTCGCCATCGCGACGGCCATTACCTGTGGTTCGAGACCGCGTGCCGAGCCATTCGCGAAACCTACACCGGCGCGGTGGTTGAAGTGGTCAGCGTGTCCCGGGACATTACCGCCCGGGTCCAGGCCGAAGAAAACAAGCGCCGTCTGGCAGAGGTGGTGGAGGCCAATACCGACCCGGTGCTGTTCATCCAGCCCGATGGCGCGGTGACCTACCTCAACCCGGCGGCGCGCCGCACCCTTGGGTTGGATGCGCAACACAGCCTGCCAACGCTGGATGCCTTTCTCAGCGCCGAGGTGCTGGCCAGCCTGGAGCAGGAGGGCTGGGATTATGCCGAACGCAGTGGCCGCTGGAGCATCGAGGCTCGCCTGCAACCGCCGGCCGGAGGGGCTTCGGTGCCGGTGTCGCTGATGCTTCTGGCCCATCGCGCGGCCAGTGGCGAGCGCTTCTATTCGCTGGTGGCCCATGACCAGTCCGAACGGGAGCTGCGTGAAGCCCAGCAGCGTCATCATCAGGACGAACTGGCTCACACGGCGCGCCTGGTGACCCTGGGTGAACTGGCCTCGGGCATTGCCCATGAGATGAATCAGCCACTGGCGGCGGTGGTCAATTATGCCAACGCCAGCCAGCGCTATTTGCAGGCCTTGGGCAGTCATTCCGAGGCCGCCGAGAAGGTGGCCCAGGGGCTGGAGCGAATCGCCGTGCACGCCAATCACGCATCGGAGGTGATCAAGCGTTTGCGCGCCTTCTTGCGCAAGGGCCGCCGCCGCATGGAGGCCTTGGACCTCAGTGACGTTGCCCGGGCAACCACGCGCCTGTGCCTCTGGGAAGCTAGCAGTTGTCAGGTAGAGATCGTGGAGCGGTTGCCGGATAATCTGCCGCTGGTCTATGCCGACCGGGTGCTGCTGGAGCAGGTGCTGCTCAACCTGCTGCGCAACGCCATCGAGGCCAATCGCGAGGCCCATCCCGGCCAGCCGTCGCAGATTGTCTTGGCGGTCGAGCCTGGGGCTGACGGCGGGGTGCAGGTCAGCGTCAGCGACCAGGGACACGGCGTGCCGACGGCGCAACTGGAGCAGATTTTCACCCCGTTCTATTCCAGCAAGGTCAATGGCCTGGGGTTGGGGTTGTCCATGAGCCGCAGCATCATCGAAGGTTTCGGGGGCGAGTTGCAGGCCCGGCCCTTGGCCGTGGGCTTGCAGATGCGCTGCAACTTGCCGGGGCCGACCCTGGCCGGCGTGGTCCGACAACAAGAGGAATAGGGCAATGATGGATGTGGCGGAACAGGTGGTGTATGTGGTCGACGATGACCAAGGCATGCTCGATTCGACGGTCTGGCTGCTGGAGTCCGTGGGCCTCAGGGCCCTCTCGTTCACCAGTGGCCGGGAGTTTCTCGAGGCCTGCAACAACCCGCTCAATGGTTGCGTGCTGCTGGATGTGCGCATGCCAGGCATGGGGGGGCTCAACGTCCAGGAAGAGATGCGCAACCGTGGGCTGCGCCTGCCGGTGATCTTCGTCAGTGGGCATGCCGATGTGCCGATTGTGGTGCGGGCGTTCAAGGCCGGGGCCCATGATTTCATCGAAAAGCCCTACAACGAACAATTGCTGCTCGACAGCGTGCAGCAGGCCTTGAGCCTGGCCGACGACAGCCAGACCGTCAGCGCGGGCCAGGCGCGGGTGCAGGCGCGGCTTCAGAGCTTGACCCCGAGGGAAAATGACGTGTTGCTGCCTCTGGTCCAGGGCTACACCAACCGGGAAATCGCCGATCAGCTTGGGGTCAATGTCAGGACCATCGACCTCTATCGTTCCCGGGTCATGAAGCGCATGGGCGCCGAGAACCTGCCGCAGCTGGTGGGCATGGCGATTGTCGCAGGCCTGGTCGACCCCTTGCAGTTGCGCTGAGGGCTTGGCTCAGGCCGCGGTGACGCGCAATGTCGGTTCGGCGGCGACCTTGGACGCCAACAGCCGTTCTATGGCGCCAGCGAGCAGGTTCTCCAGCAACTCATCGTGTTCGTGCTGCTCCAGGGGTTGGTGCGCCAGCCAACTGGGCGCGCTGTTGAGCAGGGTGGCAATGGCGTGGCCGGCTGCGGCTATTGCCCGGGAGGGGAGGCGCCGAGGCGTTCCCAACATCAGCAACAGCCGCCGTTCGTATTGCTCGCGTAAATGCTGCACCCGCTGTTGTTGCTCGAGGTTGAGGCACCCGCTGTCGCGCTCCACCAGGCGAAAATGCCAGGGCATCTCCCGGTGCAGCTTGAGGTGGGCGCGGATCAACCGTTGCAGGTTGCCGCGCTTGTCCCGGGGTTGCTGTTCAATGCGTCCGAGCGTGGCCAGCAGTTCTTCGAAAAACTCCTCGATCAGGTCGGCCAGCAGGTGCTGTTTGCTTGGGTAGTGGTGATACAGCGAGCCGGGCGTCAGCCCCAGGTGGCTCGCCAGTTCTCGCATGCCGACCTGGCCGAAGCCCTTGCTGGCGAACAGTTCCAAGGCCTTGTCCCGGCTTTCGGCGAAGCGCGAGCAACGCTCAGCCATAGGCATGGAAACCCCGCCCGGACTTGCGTCCCAGGTAGCCGGCGGCGACCATTTCCTTGAGCAATGGAGCGGGGCGATATTTGCTGTCGTTGAAGCCTTCGTAGAAGGCCTCAAGGATTGCCAGCAAGGTGTCCAGGCCGATCAGGTCGGCCAGGGCCAACGGCCCGATGGGCTGGTTGCAGCCCAGGCGCATGCCCGCGTCGATATCTTCGGCGCTGGCCAGGCCTTCCTGGAAGACCAGGATGGCTTCGTTGATCATCGGCACCAGGATCCGGTTGACCACGAAGCCTGGGCGGTTGCCGGCGGTGATCGCGGTCTTGCCCAGTCGCCGGGCCATTTCCAGGGCCAGGGCGTGGGTCGCGTCGTGGGTCTGCAGGCCACGAATCACCTCGATCAGGCCCATCACCGGCACCGGGTTGAAGAAGTGCAGGCCGATAAAGCGCTCTGGATGACTGACGCCGGCGGCCAGTTGGGTGATCGAGAGCGAGGAAGTGTTGGACGCGATCACGCAGTCGCTGCCGACTTGAGAAGCGACCTGTTGCAGCAGTCGCAGTTTCAATTCCAGGTTCTCGGTGGCGGCCTCGATCACCAGTTGTGCGCCGGCCAGGCTGGCGTAGTCGGTGCTGGTGCGAATCTTGTCCAGGGCGAGGTTTTTCTGCGCTTGGCTCAGGGTCTGCTTGGCGATTTGCCGGTCGAGGTTCTTGGCCACGGTGGCCAGGGCTTTTTCCAGGGCGCTGGTGGAAATGTCCAGCAAGGTCACTTCGAAACCGGCCAGGGCGCAGACCTGTGCAATGCCGTTGCCCATGGTGCCGGCGCCGATTACGCCGATAGTATGCAGATGCATGTGGGGTGTTTCCTTTTTCAAGCGCGCCCCAGCGTGCAGCCACTGGCCGGCCCTGGACGCGATCCGCTGGTGGGGCTCGACAGATGGTGCGCCGTGGCCCCTTAATGCCGCCAGTCTAGAGGTCGCCGTTGGGTGGGCCTATGCCATAACTGTTCAGCGATACTGGCGTTTTTTGCCATCGAGGAAGTGGGGAAACTGGGTTTATGCGGGAAAAGGATTCGGTCGCGGTCTACTTCGTGCACACCATGATCCACGCGCTGCGGGACCAGCCTCAACGGCTGGCGGCGATACTGGCCGAGGCCGGCATCGACCCGGCGTTGCTGGGCCAGCCTGAGGCCCGGGTTCCAGCGAGCGCTTTTGCCGCTTTGTGGCTGATCCAGATTCGTGAACTGCAGGACGAGTTCTTCCAGCTGGATTCCCACGGCATGCCGGTCGGCAGTTTTGCCCTGATTTGCCGGGGGTTGATTCAGGAACCCGATCTGGGCAAGGCCCTGCGCCAGTGCCTGGGCAACTTCGGATTGTTCCTGCGGGATTTTCGCGGCAGTCTCAGCGTGCGCGGCAAGCGGGCGGTGATCAGTCTGCAGACGTGCTCGGTGGATCCCGATGCCCGCCGTTTTGGTGAGGAAACCTTCCTTGTGCTGATGATCAGCCTGCTGTGTTGGCTGGGCGGGCGGCGCATTCCCATCGATCGCGCGGACTTTCGTCAGTCGCGCCTGTCCCTCAGTGACGATGCGTTGCTCTGGGGGCCCAACCTCAGCTTTGGCGCCGAGCGCACGGAAATCGAATTTGCCAGCCGCTACCTGCGCTTGCCAGTCGTTCAAGACCTGGCCTCCCTCAAGGTATTTCTGCGCAGTGCGCCCCAATGGCTGGTGATCCGTTTTCGCAATCAGCATGGCCTGGCTACCCGGCTTCATCAGTGCCTGCGCCACAGCCATTACAGCCAGTGGCCCACCCTGGAAGCCTTCGCCAGTGACCTGCGGATGAGCCCCAGCACCTTGCGTCGACGCTTGGAGCGCGAAGGAAGTTCGTTCCAGGAAATCAAGGACGAGGTCCGCCGTGGGCTGGCCGTCGAGCTGCTGCGCCAGACCGGCAGCAGCATCAGTGACATCGCCGAGCAGACTGGCTTTCAGGAGCCCAGCGCCTTCCATCGTGCCTTCAAGAAATGGACCGGCGAAAGCCCCGGTCGCTATCGTGCACGCTTCCAACGGTCGGCATGACCAACCCACAAGCCACCGCAGCACTGACGGCCTGTTGGCGGCTTACCGAGCCCAACTTGCGTCGCGCATTGAGCAGGTGGAAGTCGATGGTGCGTTCGGAGCAGGTCAGGATGTGGCTGATTTCCCAGGTGGTCTTGCCTTCGCTGGCCCAGTACAGGCAGTCCATTTCCTTGGGCGTCAGGTCCTGGCGCGGTTGGGCAGGCCGTTGCAATTGATGTCGTATCCCGGCGAGCAGGTAGGGGATGAGCATGAACAGTTGGTAGACGGCAGGGTTGGAAAAACCCTTCTGTTCGGTGATCTGTGTGTCGTCGAAGGCCACGCTCAAGGTTCCCCTGAGCATTTCGTAGCGCAGTGGGATGCTCACGCCGCTGCGCAGGCCGTGTAGCTCGCGTTGCTCCCAGAAATGCCGGGAGCGTCCCCGGGCGCGCCGTCGTTCGCTGTCCCAGAAAAGCGGCACCAGCTCGCGTCGACAGTGCCTGAGTATCGGGTCGATCTCGATCAACCCATCACAGCGGTAGTGTTCCAGCCAGCGTTTGGGAAAGGTGGTGATGAGGCCAGCGAGAGGGTCGGTATCCCTCGGCGTTGCCGGCCCGAGGCTGATGAGGTAGCTGCCGAAGCCGAGTTGGCGCAGCACTTTGTTCAGCAGGCGCTCCCAATCGCAACGGTTGGCATCCTTGGCGAGGCTCGTGAAGGCGGCCAGCGTAGCGGCACGCTCGGCCTGGGTCCGGCCGCAGGCGGGGGAGTGGTGTTTGTCCATAAACGGATCGCTCTCGTTGTAGCAGGAATGACGCAGTCGCAGTACGGGGAAGGAAGGGGCGCATGCCCCTTCCGGATGGATCACTTGTGCACGTGACACCGGATGAAGCTGCGGAACAGGTCCAGGCCGTTTTCGGTGAGGATGCTTTCAGGGTGGAACTGCACGCCTTCCACCGGCAGGTGGCGATGGCGCACGCCCATGACATAGCCGTCGTCCGTGGATCTGGATGTGATCTCCAGGCAGTCGGGTAACGGCTGCTCGCTGATCATCAACGAATGGTAGCGGGTCGCCCGAATCGCCTGTGCCTGGGTGTGGTCATAGACGCCCTTGCCGTCGTTCTCGATTGTGCTCACCTTGCCGTGCATCACGTGAGGAGCCCGGCAAACCTGGGCACCGAAGGCCAGGCCGATGGCCTGGTGACCCAGGCACACACCCAGCAGCGGCAGGCGTCCCTGAAAGTGCCTGATCACTTCGATGTAGCCCACATCGGCCGGATGCCCAGGCCCAGGGCCCAGCACGCAGAAATCCGGTGAGAACGCTTCAATGCGCTGGATGAGGTCCGGTACGTCGTGACGCTCGACGTGGGTTTCCAGCCCCAGTTGTTCCAGGTATTGGCTGATGATGAAGACGAAGCTGTCATAGGCGTCGATCAAGAATACTTTCACAGTGCGATCTCCTGGCCGGTCACTGCCCGATAGACGGAACCCATCTTGTACAGCGTCTCTTTCCACTCAAGCTCTGGCACCGAATCGGCCACCACTCCGGCGGATGCACGCAAGTGGTACGTACCCTCATCGAAGACCGTCGAGCGAATGCACAATGCGGTGTTGACGCTGCCATCGAAACCGACCAGGCCCAGGGCCCCGGCATAAATGCCCCGGCGGTTGCTTTCCATCCCCTCGATCAACTCCATCGCCCTGACCTTGGGCGCGCCGGACATGGTGCCCGCGGGGAACGAGGCCTTGATCACGTCGAAGGCATCCAGGCCCGGGCGCAGCAGGCCGCGAACGTTCGACACCATGTGGTAGAGGTGCGAGTACTCTTCCACCAGCATGAACTCATCGACCTCCAGCGAGCCGGCCTGGCACACGCGACCGATATCGTTGCGACACAGGTCGATGAGCATCAGGTGTTCGGCGCGCTCCTTCTCGGAGCGGGTCAGCTCCAGGACCAACTGAGTCGGATCGACGCCAGGCTTCTTGCCCACGGTGCCGGCGATCGGGCGCATCTCGATCAAGTCGTCCTTGATCCTGACGAATAGCTCGGGGCTGGCGCCGATCAGGTCGATGCCGCCTACGTGGGCCAGGTACATGTAGGGGGAAGGGTTGCGCAGGCGCAGGTTCTGGTACACATCGAACGGCGAAACCTGCGAGCGGATGCGAATCTCATGACCGAGCTGGATCTGGTAGACGTCGCCGGCGCGGATGTGCTCCATCGCCACTTCGACACGCTCGACGAATTGCTCCGGGGTCACCGTGCGCTCTTCCTCGAAGCCCTCGGGGTACGGTAGCGGGGCCAGCGCCTCGGATGCCGGGGTTGAGCTCAGGAAGGGGTAGTCCTCCAACGTGCGGGGCGACCAGAGATCGTGGTTATTGATCAGGGTTTCGACGATGCCATTGCTGTGGAAATAAACCAGGGTCTGATAGACCGACAGGGCAATGAGCGGGTAGTCGTAGGTCTGTTTGGCCAGATCGGGAAGTCGCTCGATCAGGCGAACGCAGTCGTAGGAGAAATAGCCGAAGAAGGCCAGGCTGGAAGGGGCATTGGACGCCGGTTGGAACGTTGCCTGGATCGCCCGGAGCAGGTTCCACGCAGCCTCGCTGTCGGGTAGATGGATCTTGTGTTCCGGATCGACCTGCATGCCCGCTTGCCGCAGGCTGGCGGACAAATGTTCACACAGGGCGGCGCAGCCTCGCAGTTGGGCCTGGCCCTCATCGATACGCACTTCGAAAAGCGGTTCGAGCCCGACGATCGTCGCCCGGCGATCACGGCTTGGGCCGGACAGTGATTCAAGAATGAAAACAGACTCGCGACCCAGTTGTTCCCGTGCATTTGCATATATGCCAAGTGCATCCGTAGGTCGACGTTCTTCACGGCGAAGAACATTCACGCCAATTAAATTTTTATTCACGGTTAATACCATATTCAAGGTGTAACGATTCAGGCGCTCGATTAAGAGAGCGCCACGGGAATATAAAGCGCGCAGGCACTTTAAATACGTGTTGAGGGATATTCTGAATAGACGGGACGGACGCTGTTCATGTCGCGCGCACTAAAAAGCTTGCAATGGATTGCAGCCAATTGTTGCGCAGGACACAAGGCGCGAGCGCCTTCGATTTCAGAGGGGAAAGATCAGGACGTTGCTGGCAGGCAGCAGACAGGCTCCGGTCTTCGCTAGATTAGCGACGCCAGATATTGCTTTTGAAGATGGCCAGAATGGCCCGGGAACAGCTGTCGGGATAGCTGTGGGAGGAACTGATAGCAGAAAGGTGATAGTACATTTTTAGACATCCCAGTCTTGGCTAAGCACTGCGGGAATAATGGGCAGTGCGGCGAAATTACCAGCGTGCCCTGGGGCCTGTCAACTGCTGAGGGCATATTAATCTTTCATTCATTTCTGAATGTCGACAGAGCTATCCCTACGCGTATGTAACCGCGCGTGCTTTTAACAAGAAACTCGTGCGCGCACAACTGCGAGATAGCGCAGCTGGGTATTTATAAGTTCTGTTACTAACGTAGCGGCCGTTGAGTTCCAGTAACCCATCAAACCTGAGCGGCTGAAATGAAAGAGCATTTAGAGACATTCAAGAAGCGGTACGATCCGATTCATCATGCCTATTGGACCGACGTCCTCAGCGACGCCGAGCTGGCGGCCTGGCACCAGGCACAGTTGCGGGAAGTGGTCGGCCACGTGAAGCGGTCCTCGCCGTTCTATTCCAGGCACCTTGCCCAGGTCGACGAGCGTTCGCTGACCTTGGATGACCTCGCCACCTTGCCATTCACGACCAAGGATGATCTGCGCGAAGCAGGCTTCGACATTTTGTCCGGCCCGCTGGAAGACAGCATCTTCTATTACGAGACCACGGGGACCACCGGGCCCGCCACGCCATGCCCGCGAGACCGCAAGGAGAGCTACGCGAGCAATCGCCAACTGGCCATGGCCTACCAGGCCGTGATCGAAAAGCATTTCCCAGGCGAAAAGACCGTGGTCGGCATCATGGGACCTACCGAGGTCCATTCCTTCGGTGACACCCTGGGCGATGTCTGCACCCAGCTCGACCTGTGCAATGCCAAGATCTGGCCGCACTCACCGGTGATCGGTTGGCCCAAGGCACTGCAACTGCTCAAGGACCTGCGGATCGGCGTGCTCGCATCGGCGCCGGGGCTCTTGCTGGCCATGGCCAAGGAAGCCGAGCGCCAAGGCTTGAACCCACGCGAGGACTTCGCCCTGCGCGCGTTCATGATGAGCGGCGAGCTGTGCACCCCTGCGTTGAAGAACAACCTCTACAGCCTGTGGGGTGCGCAGGCCTACAACAGCCTGTATGGCTCCCAGGAAGCGATGATCATCGCGGCCTGCAACGCCAACGACCAGTTGGTGCCGCATCGCCTCAACTACATCATCGAGGTGCTCGATCCCAAGTCCGGGGAAAGCCTGGGCTGCACCGGCGACGGTGAGTTGTGCGTGACCATGCTGATTCCCGGCAGCAAGCCGTTGATTCGCTACCGCACGGGCGATCTGGTCTCGATCCAGTCGCGCCCCGGCTATGCGCAATCGATGCGCCAGACCGTCAAGGTCGTCGGTCGGGTGAAGGATGCCGTGCAACTGAACGATCGCGCCTTCTCGGCCGCACAGATCGAGCAGGCGCTGCTTGAAGGCGTCGAACAATGCCTTGGTTACCAGATCATCCTCAGTCGCGCCAATGATCGCGACACCGTCATCGCCAAGCTGGAAATGTCGCGCTTCTTCGAAGGCGATCGTGGACGTCTGGTGCTGCTGATCAAGGAGCGCCTGCGCGAACGGCTTGGGGTCGATGCCACGGTCATGGTGGTGGGCGATCTGGCCGAGCATGTGAACCTTGGCAGTTGGTTCAGCTGGAAAGAAGCGCGCATCGTCGATCAGCGTCAAGGCCAGTGAGGTCAGCGATGAGCCTGTCTGTTCGCGTGATTGACAACGCCAATGAACTGTTCGAGTCCGTCAGGCAACTCAGGAGTCGCTACCTGGGGACCAACCCGGCACGGGAGGACGACTTCGAGCGAAGGGAGCAGGTGCGCGACGCCTTGTCCTATCACCTGGTCTACCTGGACAAGGACGAAGTGGTCGGGACGTTGCGCGTCACGCCGCTGGGTCATGGCCTGAGCTTCGTCGAGCGAGCGGTCGACGTGCAGGCCTATTTCGAACAATCGACGGATGCCTTCGATGCCAATCGCCTGGTGCTGGACGAGCGATACCGCGGCGGTCGGCACCTGTGCATGTTTCTCCTGCAAGCGGCCATTTGGCTGAAAGCCAACACTCACCTGCGATTCATCTCGGCACTGTGCCGCGGCCAATTGGCTGCGCTCTATGTCGGCCTGGGCGGGCGCGTGCTGGTGGATGACGTTACCTGGACCGGGGAACAGGTCGAGCGGCGCTACAGCCTCGTGTACCTGGAACTCGAAAGTGTTTACCTCAATGTTAAAGGAGCCAATTGAAATGCAAGCATTCTTCAAGGAACTCGACGCTATCGTCGACGCGGGCTGGGCCCAGATCAAGCAGGGCGCCTACTGGAAATTCAGCCTGGACAACCCAACGCCGCCAGCCCTCTACCAACAGCTCATGCTGCAGGTCTACCACTACACCCGCTACAACTCGGTGAACCAGGCCGCCTGCGCCTTCAGTGCCGATCCAGAGGAAACGACGCTGTTGCGCTTCGTCTACAAGCACGCCTTGGAAGAGCTGGGCCACGAGCGCATGGTGCTGCGTGACCTGGAGTCGGTCGGGCTGTTGCCGCAAGCCATGCCGGCGCCCCTGGCGCCGACCCAGGCACTGATCGCCTTTCTCAACGATGTGGCCATCCGCAAGGGGCCGATCGCTCGCCTGGGCTACAGCTACTGGGCCGAGGACGTCTACGAGCACATCCAACCGATCCTGGAACGGTTCCGTGCCGACCTGGGCTTGAAGGATGAGCAGATGACCTTCTTCGTCGCCCACTCGACCATCGACGAGAAGCACGCCGAGGAAGTGCGTATGGCGATGCAGCGTGCGGTGAAGACCGAAGCAGATCGTCGTCAGATCAAGGAAGTGGCACGCGTCACGCTCTGGCTGACCGGGCAGTTGATGGAAGAGGCTTTGCGCGCCTACCTGGCTGGCGAAGAAGGGTTGCGGGAGGCGTCCTGAATCATGAATCTGACCATCATTGTCGGGTCAAGCCGACCTTGTGGTGTCAGTGCACGGGTGGTGGCGCTGGTGCGCCGCCACCTGGGCGAGGAGGTCGCGGTCGATGACATCTGGCTCAAGGATTACCGGATCGACTACTGCGACGCCGACAACGCCTGTTCCGACCAGGACTGCCAAGTGCAGGACGACGTCGGGCAGTTGGTGGCGCGGCTGGACCGCGCCGATGCGGTGCTCTATCTCCCCGTCATGCATGCCTACGGCACCAACAGTCGCTTCCAGGCGTTTCTGGAGCGAGTCGGCTATGGCTTCCTGCGGCCTCGGGAGCGTCCGCTGCGCGACAAACTCGCGGCAATTGCGGTCGTCGGCCGACGCTATGGACACACGGCGGTTTTCTCCCAGGTCGCGCTGAACGTGCTGCTCAACAAAATGATTCTGGTCGGCTCGGGATTTCCGCCGTGCTTCCAGACCCAACTGGCCCACGATCCTGAAGCGGAACAGGCCCTGCGCGAGACATTGGACCGGCTCTGCGAGCATCACTGTCGACTTAACCCCCCAGCCCTTGCGACAGGCAAGCCGGAAAGAATCCTGCGGCCCATTCAATTTCAGAAGGGATAACTGTCATGCCATTGAAAGACTCATTGCTCGCGTTACTGGTCGCGTTTCTCTGGGGCGCGCAGGTCACTGCAGTGAAAATCGGCGGCGCCGAGTTGCCGCCTATCCTCATGGTCGCCATGCGCTACGCGATCATGGCGCTGTTTCTCCTGCCGCTGCTCAAGCGCGTCAAACGTGAACAGTTTGCGTCCGTGGCCCTGATCGCCACGATTACCGGGACCTTGCATTTCGGTTTGCTGTATTGCGGTATCGCCCGGGTAGACGCCTCTACCTCGGCGATCATTTATCAATTGGCGGCACCGTTTACCCTCGTCCTGGCATTCGCGTTATTGGGGGAAGTCCTGAAACTGCGGCTCCTGGCGGGCATCGTGCTGGCGTTCGCCGGTGTCCTGGTGCTACTGGCTACGCCATCGGCGGGCGGGACGTTCATCGGCATGTTGCTGGTGGCGCTGGCGGCCTTGGCATTCGCTGCCGGGTCAGTGTTGACCAAGCGTCTCGGGCCACTGGATCCGCTGGCCTTGAGTGCCTGGACGGCGGTCATCGCCGCACCGCAACTGTTGCTGTGGTCGTTCGTCCAGGAAGGCGAGCAATGGACACGCGTCTACACGGCCAGCGCCCAGGCGTGGTGGGCGGTGCTCTACACCGCACTCAGTGGTGGTCTGCTGGGGTTCGGTCTGTGGTTCTGGTTACTCGGCCGCAACTCGATGCAGCAACTGAGCCCGTACCTGCTTCTGGTGCCGGTGTTCGCGATCGTTGTCAGCCAGGTCATGCTCGCCGAAGGTTTCAGCCAGCGCCTGGTGATCGGTGCCGTGTTGACGCTGTCAGGCGTGGCGCTATGCCAACTGCGCCTGCCGGCAAGATTCTTCCTCAAGGCCGGTAGCAAAGGACAAGGAGTGGCGGATGAACCGCGTTGATCGATTGCTGCTCGGCACTTTGCGCCTGGTCCACCGCTGGCAGTTCGGTTTGAAACTGCGCTGGCACACCGGTAAACATGGACGCCTGGCCTATCTGCAAAGCCCTGCACGGCAACAGCGGACGACGCTGGTCATGCTCCATGGCTTGGGCGCCAGCAAGGATCAGTGGGGCCCTGCGATGCTCGGCATGGCGCGCCATCACCACTGCGTTTTCGTCGACTTGCCGGGGCATGGCCAATCCGTGTACGAGGCGGGTGCCGGCTTTGGTCCCCTGGCAATGCTGGCGGAACTCGAAGGCCTGCTGGATACACTCGTCGAGGGCCCCTTCGTGCTGGTCGGCAGCTCTTTGGGTGGATGCGTGGCCGGCCTGTATGCCGCCAAACACCCGCAGCGTGTCAGTCACTTGGTCTTGCTGGCGCCTGCCGGTCTGGGCGAGCAAGCGCTAGGCCCCACATTGAAAGCCAGCCTGCAAGGGGCGGGCACGGTGTTTGGCTATCGTACGGTCGAAGAGATGAAGCGCTTCTGGAGCCTGGTGTTCCAGGCGCCGCCCGAGGTAGGAGGGCGCTTGGCCCAGGCCATGGCGGCCAGCGGCAGGTCGAGGTTTGCCGCTGTGCAGCGTGTCGTCGAGGATTTCCGTCGCGAAGGCCTGGACGTGCTGCTCGAACGGTTGCCCCAGATCGCTGCCAAGACGCTGGTGATCTGGGGCCGGCATGACCAGGTATTCCTGCCGGCGACCCTGGACAACCTGCTCAAGCAACTGCCCGATGCACGCGGCGAGTTCATCGAGGACTGCGGGCATGTGCCCTATCTTGAACGGGGCGCCGATGTGGTGACGGCCATCACAGGGTTCATTGCAACGTCCAGGGTTTAGCCGGATTCGATCAAAGCCTGGCCGCCAAAGTCCCCTTTCTGACCTCCCATAGCCTCAACAGTCGGGTAGCGCTGCCGTAACGTGCACCTGACTGCGCACGCAGAGGGAGCGTCCTGATGAATCGTAGAACCTTTATGCTCGGCACCGCCGGAGTGGGTGCATTGATGGTCGGGGCGGGGGCGCTGTTGCGTCCGAGCGATCGGGGCAGCCCCTACAACGAGTACTTCCACAAGCTGAATCAGGAACTGAAGGTCCATGGGCCGATGCGGCCGGTGATGCTGATCGACCTCGATGGGCTCGATCACAACATCAATGTGGTCATGCAATCGGTCAAACGTGCCGGCAAACACTTGCGCCTGGTGGAGAAGTCCCTGCCGTCACCGGGGTTGTTGGCGTATATCGCCAAACGAACCGATAGCCAGCGGCTGATGTCGTTCCACCAGCCGTTCCTCAATCAGGATGCAGTGACCTTTCCCGAGGCCGACCTCTTGCTCGGCAAGCCTTTGCCGGTGCGCTCGGCCGAGCTGTTTTATCAAACTCACAAGGGCACCTTTGACCCTTCCAGGCAACTGCAATGGCTGCTCGATACCCCCCGGCGGCTGATGGATTACCTGGCGTTGGCGCAAGGCCTGGGCATCCGGATGCGGGTCAATATCGAGCTGGATGTCGGCCTGCATCGCGGCGGAGTCGCTGACCACGCGGTGCTAGGCGAGATGCTGACGCTGATCAGTGCGCATCCGCAGCAGCTCGAATTTTCAGGCTTCATGGGGTATGACCCGTTTGTCGGCATGGGCGTGCCCAGGGTCCTCGGTTCGTCCCAGGCGTTGTTCGACAAGGTGATGGTCATTTACAACGGCCATGTGAATTACCTGCGTGAACACTTCCCTGCGCTTTGGCACGAAGGGCTCACGCTCAATACGGCCGGTAGCCCCAGCTACGGTATACATGAGCAGGAACGCTTGAGCAGCGAGGTTTCGGTGGGAACGGCGTTTCTCAAGCCGACCCATTACGACCTGCCATCGCTGGTCGAGCATGTGCCGGCGGCCTTTATCGCAACGCCGGTGCTAAAGAGCACTGGCCCCGTCAATTTCCCAGCCCTGGATGACAAGTCCCGATTGTTCTCCTGGTGGGACCCTAACCAGCGCGCAACATTCTTCCTCTACGGCGGTAACTGGATGGCCGAGTTCGAGTCTCCCAAGGGGCTGCAAAGCAATGAGCTCTA